>CADAOD010000032.1 GCA_902789415.1 uncultured Prevotellaceae bacterium
ACCTTCTTGAATTTTGCGGCCGTTTCCTTCATCTGTTCATCAGACAAAACGGGAGTTAAAATGAAAACGGTTTCGTATTGATTCATACTACTTAATAAAATAAATTAATAATGTTATTGCTTAAAGCGGGTGCAAAGGTACGAATTTTTTATTGAACATTGACCATTGAACATTGAACTGACCAATGATTTAAGAATATTTAATACTTTTCACCCTTTTTCTGTTGCCGAACGTGCAAAACTGCACCTAAAACTATGATTATCAGCCCAGTAAGCAACACCAGATTATAACGGGTGAAGCCTGTGAGATAACTAACCATTAAAAGGAGAGCACCGGTAAAAACCAGTGCTACTCCCCAATATGCTTTTATGAATCCTCTTTTCACCATGCCCGGTTTACTCATCTTCTACCTCAGGAGTAATGAGCTTGTAGCCCTTACCATGAATATTGATAATCTCGATCTGAGGATCGTCCTTCAGGTGCTTGCGCAGCTTAGTGATGTAAACATCCATAGAGCGGGCATTGAAGTAGTTATCATCAATCCAAATGGTTTTCAGAGCGAAGTCGCGCTGCAGAATCTCGTTTGAGTGGCTGCAGAGCAGAGCCAGCAACTCGTTCTCCTTGGTGGTAAGCTTAGTCTGCTTCTCGCCAATCTGCAGCAACTGCTTCTGAGTATCGAAAGTGAACTGACCCAGGCGGTAAACAGTAGATTCGCGGCTCTTCTTACCCTTAGTACGGCGCAGAATGGCCTCAATACGGAACACGAGCTCCTCCATTGAGAAGGGCTTGGTGATGTAATCGTCGGCACCCAGCTTGAAACCTTCGAGGATATCCTCCTTCAGGGTCTTAGCTGTGAGGAAGATAATGGGCACGTCTGTGTTGGCAGAACGAATCTCCTGAGCGAGTGTGAAACCATCCTTCTTAGGCATCATCACATCGAGCACACAGATGTCGAATTTTGTCTTGAGGAAAGCCTTGAAGCCTGCCTCACCATCAGCACAGAGTTCTGCAACAAAGCCTTTGGCCTGCAAATACTCACGGAGCAGCATTCCGAGGTTCTCATCGTCCTCGCAAAGCAAAATCTTAATTTTGTCGTCCATCATCGTATAATTTTAAATTGTTATAGAATAAATTTTATTTGTATTATCACGTTTATTGTTCGTCCTCCTTCAGGATGGGCAGCGAAATGGTAAAGGTGGTACCCTTGCCCAGCTCGCTCTCGCACTTGATTTCGCCCTCGTGCAAGTTGATAATCTTCTTAACGTAGGCCAAGCCAAGACCGAAGCCTTTCACATCGTGCACATTACCTGTATGAACGCGGTAGAACTTCTCGAAGATCTTCTTCACGTTCTCCTTCTTGATGCCCAGACCGGTATCGCGGATAGAGAAGCACAGACGATCCTTCTCGTTCCAGGTCTTGATATAGATATCGATAGGCTCATCGGGCTTGCGATACTTAACAGCGTTGTCCATCAGGTTGGTGATAGCGTTCTGGAAGTGTACCTCGTCAACGAAGATTGCTGAATCGACAGCCTCGATATCGGTATAGATCTTACCGCCGGTATGCTCTACACGGAGTGTGAACGACTGGGCGATATTCTCGACCATCTCGTTCAGGTCGAGCTCCTTCTTCTTGAATACAATGCTCTTCTTATCGAACATCGACATCTGGAGTACCTTCTCGACCAGGAAGCGCAGGCGCTTCGACTCATCGGAGATGACACCACCAAGGTGCTTGGCCATCTGCTCCGACTTGGCAACGCTGGGGTCGTTCATCATCTGGGCGGCCAGCGAGATAGAGGCGATAGGCGTCTTGAGCTCGTGGGTCATATTGTTAATGAAGTCGTTCTTAATCTCGGTGAGTCGCTTCTGACGGAAGATGACCACGATGGTGAATAGGAACGTGAGCAGCAGTACCACGGTGAAGATAACAGCCGGAATCATGAAACGCACACTTGAGAAGATGTACGAACTCATGTCGGGGAAGTGAATCTTTACCACACCCATCTTAGATGAGGGGTCGTGACTGAACAGTGTTTGTGAGTAAACACCCTCCTCGCCCTCGGCTGAGTACTCGGGACAGCGGTACACCTCGCGACCATCGGCGGTTTCCACACGGAAGTGGTATGGGATGTTGATACCGTTGTTGAGCAGTTCGGTACGGATATCCTGATCGAGCAGCTTAAAGTTGATGCGCTCCTTCAGGGGCTTATCGCTGGCTGTATAGAGGATATTATAAACCACCTCGTCGAGCAGCGCCTTCTGATATACATAACGGTTGCGTACAATCTCCTGCAGCGACTTAGAAGCCTCGGAGATGCTGTTCTTATCGGTTCGCAGAATCATGGCCTTGGGCACGTTGGCTGGACGGATGGCAAACGTTTTAAGTTCGAAGCTTGAGTAAACGGTACCATCTTCGGCGGCTACAGCAAACTGGTGAGAGTGCTTTATGGTGCCATCGAGACCATCAACCATCACAGAGTCCTGCTTATAAGCCTTACGCTCGGTTTCCTTTACATCCTTCTCGAGATAACGCAAGGTCTCGTTCATCTCCAGGTTACGCGATGCCTGATAGAGGCTACGCTTAACCGACTCGTCGAGCTGTTCCTTCTTCATCTTCGCCATCTCTTCGATGTACGAGATCTGAAGGTACAGAAGCCCTACAAATGAGAGGCCCATGACTATTGCTATGATCCAAATCGTACTTTTCTTCATATCGATTGCAAAGATAAGCTATTTCTTAAAACGAAAAGCGAAAATTGTTAATTATTTCGGGGTGATTTTGCAAATTTAACAAGATTATGACATTTTAGTTGCTATATTTTAATTAAGAAAGAATCCCCGCTAACCAAATAGCAGGGATTCTAATCAAATTAGCTGAGAATATATGGGATATTAATCCTCTTCCTTCATTTCCTCCTCATGCTGCTTGATAAGTGCCTGCTGGATATCGTTTGGCACAAGCTCGTAGCTTGAGAAGCTGGTTGTGAACGATGCACGACCACCGGTAATAGAACTGAGGGCGATAGAATAGTTGGCAAGCTCCTTAAGAGGAATCTTAGCAGAGAGCTTCTGATAGCCAGCCTCAGAATCCATACCCATGATGATAGCACGACGGCCCTGCAGGTCGCTCATCACATCACCCATGTAGTCGCCTGGTACAAGCACCTCGAGATCGTAGATAGGCTCGAGCACCTTTGGACCGGCCTCCTTAAAGGCAGCCGAGAAAGCGTTACGGGCAGCCAGCATAAACGAAAGCTCGTTAGAGTCAACTGGGTGCATCTTACCATCATAAACAATCACGCGAACGTCGCGAGCGTAAGAACCTGTTAATGGGCCCTGCTCCATGCGCTCCATGATACCCTTAAGGATAGCAGGCATAAAGCGCATATCGATAGCACCACCTACTACAGAGTTGATGAATACGAGCTTACCACCCCACTCAAGACTAACTTCTTCCTTACCCTTGATGTTCATCTTGAACTCCTGACCGTTGATCTTGAACGATGTTGGATCGGGCATGCCCTCGGTGTAAGGCTCTACAATCAGGTGAACCTCGCCAAACTGACCGGCACCACCCGACTGTTTCTTATGACGATAGTCGGCACGAGCCATCTTGGTGATAGTCTCACGATAAGGAATCTTTGGCTCGAGATACTCAATCTGAATCTTCTCGTTGTTCTCCATACGCCACTTCAAGGTACGCAGGTGGAACTCACCCTGACCATGAACAATAATCTGGCGCAACTCCTTTGACTGCTCAACTACCCATGTAGGATCCTCCTGACGCATCTTCTGCAGAGCGGTCATCATCTTCTCGGTCTCGCTCTCGTTAACAGCCTTGATGGCACGAGAGAACTTAGAGTTAGGATACTTGATGAAGTTGAACTTATTCTCGACATCCTTACCATTCAGGGTGTTACCTGTCTTTACATCCTTGAGCTTAACGGTACAACCGATATCGCCAGCACGGAGCTCGTCGACCTGAATACGGTTAGCGCCGGCGCAAGCATAGAGAGTACCCATGCGCTCCTTTGAACCGCGATCGGCATTGGTGAGGTCGTCGCCGCTCTTAACGGTACCGCTCATTACCTTGAAGTAAGAAACCTCGCCGATATGAGGCTCAACACCTGTCTTGAAGAAATATAGTGATGTTGGTGCGCTGGCATCGGCAGGAACATCCTGACCGGCAGCATTCTGGATTACAGGCATATCGCTAACAAAAGGAACCACGTTGCCCAAGAACTCCATCAAACGGCGAACACCCATGTCCTTACCTGCGCATACACAGAATACTGGGAAGATGCTACGTGTTACCATACCCTTACGGATACCCTCACGCATCTCGTCCTCGCTCAGGTCCTCGCTCTCAAAGAACTTCTCCATCAGTGTATCGTCGCCGGCGGCAGCAGCCTCAACCAGCTTAGCTTTCATCTCCTTTGCCTTCTCCAACTGATCGGCAGGAACATCCTCGATGATAGGAGCACCACCCTCGGGTTTCCAAGAGTACTTCTTCATCAGGAGCACGTCGATAACAGCATTGAAGCCAGGACCTGTGGCGATAGGATACTGAACAGGTACACAGTTAGGACCGTAGATTTCCTTTAGCTGATTGAGAATCTGATCGAAATCGCAGTTCTCACGATCCAGCTGGTTAACCAGGAAGATTACGGGCTTCTTAAGTTTCTCTGTATTGCGGAAGGCATTCATCGTTCCTACCTCGGGGCCATACTGACCGTTGATAAGAATAACAGCCTGGTCGGTTACGTTCATTGCAGTAATAGAACCACCTACGAAGTCATCAGAACCTGGGCAGTCGATGATGTTAAGCTTCTTGTTGTTCCATTCTACATGAAAAACAGTTGAGAACACCGAGTAGCCATATTCCTGCTCAACGGGGAAGTAATCGCTCATGGTGTTCTTACTCTCTACAGAACCGCGGCGCTTGATGATACCTGCTTCGTAGACCATACTTTCGGCAAGAGTTGTCTTGCCGCTACCCGCACTGCCAATGAGTGCAATGTTTTTAATCTCGTTAGTCTGATATACTTTCATATCGTTTCAGTTTTAGGTGAATACTAATTTATCGGCGACTAAATTACTTATTTTTTGAGAAAACACCAAAACTTTCTTTATTTTTTTAAACTAAATTTGTAATTTTGCAGGCAAATTACCGCAAAATTGGCAGGATTATATGTTCATATACCGTTTTGTAGCAGCCGATGTGTGTATTGCGGCTTCTATTCGACCACGGGGCTGACGCTTCGTGAGCGCTATGTTGATGCCCTTTGTCAGGAGATGAGTACCCGCCCGCTAACCGAAGGCGAAAGCATCGGCACCATCTATCTGGGAGGCGGCACACCCAGTCAGCTATCCATCGCGCAACTGCAGAAAATCTTCCTATATATATATAAGGTGTATAAAATTGCCGATGGGGCCGAAGTAACCATGGAGGTGAATCCCGATGATGTGACACCCGAATTTGCTAAAGCCCTGCAGCAGCTACCCATCAACCGTGTGAGCATGGGCGCACAGACGTTTAACGATGAGCGACTGCATTTTCTGTGTCGCCGCCATTCGTCGGCACAGGTACATGAGGCTGTTGAGACTTTGCGACAGACAGGGGTACAGAACATCAGCATCGACCTGATGTACGGCTTCCCCAACCAGACACTTGAGGAATGGCAGGCGGATATCAGCCAGGCACTGCAGCTGAACGTGGAACATATATCAACCTACTGTCTGATGTACGAAGAAGGCACCCCACTCTACCGGTTGTTAGAGCAAGGTAAGGTAGCCGAGATTGACGAAGAGTTAGAGCGGAAGATGTACTTTACGCTAATAAACAGCTTGGAATCAGCAGGTTACGAGCACTACGAGATATCTAACTTTGCCCGCAAAGGCTATCGCTCGCGCCATAACAGCAGTTACTGGAAGGGCATACCATATATCGGTATCGGCGCAGCTGCCCACTCGTTCGACATCCAGACACGCAGCTGGAACGTGGCCGATATAAAGCAGTACATCTCTGCGATGGAGGAAGGTAAACGTAGCTTTGAGGCCGAGACGCTTGATGAGGATACGCGCTATAACGACGCCGTGACCGTAGCCCTGCGCACCTGCGAGGGCTTGGACTTGAGCCAGTTGACCGACAAGCAGCGCAGCTACTGTATGAAAAACGCCGAGCGCCATTTGGATGCAGGCTTACTGAAACTTACAGACAACCAACTTGCGCTTACAAAAGACGGACTTTTTGTAAGCGATATGATTATGAGCGACCTGATGCTGGTTTAAAGTTTGAGATGCTTAATGGCAAAGTAGAAGTAAGCTATCAGCAGCGGATAGCCTACATAATATAAGGTGGTGATACTGAACACCACATAGATAACCGCACATACGGCTGCCAACCCAACAAGATACAGAATGGCCTCGCCCAGGGGCAGACGGTGGTACACATCATCGACGGTAGCGATTGACCAGATGACCAGTGCCCATACCGACGAGATGAATACGCCCAGCCAGAATGGCAACGCAAACGGATTGAGCGAGGGATGATAATAGAAATGTCGCCAGGTTTCGGGAGCAAACAGCTGGATGCTACTGTACAGCACAGCCGCCGAAGCGATGAGCAGACAGAGCGCCGTGGGATAGAACGAGGCGATATCATTAAAATGCACAATCTTACAACCCTTACGCATCAGGCGGCGCAAACCATAAGCGGCACCAGTAAGTACGCAGAAAGCCATAAACACCAGCAAGTGCTTATCGGAGAAGTAATCGATAAACTGACTGATGGGATCGTCGGGCGATACTTTTGAGAGTAATTCGTTCTCGTGTACCCAACCAAAAGTAAGCTGATCGCGCGCCACCTTTACCCATACAGAATCGATTGTATCGGTGGGTACCGTCTTGATATCGGCCACCACCACATGCTCGTGACGGTGCAGGGTGATAGAATCTTTCTTGAGTTCCTCGCCTATCGACTCGATTTCGAGGGTGACCACATCGGGCACCGACATATCGTTGGGCTGTTGCGCCACGACAACCAGCGAATCGCCCGTTACCACAAAATTGTAGTTCTGCGTGTAGTGATGGGTGGTGTAGAACGAGATGGAATCGAGCTGCTTCTCGGTCAGGTCCCAAGCATCGGGGGTAATAGGTCCGCGGTTATAGCAAGAGATAGTGAACAACGAATAGAACATAGCGAATAGCGATAAGAGCATCGCCCTCATCACCCTTCGCCAAATTGTATTATGATATCTCTTACCTCTCACTTTTCAATTTTCAATTTTCCACCAACACGTTCATCTGACAATGAGCACAATCAAACTCCAGACGGAATCGGCGACCATCGCCTAATACCAGCGAGAGCGGTTCGTGCCAGGTGGGGCGCTTGCCACCACGCTTAACACAATAGCCCAATGAATAACGGATGCAATGACGGCACTGCATGATAGGACCGTTGCCACCTTTCAGCTCGAATGCCGAAAGCTCATCGGTACCATAGAAGACGGCCGACTGGCGGTTGGAGATGTTATTCTGGTAGCTGAGCTTGTTCACGCCGGGATTACCACTTACCTTGGCCTGTATAAGTTGGCGCTGGGGCTGTACAAGGGCCTCGGTCAGCTGGCGCCGCATGTCGGCGAGCTGACTGTTGGGGATGAAATAATTAAAGTCGGCAGGCACATCAATCTCCTGGCACTCATAGATGGTATCGCCCAACTTAGAGAGTTGGCGAACCAGATTCTCGCGAGGCGACTTCTGGGCAATCTGATGTTCGGCCACGAAGTGAAGCGTTACACCATCGGCACTCAACTCAAAACCATCATCAACTGCACGTAATGCAATACTTACAGGTATTTTACGGGTAGCGCTGGGCTTAGAGAGAATACGCTCGAACTCCTGATCGTTGTTACGATAGAGCGACATGCCCGGGCGCAAACCAGCAGGCATTTTAAACGGATAGATGCGATTACCCACCACACGGTTGGCACGGAAACCTTCGAACTGGCGGTCCTGATTCAAGAAGCACAAGCCGTCGCCGTTAGCAAAGCTGGCGGTACCAGCCACGTTAAAGCTATCGTGACGAATCTCCTTGACCTTACCCACAAACTCGCCCACAGCCTTTGGTGTATCGAACGAGGCGATATTAGGCTGACGACCATTCATAAAATAAGTGGTGTAGCCGCGGTTAAACGTGCGATTGAGATTGGGCGTAAAGGTGTATTCGCAACGCCCCTTTGATGCACGACAATATTTATCGGCGTGCTTACGGATATAAGCATTAAGGCGCTCACTATAGGCGGCGGTAACGTTCTTAACGTAAGTTACATCCTTGAGGCGACCCTCGATCTTAAACGATACGGCACCTGCCTCGATGAGTTTATCCAGGTTATCACTCTGGTTCATATCCTTAAGCGAGAGCAGGTAACGCTCGTGCTCAATCTCTACCCCATCGGCATCGACCAACGAGAAACGCATGCGACAGAACTGGGCACACTCACCACGGTTGGCGCTACGCTGGAAACAATGCTGCGAGGCATAGCAAATGCCCGAATAGCTAACGCACAAGGCACCATGCACAAATACCTCGAGATCAATATCAGGCACCTCGCGATGAATCTCGGCAATCTCCTCGGCCGAGAGCTCACGCGCCAGAACGGCACGCGAGAAACCAACCTGTTTAAGCCAGCGAACCTTGTCGACTGTGCGGTTATCGGTCTGCGTAGAGGCGTGAATCTCGAAAGGCTTACCATCCATAAACTGCAGCAAGCCCATATCTTGTACCAAGATAGCATCAATGCCAATCTCGGCCAACTGGTTAATCAGTTTCTGTGCCTCGGAGAGCTCATGATCGTACACAATCGTGTTGAGCGTGACATAGATTTTGGCACCAAACTGATGGGCATAATCACAAAGCTGACGAATATCGTCGATACTGTTACCTACGGCTGCACGGGCGCCAAACTTAGGCGCACCGATATAAACGGCATCGGCGCCATGATCTATGGCAGCTATGCCGCACGCCAAATTCTTGGCAGGAGCTAAAAGTTCTAATGCAGTCACTAAGCTTATTTAATTTCGTCGATATTATACGGTGTTTCCTGGTAAACGTAGTAGTTTATCCAGTTATTGTACAGCAAGTTAGCATGAGCTCGCCAAGTTACTACTGGGGCGTTGTCAGGATTATCATCGCGATAGTAATTCTTAGGCATATCCACATCATCGCGGATACCACGGTCGCGCTTATACTCATTATCAAGTGTGTTAGGCGCATACTCCAGGTGACCGGTAATATAGAACTCACGACCACCGCGAGCCATCACCATGCTGACACCACTCTCGGGCGATTCGGCCAACAACGTAAGCTCGGGGTTAGCAAGAACATCTTCGCGATGAATCTCGGTATGACGACTATGAGGCATCATAAACACATCATCGAACCCACGGAAGATGGGCAGTTTGGTATCAACGGGTGTTTGTGGGAAGATGCCGAACATCTTCTTTTCCAACGGGTACTTGGGCACACCGTAATGATAATAAAGGCCGGCCTGAGCTGCCCAACATATATATAATGTACTGGTGACGTGGGTTTTGGCCCATGCAAAAATCTCGGTAATCTCGTCCCAGTAGGTTACTTCTTCAAAGTCCATCGTCTCTACAGGCGCACCTGTAATAATCATACCATCGAACTTCTCATTACGCATCGACTCGAAGTCGCGATAGAACATCATCATGTGTTCAATCGGCGTGTTCTTTGGGGTATGACTCTTTAACTTCATAAAGTTAATCTCCATCTGCAATGGTGTGTTAGACAGCAATCTAACCAAATCGGTCTCTGTGGTTATCTTCAGAGGCATCAGGTTAAGAATCACAATCTTCAGCGGACGGATATCCTGTGTTGTTGCCCGCGAGTTATCCATCACAAAGATATTCTCGTTCTTAAGAATATCAATAGCGGGCAGTCTGTCTGGTAATCTTAGTGGCATTTCTTTTTTTTCCTCTCAATTTTTAGAATTGCAACACACAGCACGACACGTTATCATAACCTCCTGCTGCCACAGCAGCATCGCACAGGTTATTGGCATCAGAACCTTCGCTAAGCAGCGTGAAGACAATGGAATCGGCCAGCATATCGGTAAGACCGTCGCTGCACATCATGTAAACATCGCCCTCGCGCACATCGTCGGTGATATTCACAATATCGATAAACGAGTGCGAAGCACCACCACCGATACAGTTGGTAATCACGTTAGAGTGCTCTGACGAACCAAGCATGTTACTGAGCGAATGGTCGGTGGTAAGCTGGGTAAGCTCGCCATCGCGGAAACGGTACAAGCGGCTGTCGCCACAGTTCAGCGTATAGAACTGGCCTTCATAAAATACCATTCCCACAAGCGTGGTACCCATGCCTTTATACTGCTCGTCGGAGCGGCCCTTCGACTCGATGATGATGTTGATGGATCGTAACCAATCCTCAAACTTCTCGACGGTGGATTCGGGGCTCAAACCTGTGGGCAGATCATGAAAGTAATACTGCAGATTATGCAGTACATCACTACTGGCCACGTCGCCACGATTATGTCCACCCATACCATCGGCTACGGCCATGATATAACGGTCGTTATTGGTCAAGTCAACACGTGTGCTAAAAGCATCGTTCCTCACGAAATGGCTGCCAAGCAGCACCATGTCTTCGTTCTGACTACGCACGCAGCCTACTTTGCTGGCTGCTGTCATGTGTATTGTTATCATTGTTTTTAAATATTACTATCTAATTTCTACTTGCAGGTTGATATTGGCTATCGTCAGCACATCGCCATGCTTCAATGCGTTCTCGGTCTCAGGCTGGATAGGAGTTTGATTAATCCTTGTGCCGTTAGACGAGTTCAAATCGATAACAAACCAGCCTTCGCCCGATTTATACTTAAGTTGGGCGTGAATACCCGACACGTATGATTGCTGTCCGAAAATCTGCACATACGGTCCCTTACGACGACCGATAATAGCACCGTTAATAGCTGTAATACGTATATTGAGACTATCGTTAACCAACGTCATCATAGGCATACTTGCACGCGCGGTTCCTGACGAGGCAATAGAGATGGCAGGTCCTACCGATATGCTGGCTGCAATGTTTTGTACACTTGCCGCACGCGATGCAACTGGCTGCTGCTGTGCCGGTTGTGCCTGCTGTACATTAGCTGGGCGCTGTACCGATGCACTTGGCGTAACACTGATGTTAACACCAGGGCGCACCGCAGCCCCTGCCCCAGGAGTACCCGTTGGAGTACCCACAGGCTGCCCCATGGGATTGGCCATAGGATTTGCCATCGGGTTGCCCATGGAATTTGCCCCCATAGGATTTGCACCAGCATTGGCTGCTGCCATGCTACCTGCAGGCAAAGCCATCATGCCGCCGCAACGTGTGCAACGACGTCCAAGCCCCACATGACCGCACTGTTTACAGAACAGCAGCTGCTGTCCACATTGGTCGCAGTAATGTGAATCGTTATCTATTTCTTCTTTACAAGCTGGACAAATAATCATATTTCGTTAAATATCTTCTGGTAGTATAATCTGATATGTTTCCTTTGTAATCTGATCGGGCGACATCATAGATACACGCTCCGACAGATGCTGGATGGTGGCATCGAGCAGGTTGCGCATTTCGCGCGCATTGCCCCACGACTCGGTCTTGCCAAGTACCATCTTATAAATCTTATCGAGTGCCTTAACCTCAGCCTCGGCCGAGAACTGGTACTGTTCCTTCTGGGCCATGTGCTTATAGATAGCCAGCAGCTCATCAGGATCGTAGTCGTCGATGTGTAACTTGTGTGTGAATCGGCTGGCCAATCCGGCGTTCATCATCATGAACTCCTCCATCTTATCCTTATAGCCGGCGGCGATAACCACAAACTTACCACGATCGTCCTCCATACGTTTCATCAGTGTGTCGATAGCCTCCTTGCCGTACATATCTCCTCCATCACTCAGCGTATAGGCCTCGTCAATGAATAGGATACCGCCCATGGCCTTATCGCACATGCTGTTTACAATCTTCGGTGTTTCGCCCATGTACTTACCTACGAGTGTAGCACGACTGGCCTCGATGACGTGTGATGTGGGCAGGATGTCCATGGCCTGGAGAATCTCACCCATCTTGCGGGCAATCGATGTTTTACCTGTGCCTGGGTTACCCGTAAGCACAAAGTTCATCGACATTTGCTGAACACTGCCTGCACCCATGGCTGCACGCTGTTTCATGAACATGCTCTGTACGGCCAGACGACGGATAGAATCCTTGACTGAGCGCATACCAATGAACTCTTCGAGCTCGTTGAGCACCACATCGAGCGGACGTGCTGTTTCGCCCTGCGACAGGGGAAGGTCGGCGGTGGTGAGCGCAAACATGTCGCTCTCCTTGAAGTCGGGACTGGTCATCTGCTTTACCAAACGCTGACTCTGGCGCTCTACAGCCTCGTTGAAGATGCGGCGTGCCTCGCGGGCATTGCCGAAGTTCTTATCGCGGCGCAGATAGAGCTGCTCGAACATGCGGTGGATAGCCGCCTTGGTCTCCTCGTCGACGGTAAAGTTCTTGCCAGAAGCGAGATGCAGGAAGATCTCCGTAAGCTCGTCGGGCGTATAATCGTCGAAGTGGATGGTTTGTGTAAAGCGACTCTTCAATCCTGGGTTGGTATCGATAAAGTCGTGCATCTGGTCGGTATAACCAGCTACGATACAGATAAACTTACCACGATCATCCTCCAAGCGTTTCAGCAGCGTATCGATAGCCTCAGCACCAAAGCTGTCGGCATCGTTCGACTTCAGGGTATAGGCCTCGTCGATAAACAGTACACCACCCATAGCCTGATCAACCAGTTGGTTGGTCTTGATGGCCGTCTGACCCGAGAAGCCTGCCACCAGTTTAGAACGGTCGGCCTCAACCAGCTGTCCGCGGGCTACAACGCCTAACGTCTTAAATATATCGGCCATAATACGTGCCACTGTGGTTTTACCTGTACCTGGGTTACCGGTAAACACATAATGTTTGCCTTGGAAGGTGTTGGTTTCGCCACGTGCAATCTGCAGGTTCAGGAAGGCTGTCAGGTTGGCAATCTCCTTCTTGACGCCCGACAGACCAACCAGACCGTCGAGTTTCTTCAGACAGTCGTCGACACTTACCGTCTGTGGTGCCTCGTATGGGATATCCTCGCGTACGATGGTCATGAGCTCCTCGTTGCTCATCATAGAGATGTTTGCTCCCTGCAGGCGCTGTGCCTGTTTCTTGCAAATCTGGTCGAAGAGCGTACGCATGGTACGACCGTTGGCAAAATCCTTGTCGCGCGAGTCGTACATCTCCTTGATCATCTTCTGAGTAAGTGCCTGTGCATCTGGCGAGAAGATATACTTCTTCTGCTTGGCGAATACCTGCATAATCTCGAACAGCTCGGCTGGCGAGTAGTCCTTGATATCAAGGAAGTAGTTGAAACGGCTGCGGAATCCCGGGTTCACACGGAACAGATTCTCCATCTCCGTGCGATAACCGGCGGCAATCACGATAAACTGTCCACGATCGTCCTCCATACGTTTCATCAACTTTTCCAAAGCCTGTGCGCCTTGGGCATCACGATCGCCCGACGCACTCACAGGTGCCAAGGTGTAGGCCTCGTCAACAAACAGAATACCGCCCTTGGCCTTATCGCAAAGGGCATCAACCACCTTAGGTGTTTCGCCCTGATACTGACTTACCATCTTGGCACGATCAACCTCGACTACGTGGCCACTATCCAGATAGCCGATGGCTGCAAGGATTTCGCCCAACTTACGGGCGATAGTGGTTTTACCTGTACCTGGGTTACCAGTAAGAATAATGTGCATCGACATTTTCTCCTGCTCGCCCAATCCACGCTCGGCGCGCTGCATAGAGTTCTGTACCGAGTAGGCCATCTCTTTTACAGCGGCCTTTACCTCGTCCATACCAATGTAGCTGTCAAGATCCTTCAGGATATCCTCAACCGAACGTTCCTCAGGTACATAGCCCGTGATATCGCTCAACTCTACCCTTGAGGCGTTGGCACCACGACTGATGTAGTGGGTAAATATATTCTCGGCTGTTTTATGGGCCAAGTGTCCGTTACCAAAGGTCTCGTCCTTAATCTTTACCTGATATTTGAAGAAACGCATTAACTGTTTATCAGCCTCGGGCGAGAACTCCTGTATACCATACTTTAACTGCAGGTTGAGTTTACATATCTCGGTAAGTTCCTGATAGTTAGGTGTGGTCATACGGAAGGTGTACTTAAAACGGTTGGCTACGGCTGGGTTGCTCTCCAGGAAGTCCTCCAAACCCTTCGAGAGTCCGGATATAATCACAATGGGGTTATCCTCCCATTTATCCATCTCGACAAACAATTTGTCGAGCGGATTTACCTGGTTAGAGTATTTATCGGGCAACAACTTCTGCACATTGTCGAAGAACAAGATACCATTCTTGGCTTTCTTGATATTCTCATCCCATTTGTCGACGAATCGCTGGTAATCTACGGCATCAACCATCATCAGCTGAGGTTTCTCGATAATCTTATGCTGATAGAAGTAGTCGCGCAGAATCTCGGCCAGCGCCGTTTTACCCGTACCCGTATCGCCAATCACGATGGCGTTAAGCGAGATGCGAGCATTAGAGATGTCCTTTCGAGAGCGCAGAAACGTATACGTATCGACAATGGTCTTGAGCTGGTTCTTAACCTCGTCGAGGCCAACCAGCTTATCAAGCAAGTCGGTAGTAACAAGCTGCTGTCCGCACCACTTGCAGAACTTAGCTTTGTTTCTGTTTTCTTTTTGACAATTCTGACAAACCATCTTTATATTATGCGTCTCTATCTATTTTCTTAATAATACTTTTAGGGGCCTCCTTCATGTGACTGTTAGGATTGGCTACATTCAGCAGCGATGGGCTGAATACCACAAACGATATCACGAATACCAGCATCAGCAGGCTCCACAGTACGTAGTGCAGCACACTCTCGCCTGTGATAGAGCGAACCTGATCGGTAACATCGTTAAGCAAGCCAAACTTTGACCCCTTGAACTTATACGAACGGGCCTTAAAGGTGTAGTACAGTGGTTCTATCAAGTTTGATTTCACATCGTTTTCCAACACTTCGGATATCAGTCGGCTGTCGGCCTTCTCGTTACCACGGAAATCGGTGAGGTGACAAACTAGCATATAGATAAGCGTGATAACAATAACGGCGATATTAAACAGCATGGGGTGCGACGCGCCTATATACTTTAATATTATAATAGGTATAAAGCACGTAAACGCGCCCACCAATCCCCACAGGAACGAGAACATAAAGTCGTAGCCCTTAAAGAACGAACGGGTGGCCACAATCAGTCCAGTCATACCGCCCAAAGGCAAACCGATACTGATAAAGGTATGCGTGAGGATATACTCGGGATTGGTTACACCGAATATCAACACAAACAGCAACCAGATACCGCTAAGACTATAGAAGGCTGTACGCCATATCTTCTCCTTGGTTTTAGCGCGATTCCAACTGTCCTTTACAAACTTTACACGGCGCTGGGTCTCATCGCGAGCATCAATAAAGCGCTTGTAGTAACGCTGCGACGGATCGATTCTTCCCATCGCCATCAGCCAGTCTTCAACGGCATGCTCGTACGAGTACTCTACGGTAAAGTCGGCATTGGGGTCTTCGTGATAGAACACCGCCATCCACTGTCCCATCGAGCCATTGCGGATTTCGTTTCGGAACGCCTGCATCTTCTTGGCCTGCAGGTTACGACCGTCGGCATACTCAATACCGTCGCCCATCATATAAGTTGGCGTAACACCTAAGATACGACAGAAACGATACACGGCCGTTTTCACATCGTAAGCACCCATACGCTCGTTATTCTCGTCGCTCTTAAAGTCGAAGCAGCGCTTATGCTCGTTGTACATCTGTGTCCAACCATGCAGTTGGGCATAGTAGGCAAAACGTCCATCAAGCTCGGTAAAGTCCTTCATCTCCTCCTCAAACTCTTTCTCGCTCAGGTTCTGTGCCTTGTGTAAGCGCTCGTTCAGCAGCTCGCCCACCTGCATGGGGGTAAAGGCGCCGGCCAGATCGTAGGCCGATTCGCGATTCAGGTTATAAAGCACCTTATAAGCCAGGTTTCGTGAGTATGACTGCCCCAGCGTCATGATGCGCAGACTCTCGCAAGCCATCTGATCCTCGTGGCTGTACATCCAGGCCAGCAGTCGTCCGTCGGTCAGACTATGCCACTCGTCTTCGGTAATATCGTCATGACTGAAAGCGCTCACGATATCGTTGATAGTAGCCGAAGGATGCTTTATCATGAACGGTATCTCAGGATCCACCTCGAGTACTATCTTCATGATAGCTACACGTACCTGCTCCTTATTGTTATAATCGATACCCTTAAAGTAAGAACGCAAACGATCCACATCGCAACTGGTGTGGGTTTCGACATACAGATAGAAGGTATCGTTTGGCGCAGCCAGCGAAATTGCGTAATCGTCCTGATTGCTCAGCAACGAGATACAAACCGCATGTATATCCTCGCAGTTATTGCCGCGCGCATCTCTATAAGGATAGGCAGGATCCATCGCATAGAGCGATGCCATCAATCCGGCACGCTGATCGATAGGATACTTTTTAGAGATGATATCTTTTACAATGGTGCTCAGCTTGTTGTTTCCGCAAGCATCCAACCACTGGGTGATACGTCCGTTATACAGATAGCCGATAGCCAAACGCTCGTTGGCTAACAGCATAGGTACCAGCTCCTGCACGTTCTCGGCCACCAGGTTACGCTCTGGGTCGACCACGAAGCTCTGGTACTTCAGGAATGGCGACGACAGGTCGACCTTCGGGCTCTCGCCTAAGAACCACTGCTCAACCTGCTCGTAACCCCAACGGTTAATGGGGTTAACCACCGTAAGACCCATTACCAGCAGCTTAACACGCTCTGGCAACTCGTTCATACGTGGTATGCGTCCCTCGTTCTTCTGGCGCATCATCACACGCTCGTTGGTACTCATGGGACTCTCGCCCAACCACAAGGTCATCAAGCTGATACCCAACGAGTAGTAGTCGGCCTTAGGCGAAATCTCTACCACACCATCGATAACGTCGGCATACATTTCGGGCGCCGCATAGATAGGCGTACGGGCCTGAGTGGTTTTGTGTGCCTTACCGTCTTCTTCCAGCATGCTCGAAATACCGAAATCGCCCAAAACCAATTCGTTATGGTCCTTATCTCGGAAGAAGAAGTTGCCTGGTTTGATATCCTTATGCAAAATTTTAAGCTGATGACAGTAAGCCAAGGCGGCGGCACTCTGCAGGGCTATACGACGGAATTTCTCCATATCGCCCCCCAGATGGTATTCGGCCATTGAGCCACCCTGCAGGTACTCCATCAACTCGTAGTAGCGGTGCTTGCCATCAACGTAGGTCCTACCAAAGTCGTACACCTTCACTACCATCTCAAAGTCGAAGTTCAATACCGTCTTCAGAATCTTACGGTCGACATCAAAGTTGGGATAGTAAACCTTCAGTACGTATTCCTTACCATCCTTCTCAACCAAGAATACCTCGGCCTCGCCCGTGTTCTCGCTCAGCACCGAAACACGACGGTACTCCTGGCCCTTCAGCGTGTAGATATTCTCATCAATCTGACTGCGCTGCATGCGCTGTTTCTTAGCTCGGTCGGCATTGCTGGCCGATGAGATAATAGAGATATTTACATTGGGGCGAACTTGAGCTTGAGCCTGCGGCTGGGCACCACGCATAGTACTTCCAACAGAAGGCGCTGCAGGTTTGGGCGCAGCAGGCTGTGGGGCAGCAGGTCGGGGTACAACCGGCTGATTAAGACCGGGAGCACGCACGGTACCATCCAGCGCCTGGGGTGCTGCTGGCTGCGGTATTACAGGTCGGGGTTGCGGCGCTGCTGTTTTTGGAGCAGCAGGCTGTGGGGCATCCATCTTAGGCATATCAATGCGGATGGTGCCATCAAGTGGCTTTTGGGGCTCCTCGGCTTTTGGAGGAGTGGGCTGTGGAAAATCAAAGTTGGTGGCACGTACGGTCTTATCAACGTTCACCTCTTCGTTTTCGTTAACCTTATTTTGTGGAGTTCGTACCGTACTCATTAGATATCGTCTTTAATTTCTTTTTTCGTTCCTTTGCCAAGAATAATCCATTTTCCGCCCATCTGCGGTTTGGCACATCCGCAGGGACTTGAGTGGAGCGCATGCTTAAAGTTGCACTGCCATGCCAGACGTACACCCTGAGGTTTGCAAGCCATAGCATAGTTACGCACCTGGGCTGGCTTTTCCTGCGGCAACTGCGCCATCTGATCTAACAGTCGCGATAGCATCTCCATACGCTCAAGCTTCTTCTTATCGTGTTCGTCCTTGCTCATCACCTTATGGTCGGTCAGGTTGGCATCTACACGATCCAAGCCACGATCCTGGGCCAGCAACATCAGCACGCGCTGGCGCAACTCCTGACTCTTACGGTCGCGTTCCTTATCCTGCTCGGTAACATAAGGCATCTGCAGGTCTAACTTCTGGATTTCTTCGGCCAGTTTCTGCATCTGCTGGTACTCGGGCATTTCCATCACCTTCTCCTTCAGCAGGCGCGCCTCTTCGGTAAGTGCTGTGCCACACTGCTTGCAGAACGAGAAATCGTTATGGGTACCACAAACAGGACAATCGATTCCACCTACCGGACTACCACACTCAGGACAGTACGACTCGGCGCCATGCAGGAAAGAGCCGCAGAATGAGCACACGTCCTTGCGGATATAGTGGCGACAACTCTCGCAGAAATCGGCGTCGGCATCGACAGCAGCCCCGCAATAGGGACAGGTGGCCATACCGATAGGCTCGCCACACGAGGCACAGTATAGTGCTTCGGGCTCGTTAATTGTGCCACAATGAGGACATTGGATACCATTGGCCGTATTGGCCTGCATAGCTTGCTGATACTGAGGTTGCTGTGCAGAGTGCTCGCGATAGAGCGGCTCGGCACCACGGTTTATACGATCTTGGTTTTGTGTACTATCGTTCATCGTTGTTGGAATTTTAACTTAAGTTAGGTGCAAAGTTAAATAAAAAAATCAATCAAACAAAAAAAACCGCCGTAAATTTACATTTACGACGGCAAAATTCTTATTTTTTTGTTAAATATTACCACAATTCAAGGCGTTCCTGCTTAGGAATGAACATTTTGTCGCCCTCTTTCACGCCAAATGCCTCGTACCAGGCATCGATGTGAGGCAGCGCGCCATTTACACGCCAACGACCCAGCGAGTGAGGATCACTCTTGGTGCGGTTGCGGATCTCGGCCTCGGTAATGTTACTAGCCCATACACCTGCATAAGCGTGGAAGAAACGCTGATCGGCTGTCAGCCCATTCTTCTCACCCAGAGGGTTGCGCTTTGTAGCATTCTTATAGGCAGCCCATGCTACCTGCAGACCACCGTGGTCGGCCAGATTCTCACCCAAAGTCAGTCGACCGTTACCATTCAAGTCGGGCAGCACCTTGATAGCGCTAAAGAAGTCGGCATACTTATCGGTACGCTCTGTAAAGTTCTTTGCATCAGTTTCCTTCCACCAGTCGTGCATATTTCCGTCCTTATCAAACTGACGACCCTGATCATCAAATCCGTGAGTCATTTCGTGACCGATAACCACGCCAATAGCGCCATAGTTAAAGGCATCGTCGGCAGTCATATCAAAGAATGGATACTGCAGAATACCTGCTGGGAAGCAGATTTCGTTGGTAGTTGGGTTATAGTAAGCATTCACGGTCTGTGGTGTCATGTGCCAATCGTCGCGGTCAACGGGTTTACCTACGGTATGCTCGATGTTATATGCGTTCCAGAACTTAGCACAAGCCTCCATATTCTCGTAATAAGATTTCGCAGGATCAATCTCCAATTTTGAGATATCGGTCCACTTATCGGGATAACCCACTTTTACATAGAAGCTATTCAATTTGAGCAGGGCATTAACCTTAGTACTATCGTCCATCCAGTTCTGGGCTGCGATACGCTCACCAAGAGCAATCTGCAGGTTTTTAATAAGGGTAATCATGCGCTGCTTAGCAGCCTCGGGGAAGTACTTCTCGGCATAAATCTTACCAAGAGCCTCGCCCATTACACGCTCTACCTGACCGGTGCTACGCTTCCACAATGGGTGATTCTGCTTGCGACCAGCCTTAATCTTACCATAGAAGTCGAAACTCTCGGCCACAGTAGCGTCACTCAGATAGTTTGCGGCATCCTCAATCAGTCCCCACTCTATCACGTCGCGATACTCGGCGGGCTTCAGGGCACCTACAACCTTATTGGCGCCATCCAGGAATTCGGGCTGACCAACAATCATCTCCTGCAGGTACTTGGTGTCGATACCCTTGGCATTCATCACCTTTACCAAAGGCAGGTTAGGATACTTTGCCTCGAACTCCTGCAGAGTCATCTTGTTGTAGTTAGCCTCAGGATCGCGCAGCTCGGTACGGCTTCTACTTACCTTGGCCAGCGCGGTCTCAATCTTCATCACGTTCTGCATTTTCTTAGTTGCAGCACTCTTGCTGAAACCAAACAGCTGGAACATTTTTACAACGTGCTTCTTAAAGGCCTCGCGAATGTTGGCAGTAGCCTTATCGTTATCCAGATAGTACTCCTTCTGTCCGAGTGTAAGTCCGCTCTGGTAAACGTTCAGAATGTTCTGTGTAGCATTCTTCTCATCGGCACCAAATCCTGCATAGAAGAACTCCTGCTCACCGTAAGGAGCCAGCTCAAGCTGGATAGCCAGCAGCTGCTTAACGGTTTTGGCAGCCTCAAGTTTCTTAATAAGTGGCATAACGGGAGCTACACCCTCCTTATTACGACGTGTAGAGTCCATAGCCAATTTATAAAGATCGCTCAGTTTCTGCTCGATAGTACCCTTTGTGTAGGTATTGCTCTGCAGTTCCTTCAAGATACCGTTAATGCGCTTGTCGTTATCCTCCTGCAAACGGTCGAAACTACCATAGCGCGAATAAGCTCCTGGCAGTGGATTATTCTTCATCCAGCCACCACAGGCATACTCATAGAAGTCGTCGCCAGGACGAACATTCTTGTTAAAATCGGCCTCGTTCAAGCCTGATCCCAGCTCGGTCTGAGCCATCATCATCATTGAGACAGATGCCATCGTCATCATTGTTAAAAATCTTTTCATCGTTTTTTAGAGTTTATTGTGTTAATGATTCTAATTCTTCGCTTGCTTTCTCCCAGCGATCCACCTCCTCGTCCAAGTCACGCTTAACGCTGGTGTACTCGGTTACCATCGTCATATCCGACGCGTTCTCGGGCTGCATCAGCAACTCGTCGAGTTCCTTCAGGCGCTGTTCCATCTGCTCAATCTTGGCTTCGTGCTGTTTAATAGCTTTTTCCAAACGGTTCTTACGCTTCTGCAACTCCTTGTGCTCAGCATAGCTCAACACCTTATTTAAAGGTTCTTGTGGAATGTCTTTAGGAGCGTTATTTGTTCCCACGTTGGGAACGTTTTGTTCCCTAGTTGGGGAAATATTATTCCCACGTTGGGAATTATTTATCTCTTTACCAAGCTGATTCAGATCGCTAATCTTTTTCGAACGCAGAAAGTCATAGATACCACCCAAGTGCTCGCGTACCTTACCACCACCAAACTCATACACCTTAGTTACCAATCCATCAAGGAACTCACGGTCGTGACTAACGATGATAGCTGTACCATCAAAGGCTTTGATGGCTTCCTTGAGCACATCCTTCGAGGGCATATCCAAGTGGTTGGTTGGCTCATCGAGTATCAGTAGGTTTACAGGCTCCAACAGCAATCTGATCATAGCCAATCGGCTACGTTCACCACCGCTAAGCACCTTAACCTTCTTGTCGCTCTCCTCACCGCCAAACATAAAGGCACCTAAGATGTCATTAATCTTTAAACGTACCTCGCCTTTAGCCACATAGTCGATGGTTTGAAACACAGTCAGGTTCTCGTCCAGTAACTGGGCTTGGTTCTGAGCAAAATAGCCAATCTGGATATTATGGCCAACCTTTAGATTGCCAGTAAAAGGAATCTCGCCCATAATACATTTAACAAGCGTTGATTTTCCCTCGCCGTTCTTACCAACAAAAGCCACTTTCTCGCCACGCTTGATGGTAAGCGACACATGATCGAAAACGGTATGAGCACCATAATCCTTGCGAACCTCATCGCAAATCACGGGATAATCGCCACTGCGCAAACAGGGAGGAAATTTCAGGTGCATGGCCGAATTATCAACCTCATCAATCTCGATGGGCACTATCTTCTCCAGCTGCTTTACCTTTTGCTGCACCTGTACAGCCTTGGTAGCCTGATAACGGAAGCGCTCAATAAAAGCTTTCATCTCGGCCACTTCCTTCTGCTGATTTTCATAGGCTCGCAACTGCTGTTCGCGACGCTCCTTGCGCAGCACCACATACTCGTCGTACTTCACCTTATAATCGATTACCTTACCACACGATATCTCGAGCGTACGGTTGGACACATTATTAATAAAGGCGCGGTCGTGACTAACCAACACAACAGCACTTGAGCTCTGCGCCAGGAACTGCTCCAGCCACTGGATTGATTCGATATCCAGATGGTTGGTAGGCTCGTCGAGCAGCAGCACGTCGGGTTTCTGCAACAAAATCTTGGCCAACTCGATACGCATACGCCAACCGCCCGAGAATTCTGATGTGGGGCGCTCAAAATCGCTACGTTCAAAACCTAAGCCGGTAAGCGTTCGCTCAATCTCAGCCTCGTAGTTCTCGGCACCCATCATCATATAACGCTCGTGCTCGGTAGTATATTTCTCAATCAGTTGCATGTAGCTTTCGCTCTCGTAGTCGGTACGCTCGGCAAGCTCCTGATTCATCTTATCCAGGCGCTCCTTCATACGCGTGTTATCAGCAAAAGCTTTCTGTGCCTCTTCGCGCACAGTGGTATCATCTTGCAAAATCATCACCTGTGGCAGGTAGCCAACCTTGGTATCGTTAGGAACACTAACGGTGCCTGCGGTAGGCTTCTGCTTACCACACAAAACCTTGAGCATGGTAGATTTACCTGCTCCATTCTTACCCACAAGGGCTATGCGATCCTTGTCGTTAATGACGAAACTGGCGCCATCAAACAAGGGTTTAATACCGAATTCAACCTTCAGTCCTTCTACTGATATCATCGCTTATCAACAAATTTACAATTCTTATACTGCTCTTTGGGGAAACTCAGCATCTCGTCGGTAATACCACCGCTCTGAAAGTCGCTAATCTTAATGGTAGTCCATATAAAAGCGATTTTAATGCGCACGCTGATGGGGTGATAGGTTTTGCGCTCTACTAAAGCGTGTATCTCCTTCATACCCTTGCGCCCCTTTATGAGCTTGAGTGTAATTAGCAGTCCGTCGTCGGCCTCGGCTATACTATAGTTATAGTTATCGGGCACAAACTTAAACTTCTGCGAATATTTGTCACTCTTGTTATTCTTGGCAGTATGTAGCTCCACCTCGCGTTTCTTTTTCTTATAGGTGTACACTAACTTACCATCATTCCACGAGGTCATCCTCGCTTCGTCGAACTTACTTTTCTTGCCTTTGTACCAGATGGTGCCTCGGGTTTTATAAATACCGGTAATGTTCACTTCGTAGTGCAGCGTAGCACCTTGTTCGCCAAACACCTGATGGTAGGCATTGTTAAAAATGCGGCGTGCTTGTCGGCTGTTGGCATTATCTTGTGCATGCGCGTTGCAAATGGTACCAATCAGCATGATAACCGCTAAAATTATCCCTTTTCTCATTAATCTTTTCATTTTCGAAGTGCAAAAATACATATTTCTCACGATTTATCACTATATTTGCACACAAATTAACGAAATTACTACTTATATTTATGCAAAAGAACATTTTTTCTAGTCATATTGCCACACAATTAGGCATTAGCCAGAAGTACGTTGAAGCCACATTGGCTTTGCTCGATGAGGGTTGCACCATACCATTTATTGCACGATACCGCAAGGAGCGTACCGGCGGACTTGACGAGGTGCAGATAGCCGCCATCAGCGACCGTTATGACAAGTTGCTCGAGATACAGAAACGCAAGGAAACGGTGGTAAAAACTATTACCGATTTGGATAAAATGACACCCGAACTGCAAGAGCGCATTACCAAGTGCTGGGATGCCACCGAGCTCGAGGATATCTACTTACCTTACAAACCCAAACGTCGCACCCGCGCCCAAGTGGCTCGCGAGCAAGGTCTGGAGCCATTGGCGCTACTGCTGATGAAACAGCGCGAACGCGATCCCGAAGCAGCAGCAGCCAAGTTTGTTAAGGGCGATGTTAGTAGCACCCAAGACGCTCTGCATGGCGCACAGGATATCATTGCCGAGATGGTGAGTGAGGACGAACGCTCGCGCCAACAGCTACGCAACGCCTTTGCCCGTCAGGCTGTTATCACCTCGAAAGTGGTAAAAGCCAATTCCAACACCGACGAAGCTGCGAAATACAGCGATTACTTTGATTGGAGCGAGCCGCTCAGACGATGTTCATCCCATCGTTTACTGGCTATGCGCCGAGGCGAATCAGAGGGTATTTTACGCATCAGTATTTCGCCCGATGGCGACGAGGCTCTCGAACGGCTGAAGCGTCATTACGTATATGGGAACACGCCTTGTGGACGATTAGTTAGCGAGGCTATCGATGACGGTTACAAACGCTTGCTAAAGCCTGCTATCGAGACAGAATTTGCTGCACAAAGCAAGGATAAAGCCGACGAGGAGGCTATCCGTGTGTTTGCCGAGAACTTACGTCAGTTGCTGCTTGGTGCGCCATTAGGCCAGAAGCGCGTAATGGGTATCGATCCTGGGTTCCGTACCGGTTGTAAAGTAGTTTGTTTAGATACCCAAGGCAATCTGCTTCACCACGATGTGATTATGCCCCACCCGCCTGTTAACAAGCGTACCGAGGCCGCCATCACCCTTCAGCGGCTCATGCAGAAATTCCAGATAGAAGCCATCTCTATCGGTAACGGCACTGCCAGTCGCGAAACAGATAGTTTTGTAAAAGATGTGCTCGCAGGTAAGTATAACGTAGACACCCCAAGTAAATCACAAACCCCTCGTCCTGCAACTCAAGCCTCTAAACCTCAGGTATTCGTAGTTAGCGAAGCGGGTGCCTCAGTTTATTCGGCCTCGAAAGTGGCACGCGACGAGTTCCCCGACGAGGATGTAACCGTTCGCGGCGCTGTTTCTATCGGTCGCCGACTAATGGACCCGCTAGCCGAACTGGTAAAAATCGATCCCAAGAGCATCGGCGTAGGCCAGTATCAGCACGATGTTGATCAATCCAAATTAAAACACTCGCTCGACCAGACGGTTGAGAGCTGTGTAAACTTAGTAGGCGTAGATTTGAATACCGCCTCGCAACACCTGCTGACATACGTTAGCGGCCTGGGCGCCACACTGGCTAAGAACATTGTTGATTATCGTCGTGAGCATGGTGCCTTTACCTCGCGTTCCCAGCTGCTCAAAGTACCCCGATTGGGACCGTCGGCCTATCAGCAATGTGCCGGATTCCTACGTATTCGCAATGCCAAGAACCCTCTCGATGGCACCGCCGTTCACCCAGAAAGCTACCCCATTGTGCAACAAATGGCCAAGGACCAAGGCTGCACCGTAGCCGACCTGATTAACAATAAGGACAAACGCGATGCCTTGCAGCTGTCCCGCTATGTAACCGCCGACGTGGGTATGCCCACGCTTACCGATATTATGACAGAGCTCGAAAAGCCCGGCCGCGACCCACGCGAGCAACTCGAAGCCTTCGAGTTTGACAAGAACGTAAGTACCATCGACGACTTGGTTGAGGGCATGGTGCTACCCGGCATTGTTACCAACATCACCAACTTTGGTGCCTTTATCGACGTAGGCGTGCATCACGATGGTTTGGTACACATCTCGCAGATGGCTAACCGACGCATTGCCCACCCGTTAGATGTTGTAAAACTACATCAGCACGTACAGGTACGCGTTATTGAGGTTGACCACCGCCGCCAACGCATCTCTCTATCCATGAAGCTTTAAAGCGAGTTTTTACTATGGTTATAATCTTATACCGATAGCGGTGTTGATAAACCAGTCGGTCAGATAGCCTTTGCTACTCTGGCGGTGATAACGAATGTTGTTAAACTGCCCGTAGGCATTAAAGAACCATCTACCTACATTGTAGGTAACCGACATACGCGTATCAAAACCTAAGCTCAGGCCGCTATTGAATGTCTCACTGGCCATCGGTGCAATACGCACTTTGTCGTAAAACCACTCGTCCCACTCCATGTCGGTAGTCTCGGGATTCCAGAAAAAGGGATCTTCCATCAGTTCTGGTACATTTGTATCGTAGACATAGGCCTTCAGTTTGTTTACAAAGGTAACCATCGGCATAAACATGATATTAACAAGCAGTCCCCTTACTGGCACCAAGTTGTAGGCATACCCCACCCCCGCACTACCTTGCCATAGCTTTACCTGTCCTAATCCATCCATCAGAAATACCAGGTCGCCATTATGATTGGTAGCATAATCTATATGCGTGTAGTTATACATCAGTCCGGCCATGAGCGACCCCGCCGAACGCTTCTGTATCACCGACTGGTCGTAAGCTGCTGCGTACGAGAATTTCTTGCCGTTAAACATGTAGTAGCCGTCGGCTATCACCGTTCTTACGTGTATCGGGTCTATCAGCTGTACTTTATTCCACGCCTCTTTGTTTTCCTCGCCAAGAATCTCGCTGTTCAGGGCCAGGTTAGGAGTAGTGTTCTCAAACGAGTGTATGCGTACGTTAATGCCATAGGCGCCACCAGTGGCACCAAAAGTAAGATAGCTACCCTTATCGCCACCAACGTTCACCGTATAGCCTATGCCATAACCGCGGTAGCCTGCCCACAATCCTACGTACTGCGAAGGCGATGTGCTAAGGTATGGTTGGGTGCTATAGTCAATACCCATCAACTGCCCATGCGACTTCATACTTACAATCGTCTGACTCACATTTCCCTTGGCTATGAGTTGCCAAGGTTTCTCAGGCGCATCAATATAGCGACGGTCAAGCCCATTAACCGCCATAGAGTCGATGGTAGTGCCCACTTTCTTGATAAAAGAAACCAAGCCCCCTTGAGCCATAACCTGCCCGCAGCAGCTTAAGCCAATCGCTATAACAATGTACCTTAATATCATTAGTGCGATTTTTCGTTCCTATTCCTGTTAGTAATACTTATTTTAGATTAGATAAATTGCTATTTGCTGCAAATTTACGAGTTTTTGACGACATACACAAGAAAAAAATAAAAAAAATTTGGTTATTTTACCGAAAAACAGTACCTTTGTTGCCAACATTTATCCTAAAACGGAGTTTTAACGAAAAGGAGAATAAGAATAAGAACAATAATAATGAAGAAAGCATCAGCATATAAACTAAGCTTAATTATCATGGCGGTACTGCTGGTTATGTGGGCCATCATTATGAGCTTTGTATTTGTAATTACACGCAATTCTACAACACGAGAGGTAGAATCGCGTTACGAGGGCATCATGCTGCACGCCAACGAGAAAATACGTGGCGTGCTGTCGGATGTGTATGTGGCAGCCATCAACAATATCAGCGTTATCGAGAACGACCTTGATAATCCCGACAAATTACAGGCACATCTGGAACAGATGGTGAAACTGAACAACTACATGTCGAGCTGCCGACTGATTTTTGAACCCGATTATTATCCCCAACGCGGGCACTATTATGAAATTTACGCATGGCGCGATACTGATGGCGTTATCAAAAGTAAGCAGATGAACGAAGACCACCCCGATTACCAAACGCATCCATGGTACCAAGCAGCCATTAAACGCGATGAGGGCGATTGGACACCACCTTACTTTGATCAGGCTGCCTCACAACAGCTTACCACCACCTATTTTACACACGTACGCAATAAGAATGGCAATAAGGTAGCTATGCTGGGAGCCGATGTATCGTTAGAATGGCTCCGACTACGCCACAAGCGCATAGATGCCCAAAACCACGAGCGCTTTGAGAAAGGATTCAAAGAACAATCATACAGCTTTATACTCGACGACGACGGCACCTATCTTATCCACCCCAATGAAAATCTGGTGCTAAAAACAACCTTCCAAGAGGAAGCCGCTAAGACACCAGGCGATACCGACGACGAAGTAGCCAAACGCATGCGAAACCACGAGAGCGGTAGTTGCAAACTCAAAACAGATGGTGTAAACTCGGTACTGTTCTACTCGTTTGTAAAATATGCCGAGTGGACGGTGGTTATTGTGGTGCCCGAGGCTATTATTAACCATCAAGGCAACGTATTGGGCGCCATCATTATAGCCGTTATGTTCTTCGGCCTGATAGTCATCTTCTTACTGAGCCGCGCGCTGATACGTAAAATCGACCAGCTACGTAAAACCACTGCCCAGAAAGCAGGTATTGAGCAAGAGCTAAAAATTGCCAGTCACATCCAGCAGTCGATGCTACCCAAGAAATATCCTCCCTACCCCGAACGCCCCGATATCGACATCTATGGCGAAATCGTTACAGCTAAGGAAGTAGGCGGCGATTTGTTCGACTACCTGATGCGCGACGACAAGTTATTCTTTTGTATTGGCGATGTAAGCGGCAAGGGTGTTCCAGCCGCTCTGATGATGGCACAAACCATATCGCTATTCCGCTGTGAGGCCATGCTGAACACCGACCCTAGTATTATTGTTAGCCGCATGAACAAATCGTTATACGACACCAACGACTCGTATATGTTCGTAACTCTGTTTTTAGGCGTACTCGACCTGAAGACAGGCCATCTGAACTACACCAATGCCGGACACGAGCCACCCATGCTCGTAGGCACGCTGGCTCGCATTATTTATGTAGATAACAACATACCATTGGGTCTACGCACAGATTGGGACTATACCGACCAAGAGATTATAATGGACCGCAACGAGATACTGTTCCTATATACCGACGGCTATACCGAAGCCGAAACGGCAAGCCACGAGCAGTTTGGGCGTGATCGTATCATCAACAGAGCTAACCGATTGGCCGACTTACACCTGGATGCACGCCAATACGCACACCAGCACTTAGAAACAGCACAGAGCTTTGTTGGCAACACGCCACAAGCCGATGATATCTCGCTGATGGCCATCAGATATCTGCCCCAATCTGTAACCAATAGCGTTTATAGCCGCAACCTGACATTAGGCAACGACGTCGAAGAGGTTATAGAACTGACAGCATTCGTAAATAGCATCTGCGAAGATTTGCACATGGACGAAACTACAACCACCTACACCACACTAGCTGTTGAGGAGGCTGTAGTGAACGTGATGAAATATGCCTACCCCGACCGCGACCCAAGTCACATACTGTTACAGGTCGAAGCCAACGACACCATGCTTACATTTACCCTGCGCGACAAGGGTATGCCATTTGATGCCACCAAGGCCGCCGAGGTTGATGTTGAGCAGCAGGCTGAGCAACGTATAGAAGGCGGCTTGGGCATACACCTTATGCGCCACTATATGGACTACATCAGTTACGAGCGTAAGGATGATGAGAACATACTCACCATGCAGAAAATTATTATGAAATAAAAAATAAGAGAGGATATAGACATGGAAATTAAAATCGACAAAACTGGCGAACGCCAAGTAACACTGACGCTGATCGGCCGCTTGGACACATCGGTATCAACTGCTGCCGAGAGAGAGGTAAAGCCACTGTACGATTACTTTGAACAAGAAATCGTGATAGACTGCACCCAGCTCGAATATATATCGTCGAGCGGTTTGCGCATCCTCATGCACATCGCACAGCAAGGATGGATTAACCACTGCGAAATCTTCATCAAAGGTGTGCAGCCCAATGTGTACGATGTATTCAAAACTACAGGTTTCGTACACCTGTTTAAATTTAAGGATTAACTGAGCAAACAAAGTAAAACCCCCGCCGTTTGGCAGGGGTTTTATTTTAAGACTTGGTAAGTCGTTTAATTTACTTTACCTTCTCTACGATGGCCTTGAAAGCCTCGGGGTTGTTCATAGCGAGGTCAGCGAGAACCTTACGGTTAATCTCGATACCTGCCTTAGCGAGGTTACCCCTGAGTAGCTCATACCCTCCTGGCGAGCGGCAGCGTTGATACGCTGAATCCACAGGCTACGGAAGTTGCGCTTCTTATTGCGGCGATCACGATAGGCGTAGGTCAAACCCTTCTCCCATGTGTTCTTTGCTACTGTCCAAACATTCTTGCGGGCACCGAAGTAACCGCGGGTAAGCTTCAAAATTCTCTTACGCTTTGCTCTTGATGCAACGTGATTTACTGATCTTGGCATAATTCTTACTTCTTTTAAATGTTAGACAATAGGTTTAACGGAGACACAACAGATCACGAACCTGCTTCATGTTGCTAGGATCAACGATAGTTGTACCTACCAAGTTGCGCTTCTGCTTCTTGGTCTTCTTTGTCAGAATGTGACTGTGGAAGGCATGACGTCTCTTTACCTTACCTGTTTTTTACTAATTAATCTTCGCTCTCAGTCAGCTTCTTTAGCGCATCGGCATTGATTTTTGCATTGCCTAAGAGACCGCCGTTTGCCGGAATCTCAGCAGTTTCTTCAGCCTGTGCCTCTTTCTGCTGCTTTGCAGCCTCCTTGGCTTCGAGTTGAGCAGCCTCACGATCTCGAGCCTGCTGGCTCTTCTTAGCCGAACCTGCCTTCTTAGGAGCCAGGTAGAGGAACATCTTCTTGCCTTCGAGTGAGGGCATGCCCTCAACCTTACCTACCTCTTCAAGGTCGTTAGCAAAACGGAGCAGCAGTACCTCACCCTGCTCTTTAAACAGGATAGAGCGACCACGGAAGAACACGTATGCACGTACCTTGTTGCCCTCTTCGAGGAACTCACGAGCATGCTTCAGTTTAAACTGATAATCGTGCTCATCGGTCTGAGGTCCGAATCGGATTTCCTTCACCTCCACCTTTACCTGCTTGGCCTTCATTTCCTTCTGGCGCTTTTTCTGCTGGTAGAGGAACTTAGAGTAGTCGATGAGACGACATACTGGCGGGTTGGCATTAGGCGAAATCTCTACGAGGTCTACCCCCATGTCACGAGCCTGGTTGAGTGCATCACGTGTAGACATAACCGACGATCCATCGTCGCCTACGATGCGTACTTCACGTACTCGTATCTGTTCGTTGATACGGTACTGATTCTTCAATTTGTCATTCTTCATTAACTACTTTTTATGAAAATCGGCTGCAAAATTACTAATTTTCTCGAACTTTGAGCTCTATACTATTAATTATCTGAATTATTTTATAAATATTTAACTTTAGAAGTCTTTGGTCATCTCAGCAACGCGGGCATTTACCTCGTCGATGAACTCCTGAATGGTCTTAACGCTCTGCTCGCCACCACCCTGTGGGCGTACGGCAACAGTACCATCAGCAGCTTCCTTCTCACCTACGATAACCATATATGGAATACGCTTCAACTCGTTATCGCGAATCTTACGACCCAGCTTTTCGTTACGCATATCCACTGTAGCGCGAACGCCACCCATATCAAACTTCTTGGCAACCTCCTGAGCATAGTCGTTGTACTTCTCCGACAGAGGCAGGATAGCAACCTGATCAGGTGTCAACCACAATGGGAAGTGACCAGAAGTGTGCTCAATCAGCACAGCGCAGAAACGCTCCATAGAACCGAATGGTGCACGGTGAATCATCACAGGTGTCTTCTTCTGGTTGTCCTCATCAGTATACTCAAGGTTGAAACGCTTAGGCAAGTTGTAATCAACCTGGATAGTACCCAACTGCCAACGACGACCAATAGCGTCCTTAATCATGAAGTCGAGCTTAGGACCATAGAAAGCAGCCTCGCCATATTCTACCTTAGCATGCAGGCCCTTCTCCTGACAAGCCTCAACGATAGCCTTCTCAGCCAGAGCCCAATCCTCGTCGGTACCTACATATTTATCGTGGTCGTTAGGATCGCGCAATGAAGGCGGTGAGCACGATGCTGATGATATCCATAACGTTCAGAAACTCCTGCTTAACCTGGTCTGGACGACAGAACAGGTGGGCATCGTCCTGTGTGAACGAACGTACACGAGTAAGTCCGTGAAGCTCACCACTCTGCTCGTAACGGTAAACAGTACCGAACTCTGCAATACGCAGAGGCAGGTCGCGGTATGAACGTGGCTTCCATGCGAAGATCTCGCAGTGGTGAGGACAGTTCATTGGCTTCAGCATGTACTCTTCGTCCTCCTCAGGTGTATGTATTGGCTGGAACGAATCCTTACCATAATGTGCATAG
>CADAOD010000033.1 GCA_902789415.1 uncultured Prevotellaceae bacterium
GTCCTCACCTAACAGTGTTTGCTTTTTGTCGAACTTAACTCGGTAGGGTTTCTTGTCAGAGTTCCACCACGAAGAGTTGCCTCGTCCTCTTATCTGTGTGTTCTCGAGTCGGAGCGTGTTGTCGCCATCCACCATCGTAAAGGTACACATGATGTACTCTTCCTTACTGGTGATGTTCTGACCGTTCTCCGTCTCGATATACACCGTGGGTACATCGGTAAGTTGTTTATATTGCTGGGCCAGCGCAGGACTGGCCGCAGCAATAAACAACAAAGTTGAGAGTATTAATTTCAAGTTCATTATTTCTTCTGGAATACACGCACGTAATCAACCTTCATCGTGATAGGCAGTGCGCTTTCGTCCACGCCTTTCATGCCGCCCCAGTCGCCTCCCCAAGCCAGGTTGAGGATCACGTAGAACGGATCATCGTAGGGCCAGTCGTCGCGACCCAGTCCACGGTTGTCGTAGCTCAGCTGAACCTTACCATCCACATAGGTGGTGATGTTCTTGGCTGTCCACAGGATTGCGTAGGTGTGGAATTCGCCTTCGGCACCATCGCATTTCATCTCGTGGGTCACCTGGGTGTTGTTAGAGTGTACGTGTGCATTGGCATGCAGACTTGATGATACGTAGTTGGGGTGGTAGCCCACCTCTTCCATGATATCAATCTCGCCATCAGCAGGCCACGACTTGAAGTTCACTGGCATCATCCAGAAGGCAGGCCATGTGCCCTTGCCCTTTGAGTAAACCTTTCCGTTCTCCTTGCGTGCGGTGATGCGCAGGGTGCCGTTCTTAACCTCAGTCACCAACTGGCCCTCTGGCGTTTTTTGGTTCACATAGTTCTGCAGTTCGTGGTTCACCCAACCTGAGTTCTTCACCTCGTGGGTCCAGTCGGCGGCATTCAGCTGATTGCTGGTGCCTTCGAACTCGTCCTGCCAAACCAGTGTGTAGCCATCGGGGGCGTTGTAGGCAGGCTTTGCAGCAGCGGCCTGAGTCACAGTGATGTTCTTACGGGCAGTACCCGACATAATGGTGACGTTACCTGTACGCTCCGTGGTATTAGGGTTCTCGTCGATGGTCACAGCCACCGCATTGTTAGCATACTGAGCCGTGGCTTTCACGAAGTCGCCATCGGCATAAACACCCCACTCTTTTCCAGTGGTGGTAACGTTAATCGTGTAGCTGCCTCCTTCGGCAGGTGCATTGATGCTCTCCTGCGATACGGTGATCGTTGGAGCAGCGGGCTGTGGGTCATCGCTACCCCCACCGCAGCCAGTAAAGACTGCGGTGAGCGCGAGCAATAGAGTGTTAAACATGTAACGTTTCATTAATTATTCAATTTTTTTTATTTGTTATGCCTCTTTAAAGACAATCTTACTAATCTTCACCTTTGTACCAGGTGTTGATCCTCCGAAGTCGAAGAACAGGCGGATAGCCGATGCATCGGCACCATCCTTCAGCTTAGCATTCTTCAGTGTGAATGTGTATGGCTCGTCGGCCTTAATGTCGTGACGACCCTCGCAGAAGAAGTTGTTATCGCCGCTGTCGGTGAGCTTGATAGTTACGCCTGGGCAGTCGGCATCAGCTGTTACTACCACCTGGAAGTGATACTCCTTGTCGGCCTTAGCAGTCAGGTCGGTATCGATGTGGAACTGACCCTGCCACTGGCTACCACCCATTCCATCAGGGAGAGTGAGCTCAACAGTGTCGCCATTGCGAGTAGCTACAGGCTGGTTGCCCAGTTCTGTCCAGCTATCATCGGCAAACCAATAGGCGAATGTGCTCTTTACTGAACCATCGTCAACACCCTTCCACAGGTTTGAAGGATCGTCGTAGTTCAGTACTACAGCCTCTTCGAGATAGATCTTGCTGATCTTCACGTGAGTGCCAGCAGGTGTACCACCGAAGTCGAAGAACATGCGCAGAACATCAGCATCAGCACCCTCCTTCAGTGTCAGGCCCTCGCGCTTCACGATGAGTGGCTCGTCGGCCTTAACAGGGATACGCTCCTCGAGCAGGAAGTTGTTGTCGCCACCATCGGTGAGCTTGAAGGTAACACCAGCGCAGTCGTTGTCGGCCTCTACTACACAGTAGAAGTTATAGGCCTTTGATGCACTTGCTGTAAGCTTGGTGTCGATATGGAACTGGCCCTGCCACTGGCTGCCACCGATACCATCAGGCATGGTGAGCTCGTAGGTGTCGCCGCTGTGTGTACATACTGGGCTTGTAATCTGAGTCCAGCTGTCATCAGCAAACCAGTAAGCGAACTCGCTGGCTACTGTACCATCGTCAACAGCCTTCCAGAGGTTGGCTCCGCTCTCATAGTTCCAGTCCATCACAGGCTTCTCTTCTTCGCCACCTTCCTTTACGATGGTGCCGTCGTCGTTAGCGTGATCCTTGATAACCACATTGCTTACGTTGATCTTGGTAGCACCGGTAGCATGACCGAAGTCGAATACCAACTTCACCTTAGAGAGATCCTTACCTTCGATGTTGCTCTTCCAGAATACGATATCCTGACCAGCCTTGAGGTTCACGTCGGCTACGTCGATGATAGCATCGGCATCTGCCTCGTCGGTGAGCTTCACGGTCACACCGTCGATATCCTTATCAGCATTGAAGATAACAGAGAAGTCGTAGTTGGTTCCAGCCTTCAGATTCAGGTCGGTGTGGAGGTGGAACTGAGCCTGCCAGCGGTCTGAGCAAGCATCAGGAACTGTCACGGTGTAGTCGTTGTTTCCACCAGTGTAGCCAGCTTCCATCTCGCCAGTGCGCTCTGTGCCCCAACCTGGGTTGAAGTAGAATGTGGCGTTAGGCGTGATGCCCTTCCAGAGGTTGAAGTCGCTGTTGGCATCGAATCCCTGCTCCTCAACGAGGCGCTCATCAGGAGCGCTTGTCAGGATGTAGCGCCATGCAATACCGCGATCAGGAGCGTCGTAAACCAGCACCAGCTTGGTGGCTGTGAGGGTCTCGATACGGAACTTAGGATTCTCGTACTGAGCGTCGCTCGAGATGTAGGGGAATGCGGTGTTGTTGGCCAGCTGGATGTAGGTCTGCTTGGTCACGTTGCCCTCGGCATCCTCCCAGTCGTAGATCTCGAAGCTCCAGCTTGATGTCTGGTTGCCCACAGCTACATCTACGTCGGCATCGTCGTTCTGGGTGTTCCATTTGGTTACGCCCTTATTCACATAGGTGTTACCGTCGGCACCAGCATTGTAGGTATAGCTACCGCCCTTGCGTGTGGTGGCTGTAAAGGTGATGCGGTCGTCGTAAACACCAAAGTCCTTCTTATCGTTGGGAGCAGCACTCCACCATTCGGTGGCAGCTGTTCCGGCAGGGCCGCAGCCCAGGTGTCCCTGCTCCTTGTTGGCTATACGCCACTCCTTGCCGCAGATACGACGGAAATCGGCAGAGTAGTCAATCTTAGTCTCGTTGAAAGTGAATGTCTTGCTGATGACACCCTGACTGAAACCATTGCGGTTGCCCAATTTCATGTCGATAGTATAGGTGCCGGCCTCAGGATTCTGGAATCCCACCTCCTGCAGTGTAGAGTAGGTGTTGCCGTTGATAATCCAGATGGGGTATGTGCCTGGCTGTGGGGTGTAGTTGGCAATCATCTGGTTGGTTTCCTGGTCAACGCTGATGCTGAAATCAACACCGCTTACCGAGGGAATGCCGTTGGGGTCTGCGCCGTCGAAGCTGTCGGGCGAGCAGGCGGTCATCATCGTGCCTGCCACCAGCGCTCCCATTGTATATTTAAACAGATTCTTCATAATCTATATTTCTTAATTCTTAATTCTTAATTCTTAACTCTTAACTATTAATTAATAGTTGTTCTGCACCAGTGTCGGGTCAGCATCCAGCTCGCTCTGAGAGAGAGGAATGTGCTTCTTGCTTGGTGTCCAGGTGTTGGTGCGATAGCCGTAGGCATCGGGCACGAGCTTCAGGCTGGCCTTCTCGGTGGCACCGCTGATGCCCTCGGCACGAACCAGGTCGAAGTAGCGCTTACCCTCACCGCAGAACTCCAAGTGGCGCTCGTTCAGAATGTCGTCGATGGTCACATTGCTCAGTGCAGCCAGGCCGGCACGCTCACGAACCTCGTTTACATAACCTGTAGCCTCGGCAGCGCTTCCGCCAGTCTGCAACAGCAACTCAGCTGCGTTCAGCAGGGTCTCGGCATAGCGATAGATACGCTTGTTATTGTTGTAGTTCAGGTTCTTTGATGTTGGGCAGTCCTGATTGTTGGCACTCTGTGGACGATACTTACCGTGCCAGATGTGAGTGTCCTGATAACGCTCGGTGTATGTGTAGCCACGAACATCCCAGCAGGTCACGTCGCGACGCTTGTCGTTTTCGGCATACATGTTGTAGGTCTCGACGCGCATAGGCAGGAAGCCCCAACCATCGTTACCGCCGTCCCAGCCTTCGCCACCGGCCCAACCGTTTGGTGAGCAGAGTGTGGGGAACACAGTACCACCAGCTGACATTGAGGTGCCCCAGTCGCGCTGTGCGTTGTCGTCGTCGTAGGTAATCTCGAAGATGCTCTCTGAGCACATCTCGCCGCTCTCTGCAAACAGATCGGCAAAGTCGGGATTCAAGCTATATTTGCTGTCGCCGATAATCTGCTTCATGTAGCTCAGAGCAGTAGGATAGCGTGCAGAGTCGTTCTGATACATTACCATCTCGGCATAGAGCATGTAGGCCATAGCCTGGCTTACGCGACCCTCGTTAGAGGCATCCCAGCGCATGGGCAGTACATTTGAGGCAATGATATCCTCGAGCTCAGGCAGCAGCTGGTTGTAAATCTCGTCGGCTGTCAGCTGAGGGGCAGTGTAAGGCTCGCTCAGGTTCTCCAGATAGAAGGGAACATTGCCGTAGTAGTGCCACAGAATATTATAATAGTACACGCGGAGCAGACGAGCCTGCATCTCATAGCTCTTGCGGTTGGCCTCGCTGCCGCCACCCCATGAGCAGTACTTGATCACGTCGTTGCAACGCTTGATACCACTGTAGAAGTCGCCCCAAAGGGTACCCAGGGTGTTGTTGCCGTCGCCCTCAAAGTTGAAGAGCTTGTGCCAGTGCTGGTTGTCGCTGATGCTCGAACCGCCTACCCAGAAGTCGTCGCCCATAATCTCGGCGTCGCAAGTCAGGTCGTTATAGGCTGTTCCGTCCCAGTCGGGCCAGTGCAGTGGGGCATAGGCCGAAGTGCAGGCCTCGCTCAGATGGGCATCGGTCATGTAATATTCTTCCAGAGGCTCACCAGTGGGGTTCTCTACCTCCAGGAAACTGTCGTTACAAGCAGTCAGCGAAACGGCTACTACTCCTGCGAACAGTGTTTTATATATCTTCGTATTCATAATAATCTGATTTTATTTTTTTATTCTTTTATTTTTTCACCTTTACAATGAGAGGTTGCAACCAATAGTGAAGATGCGAGCCTGTGGATATACACCGTAGTCAACACCCATAGATGTGCTGCCAGAACCGATCTCAGGATCGAATCCCCAGTACTTGGTCCAGGTGAAGAGGTTCTCGGCACGTACATACATGCGGAAACGCTCGATGTTCACCTTCTTGGTGATGTTGCGTGGCAGTGTGTAGCCCAGTGAGATGTTCTTCAGGCGCAGGTAGCTGCCGTCCTGTACGTAGATGTCGCTAACAACCCAGTTCTTAGAGTCGCCCAGCTTCAGCATAGGCAGTTTGTTTGAGGTGCCCTCGCCAGTCCAGCGCTGCAGCACCCAAGTAGGATAGTTACCCGATGCGATATCCTGGCGCCAGGTAGCGTCGAAGATGTCGGCACCTGCCACACCCTGGAAGAAGAGGTTCAGGTCGAAGCCCTTCCAATCGGCGTTGAAGTTCAAACCGAAGGTCCAGTCGGGTGTTGGCTTACCAATCTTGGTACGGTCGTCGCTGGTAATCTTGTTGTCGCCGTTTGTATCAACGAAGATCAGGTCGCCAGGATTAGAGCTGGTACCATACTTGGCATTGTAAGCGTCGGCCTCGGCCTTGTTCTGCAGTACACCAGCAGTCTTGTAACCATAGAAGTATGGGAAAGGCTGACCGTTCTCGGCACGTGTACCACCATCGCTGAACTGAGAGATACCATAGTTCAGGAAGCCGGTGTCGTTACCCAGGTTCTTCAGCTTGTTCTTCAGATAAGAGGCATTGCCCTTGATAGAGAAGTGTGCATCGCTGATGTTCCACTTGTAACCAAGTTCAAACTCGATACCGCTGTTCTCCATGTCACCTACGTTACCGATAGGCTTGGTCTCACCTACGTATGATGGGATAGGCATGGTCATCAGCATGCCGTTGGTCTTCTTGATATAGTAGTCAACGGTGAATGTCAGTTTGTTGTTCCAGAAACCGAAGTCGATACCCAGGTCGGTCTGCTCTGATTCCTCCCACTTCAGGTTCTCGTTGGCCAGTCCGTTGGCCTTTGAACCGTAGTCCATCACAGCCTGACGGCCGAAGTAGTAGTTGCTGGTGCCACCAGTGGTGGTGAGCACCGTGTAGCGGAAGTCACCGATGTTCTCGTTACCGTTCTTACCCCAGCTGGCGCGAAGCTTCAGATTGTTCAGCCAGCTCTTAGTGCTCTCCATGAACTGCTCGTTCATGATGTTCCATCCCAGTGAGAATGATGGGAACACACCATATTTATTATTAGAACCGAAACGGCTTGAACCGTCGCGACGGATAGTTCCCTGGAACATGTACTTCTCGTCGTAGTTATAGCTCAGACGTGCGAAGAGTGAAGCCAGGTGGTGCTCTACGTATGGACCAGCCCAACCGTTAACGAGGCTCTTCACACCAGTAATTTTACCATCAGCGTCGAGTGTTGTCTCAATGGCGCCGCCAGTAGTGTAGTCAACGTATGGCTTGTTGACATTGATCAGATTCCAGTGCGATGCACCAACATAGTTACCCTTGTACTTCAGTGCGCTCTGACCCAGAACAACACCGATAGAGTGCTTACCAAACTCCTTGTCGTAGGTCAGGGTGTTCTCCACCTGCCACTGTGTGGCCTTAGCCTGCTCGGCAGAAGCCTGAGTGTGGTCGCTGTTGTTGTTACCAGAGAAGTAGAACTTTTCGGTGGTAGCACTTTCGCTGCCCCAGAAGCTCTGCTCGGCGCTCCATGCGAAGTGGTACTTCAGGTTGTCCCACAGCTGCAGATCGATGCTGAACTTAGGCATGAACTTGTGGCTCCAACCCTTGCTGGGGCGCTGCTGCATCATTGCAATGGGGTTGTTCTGCTCCTGATAGCTGCCCAGATAGCCAGGGATAGTGTAAGGATCGCCGTTGGCATCGCGATACAGATCGTAAGCACTGTAACGGTCGATCATTTCCTGACCTACGGTACCTGTCAGTGTTACAGGCAGTGTAGGAGCCAGGTAAAGTGCTGAACCCAGAGGCGAACCCCATGTTGAGTTAGTATCGATACCTGTGCTATGTGTGCGCATATAAGAGAGGTTTGCGCCGATGTCCAGTTTGTTCAGGAATGAGCGCTCCTTTGAGTCGTCGAATACATTGAACTGGTTGTTTGAGCGGATGGTCAAGCGGTCGTAGTTCGACTTGCCGTAGTTACCACCCACGATACCGTCCTGAGTGTAGTAACCCAGTGACAGGTAGTAGTTCACCTTCTCTGTAGCACCGCTTACTGAAACGTCGTGCTGCACTACAGGTGCGTTGTCGTTGAACAGCAACTCCTGCCAATCGGTACCAAAACCAGTGATTTTGTTACCGTTTGCATCGGTCAGGTTATAAGGATCGGCATACAGAGGAGCCTGTCCGCCGTTCACGTATTTCTCGTTCTGCAGGATGGCATAGTCGGTAGCACTGGTCACGTCGCGATGCTTCCAGGCGCTCTGCCAACCATAGCTGAAGTTATAGTTGATCTGAGCCTTACCCATTTTACCTTTCTTAGTAGTAACGAGGATGACACCGTTGGCAGCACGAGCACCATAGATGGCACCTGATGCAGCATCCTTCAGTACCTCGATACTCTCGATATCATTGGGGTTTACGCTCTCCAGACCATACTGGTCGGCAGGCATACCGTCGATGATGTAGAGTGGGTTGGTATCATTAATAGTACCTGTACCACGCACGCGAATCATTGACTGTGAGCCAGGCTGTCCGTTGGCCGAAGTAACATTCACACCAGCTGCCAGACCCTTCAGGGCGTCATCGGCGCGCAAGCGTGTCTTGCCTTCCAGGTCGTCGGCGCTCACCTTAGCAATGGCGGCAGTCACCACGCTCTTCTTCTGCACACCGTAGCCGATTACCACCACGTCCTGCAGTGTCTGAGCATCCTCACGCAGGGTCACGCGCATGTTGCTGGTAGCTTTTAGTTCTTGCGTTACATAACCAATGTAACTCACTACGATAGTAGCGCCCTCGTTTACCTTGATGGTAAAGTCTCCATTAAAGTCGGTAATAGTACCGTTCTGAGGTTTTGCTTTTTCAACGATCGAAGCACCGATAACGGGCTCGCCCTGATCGTCAAACACGGTGCCCTTGATTCCCTGGGCCCAAGATGTCATTGTCACCATAAGTGCCAATAGCATCATCATTAACCTTGTTTTCTTCATACTTTGGTTTTATTAAATGTTAATGTTAAGTTAGAATTTACCTTTTTTGGTTTTCTGCTGCAAAATTAGGTAAATTTGTGTTTCATATCGGATGGCATAGGCCTAAAAGTGGACGTGTGTAGATGGGAGAATTGGTTAAGTTGTTGAAAAATAGATGGTTAAGTGTTTTGTGAAATCAAAAAAGAGTGGAAGAAATATAGAGGTGTAAGTCTTACATTATTATGAAAAATAAGGAAAAAAGCTTGCTCGAGTTATTCGAGCAAGCCTTTTTCTTCGCGGTGGATGTAGAGACCGAAGCCGTAGAGGCCAACCACGATATAACAGAGTAGTGGGATGATGAAGGGCACTACCATGTCGGTGGCATCGGCTATGATGCCAACCAATAGGAATCCGCATCCGCCTACGGGAGTCATCATCAGAATGCTGGAGGCACTCTTGGTGAGTGAACCTAATCCACGAACGGCGAGTGAGAAAATAGTGGGGAACATGATAGCCTCGAACAGATAGTTGCCTAACAATCCGATCATCGATATTTTTCCGAAATTCATCAATACTAACATGGTACTCATCACACAGCCGCATCCGCAGATGAGAAGCATCTTTTCGGCAGGTATCCAGCGCATGATAAAGCTACCGCCAAAGCGGCCCACCATAAAGAAGGCCAGGGCGCCTGTAAGTACCATCGAGGCAGTACGATCGTCCATCCATCCCATGCCTGTTACATAGTTGATAAAGTAGCTGTTGATTGAAATCTCGGCTACCTCGTACGAGAATAGGGCGATAAGTCCATACACAAAGTACTTGTGGCGCCAGATGCGTTTGAGTGGCTCGCGACCGTACTTAGCTTTCTCTTCCAGTCCGTCGTTGTGGCGTATCTCCGGTAGATCAACACGTGCAAAAATGCCTGCTATAACTAATACTATGAATCCTAAGATAACGTATGGTACCTCTACATTACCACCGCCATTGCTGAACAGAAACTGTCCTACGGCAAAGGTGGCAAACAGACACCCCAAACCATTAAACGACTGCGAGAGGTTCAGTCGGCTAGAGGCTGTTTCCTTACCGCCAAGTTCGGTAACGTATGGGTTAGCTGCAGTCTCAAGGAATACCAATCCTACGCTGATGATGAATAGCGCAAATAGGTAGGCATGTAATGTGCCAGCCTCGGTACATGGCACAAACATCCACGAGCCGAGAGCAAAGAGTAATAAGCCGAACACCACGCCACGGCGATAGCCAAAGCGATTAATAAACAGTCCTGCGGGTATCGCCATCAGAAAGTAGCCCATATAGGTGGTTACCTGGATGAGACTCGATTGGGTGATAGAGATGTGCATCTCGTTCTGGAAATGCTTGTTAAGCACATCCAAAATGGCACGGGCAAATCCCCACAAGAAAAATAAAGTTGTAATCAATACAAACGGCACCAAATAGTTGGCGCCGTTTGCCCTAAAAAGTCCGTTGTTTTGTTTCACTGTAGTTTTTTCCTTTTTTTAATATTTATTTATCTGAATCAATCAGTTTCCAGATACCTGCTGCACATGCACCACCAACAAAAGGACCAACGATGAAAATCCAAAGGTTAGCCAATGCTGTACCTCCCTCGAAGATGGCAGGAGCGATAGAACGTGCAGGATTTACCGATGTGCCTGTATAACGGATACAAACCAGGTGAACCAGAACGAGCGACAAACCGATAGCCAGTCCGGCAAAGTTGTTGGTAGCACCATTGGTCTTGGATGTAGCACCCAGTACCACGAGCACAAATACGCAGGTAAAGATAATCTCGGCCAGCAGTCCGCCTAGCACACTTACGTTAGCCTGCAGATCGTTGGCGCCAGTGCCCTCCAAACCAGGCACATTCTCGGTAAGAATATATAATAGCAGCGAGCCGATGAAGGCACCAATCACCTGGAACAGCATGTACATGCCACAATCCTTTCCACTCATGCGTCCGCTCAGGAAGCAACCTAAGGTTATGGCAGGATTAATATGGCAACCGCTAATACCACCAATGGTATAAGCCATTGCTACTACCGCCAAACCAAAGGCAAAAGCAGTTCCAACCACAGCTGGAATGTTGTTAACAGGATCACAACCCAGACTAACGGCAACACCGCAGCCCATCAGTACAAGCACCATAGTGCCTACCATTTCTGCTAAATACTTTTTCATAACGTAGAAGTTTAAAAATGTTGATTGATATGTAGATTTTTGCTTGCAAAGATACAAATTATTTCGTTTCGTGCAAATTTTTTCGAGGTAATTTTGTATTTTTGCACCATGAAGGATATTTTTGAAGGAAAAAAGGTAATGTATGTGCACGGCTTTGCCTCGTCGGGACAGAGTGGCACCGTAACTCGTATCCGTGAGGTGTTAACACTGGCCGAGGTGATTGCGCCCGACCTGCCTATCCACCCCGTGGAGGCGATGGACCTATTATATAAGATATGTGAAACCGAAAAGCCCGACCTGATTATCGGTACCTCGATGGGTGGTATGTATGCCGAGATGCTACATGGTTACGATCGCATTCTGGTGAACCCTGCCATGCAGATGGGCGACACGATGAAAGAGCATGGCATGATAGGTGCCCAGCACTTTCAGAACCCACGTCAGGATGGTGTGCAGGATTTTATCGTTACCAAAGCTTTGGTAAAAGAGTATAAGGAGATAACCGAAAAGTGCTTTGCCGATACCAGCGATGCCGAACAACAGCATGTGTGGGGTCTTTTTGGCGATGAGGATACCACTGTGAATACCTACAACTTGTTCCGAGAGCACTATCAGCATGCTGTTCGCTTTCATGGCGAACACCGTATGAACGATAACTCGTTTATGCACTCAGTGGTGCCTGTTATCCGTTGGGTAAGCGACAAGCAGGAGGGTAGGGAGCGGCCCATTGTGTATATCTGCACCAACACACTGATTGATCAGTATGGCAAACCACGCAGTTCGTCGCAAAAAGCTATCCGCCAGTTGCTCGAAACCTATCAGCTCTATTTTGTGGCCCCTGCTACAGTAGATGCCAAGGATTATGCCGACGTAAACGCCTGGTTGTACGAATATATCAACGTACCTGCCTATGGACATACCATTTTTACCAATCAGAAACAACTGCTTTATGGCGATTATTTGATTGATACACAGAAGGTTGATGGCATGGCTACGTTGATAGAGTTTGGTAGCGACACCTTTAAGACGTGGGACGATGTGATACCCTACTTTGAACGCCTGGGTGGACAATGAGTAAGTTTTAGCAAAAATTAGAGGAAATAGTTTGGCGGTTACATAATTTCTTCATATTTTTGCAGACAGTTTTAACGACTATACTCTACCAATATGAAATATATCGCCTTGCCTACTAACGAACCCCGTCGCCTCAGTTTCTATCTGGCGATGGAGGAATATGTGGCGCGAAACCTGAACGAACCCGAATGCTTTTTTATGTGGCAGGTAGCACCCAGTGTTATCTATGGTCGCAATCAGGTGGTAGAAAACGAGGTAAACTTAGCTTATTGTCGCGAACATGGCATCCAGGTATATCACCGTAAGAGTGGCGGTGGATGTGTGTATGCCGATATAGACAACCTGATGCTCTCGATGATAACAGATGGCGATAACGTTAACTTTACCTTTAACCGTTTTGTAGCGATGGTGCAACTGGTGCTGCATAAGATGGGCATCGAAGCCACCAGTACCACTCATAACGATATTATGATTGGCGATCGCAAAGTGTGTGGCACGGCTTTCTATCAGTTGCCAGGGCGTAGCATCGTTCATAGCACCATGCTTTATGATACCAATATGCAGCACATGCTGAATGCCATCACACCTGGTCCGGAGAAACTGGAGAAGAAAGGCATACAGAGTGTGCGCCAACGTATCACCTTATTAAAAGATTACACCATCTTGTCGCTCGGCGAGATTAAAACGCTGATACGTCAAACCCTGTGCGATGGCGAGGTGGTGCTAACAGCCGACCAAATAAAAGCTATTGAACAAATAGAATCATTAAAATACAATAATCTATGGCAATAAAACAAGAATTAGAAAAGGAGAAAGAAAAACGTACGTGTCTGTACGAGAATCACATCGCCGAGGGTGCATTTATGGCGCCGTTTGCGGGTTTCGTTATGCCTATCCAGTATGCCAACATCCAGTTAGAGCATCTGGCAGTGCGTAACAAGTGTGGACTGTTTGATGTATCGCACATGGGCGAGGTAACGGTGAAAGGTCCTGATGCCGAGCGATACGTTCAGCATATCTTTACCAACGATGTGGCTAATGCCCCCATTGGTAAGATATACTATGGTATGATGTGTTACGAGAATGGTGGAACTGTTGACGACCTGTTGGTATACAAGATGGGCGAGAACGATTTCTTCCTGGTTATTAATGCGGCTAACATCGATAAGGACTGGGCGTGGATGCAGCAGAATGCCAAGGGATTTGATATCGACCTTCAGAATCGTAGCGACTACTACGGTCAGATAGCTGTTCAAGGTCCTGAGGCTGAGCACAATGTAGAAACGGTGCTTGGTTTGCCCTGTGCCGAGTTAGGTTTCTATACAGTTAAGACCATTGGCGATGTTATCGTGTCGCGTACAGGTTATACTGGTGAGGACGGATTCGAGATATATGCCAACCACGACTATATCCGCGAGTGTTGGAATAAGTTGATTAAGGCTGGTGTTCAGCCTTGTGGACTTGGATGTCGCGATACCCTGCGCTTCGAGGTGGGACTGCCGCTCTATGGCGATGAGCTCTCGGAGGATATCACACCTATCATGGCTGGTCTGGGCATGTTTGTAAAACTCGACAAAGCTGAGTTTATCGGTAAGGAGGCGCTGGCTAAGCAAAAGGCTGAGGGACCAGCTAAAAAACTGGTAGGCATCGAGTTGGCCGATAAGGCTATCCCCCGTCATGGTTATCCCGTGCTGAATATGCAGGGCGAACAGATAGGCGAGGTTACTACGGGTTATCATTGCCTATCGGTAGATAAGAGCGTGTGCATGGCGCTCATCGATGCACAATACTCAAAACTCGATACCGAAGTGCAGATTCAGATTCGCAAAAAGGTATTCCCAGGAATGGTTGTGAAGAAGCAGTTCTTTAACAAGAGCTACAAGAAATAATTATTATAAATTGTAAATCCTAAAATTGTAAAAGATATGGCTAAAGTAATTGAAGGACTCTACTACTCAGAGTCTCACGAATTTGTAAGAGTAGAAGGTGATTTTGGTTTTGTAGGTATTACCGACTATGCTCAGAATGCGCTGGGCAATGTGGTTTATGTAGATATGCCTGATGTTGACGACGAGGTAGAGGCAGGTGAGGAGTTTGGCGCTGTTGAGAGCGTTAAGGCTGCATCCGATCTGATCTCGCCCGTTAGTGGCACCGTTGTTGAGGTTAACGAAGCTCTCGACGACCAGCCCGAACTCATTAACCAGGATGCCTTCGAGAACTGGATTATCAAAGTACAGCTCAGCGATCCTTCAGAAGTTAACAACCTGATGGATGCCAAGGCCTACGCTGCTTTCTGCGAAAAATAAAGTTCAATTTTCAATGTTCAATCTTCAATGAACTACAAGTATTTTCCACATACAAGCGACGACTTGCAGGCGATGATGGAGAAGGTGGGGGTGAAGGACCTGGATGGTCTGTATGCCCAGATACCCGATGCCATCCGCTTTAAGGGCGACTACCAGTTGCCTTCGGAGTTGAGCGAGATAGAGGTGCGCCAACTGTTTGAGAAGTTGGGGGCCGAGAATCGTCAGATGACTTGCTTTGCTGGCTATGGCGTTTACGATCACTATATGCCATCTGTTATCCCCAGTCTGCTGCAACGTTCTGAGTTCCTCACCTCGTACACCCCGTACCAGGCAGAGATATCACAGGGTACACTGCACTATATCTTTGAGTATCAAAGCATGATGGCCGAACTGACAGGTATGGACATCAGCAATGCCTCGATGTACGACGGTACTACAGCCTGTGCCGAGGCGATGATGATGGCTGTTGCAGCAGGTAAGAAGCAAAACAAGGTGCTGGTGTCGGGCATGTTGAATCCTGATACCCGCAAAGTGCTCGATACCTATGCGCTGCATCAGGGTATCGAACTCGAAACGATAGCCGAGAAGGATGGCGTGACTGATATTGACGACTTGAAGTCGCGCCTTGCCCAGGGTGGTGTTGCAGGCGTTATCGTGCAACAGCCCAATGCTGTGGGTATAGTCGAAGACTACACAGGCTTTGCTGAGGCTTGTCATGAGCAGAAAGCACTTTTCATTATGGATAGTGTTGCTGCCGACTTGGCTATGTTGAAGACGCCAGGTGAGTGGGGCGCAGATATTGCTGTGGGCGATGGGCAGTCGCTAGGTATCCCTATGCAGTGGGGTGGTCCATATGTAGGCTATATGTGTTGTACCGAAAAGCTGATTCGCAAGATGCCCGGTCGTATTGTTGGTATGACCAAGGATAATCGCGGTCAGCGTGCTTTTGTGCTTACTCTTCAGGCTCGCGAACAGCATATCCGTCGCCAAAAGGCAACATCTAATATATGTAGTAATCAGAGTCTGATGGCACTCTTTGTAACCATCTATATGTCGTTGATGGGTAAGCAGGGCGTTAAAGAGGCCGCTGAGCTCTCGTATGCCGGTGCCCATTATCTGTGCGATAAACTCTTGGCTACAGGTAAGTTCTCTCTTGTTTATGATAAACCTTTCTTTAATGAGTTCCTGGTGCGTTTTAATGGCGATATGGAGAGATTGGTATCTACCTGTATCATGAATAACGTATTTCCTGGTATTTGCCTATCGGATAACGAGTTGTTGATAGCTGTAACCGAAAAGCAAACAAAGAAGGACATCGACTACTTCCTGCAACTCCTTGAGATTGTAGGTGGAATGTATTAACTAAATAGGCAAGAGATTATGAATAATAAACTATATGGTCAGTTAATCTTTGAACTCTCAAAGAAGGGTCGCAAAGGCTACAGTCTGCCTAAGAATCAATTTGGCAGTTACGAGATCCCTGCTGAGATGAAACGTGCCGAAGAGGCTCAGTTGCCTGAGTGCGACGAGCTTACTGTGGTGCGACATTACACCAATCTCTCCAATAATAACTTTGGTGTCGATACGGGTTTCTATCCTCTGGGTTCGTGTACCATGAAGTACAATCCCAAAATTAACGAGGAGGTTGCTGCTATGCCTCAGTTCCAAAACCTGCATCCCAAGCAACCCGCTTCAACCGTTAAGGGAGCTCAGACTTTGGTAGATATGTTAGAGAAATCTCTATGCGAACTTACAGGTCTGGCTCACTTCACCTTTAAGCCCTATGCAGGTGCCCATGGTGAGTTAACGGGTCTGATGACTATCGACAACTATCATCGCAGTCGTGGTGATATGGCGCGCAAAAAAGTGATTGTGCCCGATAGCGCCCATGGCACCAATCCTGCCTCGGCCGCAGTGTGTGGCTTGGAGATTGTAGAGGTGAAATCGTTGGCTAATGGTCAGGTGGATTTCGAGGACCTGCAACGCTTGATAGCTGAGCAGGGCTCGGAGATTGCCGCTATGATGATGACCAACCCTAACACCCTCGGACTGTTTGAAACTCGCATTCCTGAGATTGCAAAACTCATCCACGACTGTGGTGGATTGATGTATTACGATGGTGCCAACCTGAACCCGATGCTGGGCGCTTGTCGTCCTGGCGATATGGGCTTTGATGTGATGCACATCAACCTGCATAAAACGTTCTCAACGCCTCATGGCGGTGGTGGCCCAGGTTCTGGTCCTGTAGGTGTTCGCGAGGGATTGCAGGATTGCTTCCCATTTGTGTCGCCTTATCAGGGCAATTATGCCGTCATGATGCGTGCCTATGCTTACATCCTCTCGCTAGGTCGTGAGCATGTTAAGGAGGTTGGTCCGTTAGCCACCTTGAACGCCAACTATATCAAGGAGTCGCTCAAGGATGCGTATGAGCTGCCTATCGACACCATCTGTTGTCATGAGTTTGTGTTCGACGGACTGAAGGATAAATCGACGGGTGTTACCACGATGGATGTGGCCAAGCGATTGCTCGATTACGGCTATCATGCACCTACCATCTACTTCCCCTTGTTGTTCCACGAGAGCTTGATGATCGAGCCTACGGAGAACGAGTCGAAGGAAACGTTGGATGGCTTTATTGCCGTGATGCGAAAGATAGCCGAGGAGGCTAAGACCGATCCCGAACTGGTGAAGGGTGCACCACACACTACACCTATCGGCCGTGTCGACGATGTCCTCGCAGCCAAGCATCCTGTCACAACCTACCGTCAACTCCTGGCTGAGAATGTTCAATGATCAATGGTCAATGTTCAATGGAAAAAGTTGATTTAATTATCATCGGCGCGGGCCCAGGTGGTTACCGCGCCGCTGAATATGCCGCTAAGCAGGGTCTCAAGGTGGTTATCTTAGAGGGCTCTGAGGTGGGGGGCACCTGCTTGAATGTGGGTTGTATCCCCACTAAGACCTATGTGCATAGCGCCACCTTTGCTGAGGCTCGTGAGCGCATGGCTACAGTAGTGCCCCAACTGCGCCAGGGTGTTGAGGGCATCCTCTCGCATCCCAACATCACGTTGATTCGTGAGAAGGGGGCATTTGTCGATGCTCATACCGTTGGCGACTATACCGCTGATAACATCATCATTGCTACAGGTTCCGAAACCAAGTGGCTTCCCATCAAGGGTGTTGATGAAAGGCTACGGGTAGGCGAGCAAAGCTCGGGAATTCCTCGTGTAGTTGACTCTACTGGCTTGTTGAATCTCGAAACCCAGCCCAAGCGCTTGGCAATTATTGGTGCCGGTGTGATAGGTATGGAGTTTGCCTCGGTGTTCAATCGTTTTGGTACCGAGGTAACGGTCATCGAATATCTCAAGGAGTGCTTACCAGCCCTTGATAGCGATATCGCCAAGCGCTTGCGTAAGTATCTTGAGAAAGGCGGTATCACCTTTAAGATGAAGACTGCCGTAGAAGATATCGCCGATATCGATGCCGATGTTGTCCTGATGGCAACAGGTCGCAAGCCCCGCATGCAGGCTGACTTTGCTAATGCCGGCATTGAGTACGATGAGCGCAAGGGTGTTGCTGTAGATGAGAACTTCAAGACAACTGTGAATGGCATCTACGCCATTGGCGATGTAAATGGCAAGCAGATGCTGGCTCATGCCGCAGAGATGCAAGCCATCCATGCTGTTAACCAGATTATCGGTAAGCCCGACAATATCCGCTTTGATATCATGCCTGCTGCCATCTTTACACAACCCGAAGCCGCTTGCGTAGGGCCAACCGAAGACCAACTCAAGGCCGATGGTATCGCATACGAGTGCAAAAAGTCGTTCTGGCGTGCCAACGGTAAGGCTATGGCGATGGGCGAAACAGAGGGCTTGTTGAAGTTGTTTGTATCATCTGAGGATGGAGCAATTTTAGGCTGTCATGCCTATGGCGCCCATTCGGCTGATATTGTGCAGGAGGTAAGTGTGCTGATGTGCAAACATACCACTATCACCGAACTCGCCGATATGGTTCACATCCATCCCACACTTTCAGAGATATTAAAGTCCGCTGTAGAGTAACAACGGACTTTATAACTTTACAGATTGTTTAATACTTCCTCAACAACCTTGGGGAAGTATTTCATTTCCAGTTGGTGCTCTTTTTCTGCGATGTCGTCTACGGTGTCCTCGGGCGAGAGGGACACTTTGTATTGGGCGATGATTTCGCCCGAATCGCATACGGGGGTTACCCAGTGTACTGTCATTCCCGTCTCGGTTTCGCCAGCCTCTTTTACGGCCTCGTGCACATGGTGGCCCCACATACCTTTGCCGCCGTACTTGGGCAATAGGGCAGGGTGGATGTTGATGATGCGGTGGGGATAGGCATCGATAAGAAAGCTAGGAACCAAAGGCAGGAAACCTGCCAATACGATAAAGTCGATGCTGTATTTCTTAAGCAAAGGCAGCATCACGTTAGGGTCGTTCAATTCAGCTTTAGGTGTTACAGCTGTTGGCACATTCAAACGCTCGGCACGAACAAGAGCGTAGGCATCAAACTTATTGCTGACTACGAGCGCGCAGTTTACACGCTCGGAGCCAGCAAAATATTTAATCAGGTTTTCGCAGTTGCTACCGTTACCTGACACAAAAATCGCTATGTTCATTTATACAAGATGCTCAATGAGGTCGGCACGGTCACCAGGCAGCATGTCAATCACAGGAATCTCTACCATGGTGTAGCATCCTGGTTCAAGACGCATAGAAGCACGAGCCACATTAACCAGAACCTGACCGGTGAGGGCTGGGTTGTTGATGCTCATGTTGAACTCCAGACGCTGGTTCTGAGTCTTACCGCTCACACCCTTGCGTACCAGGTTTACACCATGTCCCATATCGCGAACGTCGTCAACGCTCTCTACCTGGAACACGTGAGTCTCGTCGCTGGCGAAGTAAGGATCGGCCTTGATAGCCTTGGTTACCTCTTCGAGCTTAGCGCCCTCTTCCAACTCTACATATACCATACGGCGGTGAATACCCTCGCCCAAGGGGATAGTCATGCTCAGTGCATTCTTAACACCCTCCTTCGAACGTACACATACACTGTGCCCCATCGACATACCAGGACCGAAGTTGGTGTAGCTCAAGCCCTTTGGAGCCAAGCTCTGCATCAGGGTGCGTACGATTGAATCAGAACCTGGATCCCAACCTGCGGCGATGACGCTTACGGTGTTAGTCTCCTTATTCAGCTTCATCAGGCGCTCGCGATAACCACGAATCTGAGTGTGGATGTCGAAAGAGTCAACAGTGTTGATGCCCAATGGCAGAATCTGGTTAGCATATTCCTCACAGCTACGTGTTGGTGTAGCCAGGATAGCTACATCTACATCCTTCAAGTCGCGAATATCCTTTACAACCTCATACTGTGCCAGCTCGGCGGGCTTGTTCTCTGCGCCATTGCGACGCACGATGCCTGCTACTTCAAAATCGGGAGCGGTCTCGAGAGCCTCAAGCGCATACTTACCGATATTACCGTAACCAACTACGGCTGCTCTGATTTTTTTCATGTTTTATTTATTCTTTTGATGATTATTTCAATGTTTGCGGTTGCAAAAGTAATGTTTTTCTGCCAAATTACGTAACTATTTGACGTGAAAATTATCTAAAAACTTACAATTTATTTCGAATTGAAACTTTCTTGCCTTAAAATACAATAAATTGTAAGGTTTCTCCGTTTATTTAGATGTATATATACAAATTTGTAAGTTATGATTGAATACATTAAGGGAGAACTGACCGAGTTAACCCCTGCATTAGCAACTGTAGAGGCGGGTGGTGTAGGCTACGGTCTGAACATATCACTGAATACATTCAGTGCTATTCAGGGTAAGAAGGAAGTGAAACTCTATGTTTACGAGGCTATTCGCGAAGATGCGCACGTGTTGTTCGGCTTTGTAAACAAGAAGGAGCGCGAGATGTTCCTGTTGTTGATAACCGTGAGTGGCGTGGGCGCCAACACGGCACGAATGATGCTTTCGGGCATGAGTGTGGCCGAACTATGTAATGCCATCTCTACGGGTAATGCCAAGCTGATACAGAATATCAAGGGCATTGGTAAGATGACGGCCCAGCGTATTATCGTTGATCTGAGGGACAAGATTGTAACGTTGGGTATCTCGGACGAGATTCCGGCAGGTGGACAGATAGCGGCACCGGTAAACAACCAGGTAAAGGACGAGGCCATTGCTGCCCTTACTATGCTTGGCTTTGCCCCAGCACCCACCCAGAAGGTGGTGCTTCAAATCCTACAGTCGCAACCCAATGCCCCTGTTGAGGAAGTCGTAAAACTCGCCCTTAAGCAGATTAAGTAGTTTTTAAGGCACGGATTTCACGGATTAACACGGAATATATTAATATTATCCCGCAGGTAAAAAATCCGTGTAAATCCGTGAAATCCGTGCCAAAAAGAAATAATATGAGGCGGATTGTGGGATTGTTGATGGTGGCTTTGTTCGCGTGCGCGGGAGCGTATGCGCAGACGAAGAACTACCTGAAGATGCCCGACAATATCCGCGAAACGGTAGAGTATAACGACTCGCTGAATGTTTATTACATCGGACAGAAAATGGGCGATTCGTATCTGAATGTGCCTATTCTGATGACACCCGAGGAGTATCGGCAGTGGGTGGAGAAACGTGCCCTGCACGATTTCTTCTACAAGAAAAACGAAGAGAATACCCAGAACGCAGGTAAGGATAAGTTCGACCTGATGGATATGCATTTCGATCTGGGACCAGCTGAGAAGATTTTTGGACCTGGTGGTGTGCGTATCAAAACTCAGGGTACTGCCGAACTGAAGATTGGTGGTAATATCAAGAAGATTGATAACCCTTCGTTACCCATCCGTAACCGCAAAACCACCTCGTTTGATTTCGACGAGAAGGTGAATCTGAACCTGAACGGCAAAGTAGGCGATAAGGTGAACATGAACCTGAACTACAATACCGATGCTACGTTTGATTTTGATGCCCAGAACCTGAAGCTGAAGTACGAGGGTAAAGAGGATGAGATTATTAAACTGGTCGAGGCAGGTAACATCACCTTCCCCAGTAACAACTCGTTGGTAAAAGGTGCCAGCAGTTTGTTTGGTGTGCGTACCGATATGCAGTTCGGACGATTGAAACTCCAAACCGTTCTCTCGCAGAAGAAATCATCATCCAAAAGCGTGTCATCTAAAGGTGGCACCCAAACCACAGCTTTCGAACTGGATGTGGCCGATTACGAGGAGAATCGTCACTTCTTCCTGTCTCACTACTTCCGTAATCGCTACGATCAGGCCATGAGCACCCTTCCCAACCTTACCACAGGTATCGAGATAACGCGTGTAGAGATTTGGGTAACTAACAAAACCGGAACCACTTCGAACACCCGTAACATTGTGGCTGTAGCCGACTTAGGTGAAGGTGGACAGCGTGTGCCTGATAATAACGCTAACACGTTGTATAACACCCTGACCACCCAGTATGCCGATGCCCGTGATATCGACCAGACCAATAGCGTGCTGGCCGGTATGCCCGATTTCGAGAATGGACGCGATTACGAAAAACTGTCGAGTGCCCGCCTGCTTACCTCGTCTGAATACACCGTCAACAAGGCCTTGGGTTATATCTCGCTGAAGAGTGGCTTGCAGACCGATCAGGTACTGGCCGTGGCTTACGAGTTTACATCGGGTGGCGTTTCCTATCAGGTGGGCGAGTTTGCCGCAGATGTTACCGAGACTTCCAAGGCACTTTTTGTCAAGTCGCTCAAGAATACCTCCAACAACCCTTCGCAATCCAACTGGAAGCTGATGATGAAGAACGTGTATTACCTGGCTTCGAAGGTTGAGAAGACCAAGTTCCGTTTGGACATCAAGTTCCAGAGCGATACCGCAGGTGTGTATCTTACTTACATCCCCGATCAGCGTGTAAAAAGCACCACACTCTTAAAGCTGTTGGGGTGCGACCGCCTGGATAATAACAACAAACTGCATGCTAATGGCTATTTCGATTTTGTTGAGGGCTATACCGTGAGCGATGGACGTGTGTTCCTGCCTTCTACTGAACCCTTCGGTGCCTATCTGCGCCAACAGTTGTTGCAGAACGGCTTACCTGCATCCGAGGTCGGGAAATACGTGTTCAGCGAACTGTACGATTCAACCAAGACAGTAGCCAAACTGGTAGCCGAGAAGGATAAGTACCTGCTGGTGGGCCAGTACAAAGGCACATCGGCCAATGTCATCTCGTTGGGTTCTATGAATGTGCCTCAAGGCTCGGTGGTGGTAACGGCAGGTGGCGTGGTGCTTACCGAAGGTACCGATTACTCCGTTGATTACTCGGCAGGCGAGGTAACTATCCTTAACCAGAGCATTATCGATGCGGGTACCAATGTCAACGTGTCGCTCGAGTCGGATACCGAATACGGCATGCAGCGTAAAACTATGTTAGGCGTAAACTGGGAGTACGAACTCTCCAAGAGTCTTACCCTTGGTGGTACGCTGATGCACCTGAGCGAGCAGGCCCTTACCTCGAAGGTGGCGATGGGTGAGGAGCCCTTGAGTAATACCATCTGGGGCCTGAGTCTTAACTGGAAACAGGAGAGTCAGTGGCTCACCACCATGCTCAACAAAATACCTTTCCTGCATGTCAAGCAGCCCTCGTATATCTCGTTTACAGGCGAGTTCGCCCAGTTGATTGCAGGCACAGCGCGTGGCACGCAGGATAATGCCTCGTATGTAGATGATTTCGAGAATACCAAGAGTTATATCGATTTGAGCAACCCCAAGGAGTGGACACTGTCGAGTGTGCCCTCGATGTTTGCCGAGAGTAGCGATAAAACAGGTGTAACTAGTGGCTACAACCGTGCCCTGCTGGCATGGTATAATGTCGATCCTATCTTTACCCGTCGCAGTTCAACCCTTACCCCTGCGCATATCAAGAGCGACCTGGAACAGCTCTCCAACCACTATGTGCGCGAGGTGTACGTAAAGGAGCTCTATCCCAACCGCGACCAGAGCACCTATAATGGCGCCACTTCAACGCTGTCCATCCTAAACTTGGCTTACTACCCCCAGGAGCGCGGCCCTTACAACCTGTCGTTGGGACTTAACAGCGATGGTACTCTGCAACAGCCCGAAACCAAGTGGGGCGGTATGATGCGTAAAATTGATACTAACGATTTTGAGCAGGCCAACATCGAGTATATCGAGTTCTGGTTGCTCGATCCGTTCATCTACAGTCGTGAGCAGGGTAGGGCATCCGATTATGCCGGCGACCTGTATTTTAACCTGGGCGAGATTTCCGAGGATATCCTGCGTGATGGCAAGAAATTCTATGAGAGCGGGATGCCCGTGGATGGCAGTAACAATTTTACTACTACCCAGTGGGGAAAGATACCCGTGCAGGCCACCCAGACCTACGCCTTTGCCACCACCACCGGCTCGCGTAAAAAGCAGGATGTGGGTTACAATGGTTTGACGGATGTGGAGGAACAACAGTATGGTGCCTATAGTGAGTGGCTGAATAATGTGAGTGGTATCGTTACCAACGATAGCACTCTGCAGGCCTGGCGACAGGACCCTGCTGGCGACGACTACCACTACTTCCGTGGTTCCGATTTCGATAACGAACGTAAGAGTATCCTTGATCGCTACAAGCGTATCAACAACCCCCAGGGCAACTCGCCCGAGACCGAGGACCAGACCGAAAGTTACGATACCAGCTATAAGAGCGGCCCCGATGTAGAGGATATTAACCAGGACTACACCCTGAATGAGTACGAACGCTACTACCAGTACAAGGTGCGCATCAGTCCCGAGATACTCGAAGCTTACCGCAATGGTGTGCCCCCTACCGACTGCTTTATCACCGATATGCGTACCAGTAGTGTAAAGCTGCGTAATGGCGATACCACCAGCGTTAACTGGTATCAGTTCCGCATTCCGCTTACCGAGTACGAACGTAAGGTGGGCAGTATCAGCGATTTTACCAGCGTGCGCTTTATGCGTATGTTTATGACTGGATTCCAGAAACCTATCGTACTACGCTTTGGCTCATTGGATTTGGTGCGTGGCGAGTGGCGTGTGTATAACCAGAGTTTAGGCACTGGTGCCGAGAGTGGAACCATCGAGGTGAGTGCCGTGAATATCGAGGAGAACAACGATAAAACACCCGTTAACTACGTGCTGCCTCCAGGCATCAGCCGTGTTACCGATCCCTCGCAGCCCCAGTTGGTCGAGAACAACGAGCAGTCGCTCGATATGGTGGTGAAGGATTTGCAGCATGGCGAGTCGAAGGCCGTTTACCGTAATATGCACCTCGACCTGCGCCAGTACAAGCATCTGCAGATGTTTGTGCATGCCAACCATCTGGTGCCCGATGATACACAGTTGCAGGATGGGCAGTTGGCTGTGTTTGTGCGTATGGGTAGCGATTACCGCAATAATTACTACGAGTACGAGATACCTCTACAGCTCACCCCCGATCGTAGTGACTATAGCAAGTACGCTACTGCCGATCGCCGTATGGTGTGGCCCGAAGAAAATATGCTGGATGTCAACCTTGATATCTTTACCAAACTTAAGAAAGCCCGTAATCAGGCCAAGGCGCAGGGCATTGGTAGCTTTAACCAGGTGTATAGCGAGGCCGACCCGCTAAAGCCCAACAACACAGTGCGTGTGCAGGGTAACCCCACCTTAGGCGAGGTGAAGGTGATGATGATTGGTGTGCGAAACCTGGCCGACCAGACAAAGTCGGGCGAGGTATGGGTGAACGAGCTTCGCCTAATGGATGCCAATAACAATGGCGGTTGGGCGGCATCGGGCAATCTGAATGTGCAGCTCTCTGATTTTGGCTCTGTAAATCTCACAGGTCGCTATATCAGTGATGGTTTTGGTGGACTGGAGGAGAGTGTGATGCAACGCTCTACCGATACCCAGAAAGAGTACTCGTTTACTGCCCAGCTGGAGTTGGGTAAGTTCTTCCCCGATAAGGCCAAGGTAAGTGCGCCATTGTATTACTCGGTGAGTCACGAGGAGGTGCGCCCACGTTACAACCCATTAGATACTGATATGCTGCTGAGCGATGCTTTGGAGAGTGCCGCCAATCAGCACGAGCGCGATAGCATCGAGAGTATTGCCGTTACTAAAACACGCAACACCAACTTCTCGCTGTCAAACCTGCGCTGGGGACTAAAGACCAAGCGCCACCCCATGCCTTACGATCCCGCCAACTTCTCGTTCTCCTACAGTCACTCGCATCGTAATACCTCGGGTCAGACCACCGTTTACGAGCGCGAGGACCAGTGGCGTGGTGCTCTTAATTACACCTACTCGCCGGTATATAAAACCTGGGAGCCGTTTAAAAAACTCAAGGGCAAGTCAAAGTGGCTCAACTTCCCTAAGGCGATTGGTTTTAATTATCTGCCTCAGAACATCTCGTTCAACACCGAGATGACACGTAACTACTACGAGCTGCAGGAGCGCGATTTGGAGAATCTGGAAGATCAGAGCCTGCCGCTCACATTCTCCGAGCAGTTCCTGTGGAATCGCGATTTCTCTATGCGTTGGGACTTTACCAAGAACCTGCATTTCACTTTCCAGTCGGCCACCCGTGCCGAAATCGAAGAACCATATACGCCTATCAACAAGGACCTGTATCCCGATCAGTATATGGCTTGGAAGGACTCAGTAAAGCAGAGTATTCGTAACTGGGGTACACCGCTCGATTACCAGCAACAGGTAACTGCCTCGTACCAGTTCCCACTCAACAAACTGCCTATTTTTGATTGGATTAATGCCGATGCCTCGTACAGCGGACGCTACACTTGGGTGCGTGGTACCGAATTGGAGGATGGCACCAGCCTGGGCAACACCATCACCAGCAACCGTCAGATAAACATGAATGTGGCGCTTAACTTCGTCACCCTCTATAACCATCTGCCTGCCCTGAAAAAGGCCAATCAGCGCAATAAAGGTGCCTTGCGTGTACTCATGATGCTGCGCAGTATGAACATCAGCTACCGCTCGCAGTATTACATGCTGTTGCCTGGCTTTATGCCTAATGTGGGCGATATGTTGGGTCAGAATAAAACAGATGGCTTGCTGACGCCTGGACTGGATTTCGCTTTCGGACTGATGGGCGATGGTTATATCAATAAGGCCCTAAGTCGCAATTGGCTGTTGCAGAACGATAACGTGTCAACTCCAGCCAATATCAACACCAGCAAGGACTTGCAGATAAAGGCGGTGATTGAGCCTATCCGCGATTTGAAGATTGACCTCAGTGCCTCGCGTACCGATACCCGTGCCAAGAGTATACAGTATATGTATGATGGCATGCCCACCACGCTGAGTGGTACCTTTAATATCACCACCATCTCGCTACGTGGCGCGTTGGCAGGTATGGGTAATGCTAACAATGGTTATTACTCAGCTGTGTTCGAACGCTTCCGCGAGCTCATTCCTGAGTTCCAGCAAAGGGTAGGCGAGGAGTATTCGGCACAGGTGCTTATTCCTGCCTTCCTGTCAGCCTATACCACAGGTGCTGGCAGTTCGCTCGACATCTTCCCTGCGCTCACCCGCCTGTTGCCTAACTGGAGTGTGCGTTATGGCGGACTGTCGAAGCTCAGTTGGGTGAAGAATCACCTGAAGAGTCTGAACCTGAACCATTCGTATAAGAGTATTTACAGTGTGGGTAGCTACGTAAACACCAGCTACTCTACCGTGAGCATCAACGAGGCTTTCTCGCCCCTGCTGGGTGTCGATGCTACCTTTAAGAACGACCTTACGGCTAAGATAGAGTATCGCACCACCCGTGTGCTTAATCTCTCGATGACCAGTATACAGCTTAACGAGTCGCTCAGTAAGGACTGGGTGGTTGGTCTGGCCTATAAAATCCGCGATTTTAATCTGTTTGGCGCCAAGGGCAATCGTGCTGTTAGCAAAGCCCAGAATCCCCGCAAAAAGTCGGCAGGCGCTAACGCTAATGCCCAGAACGCAAAACCTCAGGCTCAAAGCCGCAAGACCGGTGTTAACCACGATTTGAACCTGCGCCTCGATATGTCGCTGCGCAAGCAGGCGGCCATCACCCGCGATATAGCTACAGGAGTATCATCGGCATCAAGTGGAAACTCAGCCTTCAAGCTCTCGATGATGGCCGATTACACACTCTCGCGACTGCTCACTCTTACGGCTTATTACGATATGCAAACAAATACGCCGTTGTTGTCAAGCAGCAGCTATCCCACAACGACGTACGATTTTGGTTTGTCTATGAAGTTCTCGTTAACCCGATAAACTGTTATCTTACGGTTTCATAAATACAAAGTATACCGCCATTACCAGGCAGAGTGCTGCGGCGGCATGGTTCCAGTGCAGTTGCTCGTGCTGGAAAAAGAAGTTGGCTATTACGGCAAACACTACCAGCGAAATGCACTCCTGTATTACCTTTAGCTGTACCAGGTTAAACGGACCGCCATTGTCAATAAATCCGATGCGGTTGGCGGGTACTTGGCAGCAGTACTCAAAAAAGGCGATTGCCCACGAAAAAGCGATGACCAGGTACAGTGGCCAGTTGCTCGAAATGCCCGACTGTTGCAGGCGCAGATGACCATACCAAGCGAAGGTCATAAATACATTGCTCAGAATGAGCAGTAAGATGGTATATATTCCGTTTGTCATGATAGATGCAATGATTTAGAATGCTTTCAGTTTGAAACCGAAAACAAGGTAGGCATGCTCTGAACTTGGGTTTACGCTTACCTGACCGAACACGGGGATGCTGAACGAGTCGGTAATCTTGATGTCACGGTCGGCTCTGAGTGATATGTCGTTTACACTGAAACCGTCGGTCTCATAATAAGTGGTGGTATGAGGTACAGCGCCTAATGTAGCCAGCCAGTCGCAGCCTCCCAGTTTGAAGGGTACGTTCGCCTCTACATAACTACTGTAGGCGCGTTTGCCTTTGCGTGTCAGTCCGTCGTTGCCGGCAAAGTTGGTGTACCATTGTAGTGACAGCGGTCCGAAATCATAGCCGATGTTTGCCTCGAACACATGGTTGGTGGAATGGGCATTATAGCGCAGATAGCGGTTCTCGGGGTCCAGACCACCGGTCACCCAGTAGTCAGTGATGCTGATGTTCAGTCCGCTTATGGTATATTCGAGTGTCAGGTCAATCTCACGATTGTCATTGGCATTCGTCAGTCCTACACTGCCCCATGCACTCAGTGATAACCCTTTGTAGCTTATGCCAAGAGTGGGTTGCAGCGATGCCTGTCCCAAGTCCACTCCACGCCATACATACTGACTAACCACGTCAGTCTCAACAGTTGTTTTAACTTCATCTTGAGCGTGTGTTGCTGTTGCGCCAAGAAGGCATGCAAAAGCAAGAAATATGCACTTTTTCATCATATTATTTACATTTTTGGGTGCAAATTTACAACATTTTGCATAATAAAGCAACTTTTTGCAGGTTTTTAATTGCACAATTTGCTTGATTTGTGCACATTTGGAGTATTTTTGTGCATTTTATTTGGCTGTATGCTCAAAAAAGTGTATTTTTGCAGCCGATTTTGAAATTTCATTCACATTATTAATAAATATGGCTTTAAAGATTGTTGTGCTGGCCAAGCAAGTGCCAGACACCCGTAACGTGGGTAAGGATGCAATGACTGCCGAAGGCACCGTAAACCGTGCAGCCCTTCCCGCCATCTTCAATCCAGAAGATTTAAACGCCTTGGAGCAGGCCCTTCGTCTGAAGGAGCAGAATCCAGGCTCAACAGTAGGTATCCTCACGATGGGTCCTCCACGTGCAGGTGAAATTATCCGTCAGGGACTTTATCGTGGCGCTGATACGGGTTGGTTGCTCACCGACCGTCTCTTCGCTGGTGCTGATACCCTCGCTACTTCTTATGCATTGGCTACGGCCATCAAGAAGATTGGCGATGTTGACATCGTAATCGGTGGTCGTCAGGCTATCGATGGTGATACCGCTCAGGTTGGTCCTCAGGTTGCTCAGAAGCTGGGTCTCAACCAGGTGACATACGCTGAGGAGGTACTGAGCGTGAAGGATGGCAAGGCTACTATCAAGCGTGTGATCGACGGTGGTGTGGAGACTGTTGAGGCTCCTCTGCCTGTTGTTATCACCGTAAACGGAAGCGCTGCTCCTTGTCGTCCCCAGAACGCCAAGCTGGTGATGAAGTACAAGCGCGCTACCTGTCCTATGGAGCGTCCTGCCGAGGGTACTGCCTACGACTATCTGTACGAGCAGCGTCCTGAGCTCACACTCAACCAGTGGAGCGTAGCTGATGTGGATGGCGATGTAAACCAGTGCGGTCTGAGTGGCTCACCTACTAAGGTTAAGGCCATCAAGAACATCGTGTTCCAGGCTAAGGAGTCGAAGACTTTGACGGCTTCTGATGCTGATATCGAGGGAATGATCAAAGAATTGTTGGACGAAAAAATCTCAGGTACAGGAAGTATCTCAGGAGCTGCTGACCAAGGGTCGCAAGCTCGCCAATGAACTGAAGGTTGAGCTCCACGCCATTGTTGCCGGTACTGGCATCAAGGGTAAGGTTGAGGATCAGATTCTGCCTTACGGTGTCGATAAGCTGTTTGTTTTCGACGCTAAGGACCTGTTCCCTTACACCTCAGCCCCACACACAGATATTCTGGTTAACCTCTTCAAGGAGGAGCAGCCACAGATCTGCCTGATGGGTGCTACCGTTATCGGTCGTGACCTCGGTCCACGTGTATCATCATCACTGACCTCTGGTCTGACAGCCGACTGCACAGAGCTCGAGATTGGTCCTTTCGAGGATAAGAAGAACAACAAGACATACGAGAATCTGCTCTATCAGATTCGTCCTGCTTTCGGTGGTAACATCGTGGCTACCATCGTGAACCCCGACCACCGTCCACAGATGGCTACTGTACGCTCTGGCGTGATGCAGAAGGCTCTGTACGAGGGTGAGTGCAAGAAGGAGGTTGTTTATCCTGAGGTAAGCAAGTATGTTAGCCCCGAGGCTTTCGTCGTTAAGGTACTCGATCACCATGTAGAGGCTGCTAAGCACAACCTGAAGGGTGCACCTATCGTTGTTGCTGGTGGTTATGGTGTTGGTTCTAAGGAGAACTTCGACATGCTGTTCGAGCTGGCTAAGGTGCTGCATGGTGAGGTTGGTGGTAGCCGTGCTGCTGTTGATGCAGGCTGGTTGGACCACGACCGTCAGATTGGTCAGACAGGTGTTACCGTTCACCCCAAGGTATATATTGCCTGCGGTATCTCCGGACAGATTCAGCACATCGCTGGTATGCAGGATTCTGGTATCATCATCAGTGTGAACAGCGATCCCGATGCTCCTATCAACCGCATCGCCGACTACGTGATTGTTGGCACCGTTGAGGAGGTTGTTCCAAAGCTGATCAAATATTATAAGCAGAACTCAAAATAAGATGAAAGCTTTAGATTACTTCCTCATCGTCTGCATGATTGCGCTACTCTGTGTAGCCTATTATTTGGTTACAATAGACCATTTTAAAACCGCTGGCATAATAAACCTCTGTGCTTATGTTGGTAGCGTTGTTTTAAGTGCAAGAATAGGAGGAAGAATATATAAGAAGAATAAAGAAAACAAATAAGATATTATGGCAAACTATTATAGCGATCATCCTGAGATCGGGTTCTACTTGAACCACCCCCTGATGGCTCGTATCGTTGAGCTGAAAGAAAAGGGTTTCGCTGCTGATGCGAAAGAATATGACTACGCTCCCGTTGACCTAGGCGATGCCATCGAGAACTACAAGCAGATTCTCGACATCACTGGCGACGTGGCTGCCAATATCATCGAGCCAAACTCTGAGAGCGTCGACCTCGAAGGTGGTGTATCAATGCCTCGCCGTTACGGCGGTCTGAATCTGCCTAACACCGTGTTCTCAATGCTGTCTGAGATGATTTCTTCTGCCGATGCCGGTTTCCAGAACATCTGGAGCTTGCAGAGCTGTATCGATACCCTCTATGAGTTCGGTAGCGAGGAGCAGCGTCAGAAGTATATCCCCCGCGTTTGCGCTGGTGAGGGTATGTCTATGGACCTGACTGAGCCTGATGCTGGTTCTGACCTGCAACGCGTGATGCTGAAGGCTACCTTCGACGAGAAGGAGAACTGTTGGCGTCTGAACGGTGTGAAGCGTTTCATCACCAATGGTGATAGCGATATCCATCTCGTGCTGGCTCGTTCTGAGGAGGGCACCAAGGACGGACGTGGTCTGTCTATGTTCATCTACGATAAGCGCCAGGGCGGTGTTGACGTTCGTCACATCGAGCACAAGCTGGGTATCCATGGCTCACCTACCTGTGAGCTCACCTATAAGAATGCTAAGGCCGAGCTCTGCGGTAGCACTCGTCTGGGTCTGATCAAGTACGTGATGGCTTTGATGAACGGTGCTCGTCTGGGTATCGCTGCACAGAGTGTAGGTGTTGAGCAGGAGGCTTACAACGAGGGTCTAGCTTACGCTAAGGAGCGCCAGCAGTTTGGTGAGGCTATCATCAACTTCCCCGCTGTTTACGATATGCTCTCTCGCATGAAGGCCAAGCTCGATGCCGGTCGTTCACTGCTGTACGAGACAGCCGCTTATGTGGATATCTACAAGTGCCTCGAGGATATCGAGCGCGACCGCAAGCTTACACCAGAGGAGAAGCAGGAGTTGAAGAAGTACCAGCGCTTGGCTGATGCCTTCACACCACTGGCTAAGGGTATGAACTCAGAGTACGCTAACCAGAATGCTTACGATGCTATCAGCATCCACGGTGGTTCAGGTTTCATCATGGAGTACAAGAGCCAGCGCCTGTTCCGCGACGCACGTATCTTCTCTATCTACGAGGAGGGTACCACTCAGTTGCAGGTTGTAGCTGCTATCCGCTACATCACTAACGGCACTATGCTCCAGAACATCAAGGAGATGGCTGCAAGCATCGAGTGCTGCGACTGCGTAGCTGGTCTGAAGGCTCGCGTTGAGAAGCTCATTCCTGTTTACGAGGAGGCTCTCGCTGCTGTTAAGGCTCTTGACAATCAGGATGCTCACGACTTCTTGGCTCGTCGTCTATACGACATGACTGCCGAGTTGGTAATGAGTCTGCTCATCATCCGTGATGCCAGCAAGGCTCCTGAACTCTTCAAGAAGAGTGCTAACGTATACGTTCGCATGGCCGAGGAGGATGTACTTGGCAAGGCCGCTTACATCAAGGCCTTCCAGGTAGAGGACCTTGTTAATTTCAAGGCAAACGATGAAGAGGTTGAGGCTTAATCAGCCCTCATCCAAATAAAAAAATCCGATGAATCTTTTGGTTCATCGGATTTTTTTGTATCTTTGCCCACAACATACCAACAAATTGAGTACTATGGAACAAGGAATCATTTTTGAGATTTGTGGCTGGGTGGCCACCATCGGCATGATATTAGGCTATTTACCACAAGCCATCACAACTATCCGCACACGCAATACGGATGGCATTGCACTGCCCACCTTTCTGATGATGGCGGTGGGAGGCTTTGCCTTTATGCTGCAAGGACTGCTTCACGAACCAAACATTCTATGGGCACTGTTTCTGACCAACCTTGTGACCACGACGTGCAGCTGCATCGTGTTTGGCATCAAGATGTATAACGACTACTTTAGTTAAACTTATATCTCAAACCGATAAGTCCGATGCCCTGCTCACCCACACCGAGTTCAACAAAGGCGCGCAGCTGACGAGCACCCACCTCCATACCAAGAAGCGAGGCCTGCCAATTAAAGTGGAACACAGACTCGCTATTACCGTCGTAGGTCTCGTGGCGGATGGTGGCGCCAACACCAAACTTGGAGTACATGCCAAAATTGTTGGAACGCAGCCAATCGAACTTAACGCCAGGCATCAGGGTGTAGTAGGCTTGCGTGAGTTCTCCTTTTTTGGTACTGCCAGTCATTACGTCCTGCGTATTTTTGCCATAGACCGCGATGCCGCCTATGCCCAGCCACTCCTTTGGATGATAGAAATATTCAACTGAAAACGGACCAGTGAATGTTTCATTCTCGAAGGTTACATTGCCCACAGTGACAATGGTGGTAGCGATATGCTCGAAGGCATTCACCCATTGGGAATTAGAACCAGCACCATAACTCACAGCCACCTCGTGTCGAGGGAAGTCTTCGGTCTGTGCCTGAGCGCACACAACGGTCATCAGCCCCATCAGGGCCATCAAGATTGTTTTTTTCATGTTATTAAGTTATTTAATTTTAATGATTTAAAAGTTCTCTTTCAGTATCTTTTCTATCAACGGTGGATAGTATTTCATCTCGAGCACATGTTCTTTGGCGGCGATATCGTCGACAGAATCATCAGGACTCAACGCCACGCGATACTGAGCAATAATCTCGCCACCATCACAGACAGGTGTCACCCAATGTACAGTCATGCCCGTCTCTGTTTCGCCAGCAGCCTTAACAGCTTCGTGTACGTGGTGCCCCCACATGCCCTTGCCTCCATACTTGGGCAACAGCGAAGGGTGAATATTAACGATGCGACGCGGGTAGGCATCTACCAGATAATCAGGAATCAATGGAAGGAAGCCTGCCAACACGATGAAGCGGACATCATACTCGCGTAACAGGGGCATCATCACCGCAGCGTCGTTCAACTGAGCCTTGGTCACCACTTGCGTCCTGACACCCAAGCGTTGAGCCTTCTCCAGCACAGGAGCATCGGCTTTATTGCATACCAGCAAAGGCGTGCATACCAGCTCCGAGTCGTGGAAATAGCGGATGATGTTCTCTGCATTCGTTCCGCCACCCGAAGCAAAAATAGCAATATTCATTTTCATCTAAATCAAGATATTGTCATTTTATAGACGCAAAGGTACAAAAAAATATCTAAAGTTTTGCCAACTCACAGATATTTTGTAATTTTGCAACGCTTTAAAGCACAAATACATAAAATGAATCAATATGAAGAATATCACTCTTGACATGACTAAAGCCTCCTGCTTTTTGGCAGAAGGTGCAGTGGCTGCTTTCGAGCCCAAGGTAAAGGCAGCACAGGAAGCCCTTGAGAACGGCACCTGCCCTGGCAACGATTTCCTGGGATGGCTCCACCTCCCCTCATCAATCACTCCCGAATTTCTGGCTGAGATTCAGGCTTGTGCCGACACGCTGCGCCAGAACTGCGAGGTTGTGGTAGTTGCAGGTATCGGTGGTTCTTATCTGGGCGCTCGCGCCGTGATTGAAGCCCTGAGCAACTCGTTTGCATGGCTCATTCAGGATAAGAAGAACCCCACCATCATGTTTGCTGGTAACAACATCGGCGAGGACTACCTGTTCGAGATGACAGAATACCTGAAAGACAAGAAGTTTGGCGTTATCAATATTTCCAAGTCTGGTACCACCACCGAGACTGCCCTGACCTTCCGTCTGCTGAAGAAGCAGTGCGAGGCTCAGCGCGGCAAGGAGGAGGCTAAGAAGGTGATCGTAGCCGTTACAGACGCTAAGAAGGGTGCTGCCCGCACCTGCGCCGACAAGGAAGGTTACAAGAGCTTTATCATCCCCGATAACGTAGGTGGCCGTTTCTCTGTACTCACTCCCGTTGGTCTGCTGCCCATCGCCTGCGCTGGCTTCGACGTGAAGCAGTTGGTGGCTGGTGCACAGGACATGGAGAAGGCTTGCGGCAAGGATGTTCCCTTCGCCGAGAACCTCGCAGCACAGTATGCAGCCGTTCGCAACGGTCTTTATCAGAGCGGCAAGAAGATCGAGATCATGGTGAACTATCAGCCCAAGCTCCACTTCTTCTCTGAGTGGTGGAAGCAGCTCTATGGCGAGAGCGAGGGTAAGGATGGCAAGGGTATCTTCCCTGCCTCTGTTGACTTCACCACCGACCTGCACTCTATGGGTCAGTGGATTCAGGAGGGCGAGCGCACTATCTTCGAGACAGTGATTAGCATTGAGGAGCCCGAGAAGAAGCTGCTGTTCCCCAACGACGAGGAGAACCTGGACGGTCTGAACTTCCTCGCTGGCAAGCGCGTGGACGAGGTGAACAAGATGGCTGAGCTGGGCACCCGTCTGGCTCACGTGGATGGTGGTGTGCCCAACATGCGCATCAGCGTTCCCAAGCTCAACGAGTACTACATCGGTCAGCTCATCTACTTCTTCGAGATCGCTTGTGGCATCAGTGGCAACCTGCTCGAGGTGAACCCCTTCAACCAGCCTGGTGTAGAGGCTTACAAAAAGAACATGTTTGCCCTGCTCGAGAAGCCCGGCTACGAGGCTGAATCAAAGGCCATCAAGGAGCGTCTGGCTAAAGAGAAGTAATCCAGGATATCTAGCGCATCTAGAATATCTAACAGAATGAAGCAAACAATTAAGCAATACTTAGAGGAACACGGCTTTGAGGCACTTTGCCCCAAAGCCGTGCTTTTCGATATGGACGGTGTGCTCTACAACTCGATGCCCAACCACGCCATTGCGTGGCAGCGTTCGATGGAGAAATTTGGCATACACATGACAGAGGCCGACGCCTATGCCACTGAGGGTGCGCGTGGTGTCGACACCATCCGCATGATGGTGAAGAAGCAGCAGGGGCGCGACATTGACGAGGCCGAGGCGCAGCTGATGTACGACGAGAAAACACGCCAGTTTCACGCTCTGCCAGAAACACACATCATGCCTGGCATCCCAGAGCTGATGAAACAGATAAACGCCGACGGACTGACCATCGGCGTGGTAACGGGTAGCGGACAGCGTCCACTCATCAATCGCTTGCT
>CADAOD010000034.1 GCA_902789415.1 uncultured Prevotellaceae bacterium
AAAGTACAATGGATTTAATTAAAGTTGCTGAAGAAGCATTTGCAACCGGCAAGAAGTTCCCAGAGTTCAAGGCTGGTGACACAATCACTGTCGCTTACAAAATTATCGAGGGTTCAAAGGAGCGTATCCAGCTCTATCGTGGTGTAGTAATTAAGATTGCTGGTCACGGTGACAAGAAGCGCTTCACTGTACGTAAGATGTCAGGCACCGTTGGTGTAGAGCGTATCTTCCCAATCGAGTCTCCCAACATTGATAGCATCGAGGTTAACAAGGTAGGTAAGGTTCGCCGCGCTAAGCTTTACTATCTGCGCAAGCTCACTGGTAAGGCTGCTCGTATTAAAGAGAAGCGCCACAACGTTGGTGAATAAAAAAAGAAAAAAGAGGCTGCACCTAAGTGTGCGAGCCTCTTTTTTTTATTCCCCATGCAGGGCGTGCTGAAAATCATCCCAACTCTGGAATCCTGCTAACAACGCCAAACGGTCGAGTGTTTTCTTATCAGGTTTCTTCAGAATCTCCTTCTCTACTGCCTCCAGCAGCTTTCGAAGCGCCAATCGTTTCTTCTCCATGTTAATAATTTAAGTTTGGTGCAAAATTACAAAATTATTTTGTACCTTTGCACACAGAAATAAAAAAAATATCGCAAAAATGAAAGAATTAGCACTCAAGTACGGATGTAATCCCAATCAGAAGCCCTCGCGCATTTTCATGACCGAGGGTGAACTCCCCATCGAAGTCATCAACGGTCGTCCTGGATATATCAACTTCCTCGACGCTTTCAATGCCTGGCAGCTTGTTAAGGAGCTGAAGGCTGCTACCGGTCTGCCCGCAGCAGCTTCGTTCAAGCACGTAAGCCCTGCCGGTGCTGCAGTTGGTCTGCCTCTGAGCGACACACTGAAGAAGATCTACTTTGTAGATGACGTGAAGGACCTTGATGAGAGCCCTATCGCTTGTGCTTATGCACGTGCCCGCGGTGCCGACCGCATGTCGAGCTATGGTGACTTTGTAGCTCTGAGCGACACCTGCGATGCTACCACTGCCAAGCTGCTGAAGCGCGAGGTGAGCGATGGTGTGATTGCTCCTGATTTTACACCTGAGGCTATTGAGATACTGAAAGATAAGCGTAAAGGTACCTATAACGTAATCAAGATAGATCCTAACTACGTACCCGAGCCTATCGAGCGCAAGCAGGTATTCGGCATCACCTTCGAACAGGGTCGTAACGAGATTAAGCTCGACGACGATGCGCTCTTCGAGAACATGCCTACACAAAACAAGACCTTTACAGCCGAGGCTAAGCGCGACCTTATTATCGCTCTTATCACCCTGAAGTACACTCAGAGTAACTCTGTTTGCTATGTAAAGGATGGTCAGGCCATTGGTATCGGTGCTGGTCAGCAGAGCCGTATCCACTGTACCCGTCTGGCTGGTAACAAGGCTGATATCTGGTGGTTGCGCCAGCATCCAAAAGTTATGAATCTGCCTTTCATCGACAATATCCGTCGTGCTGATCGCGATAACACCATCGACGTTTATATCTCAGAGGATCACGACGATGTACTGCGTGATGGCACCTGGCAGCAGTTCTTCAAAGAGAAGCCAGAGGTACTGACGATGGAAGAAAAGAAGGCTTGGATTGCTCAGAACACTAAGGTGGCTTTGGGTAGCGACGCTTTCTTCCCCTTTGGCGACAATATCGAGCGTGCTCATAAGAGCGGCGTAGAGTTCATTGCCCAGGCAGGTGGCTCTGTTCGCGACGATAATGTGATTGAAACCTGCGATAAGTATGGTATCGCAATGGCGTTTACAGGAGTAAGACTTTTCCATCATTAATTAATTTACATGGACGATTTTCAGAACATTCTCGAAAACGGCATCAACTTCGGACGTGGAGGAGATAAGCCGAAAGACGATGGCAAGGTGAAAACCAAAGCCAAAAAGAAAAAGTATATTACTGGTGCTCATGGTAGTGGCTCTGCAAGGCAGAAAGCCAAATACCGTGAGCAACGGGCAAATAGACACAAGAAATAACAACCTAAAAAAAGAAGGACTAATGAAACTACTAAAACTACTATTCGCCACAACCCTACCACTTCTGAGCACAAGCCACACTTTTGCTCAGAAGTACGTAGGTGGCGATATTTCCATGCTACCCAAATACGAAGCGGCTAACGTGGTGTACAAAGACAAAGCAGGCGAGATGGTTACGGATGTATTGGCATTCTTTAAGCAAGAAGGCCTGAACACCATGCGCGTACGTTTGTTTGTAGACCCTACAAAGGATAACGACAAGGCTGTGTGCCAGGACTTGGATTATGTGAAGGCACTTGGCAAACGCATCAAGGACGCAGGCATGGGACTGATACTTGACTTCCACTACAGCGATACCTGGGCCGATCCTAGCAAGCAGTGGACACCTGACGCATGGAAAAACATGACTGACGAACAACTGAAGGATACCATCTACGGGTACACCAAGTACTGTTTGGAGCAGATGGTAGCCGCAGGCGCTACTCCCGACTTTATCCAAACAGGTAATGAGATTTCGTATGGTATGCTGTGGGGCACCAAAGCCGCAGTTGGTAGCAATAACACCAATCGTTGCTACTCGCAGACCGAGGATGCCAATTGGCAACGTTTTGTTGCCCTGCTGAAACAAGCCGGCAAGGCATGCAGAGAAGTATGCAAAGATGCAAAAATCATACTTCACACAGAGCGCACAAGCGATCCTACCTTCACCGCAGCATTCTACGATATCATGAAATCGAACAACGTAGACTACGACATCATCGGCCTAAGCTACTACCCAGCCTATCATGGCTATCTGAGCCAGCTTGAAACAGCCATCACAAGCATAGAAAACAAAAACTATGATAAGGACATCATGGTGGTTGAGACTGGTTACAGCTATGCTTGGGCATTATCGGATACCAAATACGATTATACCAAGACTTATCCTTACACAGAGGAGGGACAGCGAAAGTATACTGCCGACCTTGTGACTATGCTTAACAAGCACAGCTCAGTAAAGGGATTGTTCTGGTGGTGGATTGAAGACAATGGCAATAAAAGCGTTACTGATGGTTGGTGGAATGCCGCCCTATACAATCACGATACAGGACAGCCATGGGCAGCCTTCTACGAGCTTAAGAACTTTGCCCCTAGCAGTACTGGCATTGCAGGGGTTAAGAACAATCAAAACGTGGACGATGTCTGGTACTCAATCGATGGGAGGCGATTGGCTAATAAGCCTTCAAAAAGCGGAATCTATATAAACAATAAGCAAAAAGTAATTATTCAATAAGCAAAAAGTAACTTTTCAACTTAAAAAAAGTAGCTTTTCAACTTGCGAAAAGCTACTTTTTGTTTTTATGCTTTAGAAGTTCAACTCCTTGCCTCTGTAAAACTCTAACAATGCATGCTGATAGAGATTCTCGTAACGAGCCTGAACCAAATCGGATTCGGACTTCAGGTAGTTGTTCTTCGACTCATTAAACTCAGTGATGTTAGCCTTACCATTCTCGTACTTGGCCTGCATCAGCTGGAACGCATCCTTCGAACTCTGAACAGCCTCGGCCGAACTTTTTTCCTTGCTCTGAGCATTCTGTGCGTTATAATACACCTGTTGAATCTCCTTATAAAGCGTCTTCTTGGTGTTATCGAGCTGCAACTGCTGGTTAGCCTGATCGATACGGGCACTACGAATTCGGTTACGTGTCTGGAAACGACTGAAGATAGGCACACTCAGATTCAAGCCGATATACTGGCTGAAGTTGTTCTCCAACTGCTTACCAAAGCTTTCGGACTTAAAGCCCGATGTGGTGTAATAGTTGGTACCCAGACCACCACTCAGCGAGAGTGTGGGATAATGACCAGCCTGCGCAATCTTGATGCTGTGTTCGGTACCCTTCAGCTTAAGCTGCTGCGAAAGTATCTCAGGTTTTACACCTAAAGCCTCAGCGTAGATATCATCTGGGGTAATCAGTTTATCCTGGTTCATCAACTTGGCCAGTTCGTCTGGGTTAGGACGAACAACAGTAAAACCTTCAGGACTGGGCAACTCCAACAACTGCGAGAGAGCCAGTAACTCTAACTTCAGGTTGTTATCTGCCTGGGTAGCAGTCAGCTTGCTGTTAGCCATCGTAGCCTTTTGCTGCGAGAGTTCAGCCTCGCTGGCCTTACCATTATCTACAAATGCCTGCAAACGGGCCACCTGAGCCGAGTCGATAGCGATCTGGCGATGGGCCACATCGGCTATCTCCATATCGTAAAGTATCTGCACATAAGCCTGAGCCACCTGCATACGGATATCGTTCTTAGCTTTCTCCAAATCAGCTGTGGCCGCCTCGAGGTTCAGCTTGCTCAACTTTATCTGGTTAGGAATTTCAAAACCAGTAAACAAAGGCAGATTGGCTCCCAACTGGAACGATGTGCTACTGGTATTAGTGTTGGTATAGGTATTATCCATCGTCAGACCACGTCCAAACGAAAAGTTCTGCCCTACACTTCCATTTACATCTGGCAATCTCGAATTCTTTGCAGTAGACAATTGTATTTCCTGCTGTCGACACTGGTTCTCCTGCTGTTTGATGCTGATATTATGCTCGATGGCATAGTCGCAGCACTCACGCAGGCTCCAAGCCTTCTGGGCATTGGCAGTACCTAACCCCAATGAGCCAATCATCAATGATAAAACATATCTTTTCATAATCGCTTACTTTTCTTTATCGTCTGCAATAACCTCTGGGCCACGAACCTTATCCTTGGTTGTAACGCCCTTCTTAATCTCGATGTTCACACCGTCAGAGAGTCCTGTCTCCACATAGGTACGATCGTAGGTTTTGTTCTTACCCTCGCCCTTGATCACATATACAAATGTACTGTCGCCACTAAACTCGATAGCACTCTCGGGCACAGTCAGTACCTTATCGGCCCTAGCCAACACGATTTCGGCATTAGCACTGTAGCCAGAACGGATTTTTCCACCCTCTACAAGTTTTACAGCAGCCTTGATCTCAAACTGGTTGGTACCGTTACTCTCAACGGCCTTTGGCGAGATATACTCCAAGGCAGCATCAAACTTCAGGTCCTGCAAGGCACCGATGGTAATCTTCATGTTCATGCCGTTTACCAGCTGACCAACTTCTGTCTCGTCGATATTACCACGGAAAATCAGGTCGTTCATATTAGCCACAGTGGCAATGGTGGTACCATCGTTAAAGGTGTTAGAGAGAATTACTGAGTTACCCACTTTTACAGGGATATCAAGAATTACACCACTGATGGTTGAACGGATGAGGGTAGAAGATGCTTTGGCGTTAGACTTTGACACACCGTCGCGTACTACTTCGAGCGCATCCTGTGCAGCAATCTTCTCGTGCTTGGCCTGACTCAGGCTAATCTTAACCTTATCAAACTCATCGGCACTCACCAGTTTCTGGTTAAATAGGTTCTGCTCGCGCTCGAAATCGGTCTGAGCCTGCTTCAGGTTGATCTCGGCCAGACGTACACGCATCTCAGCACTTGAGAGCTGAGCCATATCGGGTATTACCTTTACCTTAGCAATCACATCGCCAGCGTTCACATAGTCGCCAGGCTCTTTCAACAATTCTGAGATGATACCAGAGATCTGAGGCTTGATGTTAACCTCGTTACGAGGCTCAATCTTACCTGTGATAATGGTGGTTTTCTGGATGCTGTCGAGCTTTGGAGTAAACTCGTTGTAAACCACTTCCTTGGGCTGGCTCTTCTGCCACAGGAACACGAATGTTCCGATGAAAATCAGCGCTACGATAGCGGCGATAATCAGTTTGCTGTACTTTTTCATATTTTTATAGTTTTTATTTTGTTTCTAATTAATTACTCATCTCGCATGGCATCAACTGGTTTAATGCTCATGGCTCTGGCTGCTGGGGCTAAGCCTGCCAGCACACCCAGCGTACTCACCACCACGGCACAGAATATTGCTGTCCAGAATCCTACCTGGAAGTGGGTCTGTATGATACCATCCTCAGTATTAGCTAATTCCAACATCTGCAGTATCATCACTGCGAAGAGGATACCACTCATACCAGCCACCAGTGTTAGCACAATACTCTCTGAGATAATCTGCGAGAGGATCATCTTGGGGGTGGCACCGATGGCGCGGCGAATACCAATCTCGGTGGTGCGTTCCTTAACCGTTACCATCATGATGTTCGAAACACCTATGGCACCAGCCAACAGGGTTCCTAAACCTACCAACCATATCAGGATGTTTACGCCCTTAAACAGGTTGTTAACCATCTGGAACATCAGCTCGGTATTAAATACAAACACGCCTTGGTCGTCAGTGGGATCGATATAGTGCGCTCTGGCGATAGTCTCACGGATACGTGGTGTGATTTTACTCATCAGCACACCTGGGCGACCAATAGCAGCAATGACGTCAACGGCGTTACCACGATTAAATGCCGTACGCATCATGGTGATAGGAATGGTAATACGCTCTTCAGAACTTCCACCTATTGAGATACCACCTGAGCTATAGTCGACGCCTACTACCTCATAATAGGTTGAATCCACGCGAATCTTCTTACCACAAGGGTCGCCACCTTCCTTAAACAGGTCTTTGTATATCTTCTTACCAATCACGCACACCTTACGCTGCTCCTGAATATCCATCTCGTTGATGAAACGTCCATAATATATCTTTGGTGTGATGATATTCACTATCTCAGGCACAGCGCCCTGCATTCTGGGGGTAGTTTTCTGGTCGCCATAGTAGGCCGTCGATCCACGTCCCATCAGTATTGGCGCAACAGCATCCAGTTCTGGCACCTGCTGCTTCAGGCGCTCAACATCCTTATACACCATATACCAACTGCGCCCCTTGCGGAATCCCTTATAGGGTTTAGAGGTTTGCTCGGCACCAACAATCACGGTATTCTGCGCAAAGCCTTCGAAATTGTTATACAGTTTCTCCTTCATGCCTTGTCCGCCTCCCATCAGTGCTACGAGCATAAACACGCCCCAGAACACACCGAATCCGGTGAGGAACGAACGCGACTTGTTGCGAGTCAGCGTATCGATGATTTCTCTGTAACTATCTATATCTATTCTCATAATCAGTCAGCTCTTAATGCCTCAATGGGGCGGATTCTACTTGCTTTATAGGCAGGGATGAGTCCTGCGATAGTACCAGCTATCACCATCACCATTGTGGCCTCGACACATACATCCAGTCCTACGGTGGGGTCAACAAACAGCGTAAGCTTCAGTGGACCCAACTCTGTCACCTCATGTCCCAGTGTGGCATCCATATACTCGTTGGCAAAGATGCCAAACAACATACCTAAGTAACCAAAGATGGTCGTAATGATCACACTCTCGGTAATAATCAGTCGCAATATGCTCCATGGCTTGGCACCAATAGCCTTACGGATACCGAACTCGTGGGTACGCTCCTTCACAGTAATGAGCATAATGTTTGATACACCCACGATACCACTTAGCAGTGTGAACAGTCCTATTACCCAGAGGAATGTATGGATGATATCAATACCATCGTTCATCTGCAGACTTTGTGTATAGTTGTTCCATATCCAGATAGCACGTTTGTCATCAGGGTGTGCCTGATGCATACCATTCAGGCGTCGGCGATAGTCCTTTTCAAAGTCATCGTTTGCCTTCTGCGTGTTCAATCCATGGAAGGTAAACTCAATACTACCTATGCTGGGCGTATTGGCTCCATAGATGCCCTTGATGGTTGAATACGACGAATAGGCGTTACCCCAACCTTCTTCACGACCTTTATAGATGCCAACCACCTTAAACTGGATGTTACCCACTTTCACATACTTACCAAGCAGTGTCTTGTAATCTTTGGGCTCCAGCTCCTTAGCGTGACTATCGGCAAGTACCAACACCTTGCGTTGTTCCTTCACGTCGATATCGTTGATGAATCGTCCACAAATAAGATGAGTTTTCACTATCTCTGTATGGACAGGATATACACCAGCTATCTGGATACTCTTATAGTTCTCACCGTTGGTTACCATAGCACTGGTATAATAGCAGGCTCCCACTTCATCTATGTTCTTAGTGAACTCAGTTTCTGTGGCCTCCATATCCTTGAGGTTCAGTTGGATATAGCGTCCCTCCTTCATACCCTTGTAGGGTTGAGAGGTAGTTCCACCATCTACCTCCATCGAGCTGGTAAGGTAGTCGCTATTCATCTTTATCGTAGCATTGATGAGTCCGTTACCAGCTCCCAGCAGCACAATGATCATAAAGATGCCCCACGCCACAGCAAATCCTGTGAGCGTAGTACGCAGCTTATTGCGCCGTGCCGTTTGCCATATTTCTGTTAGTATATCATGCATAGTAATTACTTCATCATGCCGTTAATACCGAATGGACTGGCGTCGTGGTTCAGGTTCTCCTCAATCTGTCCGATGATGCCATCCTTAATGTGAACTATCTTGTTAGTCTCGTTAGCCACACCGCTCTCGTGAGTCACCACCACGATGGTCATGCCATCTTCCTGGTTCAGCTTCTTCAGCAGCTGCATCACCTCCACAGATGTCTTCGAGTCGAGTGCACCTGTAGGCTCATCGGCCAAGATAATCTGTGGACGGGTGATGAGTGCTCTGGCTATTGCCACACGCTGTTTCTGTCCTCCCGACAGTTCGTTGGGGTAATGTTCGGCCCAATCGGCCAAGCCCAGCTTATCCAGATACTCCATCGCCATCTGGTGACGCTTTTTCCTGGATACCCCTTGGTAGAATAATGGCAACTCAACGTTTTCCACGGCGGTCTTGAAAGAGATGAGATTAAAGCTCTGGAAAATAAAACCTATCATCTTGTTGCGATACTCGGCAGCCTTGCGCTCCGAGAGGTTCCAGATGGGAGTTCCGGCGAGCTCGTAGCTCCCCGAGTCGTAGTTATCCAGAATACCCAGGATATTCAGCAGTGTACTCTTACCCGAGCCCGAAGCACCCATGATGCTGACAAACTCGCCTTTCTCGATGTCGAGCGAGATACCTTTCAGCACATGCAGTGGCTGGGCACCCTGATAGGTCTTGTTGATGTCTTTTAAATGTATCATAAAATATTTTCAACTTAGTTTATTTTAGTGTTTGACGTAGCTTACTCGCACAAAGTTGCAGTATATGCATTTTTAACATCTTCTAACGTGATGCCTAACAGCTGCATCTGGCGGAACAATTCTGGCAGACGCTCTTTCATGAACTCCTGCTTGCGCGCCTTCAGAATCTGCGTTTTGGCGCCTGGCGTTACAAAGTATCCCAGTCCACGCTTGTTGTAGATGATTTCCTCGCGTGCCAACTGTTCGTAGGCTTTTACAGCGGTATTAGTATTCACCTCGAGCAGCACGGCATACTCACGTACGCTGGGGATGCGATCATCGTCTTTATATACACCCGAAAGAATCTCCTCGCAAAGGCGATCGGCCATCTGGATGTAAATCGGTTTATCATTTGTAAAAGTCATAATTCAACCACTTATTAGTTATTAATTCAAATCCTTTGAAGATACGGAACGATAACCAGTAATTCACAATAGAGAAGACAGCGAAGAATGCTGTAAGTATATAGGTGATGGTGCCTACCTTTTCTACTCGGCCAACACCTTCGATATCGTAGGTACAGAACATATTGATTTCGTGATACTTCGAAAACCAAACCAACATGGTAAAACCTGCTACCAGCACCAAACTGCTGATGACGAAAGCATACTTGCGGAACAGCGTGCCACCAAGGGTATAGAAAGAGTGCAGCCATACGAGTCCACTCACCAGAAATGCCAGGGAGATCAGGCGATAACCCAATGAATGATATGAACTTACAGCATCAAATGTCATCATCTTAACCACTTCCGGAAAAACAAACGAATTCCACGAATCACCATAGAACAGAGCACGGAACACTACACGCAGCGTATCACCTACGATAAACGACAGGTGCATCATCACGAATCCTGATACGGTAGCAAAAACGGTTGCTGCCAAAAACTTCTCTAAGTTGGTAGCAGGCAGCATCAGGAATGCCTGTCGCTGAGGTTTCTTATCCAACTCAACAAACAAATTACAAATACCTACCACTACACCTATTATGATGTAAACCACAAAGAATCCACCCAAAATGCCTGTAGTATGTGTTTCCTGTGGCGTGGTAGTTTGTATCATAGCGCGCACCATCAACTCGCCCATAGCAACACCCAGTGTGAGTCCCAAGGTCCACATCAGCAATGAGCGGAAGTTTACGCTAATCATCCAGCGCAAAGCCCTTCCAAATCTATTAATATCGATACTATTCATAACCTTCAAATGTTTACAAATTTACCAATGTTCTGAGTTCTGCAGAATATCTTGTACGACAGCCAGTAGTTAACGATGGCCCAAATGCCGTAAACGGCATCAGAGATATAAAGCAGCGTAATAGCATCACCGTGAATCATATCAAACTGATTTTCGTAAGAAATAGGGAACAACCATGTTTGTACCATCGACAAGAAGATGAGCACCAATAAGGTGAAAATCCACGAGTACTTGTGCGAACGGAAGAAGGTGGCACCAAGGGCGAAACACGACTGCCCCCAAAGAAATAAAATAATCAGGGCATTAATAACCGTAACCTTCTTTGAGCCAATGGCTTCCCAATTAACTGTGAAAGGATTTAAGCGACCGAACAGAGCGCCTGTGACAAACTGCGGATTGTTACCTATCAGCCAGTTAAAAACATACTGCACCAAGTCGGCTCCAAAGAAAGCTACTAACGTAAGACCCAATACATATATCCAAGTGGTGTAGCGAATCAGGTATTTCTCGAAATTCGAGGCTGGCAACAACAACAGAGCCTGCATATCGTGTTTCCCTTTCATGCTGTTAAACATCATCGCTGGGCCTAAGGCTACTTGAATAAAAAACATCATCACCACAACCACGCAACAAGGTTTATAACCTGTATCAGCACCTCTCAGCCAATAAAAACTTGTGGTAAAGAACAAGAATATCAGCGTAAGCACCACAAACATCTGGAGCAGCGTGCGCATGTAGAAGTGCTTGTCGTTAGTGAGCGACCAACGAGCCACCTTCCCAAACCTATGTATATTAAACTGTATCATAAGATTTAATGTTTAATGTTTAATCTCTAAATTTTACCCTCGTTGACTGCATTAAACAGCAACTCCAAATTAACCTGAGTTTCAGCACTATCCTCCTTGCGTGGTGCAATCACGGCATTACCCTGAAGCGAAGGCTCGGCATAGAGCACATCGTCCATCTCGGCAGGTGTTCGATACTCAAAGGTAAACTTGTCCTGAATATCAGCCACACTGGCATTCAGCAACAGCTTCTGTGGTGAGAGAATCAGGATATGATCCAGCAACGATTCAACATCGTGTACCTGATGGGTAGAGATAATGAGCGTACGATCGCCTGTCATATACTGGGTTACCACCTTGCGGAACTGCGATTTCGAAGGGATATCCAGTCCGTTGGTAGGCTCGTCCATCAGTAGCACACGGGTGTTGGTAGCCAAGGCAAAGGCCATAAACACCTTTTTCTTCTGTCCCATCGAGAGGGCATTCAGCTTCAAGTCGCTACTCAACTCAAAATCCTTCAGACAGCCCTCCAGTACGGTTGTGCTGAACAAGGGATAGAAGGGGCGGTTGATCTTCACATACTCATCGAGCGACATAGCGGGCAGGTCGAACTCTTCAGGAACAATAAAGATATCCTGCAGTGTTTCGGGGCGACGCAGCTTGGTCTCGATACCATCAAAGCTTACAGTACCCTTCTTGGGGCGCAGCAGTCCAGCAATCAGGTAAAGCAGCGTGCTCTTACCTGTACCGTTCTTACCCAGCAGACCATAAATATTATCCTGCTTCAGTTCCAGACTGAAATCATCGAATACCAGGTTCTTACCACCTGCGTACTTAAAACTGATGTTGTTTACCTCGATCATAATTCTATTTAATTTTAATGTTCAATGTTACGTGTTATAGTGTACCACTTTAATAGTACACTGCAAAAGTAGAATAAAAACAAATACGCTCCAAGCTTTTATGCAAAAATCTGCAATCTATTAACACTATTTAGCATCCAGGTCTCGCGCGTACATAAATAAAAAAGGGCATGGCAATTGTTGTTCGCAAAAATGTAACTAGTTAGTTTTCAAGGTACAAATACTAAGCTTTGCAGGTACAAACAGTAAGGTAAACAGGTACAATGAGCCTATTAAAATATCGTTTGCCTATACGCAAACGATTATTCGCCTATACCCAAACAGTCGTGCGCCTATACGCAAACGACCGTTCGGGTATAGGCAAATTGAAACTTTTTTCTCAAAGTTCGATATCAGATTACAAAACATTTTGTATCTTTGCGGCAAAAATCATCCTATATATTAAACTTTCAATCAATTACAGTATCTAACAAATAAATAGATTTCTAACAATTACAACTATATCAAACAAGACAGTGAAATGAAAAGGCTTTTAGCTTTAACCATCGCAACGATGATGGGGGCAAGTGTGTTTGCCCAAGTTAAGTATCCGTACTTGGATACCAAGTTATCAAACAAAGAACGTGTAGAGAACCTGTTAAGTCTGCTTACACCCGAGGAGAAGGTGGGACTAATGATGAACAAGTCGATCTCGATCGACCGTCTGGGCATCCCTAGCTACAACTGGTGGAGCGAGGCTTGCCATGGTGTGCGCCAGGGGGGCTACACGGTTTATCCACAACCCATCGGCATGGCTGCCGCTTTTAATGCACAGCTATTCTACGATGTATTCTCGCAGGTAAGCGACGAGGCACGAGCCAACTGGAACCGTACCGACCACAACGATCCAAAATTATTTAACGTACCCATGGGCGTAACCTACTATCCTGGCAATCCTGAGCTTACCTTCTGGTGCCCGAATGTAAATATCTTCCGCGACCCACGTTGGGGACGTGGACAGGAAACCTGTGGTGAGGACCCCTATCTGAATGCCGTATTGGGTGTTCAGACCGTGCTGGGCATGCAGGGCAACAACGATAAGTACTTCAAGACCCATGCCTGTGCAAAGCACTATGCCGTGCACAGCGGACCAGAGCCCTTGCGCCACTCTATGAACGTAGAGCCAACCAACCGCGACCTTTGGGAAACTTACCTGCCAGCCTTTAAGGCACTGGTAAAGAAAGGTAATGTACGCGAGGTGATGTGCGCCTACCAGCGTTTCGAGGGTAAGCCCTGTTGCACCAGCGACCGCTTGCTCATCGATATCCTGCGTAACAAGTGGGGCTACGATGCCATCGTACTGACCGACTGCGACGCCATCAACAACTTCTTTAATCGCGGACAGCACGAAACCCATAAGGATGGCTTGTCGGCCTCGGTTGATGCTGTGCTGAACGGTACCGACCTGGAGTGCGGTAAGGTATTCATGTCGTTGGTTGAGGGACTGAAGAAAGGTCTTATCAAGGAGAGCGACCTTGATAATCACCTGCGTAAGACCCTGATGGGCCGCTTTGAGCTGGGTATGTTCGATCCCGCCGATATGTTGCCTTGGGCAAAGCTGGGTGCCGATGTAATCAGTAGCGAGAAGAACGATGCGATGGCTGTTCAAGCTGCACGCGAATCGATGGTACTTCTGGAGAACAAGGCTGGCATCCTGCCACTCTCAAAGAGCATCAAGACACTAGCTGTGCTTGGTCCTAATGCCGACGATGTGAACATGCTGAACGGTAACTATGGTGGCACACCTACCGCTGCCCACCAGCACTCGCTGCTCTCGGGCATCAAGGCCGCAGTACCTGGCGCTAAGATTATCTACAACAAGGCCTGCGAGCTGAACGACGAATATACCACCATCCACCATCTGCAGGACTTTAACGATGGCAAGGGCGTGAAGGTGGAGTTCTGGAATAATCGTGAACTCGAAGGCGCCCCCGCCAAGACTGATTACTACAACGAGCTTAACTTCTCGACCTTTGGTGCCTGGGGATTTGCTCAGGGTGTGAATCGCGATACCCTCAGTGTTCGCATCAGTGGCCAGTATAAGTCAAACTTTACAGGCGAGATGAAGTACACCCTGACTACTGACAACGGCTACGTGCTGAAGGTAAATGGCGAGGTAGTAGAAGAGGCTCAGGCAGGTGGCCGTCGTGGATTTGGCTTTGGATTTGGTCGCAAGCCCCAGTACAAATCGTTCGCAGTCGAGGCAGGAAAGACCTACGACGTAGTAATCGAGTACAAGCACGGTAACGGACAGTTTGCTATGCTGCGTGGCGATATCTGCGAGCGCAACTTGGTTGACTTTACCAACCTGGCTAACAAGGTAAAGGAGGCCGATGCCATCGTAATCATCGGTGGAATCTCGGCACAGATGGAAGGCGAAGGTGGCGACAAGCAGGACATCGAACTGCCAAAAGTTCAGCAGATGTTAGTAAAGGCTATGCACAAGACTGGCAAGCCTGTTATCTTCGTCAATTGCTCGGGTTCGGCCATTGCCTTTGGTAGTGTTGAGGGCGAGTACGATGCCCTGTTGCAGGCTTGGTATGCTGGTCAGGGTGGTGCCAAGGCTTTGGCCGAGGTACTGTTTGGCGACTACAACCCTGGTGGCAAGCTGCCTGTAACCTTCTATCGTTCGAACAACGACCTGCCCGATTTCCTCGACTACTCGATGAAGAACCGCACCTATCGTTACTTTACAGGCGTGCCTCAGTATGCCTTCGGCTACGGACTGAGCTACACCACTTTTGCGCTCGGCGATGCCAAGATTTCAGCTAAGCAGATGAAGAAGGATGGTAAGGTAACACTCACCGTGCCTGTCACCAATACTGGCAAGCGCGAAGGAACCGAGACTGTTCAAGTATATGTAAAGCGTCTCGACGATGCCGGTGCACCAATCAAGGCACTGAAAGGTTTCCAGAAGCTGAATCTGAAGGCAGGCGAGACACAGAAGGCCACCATCACACTGGATGGCGAAGCATTCGAATACTACGACGAGATGATCGACGAGCTCGCAACAAAAGCTGGTCGTTATCAGATTCTCTACGGCACCTCATCCATGGATAAGGACCTGAAAGCTATCGATTTTGTAGTTAAGTAATCAGCGGGTGTCAGCACCCCACATCATCTTTTCGCGCAAGGTGTTGAAATAACGATGATCTGAACGCTTAACAACCTTGATATCGTAGGGGGCACGACGGAGCACAATCCGTGTGCCCTCTTTGCATTTCTCCGAGCGGCCGTCGATAGCCACCAGAAAATTATGCGAACGGCTCTCTACATCAAGTTCAATCACCGACGAATCGGCCAGCACGATGGGGCGCACATTCAACGAATGCGGGGCAACGGCCGTCATCGAGAATACCTTGGTGCCAGGCACAATGATAGGTCCACCATTCGAGAGCGAATAAGCCGTTGAACCTGTGGGGGTAGAAATCACCAGTCCGTCAGCCTGATACGTATTCAGATACTGTCCGTTCACACTGGCACGTATCGAAATCATCGATGCCGTATCGCGTTTCAGGATGGCCACATCGTTCAACGCAAAGCCACATTCACCTAAGGGCGCACCATCAGCCTCAACCTGTATCAGCGCACGACTCTCAATAGCAAAGTCGTCGTTATACAGTGCTTCCATGCAACGCTCAATATCATCAGGACTCACATCAGCCAGGAAGCCCAATCGCCCCATGTTTACACCTAAGATGGGGATATTCTTCTTACCAACCCTACATGCCGATTTGAGGAATGTACCATCGCCACCCATCGAAATTACAAAGTCGGCATCAAAGTCATCGTCCGAGAAAACCTTGGTGGCCTTCACGTCCAGTCGCTGATTATCCTTCAGGAAGTAATAGTACTCCATGTCCACAAAGAGCTCTGCGCCATAGTTGGCAATTGTAGAGAGCACCTTCTGGATACTGGCCGATTTGCGGGCCTGATAAATATTGCCCAACAGGGCAAACCTGAGTTTACGTTGTTTCATTTTGTATCTTTTGGGTGCAAAGATAATTATTTTTTCCTACTGATTATACGGATTATTCAGATTTTTTATTATCTTTGCACTCAGAACTACAAAATATCGTAAATATTATGGCAAAAGTTTATGTTTTCCTAGCAGAAGGTTTCGAGGATGTAGAGGCCTTGATTCCTATAGATGTATTACGTCGTGGAGGTGTTGATGTGGTAACAGTTAGCATCTCGGAGTTTCCTTTGGTAACATCGGCTCACGGTGTGAATATCGAGGCCGATATGATATTTGAGCAAGGCGATTTTGACGATGCCGACCTGCTGATGCTGCCAGGCGGTATGCCAGGTTCAACCAACCTGTATGCCCACGCCGGTTTGCGCAAAGCCCTGATGGCTCAGTTCCAGGCTGGCAAAAAGATATCAGCCATTTGTGCTGCTCCAGGCGTAGTGCTCGCCCCATTAGGCATACTGAAGGGTAAGCAGGCAACCTGCTATCCAGGTTTCGACCAGGCCTTGGCCGAGAACGGTGCCAGCTATACAGGCGACTTGGTAACAGTAGATGGCGACATAACCACCGCCGAGGGTCCTGCAGCAGCATTCCCCTATGCCTACGAACTTCTGTCGCAGTTGGTTGACAAACAGACTTCCGACCAGATTGCCGAAGGCATGCGCTTTAAACATTTAATGCAGAAATAATGGATTATATTATTATAGTAGCAGGTGGTAAGGGCTTGCGCATGGGAAGCGACATTCCCAAGCAGTTCTTACCCATTGGCGGCAAGCCCGTACTGATGCGTACACTGGAGCGATTCCGCGAATACTCAGAGGATATCCAGATTATTCTGGTATTGCCCGAGGCTCAGCAGGCCTACTGGCATCAGCTGTGCCAAGAGTACCACTTCGATGTAGAGTACACACTGGCTAACGGTGGACAAACGCGCTTTCACTCCGTACAGAACGGACTGGCAAAAGTACCCGATGATGCCATCGGCGTGGTAGGTGTGCACGATGGTGTACGCCCCTTCCCCAGTATCGAGGTTATTCGCAATTGCTATACGACAGCAAGAGAGAAAAAAGCCGTCATACCTGTTATTTCTGTTGTTGAAACCGTTCGCCATCTCGAGGGTGAGCAATCCAAAACAGTGCCCCGCGATGCATATCGACTGGTACAGACACCACAGACATTCGACATCCAACTGCTGAAGGCTGCCAACCGCCAGCCTTACAACGACGGATTTACCGACGATGCATCGGTGGTTGAAGCATTCGGCTACGAGATAACACTCGTTGAGGGCAATCGGGAAAACATCAAGATAACAACCCCCTACGACCTCAAAATCGCAGAGGTTCTTATATAATGGACATACTCGATCAGGATATCAAATACCTACCCGGTGTGGGACCTAACCGTAAAAAAATGCTGAGCAACGAGCTTGGCGTTAATACTTACGGCGACCTGCTGGAATACTACCCCTACAAATACGTCGACCGCTCGAAGGTGTACACCATCCACGAACTGTCGGGCGACATGCCGTTTGTACAGGTGGTAGGCCATATCCTGAGTTTCGAGACCTTTGCCATGGGGCCACGAAAGGAACGTGTAGTGGCACATTTTACCGATGGCACGGGGATTTGCGACCTTACCTGGTTTAATGGCGGCAAATACGCCAAGCAGAATTATAAGATAGGTACCCGGTATCTGGTGTTTGGCAAGCCCACCGTGTTTAATAACCGCATCAACTTCACTCATCCCGACCTGGATGATGCGTCGAAGCTCGATCTCACCACCATGGGGTTGCAGCCCTATTACAACACCACCGAGAAGATGAAGAAGAGCGGACTGAACTCGCGTGCCATCGAACGCCTCACCAAGACGCTCATCGAGAAACTGCCGTCCCAACCCGAAACCATCCCCGATTTCATCTATCAGCCTTTGCATCTGGTAGGTCGCGACGAGGCCTTGCGCACGGTGCACTACCCCCAGAACGCCAAGGACTTGGAGCGTGCCCGACTGCGCTTGAAGTTTGAGGAGCTGTTTTTTATACAGCTTAATATATTAAGGTACGCGAGCGACCAGCGCCGCAAATTCCGTGGCTATGTATTTTCTACGATTGGACAGGTGTTCAACACGTTCTACAGTCAGTACCTGCCCTTCCCGCTCACAGGCGCCCAGAAGCGTGTGATTAAGGAGATACGCAAGGATATGGGTTCTGGCCGACAGATGAACCGTTTGTTGCAAGGCGATGTAGGTAGCGGCAAGACACTTGTAGCCCTGATGTCGATGCTGATTGCCATCGATAATGGCTATCAGGCCTGTATTATGGCCCCAACCGAAATTCTGGCCGAACAGCATCTGCATACCATCATGGGATTCCTCAAGGATATGAACCTTCGCGTAGCCCTGCTTACTGGTATGGTAAAGGGTAAACGACGCGAAGAGGTGCTCGAGGGACTGCTGGATGGCACCATCAACATTCTAGTGGGCACCCATGCTGTGATTGAGGACACTGTGCAGTTTGCCCGATTAGGGTTTGTGGTGGTTGATGAGCAGCACCGTTTTGGTGTGGCCCAGCGCGCCAAGCTTTGGAGCAAAAGTGCTAACCCACCCCATGTACTGGTGATGACAGCCACCCCTATCCCACGCACCTTAGCCATGACCCTTTACGGCGATCTCGACGTGAGTATCATCGACGAATTGCCGCCAGGCCGCAAGCCCGTACAAACCACCCATGTATTCGATTCGCGCATGACATCGCTCTACGATGGCATACGCCGACAGATTAACGAGGGCCGACAAGTTTACATCGTGTTCCCTCTGATTGAAGAGAGCGCTAAGAGCGACTTAAAAAACCTTGAAGATGGCTTCGAGGTGTTGCGCGAGGCGTTCCCTGAATTCCGCCTGAGCAAGGTTCATGGACGTATGAAACCAAAGGACAAAGAGGAGGAGATGCAACGCTTTGTACGCAATGAAACTCAGATACTTGTGGCCACAACGGTTATCGAAGTAGGCGTGAATGTTCCTAACGCCTCGGTGATGGTTATTCTCGAGGCCCAGCGCTTTGGATTGGCCCAGTTGCACCAGCTGCGCGGACGTGTGGGTCGTGGTGCCGATCAGTCGTATTGCATCCTCGTAACCCCCTTCAAGCTGAGCGAAGACACCCGCAAGCGTATCGACATTATGTGCGATACCAACGATGGATTCCGTATTGCCGAGGCCGACTTGAAGTTACGTGGTCCTGGCGACCTGGAAGGTACCCAGCAGAGTGGTATGGCTTTTGATTTAAAGATAGCCGATATTGCCCGCGACGGACAGATTGTGCAGATGGCACGCGACGAAGCGCAAAAGATTATTGACGAGGACCCAGAATGTAACTCCGAGAAATTCAGCATGTTATGGAACCGGCTGCGCCAATTACGTAAAACAAATATTAATTGGGCGGCTATATCCTAAAACTATGTTAAGTAATGCTGTTATCGCGCACGTAATTCCGAAATATTTACTACCTTTGCACCAGAAATCTTTTTCAAAGTGCAAACCAATATGAAGAAATTATTTATTTTTGCCCTGATGTTGATGCTTTCTATGAGCGATTTTGCTCTTGGAAAGGTTAACCCTGACCAGGCTCCTGATGGGAGCGAGGAGGAGATTGGCAACTTCGACTTTATCTATGGTACGCACGACGATTTAAACGAAGCTTTCGAGAAGACCGAGATGATCATGAGCGAGGCATTCTCGCACATGGGCGCCCGCTATCGTTCGGGTGGCAAAGGCCCTACGGCCTTCGACTGCTCAGGCTTTACCAGCTACGTTTACAAGCAGCAGACCGATTTGTTTATCGGCGCTTCGTCAAGAGATCAGTATGCACGCAATATTCCCATCACCCGCGAAGAATTGCAGAGTGGCGACCTGGTATTCTTTACCAGTCCACGTTCTGGTCGAGGTGTAGGTCATGTTGGTATCGTAGTTGATGTAGACCCCATCAGCAACACCTTTACCTTCATCCATGCCAGCACCAATAATGGTATTACCATTAACAGTTCTACCGACTCGGGTTACGCCCGTCGTTACGTAGGTGCGCGTAGGGTACAACAGTAAACGGATATCGGCACATTTTGCCATATTAACCTGAAAAAACAAGAAAATATCGGCGAAAGTGTTAAAAGTGAACAAAAAACACCAATAATTTTCCGTTTTTCATGCAATTATTAGTACCTTTGCACCGGATTTATTAATTTGATATTAACTCAACTAAGTATATGATTATTAAAAACTTAAAGAAAATAGCTGTTTTTGCATTCACAGTTTTTGTTGCAACCCCCGCGTCTGCACAGGATCTGTTGGCTAAGCAGGCACCAGTCGATCGCAAGATGAAGGCCGTCGACTCAATGGTTCTTAAGCGAATCATTGAGCAGGAGGAGAAGTACAACCCTTCAGCCGACCTCTACGAAGACTGGAACAATGTTTACGCTCATCGCGAAACAGTACTCCCCGATTCATTCCGTATCGACCTGCGAGGTTTCCACATGCCTACCGATAGCCGTGTGCTCACCTCTAACTTTGGTGCCCGTTGGGGACGCCAGCACAAGGGTCTGGATATTAAGGTGTACATTGGTGATACCATCCGTGCCGCTTTCAGTGGTAAGATTCGTATCGTAAAATATGAGCCAAGAGGTTATGGTAAGTATGTAGTTATCCGCCACCACAATGGTTTGGAGACTATCTACGGCCACATGTCAAAGCAGTTGGTAGTTGAGAATCAGGAGGTTAAGGCTGGTGAGCCTATTGGACTTGGTGGTAACACCGGTCGTAGCACAGGTTCGCACCTGCACTTCGAGACTCGTCTTTGCGGCGTAGCTCTGAACCCAGCCCTGCTGTTCGACTTCCGCAATCAGGATGTTGTAGGCGACTTCTACATGTTCCGCCGCAGCAAGTACGCTTCTGAGTCGGCTATGGCCACACGCCTGCGTGGCGTAGGTGGTGCTACCACAGGCGACAACGATCAGGACGACGAGCTGGAGATTGCAGCTGCCCCACGTACATCATCTAATGTACACTTCCACAAGGTTAAGAAGGGCGACACCCTGCAGGCCATTGCCCGCAAGCACCACACTACGATTGCTAAGCTCTGCGAGCTGAACCACATCGGCAAGAACATTCGCTTGCGCCCAGGACAAATTTTGAAATACAACTAAAAAAATACAAGGAATCCCGTCAAGTTGACGGGATTTTTTTTGGTATATTGCTCACTTATTTGTATATTTGCGCCATAAACTTAAAACAATAACGTATGTACGATAAGGAAAGAGGGCTTTACATAGCCCACTGCTCTAACGGAGCACTGAGTATTACAGGTAAGATGGCCAACCGCCATGGTTTGATTGCAGGTGCCACAGGTACAGGTAAAACCGTTACCCTGCAGGTAATGGCCGAAACATTCTGCCAGGCAGGCGTGCCCTGTTTCATGGCCGACATGAAGGGCGACCTTTCGGGAATCTCGCAGACTGGTAAGCTGAGTGGCTTTATCGAGAAGCGTATGCCCGAGTTTGGCATCGAGAATCCTGAGTTCCAGAGCTGTCCTGTACGCTTTTTCGATGTGTTTGGCGAGCAAGGCCATCCCATGCGTGCCACCATCTCGCAGATGGGTCCGCAATTGCTCAGTCGTTTGCTCGACCTGAATGAGACGCAGGATGGCGTGCTGAACATCGTGTTCCGCATTGCCGATGAGCGCGGACTGCTGATCCTCGACCTGAAAGACCTGCGCGCCATGCTCGACTATGTATCGCAGCACGCCAAGGAGTACACCACCAAATACGGAAATATATCAAGTGCCTCGGTAGGTGCCATCCAGCGCGCCCTGCTGCAGCTGGAGAACCAAGGCGCCAACCAGTTCTTTGGCGAGCCATCGTTCGACATCTTCGACCTGATGCAAACCGAAGGTGGCAAGGGTATCATGAACGTGCTAGCCGCCGACAGACTGATGATGCAGCCAAAGCTGTACTCTACGTTCCTGCTGTGGTTGCTGAGCGAGCTCTACTCTACCCTGCCCGAAGTGGGCGACCTGCCACTACCTAAGTTGGTGTTTTTCTTCGACGAAGCACACATGCTGTTCGACGGAACCTCAAAGGCATTGCTCGATAAAATTGAGCAGGTTATCCGCCTGATTCGTTCAAAGGGCGTGGGTATCTACTTTATTACCCAGAGTCCTACCGATATCCCCGAAAACATTCTCGGCCAGTTAGGCAACCGTGTGCAGCATGCCCTGCGTGCCTACACGCCAAAGGACCAAAAAGCCGTAAAGACTGCTGCCGACACGTTCCGTGCAAACCCAGCGTTTAAGACCGACGAGGCCATCATGAATCTGGAGACAGGCGAGGCGCTTGTTAGTTTCCTCGACGAGAAGGGGGCGCCAAGCATTGTAGAGCGCGCAAAGATTCTGTTCCCACTCTCGCAGATTGGTGCCATCACCGAGGGTCAGCGCCTCGACATCATCAAGCAGAGCCGTATCTATGGTAAGTACGACACGCCTGTGGATCGCGAGAGTGCTTTTGAAGTGCTGATGGCCGAAGCCGACCGTGCCCTGCAGGAACAGGAGGAGACTGAGGTTGAGGTACCACAGCCCGAAGCTAAGACCGAGAAAAAGAAGTCGGGTATTTTGGTTAAGGTTGGCAAGGCCATCCTGACTGCTATCACCTCTACCTTGGCAGCCATGTTGGGTACCTACGTAAGCGATAAGGTAACGGGCAAGAAGACCAAGAGTCGCACCTCGGCCAAGGGTCGCGTAGTGAAGAACGCCACCAGCGCCGCCACACGAACCATCACCAAGGAGCTTACCCGTGATATCCTTGGCAATCTCATTAAGTAATTAAAGATTTTCGCAAATAGTATAAGTATACCGCTGTCGTTCGACGGTGGTATATTTATATTTGGTGGTATCGATAAGCGATTTCACATCGTGGGTGATGCCGGTGCCGATGAGCTTGGCGGTGGCCTCTTTCATGGTCCAAAGGCGGATGAAAGAAACTTCGGGGGTGGCCGATGCGGCGATGTTGGCTTTCTCATCATCGTTCATCGTATAGTTTACCAGGCTTTCCTTGTACTCACGAAAGCACTCCACATCTACACCAATGGGCGCATTGCTGATGGCGCAGATGGCAGCCTCCTTACAATGGCTCAAGTTGAAGAATATCTCGGGATGGCCCACGATGCAGGGCTTGCCATGCTCGTTGTACTCAAAGATGGGGTTGCAGGTAATGCCATACTCCTTGCGCAAGCCTTCCTTCAGCAGCTGGTAGGCCAGCACGCACAATCGCTGACCCTGTTCGTGTTTAAACTTCAGGGCCTGCTCTCTGCGCTGCTCCGATATCTCAGCCAACGCCGCCTGCAAATCAAAATCCCAAATATGTTCGCTTACCAGAGTAACCATCATTGTCAATTATCAATTATTCCAATCCCACCTCTGGGAGTGGAATCTTGCGGTTGGGGTTTTCCTTGGCACCTAAGGTGATGAGCTCTTGGGCCTTTTGGGTGACGCTTTGGCGACCGGTGATGAGCTTGTTGTTGGTGTTGTCGTAAGCCTTCTGTACGGCCTCAATCTTACTACCCAGGTCGTTATAGCGCTGCACAAAGTCGCCTAAGCGGTCAAGCAGCTGCTCGGCCAGACCGAATACCTTCTCCTGATTCTCGGCCTGTTGGTTCTGCACCCAGGCGATGTGTATCATGTGCAGAATGCCCAACAGGTTCTGCTCGCCGGTAACAAACACCTTCTTTTCGAATGCCTCGCGCCACAACGTGGGGTCGTTGGCCAATGCCAGTTGCAGCGACGACTCGAAGGGCACGAACATAATCACAAAGTCGACCACGTCGCGACCGTTCTTTACGTACTTAGAGTAATCCTTACGTGCCAACTCGTTAACATGCTGGCGCACACTCTTGATGTGGTCCTGCAGGTAACGCTCCTTATCCTCGGGTGTTTCGGCATTCACATATTTCTCGTAGGCTACCAGCGACACCTTCGAGTCGATAATGGCATCCTGCCCCTGTGGGTAATGCAGAATCACGTCGGGCTGCATCTCACGGCCGGTCTCGTCGTGCTTCACGGGGCGACCGAGTTCATCACGCAACCGTGCCTGCACCTCGTAGTGGATTCCCTCCGTAAGTCCCTGACTCGTAAGCAGGTCGCCCAGGATTATCTCGCCCATGTTACCGCTCACCTTGTTATCGCGGCGCAACACGTTGGTCAGACTCTCGGCCTTCTCGCCCAACTGCTGCGTTTGCTGCATCATCATCAGCATCTGCTCGCGGAACGAGGCCGAATGGGCAGCGCTCTCCTTCTGGTTATCACTGATGGCTTTCTGCATGTTGGCGATGGCATCCTTGAGCGGCTGGGTAATGCCCGATATCGTTTCGGTGTTCGACTGCTTCAGCTTCTGTGCACTCTGCTCCAACAGCTGCGTAGCCATATTCTTAAAGCGCTCCTCGTGGCGCTGCGTTTCCTCGGTCATCTGCTGGTGCAGCAACTGCAACTCGCGCGTTTGCGATTCGGCCTTGGCATGTAAGGCTTTGTTCTCAGCCTCAAGATGCTGCACACGGCTGGTTTTCTCGGCCAGCTGTTCGCTCTTCATCTTCAGCTCCATACCGGTCTTACCACCCTCGATACGCAGGTTGTCCATCTTACGATCCATGAGCAGATAAAGCGCCACAGCACCCACTGCTATACCTATTAAAATATATACTATTACCATCATCATCTGTTATTTATGCTGCAAAAATATAAAAAATCTGCGTAATCCGTGCCATCTGCGGCAAAAAAATAATAAAGAGGGGACCAGATACTATCTCAGCATCTAGTCCCCCACGCAAACTTCAATAAATCGCTTGTTGCGATTTTCAAACAACCAAAAAAAGAATTGTTTGATTTAATCGATTATCGGATAAACAGCAGTTCTCTGTACTTAGGCAGTGGCCACAGAGCATCGTCGACAATCAGTTCGAGCTTATCGATCTGATAGCGAATCTCATCGAGTTTTGGCTCAACCTTATCGTGATAAGCGATGGCCTTCTCGTGCTCGCCCTCGATCTTGTTGGCCAGCTTACGGGCGTTAACCAACTCCTCAACACCCTTCTCGATGGCAGATGTGCGCTCGGCAATCTCCTCGATAATCTTCAGGTTACGGGCGTTCAGTTTCTCAGCCTTGTCAACGGGGAATACAGCCACCATATTCTCTACATTCTTCAGCAACTGGCTCTGATAGCTGGTAGCCACTGGAATGATATGGTTCATGCTCAGGTCGCCCAGTACGCGAGCCTCAATCTGAATCTTCTTGGTGTAGGTCTCCCACTTCACCTCGTTACGTGCCTCGAGCTCCTTCTTGGTCATTACACCCAGACTCTCGAACATCTTAACGCTAGCATCGTCGAGGTAACGCTCAAAGATCTTTGGACAACTCTTCTCAACGTCCAGACCGCGCTTCTCGGCCTCGATAACCCACTCGTCTGAGTAGCCGTTGCCGTCGAAACGGATAGGCTTACAGGTCTTGATATCCTCGCGGAGCACGTCGATGATAGCGTGGAACTTAGCGCTGTGCTCAGTACCAGCCAACTTCTTCTCGAACTCAGGAATGCGAGCGTCAACACGCTTCTTAAAGTCAACCAGAGCCTCGGCTACGGCACTGTTCAGGGCAATCATGGCGCTGGCGCAGTTAGCCTCGCTACCTACTGCACGGAACTCAAAGCGGTTACCGGTAAAGGCGAATGGTGATGTACGGTTACGGTCGGTGTTATCGATGAGCAGCTCAGGAATCTCGGGGATATCCATCTTCAGTCCCTGCTTGCCAGCCATAGCGAGGAAGTCCTTATCGGCAGTCTCGATGTGGTCGAGCAGCTCAGAAACCTGCTTACCGAGGAACGAAGATACGATGGCTGGGGGAGCCTCGTTAGCACCCAGACGGTGAGCGTTGGTAGCACTCATGATGCTGGCCTTGAGCAGACCGTTGTGCTTGTAAACACCCATCAGGGTCTCAACAATAAAGGTAGCAAAGCGCAGGTTGGCCTCGGGAGTCTTGCCAGGAGCGTGCAGCAGAACGCCGTTGTCGGTGCTCAAGCTCCAGTTGTTGTGCTTACCCGAACCGTTGATGCCAGCGAATGGCTTTTCGTGCAGCAGCACGCGGAATCCGTGCTTACGGGCTACACGCTTCATAACCGACATCAACAGCATATTGTGGTCAACAGCCAGGTTAGTTTCTTCAAAGATTGGTGCCAGCTCAAACTGATTAGGTGCTACCTCGTTATGACGGGTCTTGCAAGGAACGCCGAGTTCCAGAGCCTGAATCTCAAGGTCGCGCATAAAGGCAGCCACGCGCTCGGGGATTGAACCAAAGTAGTGGTCGTCCATCTGCTGATTCTTAGCACTGTCGTGTCCCATCAGGGTACGACCGGTAAGCAGCAGGTCGGGGCGTGCAGCATACAGTCCCTCATCTACCAGGAAGTACTCCTGTTCCCATCCGAGGTTTGAGGTTACTTTCTTTACTGTGGGATCAAAGTAATGGCAAACATCAGTAGCAGCCACGTTAACTGCATGAAGAGCGCGCAGCAGAGGTGCCTTATAGTCAAGGGCCTCGCCGCTATAACTGATAAATACTGTGGGGATACAAAGCGTATCGTCTATAATAAATACTGGAGATGTGGGATCCCATGCAGAATAACCACGTGCCTCGAATGTAGAACGGATGCCACCAGAGGGGAATGAAGAAGCATCAGGTTCCTGCTGAACGAGCAGCTTTCCGCTGAACTCTTCAACCATACCGCCCTTACCATCATGCTCGATAAACGAGTCGTGCTTCTCGGCAGTACCTTCGGTCAGGGGCTGGAACCAGTGAGTATAGTGAGTTACGCCATTCTCAGTAGCCCACTGCTTGATACCAGCAGCTACAGCGTCGGCAACAGTACGATCCAAACGTGCGCCATTATCAATTACGTCGACCATTTTCTCGTACACGTCCTTTGGCAGGTACTTGTACATTTTCTCACGATTAAAGACCTTCTTGCCAAAATACTCGCAAGGTCTCTCACTTGGTGCTTTTACGTCGAGTGGCTTCTTCTTAAAAGCCTCGCCGACAACCTGAAATCTTAATGCTTCCATAATTACTGTTTATGTTGTTATACAATTTGCTTACACTTTGCTATGATTCCGATGCAAAGGTACTACAAATTGAAAGTAAATTACCTATTTTATCGACACTTTTTATCTTGTTTTTATCTCAAAATTACAAATTGTAAGTTCTGTATATGTATTTTCTTACAGATTGTAATCAAAATACAGGATTTAGCTAATACCTTTATAAAGCTATTTCGCCATCACACACAAACTCGGCCGGACCAGTCATGTACACATGGTTGTCCTGTTCGCTCCACTCGATGGTAAGCGTGCCGCCATCCATCACAATCTGCGATGTGCGACTGGCCTTACCTGTAAGTGCGGCGGCCACAGCGGTAGCACAGGCGCCAGTACCACAAGCCTGGGTGATACCACTGCCACGCTCCCACACACGGGTGCGGATACTACCGTCAGCCTCAACACGGGCAAACTCGATGTTGCAGCGCTGGGGGAATGCAGGGTGATATTCGAGTGCGGGACCTGTTTCGCCTACCTGATCTACATTATCGGTAAATATCACGAAGTGGGGATTGCCCATCGATACGAATGTGCCGTGACCAGGGGTACGTGATGACAGGAACTGCGACTCGTTCTGGAGCACGGGCTCGCCCATATCTACGGTAACACTCTCTACCTTATTATCTTTTATATGCAGGTTGAGAATCTTGATACCCGAAAGGGTTAGCAGGCGAATCTCGGTCTGGTTGGTCATACCGCGCTCGTAAAGGTACTTACCAATACAGCGACTGGCATTACCGCACATCATGGCCTCGCTACCGTCGGCATTAAAAATACGCATGGTAAAATCAGCCTCGGGTACGGTAGATTTGCCAATGAGTACAAGTCCGTCGGATCCGATGCCCTTGTGGCGGTGGCTCCACTTGATGGAGGCCGCCTCAGGGTCGGGTATATTGTACTGCGTGGTGTCAACGTAAATGTAGTCGTTACCACAGCCGTGCATCTTGGTAAAATGGATCGTACTCATACTTACTTATTCTTTGAAAGGAATGCGTTCACCTTCTGGGCTGTCTGGCGGCCGCTGGCCATAGCGCGCACTACGAGAGAGGCGCCATTGGCCGCATCGCCACAAACAAACACATTATTACCATAAGCGGGATGCTCTGGCTTCAAGAATCCCATGGCCAACAATACCAGTTCAGCTTTTATAATCTCGGGCTTGCCCTTCTCAACCATGATGGGGCGACCGCCTTCGGGATTTGGTTTCCAATCTATCTCCTGTACCTTTACGCCGGTCAGCTTACCGTCCTTACCCAGGAACTCCAGGGTGTTGATGTTCCAACGGCGGGTGCAGCCCTCCTCATGACTCGATGTAGTCTTCAGGGTGCGAGGCCACTCTGGCCAAGGGTTCTGTGGGTCTTCGGGACCCTCAACGGGCTTAGGCATAATCTCAATCTGGGTAACGCTCTTACAACCCTGACGATGGGCTGTACCAATGCAGTCGCTACCTGTATCACCACCACCGATT
>CADAOD010000035.1 GCA_902789415.1 uncultured Prevotellaceae bacterium
AAGATAAGTGAAAAATCTGACATGGCAAAATCCTGAGCAACTTTTTGTTGCTCAGGAACTTATAAATAAAGTTAAATCAAAGTGTTGCGGAATTAAGGGAAAAGACTAAAACTGTAAATAATTGGCAAAATGTTTGGTGGATACTTAATTAATGATTACCTTTGCCGCCATACAGAAGGATATATTGTTAAAGCCAGAAAGTTATGATTATGGAAAAGAAAAGTAATACTTACCAGATAGCCTCGGAGATTGAGTGGGAACAGGCCGGTGAAGGCGTTGTTCGTCAGATCATGGGGTATGATGAGAACTTAATGATGGTGAAAGTGAAATGCAATCAAGGATCGGTTGGCACGCTGCATCAGCATCCACATACGCAGACTACCTATGTGGCCAGCGGATGCTTTGAAGTAACTATCGGAGAGGAAAAGAAAATTCTAAAAGCTGGAGATGGCTATTATGTTGCTCCAAATCTGCCTCATGGTTGCGTATGCCTTGAAGCAGGTGTTCTCATCGACACCTTCACCCCCATGCGCGAGGACTTCCTGAAATAAAAATTATAGTTAAAGTTATGACACAAGATCAATTTGCAAGGGTATCGGTAGAGATGCCTGAATACGAAGATAAGAAAATTATCCGAAAAGAACTCACATACGAGATAGAGAACGATGACATCATGGATGAATTTACCATCAAATTATGTTAACTCCGCTTCAGATGGATAGCCCCGGTTGGTCCGGCAAGCAAGTCCATTAAAGCGGAGTTCCTTTTTCTAACTTTCCTACATTGAGGTCAAAATGACTTAAAATAATCAAATATCTTATGCTTTTTCGTCTAAACTCTTGCAAAAAATCTCAAAAAGGTGTAAAATATGGAAGCTCAGAAATCGCAAAAAGGTGCGGATGACATCATTATGAAGCGTAAAATGAAGCCGAGGAACGAATGGAAATAGATATCTACTGCAAATAATTGACAAAATGTTTGGAGTTTCACAATTTTTGTGTATATTTGCACCATAAAACCTATTGTAAGTACAATCTGTGTATTAACTAATTTTGATATAATCGGAATATGAAGAAAAACAGGCTAATCATGATGTTGCTGGTACTGATGGTGACAACGTCATCTTGGGCCCAAGGAATATCGGGTACGGTGATTGACAATCTGGGAGATGCCGTGATAGGCGCCTCGATTACTGAGAAGGATAACCCGCAGAACGGAACAATCTCTAACTTTAATGGTGAGTTTACGCTGAACGTGAACGAGGGAACCACTATCGTCGTTAGCTATGTAGGCTATCTGACTCAGGAGCTGAAAGCTACCAGCAACATGAAGGTAACGCTGCGCGAGGATACGAAAATGCTGCAGGACGTGGTGGTGGTGGGCTACGGCGTACAGAAGAAAAGCGTGGTGACGGCTGCCATCTCGAAGGTAGGCGGCGACGACCTGAACCTGACCAAGCCATCGCGTATTGAGGATGCACTGAAGGGAAAGGTGTCGGGCGTGCAGATCACGCAGTCGTCGGGACAGCCTAACTCTGACTCGAAAGTGCGCATTCGTGGTATAGGATCGGTGAACAGCTCTGATCCGCTGTATATCGTTGACGGCATGCCTGTGGATGGTGGTATCAACTACCTGAACCCTACGGATATAGAGTCGGTGGAGATTCTGAAGGATGCAGCATCGGCAGCTATCTATGGTAGCAGAGCTGCCAACGGCGTGGTGCTGGTGACAACGAAGAGTGGTAAGATTGGAAAGACAAGCATCAGCTATGACTTCAGCTACGGTTGGCAGAATCCCTGGAGGGAGAAGGCGGTGCTGAATGCCAAGGAGTATATGACGATTATAAACGAGGCACTGGTGAACGATGGCAATGCGCCACGCTACTCGGCCGACTATATCAATAACTATCATGGCCCTGACACCAACTGGCAGAAGGAGACCTTCAACTACAACGCGCCTGTGATGCAGCACCAGCTGAGCATCAACGGTGGCAGCGAGAAGGCTACGTTCTTCCTCTCTGTAGGTTACTTCAAGCAGGAGGGTATCGTGGGTGGCGACTATGGGCTATCGAACTACGAGCGACTGAGCGCGCGCAGCAACTCTACCTACACGGTGTTTGAAGAAACCACGCGCAACTATCTGAACAAACTGAAGGTGGGCGTGAACATCGGTTATACGCGCGACACATCTACGGGTATCGAGACCAACTCTGAATATGGCTCGATTCTGGGCAGTGCCATCGCTTTCTCACCGCTGATAGCGCCTTATGCCTCTGACACTGAGGCGGCACAGATTCTGGCAGAATATCCGAATGCGGTGACGAAGAACGGACATGTGTTCTCGCTGCCGCCATCGGGATTTCAGGAGCTTACGAATCCGCTGGCTCAGCTGAACAGGCCCAGCGCTGGCAAGAATAACTCTGACAAGATAGTGGGCTCATTTTATGCTGAACTCGACATCCTGCCGGGACTGAAATTTCGCAGTACTTATGGTATCGACCTGGCTTTCTGGGGGTACGATGGCTATGGCTACGAGGACTATCTTGGCACCATGACGCACACTGACCAGAGCTGGGTGGAGAGCCGGATGAATCGCGGTCTGCGCTGGCAGACGGAGAACTACTTCACCTACAGTAAGACTTTTGCTGAAGGGCACAATCTGAATATCGTGCTGGGACAGTCGGCGTCGCGCTATGAATCACGCAATCTGGGTGGTAGCGACTCACAGCTGTTCGACCATAATCCTACGCACGCTCATATCGACTCGGCCATCGCACCTGAGTCGCAATCGGCTGTATGGGGTGGCAATGGTGGCGTGACGCACACCTCGCTGGCTTCTTACTTCGGACGTATCGACTATAACTTTGCGGAGCGCTATATGGTGCAGTTCACCATGCGGCGTGATGGCAGCTCGCACTTCGGTCCTAACCACAAATGGGGTACGTTTCCTTCGTTCTCGCTGGGTTGGAACGTATGGAACGAACCTTACCTGCAGAAACTGAAGCCTGCCTGGTGGAACGTGCTGAAGATTCGTGCCAGCTGGGGACAGAATGGTAATGAGCATATACCCGACTTCACTTATCGCGCCTTGATGAACGGCGGACAAAACTACTACTTCGGCGGGAGCTACGTGGTGAACCCCGACCCTACCAAACCTGGTTTGGAGGCGGGAAAAATGGTGTATGGCACATCGCCTGCACGCGCTGCCAACCCTGACATCAAATGGGAGACTTCTACACAGACTGATATTGGTTTCGACATGAGATTCCTAAGCAGCAGACTGACGTTCGGGTTTGATTACTACTATAAGAAAACAACCGACATGCTGTTTGAGCTGAACGTGCCTACTTACATCGGGCAGGACAAGCCTTATGGCAACCTGGGAACGATGGAGAACTGGGGACTGGAGTTTGAGCTGGGATGGAAAGACAGCATCAAGGACTTCGCATACTGGATTAATGTGAACGCATCGTTTGCCAGAAACAAACTGATAGAACTGGGTAACGCTTCGGGCGAGCAGAACTACGAGAGCGCCGGAGCATCGGGCGTGGGCGACTATGTGCATGCTAAGAACGGCGAGGTTTGGCCTTACTTCTATGGCTACAAGACGAATGGGCTGTTCCAGAACCAGCAGGAGGTGGACAGCTACGTGAACGCTCAGGGCAAGGAGCTGCAGCCATCAGCGCACCCTGGCGATGTGCGCTTCGTTGACTTCAATGGGGATGGAAAAATCAGCGACGAAGACCGTACGAAGATTGGAAAGGGCATGCCCGACTGGACGTATGGTTTCTCGTTCGGGGCTGAGTGGAAAGGTATCGACGTGAACTTTGCCTGGCAGGGCACACTTGGAAATGATATCTTCGACTTTGCACAGCGTGGTGATGTGCCTGCGATGAACCGTCCGTCATGGATTCTGGAACGTTGGCATGGGGAAGGTACATCCAACAGGATTCCACGCATGACATCGGCCAACCCGAATGGCAACTGGAAATCGTCGGACCTCTATATACGTAATGGTTCGTATCTGCGCCTGAAGAACGCGCAGATAGGCTACACACTGCCTGCCAAACTCACACGACTGGTTTCTATCCAGCGCCTGCGTGTGTATGTGGCGGCTGAGAATCTGCTCACCTTCACCAGCTACAAGGGATTTGAACCTGAACTGGCATCGGGCGACTATACCACGCTGGGTGTTGACAAGGGTATCTACCCACAGGCGCGAACCATCACTGTTGGGGCTAACGTTGCATTCTAATTCACATAACTATATACGACAATGAAAATCATCAAATTATATATGGCAGTAGCGGCTATGACCGCAGGTATGGCGCTCACAGCGTGTGGCGACTCATTTCTGCACACAGAGCCTACGACACAGGGAGCTGCCGGGGCTGCTGGCGACGTGCAGGACATCAACTCGGGACTAGCTGCATCGTATCAGATTCTGAACTTCGAATCGTTTCCTAATGCCTCTTACGAGTCGTCGGTATTTATTGGCGACATACAGTCGGACGACCTCTGGAAGGGCGGCGGCGATGCCAGTGATGGTATGAACGGTATGAACATGGCTGTGGCTATGTTTAACACCAGCGGCAACCTGACGCTGAACGGCACATGGAATATCTATACCTCGGGCATCACGCGTGTGAACAGTGTGCTCGGACTGATTGAAACGGCTGCAACCAACAATCCGGCTGAGACGACTCTCATCCGGAAATATAAGGCCGAAGCACTCTTCCTGCGGGCTTTCTATCTGTATATGCTGTGGCGCAGTTTTGGGGCTGTGCCTTTCCAAGAGACGCTCTTTGAACCGCCATACGTGTGCCGACAGCTGACGCCCGACGAGGTGTATGCGCAGATTATCAAAGACGTGGAGGGGGCTATCGGCCACTTCACTGATGCTGAGATGAACACCAATGATGGCGAGAATAACGGGCGCGCCAGTCTGGCTGCTGCCTATATGCTGAAAGCACGTGCGGTGATGTATCAGAAGGATCAGGCCAGATATCAGGAGACTGCCAAGGGACTGGCTGCTATCATCAAAAGTGGCCAATATGCACTGATGACCGACTATGCGGGCATGTGGCTGCAGGAGGGTGAATTCTGTTCGGAATCAATCTTCGAGGCAAACAATCTGCCTGGCCCAAAAGACTTCGACAATGCCTGGTTCAACGGCGGAAGCAACCTGCCCACATACATATCGCCTAACGGATTGATTAACGATCCGGGATTCGAAGGCGGATGGGGATTCGGACCTGTACGCCCTGAGGCATACAGCATGTTTGAGGAGGGCGACCAGCGGCGTGATGCTTCGATACGCGACCTGCGTGGCGATGCTACTGGTGGCACCGCGGGGGATGTGAACAAAACGCCTTGGGGAGCATCTTACACCATGCGCTTCCAGGACACGGGTTTCTTCCTGGGGAAATATGCTGCACGCACGGGCTATCACAAGCCTACAGGCACTGGCGACACGAACTGGTGTAACAACCTGCGCATCTTCCGCTATGCTGAGACGCTGCTGGCTTATGCTGAGCTGACGCTGACTACGGGCGATATTGACGGGGTGAGCGGTGCTGACTGCTTGAACCAGGTGCGCGATCGTGCGTTTGGCGACAAGAACCACCGCGTGGCACTGACGCTGGAGAACATACAGCAGGAGAACCATCTGGAGTTTGTGGGCGAAGGGCATCGCTACTACGACGTGGTGCGCTGGGGCATCACCAGCGTGCTGCACGTGGACAACGTGCCAGGCTTGAACACCTCGCGCGACTGGGAGCCCAACAACAGATACGTGGCTATCCCACAAGCTGAGATAGATGCAACAAAGGGTTCTGCATTCGAACTGAAGCAGAACCCTGGATATTAGGATGAATAGAGGTATCTAAGCTACTTGATGCGGTGGCGGGGGCGAGATATCGTGGTGCTATCTGCAACTGCTCCGCGTGTGTAGTAATGGCTGCCACCCCAGTAATCCCAGTCGTAAGAATTCTCGTAACGACGTGAGCTGTTGAAGAGGTCGAAGCGAACTTCCTTATCGCCATCATAGAACCTGCCTCTGAAATGATTATCGCTCAGGGTGTAATGACGGATCTCTACATTCCAGTTGTCCTCGATAAAGTGGATATAGATGGTGCCATATTCTACAACCCAGTTGAAATGGGTGGGAACATAGCCGCGATGATCGTAATAATCTACCCAGAGACCTGAACCCTCGCTATAGGTGTAGGGGTCTTTCAGGAATGTGATCTCGGATGATACATAGCTGTAGCCATCCCAATCTTCAATAGACATATCACCCGTCCATGTGCCTTCGAGTGTGTAAGCGATCTGCTCATCGGTCTCGCATGAGGTGAGCGACAGTGTCATCAAACCCATCATTGCCATCATCAGTGTTGTGTATAGCTTCTTCATAACTTTACCCTTTCCTTATTTTATTTGTTAGACATTCAATTAATATTTCTGTTGCAAAGATAGGTATTATCACCTACCCTTGCAACGGAAAAACTATAATAGTGTGTGGGGATTTCCCTAAAGTAAAGAGGAAAGTTGGTCGAAGCCCATATCGCGATAGTCGGTAATCTGGATATCCGACAGCTCGCTGATGGCCTCTGCAGAGTTAGTGGTTGCCAATCCAACAACCTTCATATTGGCAGCACAACCAGAACGCAAGCCATTAAAGCTATCCTCGAAAACAATACACTCATCGGTATTGGCGCACAAACGGGCAGCGGCTTTAAGATAGCAATCAGGATCGGGTTTGCTACGATCGAAATCCTCGCTGGTAAGAATAGCATCAAACAGTGACTTAAAATCGGGATGATAACGATACACAGCCTGCATCTTAGGCAGATTAGAGCTGGTAACAACAGCCGTTTTAACACCATGAGCGTGCAAATCGGCAATCATCTGCTCAAAGCCTTCGATATAATCGTAATGCATATTGCTCTCGTATTCGTTCAGTCTGTCTGTAATGATAGGCTGTTCTTTCTCCAATGGTCCACTAAACCACTGGTCGTAAATCTGAGTGAGCGTCTGGCCTTTGATTTCGTGCTCCAGACCTGGACGCTCAGGATGATAGAGCCGACACTGAGAGCCCCAGAATATAGTATACTGGGGCTCGGTGTCGAATACTACACCATCAAGGTCGAAGAGTGCGGCTTTTAATACGCTCATTTCTTCTCCTCCACTGGTACAAGATATTTGTCGCCGGTCTGCTTCAGCAGATCACGGGCATACTGCTCAGGATATCCTGGACGCTCCACACGAGCACCATGACCATAAGGTGTACGCTCGAATGTGCCGTTGGCATCTGTTGGCTTAATGGCCATATCGTTAAACTTCACAATCAGGAAGAAGGCCAGTTTCTGCCAGCGGGCAATCATCTCATCACCCTTCTTACAACTGTAGTTGGTGAGGAATTTTACACGCTCCTCGGCAGTAGGCAATGCGAGAGCCTTAGCCTCGATCTCAGGCTGCAGCTGAGCATACGAAGCATCGAGCGAATCGCGAACAGCCTGCAGCGTGGGGAACAACTGTGAGTAACGTGGGTAAACCATATTGCTAACCCAGTTGCAAACCCAGAAAGCGTTGTCCATCGAGAAGGTTACATCATCGGCACCCTCCTCGGTAAAGCACTTGGGGCGACGTGTGATGCAAGAGTACATTGGTGTATAAGCCACCATGTTGCCATCGTCGTTACCAAACCAGAAGCAAGCTCCAACCTCGCGAGGCATCCAGCTACGCATCTGTGAGATAAAGCTCCAAGCAGTCTGCTGTGTTGAGATAGGACGCTCGTTAAAAATCTCCTGCTCGCCCAACTTATATGAAAGAGGTGTTGGACGATATGGCATCTGATAGATACCACCACCGATATTGGTATCGAGAGCAAATGGTGTACCCTCATAGTGATCGCGCATAGCATCACGCAAATCCTGGATGGTTACCTTCTTGTTAGGGATAATCCAAAGTGGCATCTCCTTAACGTTTTTCTCCTTACCTGCTGCATAGGGAACATACTCCGAGAAATCGTCGGCAAAGCGATTGAAGAAGCTCCACACGCGAGCCTCACAGTAACGACGACCCGAGAAGTCGGGGGCTGCATAGGCTGCATTATAGCTAAAGTCGGCATCCTTTCCATCATACCAGCCCATAGCACGTGCATAGCTTACCACATTGCTTGAGCAAAGCATCAGGTTGGGAACAGGCTTCTTGCCGTTAACGGCATACTTCTTACCAAACAGGTCCTTCATCTTCACCTGTACATAGCGACCGTCCAAGAACTTGGTAATACGGCTCTGGTTAGCGTGAGCAGCTACAGCATTATCGGGAATGCGTACAGCTACCCAAACGGTGCGCTCCTTCGACTTAGTGCGATCAGGACCGCAGCCCATCATCTCCAGTATCCAAGCCTCGTCCTTATCGGCAACCGAGAAGGTCTCACCCTCAGAGCAGTAACCATACTGCTCTACAAGCGAAGTCATAATCTGCAGGGCCTGGCGAGCTGTCTTAGAACGCTGCAGGGCGATGTAGATGAGCGAACCATAATCGATAACACCTGTTGAGTCGGCCATCTCCTCGCGACCACCAAAGGTAGTCTCACCGATAGTTACCTGCCACTCGTTAGAGTTACCAATCACATTATAGGTCTCGGCAGCTTCGGCTATCTCACCCAGATACTTATTTGTATCCCATTCAAACACCTTACGCATATCGCCAGGCTGATGCTTGGCAGCTGGATAGTGATAGAGGGGCATAAATGCGCCATACGAGTCGGCATTATAAGTTACAAACACCGATCCGTCGGCGCTGGCTTTCTTGCCAACAATAAAGTTAGTACATGCCGATGCGCCCATTACGGCCATCAGCGCAATTGCTAGTATCAGTTTTCTTTTCATATACCTTAATATATTATATATATTTAAAAACACAGAGGTACAGAGATACAGAGGTTTTATTTTTTTTCGTTATCTTCCTAATAAAATAACTCTGTACCTCTGTATCTCTGTGTTTAAATTATTATTCGCATGCTTTGAACGACATATCGAGGCCCTTAACAGAGTGTGTGAGTGCACCAACGCTAATGAAATCTACACCCTGCTCAGCATAATCGCGGATAGTATCAAAGGTGATACCGCCGCTCGATTCTGTCTCATAACGATGGTTGATAATATCAACCGCCTTCTTGGTATCGGGCACGCTGAAGTTATCGAGCATGATACGATCCACACCACCGTGATCCAGTACCTGCTGCAACTCATCGAACGAGCGAACCTCGATTTCGATCTTCAGGTTCAAGCCCTTATCTTCGAGATACTTATGGCAGCGATCGATAGCGTTTGTGATACCACCAGCAAAATCTACGTGATTATCCTTGAGCAGAATCATATCAAACAAACCGATACGGTGATTGCAGCCACCACCAATCTTTACGGCCTGCTTCTCGAGCATACGCATACCAGGTGTGGTTTTACGGGTATCAAGCACACGGGTGTTGGTACCCTCCAAACGCTTAACATACTTATCAGTCATGGTGGCAATACCACTCATGCGCTGCATGATGTTCAGCATCAGACGCTCGGTCTGAAGCAGCGAACGGATTTTTCCTGAAACAATCATGGCGATATCGCCTTTTTTTACGCGGGTTCCATCCTGCATCAGCACCTCAACCTGCATGGTGGGATCGAAACGGTGGAACACTTCTTTTGCAATTTCTACTCCTGCCAAGATACCATCTTCCTTAATCAGCAGATGACTCTTACCCATTGCATCCTCGGGGATACAGCACAAAGTTGTGTGGTCGCCATCGCCTATATCTTCGGCAAACGACAGATCTATCAGCCTGTCAACCAATTCATCAACACTTAACATAAATACTTTAATTCTTTTTTATTTTTTTATTCTTTAATTCTTAAAAGTATATTCCAAATCCGATTCGCACGCCAAAACCTGAGTAGTCAGAATCCTTGGTGCTGTGCTCGTAATACACCTCGGGTTCAACAGTAAGCTTACCTGTAAGGAAATAAGCATAACCTACGCTCAGCTCTGGACGGAAATCGCTAAAATCGTCGCACTTTACATACTTGGCAGTAGCGCCAGCATACAAGCCGCAACTCTCAAAATAGTAGCGCAAGCCGGCACCAAGCTGTATAGCGTCAGGAAAATCGGTCTGAGCCTCGTACCCCAACTGTCCAACTACCATCCAGTCGTCGGCCAGTAGATATCCAGCCTTAGCCTGCAGGTTCAGATTCCAGTCGGTACCCTTGTGGTAGCTCAAAGCGGCACCCGAAGTAGAAGCACCCACATAGAACTTACCCTGAGTAAATACCTTTTCCGACTGGTTGAGGTACTGTGCGTTTGCACCGATTGCCATCATCAGGCCGATGGCAGCCATTATCAACTTTTTCATAATCATTACTGTTTTAAGTTATTATTCTTTCGATACCATAATACAAACCAAACGATAGCTGCACCTAAACATGCAATGCCATAAGGATAACCATCATCGCCAAGACCCAAGAACTGCTTCGACACGAAGAAATAGGTAGAGCAAACGGTAGTCATAAATAAGGCTGGAATCAGGGTAAGCCAGTAACACTTCTGGTTGCGAACCAGATAAACGGTGATGGTCCAGAGTGTAAATACGCTGAGTGCCTGATTACTCCATCCAAAGTACTGCCAGATAGTATTAAATCCGTCGGGATTCTCAATCTGCCAAACCAGCATGGCGATAGATATGGCGAACAAAGGGATACAGATAAGCAAGCGCTTAGGGATGGGACGCTGATCCATCTTTAACCACTCGGCTACAATCAGTCGTGCCGAACGGAAAGCAGTATCACCCGATGTGATAGGTGCAGCCACTACTCCTAACATTGCTAAAATGGCACCAACCACACCCAACCACTCGTTGCAAACCAAGTGTACTACAGCTGGAGCCGAAGTATGGAATCCGGCTGTAGCCTGCTCAATCAGGGTGTAACCAGGAGCGGGATTGCCATAGAAGAACCACGATGCAACTGTAGCCCATATAAGCGCTACAACACCCTCGGTAATCATGGCGCCGTAGAAGATGGGGCGACCCATTTTCTCGCTCTTCACGCAACGGGCCATCAGCGGACTCTGTGTAGCATGGAAACCTGAGATAGCACCACAGGCAATGGTGATAAACAAGGCTGGGAAGATGTTATCCTTCCAATTATCAGGCTCGGTAGCAGCACCCATATTATAAAGACTGTTCCAGAGCTCGGGCACAGTGGGCCAATGCAGGAACAACCACACCATCAGCGCACCTGCCATGAACAGCAGCGAGAAAGCAAACAGGGGATAGACCTTGCCTATAATCTTGTCAATAGGCAGCATGGTGGCAATGACATAATAGCTAAAAATGATGATAATCCACATAAGGGTGTCACCACCTATAGAATGCAGAATCTCGGCTGGCGAATAGACAAACACCGCACCTACTATAATGAGCAGCAGCACGGTGAACACCAGCATGATATTCTTGGTGGTCTTGCCCAGATACTGACCGATGAGTTCCGGCAGACCTGCACCATCATGACGCATAGACAGCATGCCCGACAGATAATCGTGGGTGGCACCGGCAAAAATACAACCAAAAACAATCCACAGATAGGCTACCGGACCGAACTTGGCACCCATGATAGCACCAAAGATAGGACCTGTGCCTGCAATGTTGAGAAACTGGATCATGAAGATTTTCCAGGATGGCAGCACTATAAAATCCAGACCGTCGGCCTTGGCAACAGCTGGCGTCACACGATCATCGGGACCGAATACACGCTCCACGAATCTACCATAGAACAAGTAGCCCAATACAAGAGCTACAAGACTCAATACAAATGAAATCATCTTTCTTTAGCTATTTTTAGAATTATTTTTGTGCAAAAGTAGTGTTTTTATTTGAGAAATGAAAAAAATAAAGTAACTTTGCACCAAAATTATCAAAAAAAATATCATTTTGAAGACAATTATACATATTTTCGTACTTTTAGCACTTGTGCTAAGTACCAAAGCGAGCACGCCGAAACATGAAGTAAGAGCCGTTTGGCTTACCACCATCGGGGGAATCGACTGGCCTCACTCCTACTCTACAACTACCCAGCAGCGAGAGTTGATATCGATTCTCGACCAACTGCAGCAGGCTGGTATCAACACCGTACTCATCCAAACCCGAGTGCGCGCTACCACGATTTTCCCTACCAACATCGAACCTTGGGACGGTTGTATTACAGGTCACCCAGGCAAATCGCCAGGTTACGATCCGTTGCAGTTCTGCATTAACGAGTGCCATCGTCGCGGTATGGAGTGCCACGCTTGGATTGTTACCATACCTGTAGGCAAGTGGAATGGTACAGGCTGCAAGCAGCTCCGCCAGAAATACCCATCGCTCATCCGTAAGATTGGCGACGAGGGATATATGGATCCCGAGATGCCGCAAACGGGCGATTATCTGGCTAAGTTCTGTGCCGAAGTAACCCGCAATTACGATGTTGACGGCATCCATCTGGATTACATCCGATACCCCGAAACATGGAAGCTGAAGGTGTCGCGCACGCAAGGCCGACAGTATATCACCGACATCGTTCGCAAGATTAATCGCGCAGTTAAAGATTTAAAACCATGGATTAAGCTATCTTGCTCGCCCATAGGCAAATACGACGACCTAACCAGATACAAAAGTTCAGGTTGGAACGCAAACACTACCGTGTGTCAGGATGCCCAAGGTTGGCTGCGCGACGGACTGATGGATGCCCTCTTCCCTATGATGTATTTTCAGGGCAACAACTTCTTTCCCTTTGCGGTTGATTGGCAGGAGCACAGCTACGGACGTATGGTAGTTCCAGGCTTGGCCGTTTACATGATGCACCCTCGCGAAAAGAACTGGAATCTGGATGTGATTACCCGCGAGATGAGCGTGTTGCGCCAGCTTGGTTTGGGATACACTTTCTTCCGCAGCAAGTTCTTTACCGATAATACCAAAGGCATCTACGATTTCACCCGCGATTTCAATATCGTACCAGCCCTCGTTCCACCTATGACGTGGGCGGGTAAGCAGGCCCCATCGACTGCTAACCACTTGCAGCTAAAACGCGGTATGGTCAACGATATGATTTCGTGGCAGAAGGCCACCGACAATTCGGGCGCCGACTACCTATTATATAATGTCTATGCCTCGGAAACACTTCCCGTCGACGTGAACAATCCAGAGAATCTGATTGCTACCCGCCAGCGCGAGTTATCAATCACGGTACCTCATAAGGGGCGCAACCTGTATTACGCTGTTACAGCAATGAATCGTTATGGCATGGAGAGCGAGGCAGCATGCATTCCTACAGCAATGGGACCTCAAGGTAGCAATCGCTTCGATTTTCGCGAGCTAATCATGGGAAATAAGCTAAAAAAGTACAAATCGACAAAGAAATGAGCTAAAAACACAACCTTGTTTGCCGATAATTGCGTAATTTTGCAGCATCAAAAAAAATAGCAAATCTAAAAATATAACTAATTATGGAAAGAACTTGGAGATGGTTTGGCAAGAAGGACAAGATTACTCTTGCACAACTGAGACAAATCGGTGTTGAGGGCATTGTTACCGCTCTGCACGATGTACCCCTTGGCGAAGTTTGGACTCGCGAAAAAATTCGCGACCTGCGCGAGTACATAGAGAGCTACGGTATGCGCTGGAGCGTAGTTGAATCACTGCCCGTTGTTGAGACAATCAAATACGGTGGTCCCGATCGCGATCACCAGATCGAGGTTTACAAAGAGAGTCTGCGTAACCTTGCTGCCGAAGGCATCCACTGCATCTGCTACAACTTTATGCCCGTATTAGACTGGGCCCGCACCGACTTGTTCCACGACAACCCCAACGGTGCCACTAACCTCTATTTCAACTATGCCGAATTTGCTTATTTCGACATTTATATCTTGAAGCGTCCAGGCGCTCGCGAGGAATGGGAGAAGTTCCAGTTCCCCGAGGGATGGGGCAAGGGCCGCAGCGTCATCGCTGAGTGCGACGAGCTGGCTAAGACCATGACACCCGAGAAGGACCACAAGCTGGTTGAGAATATTGTGATTAAGACTCAGGGATTCGTAAGCGGTAACTTCAGCGAGAACGACGAGGCTCCTGTACAGAAGTTCCGCGAGTTCCTCGATCTGTATAAGGGCATCGATAAGGCTAAGCTGCGTGCCAACATGAAGTACTTCCTCGAGGCTATCATGCCTGTTTGCGAAGAGTGCAACATGAACATGTGTGTTCACCCCGACGATCCCCCTATCGAGATTCTGGGCTTGCCTCGTATCGTTCGCACCGAGGAGGATATCCAGTGGTTCCTGGATGCTGTGCCCAACAAGCATAACGGACTCACCTTCTGTGCTGGTTCGCTCTCTGCTGGCGCTTATAACAATGTGGTTGAGTTGGCTAAGAAGTTTGCCTCTCGCACACACTTTGTTCACCTGCGTTCATGCCACATCTTCCCCAATGGCGACTTTACTGAGGCCTCTCACCTGGGCGGTCGTGCCGACCTGATTGAGCTGTGTCGTATCTTCGAGAAGGAGAACCCAGAATTGCCTATGCGTGTGGATCATGGTATGACCTTTACCGATGAGCCTGGTGGAATTATGGACGAGAGCAGTCACGGTCACAATGCCGGTTACACTCTCTTGGGTCGTATGTTCGCCCTCGGTCAGGTACAGGGTATCCTCGCCACCGTTGATCGCGAATTAGGCATCGAATATAAACAACCCGGATTCTTTGATTAAATCAATTTATTTTAAACACAGAGATACAGAGGTACAGAGGTTTTATGAACGAGATGAGAGACTTGTCGAAAGAAGATTTAAATGAACTAAATGCTCTTACCAAAAAGATCATTGGCGCAGCAATCGAAGTACACAAGGAGATTGGCCCGGGACTTTTGGAATCAGCATATGAGTTTTGCTTAAAGGCAGAACTTGAAAAACAAGGTCTCATTGTCAAGACACAAATTGATCTGCCTCTTTACTACAAAGGTATTCCTACAGGAAAGTTCTATAGAATTGACATGCTTGTAGAGGATAAGGTTATCATTGAGTTGAAAGCTGTCGAGGCACTTCTGCCTATCCACGAAGTTCAGCTTGTTACATATCTTAAACTAACAAACAAGAGCATCGGACTACTCATCAACTTTAATGTACCAGTACTTAAAGATGGTATAAAACGAAAAATCAATGCACATCTTGAGTATACCGGCATCAAACCCATAAGAGAATAAAAACTCTGTATCTCTGTACCTCTGTGTTGAATAAAAATAATAAAGAGTATGAAACTGAATGATATTTTTAGCGGTAATTACAATGCCGCAGAGTGGGAAGCTAAGGGCTACCAGCTTCCTAAGTTTGATATCAAGGCTGTACGCGAAAAGACAGCCAAGGAGCCTACATGGGTACACTTCGGTGGCGGAAACATCTTCCGCGCTTTCCCTGCTGCCATCCTGAACGATGCACTGAACACTGGTAAGTACGATCGCGGTGTGATTGTAGCCGAGACTTTCGACTTCGAGGTTATCGATAAGGCTTATGCCCCCTACAACAACCTTTCGCTGTGCGTAAACCTCTGCTCTGATGGTTCTATCGAGAAGAAGGTGATTGCCAGCGTAACCGAAGCCCTGAAAGCCGACCCACAGTTTGAGGATTGGAACCGACTGGTTGAAATCTTCAAGAACCCATCATTGCAGATGATTTCGTTCACCATCACCGAGAAGGGTTACACCTACAACGAGGCCGATCTGGCTCGCGGACTCAAGCCCCTCTTCGCTATGGGTAAGGTTTGCGCCCTGCTGTTGGAGCGTTTCAACGCCGGACAGCTGCCTCTCACCGTTCAGAGCATGGACAACTGCTCGCACAACGGCGATAAGGTAAAGGCTGGTGTATTTGCTTATGCCGAGCGCTGGGTGAACGACGGACTGGTGCCTGCTGCCTTCCTGGACTATCTGAAGGACGAGAAGAAAATTACCTTCCCATGGTCGATGATTGATAAGATTACCCCTCGCCCCCACGAGAAAGTGAAGGAGCTGCTGGCTGCTGATGGTTTCGACGACAACAACTATATCGAGACCGAGAAGCACACCTTTACGGCTCCTTTCGTGAATGCCGAAGAGGTACAGTATCTGGTTATCGAGGACAACTACACCAACGGTCGTCCACCATTGGATCTTGGCGGTGCACTCTACACTACTCGCGAGACCGTTGATAAGGTAGAGACCATGAAGGTTACCACCTGCTTGAACCCACTGCACACCGCTATGAGTATCTATGGCTGCATGCTGGGCTACACCTTGATTTCTGCCGAGATGGCCGACGAGGACCTTCGTCCATTCGTTCAGAAGCTGGGTTATATCGAGGCTATGCCTGTAGTAGTTGATCCAGGTGTGCTGAACCCATACGAGTTTATCGGTGCTGTTATCAATCGCCGTTTGCCAAACCCATTCATGCCCGATGCTCCACAGCGTATTGCTATGGATACCAGTCAGAAGTTGCCTATCCGTTTCGGCGAGACTCTAAAGAAGTACATCGCTCGTGGTTTGGATAAGAGCAATCTGGTACTCATCCCTCTCACACTGGCAGGTTATGCCCGCTACCTGAAGGGTATCAAGGATGATGGTACATCATTCGATTGTTCACCCGACCCCATGCTCGAGGAACTGCAGGCTATCGTTGCTCCATTGCAGATTGGTAAGGCCGATCAGGATTGGAGCTGTCTGAAGACTCTCTACAGTCGCAAGGACGTGTTTGGTCTCGACCTTTACGAGGCTGGTCTGGGCGAGCAGATCGAGGGAATGGTTAAGGAACTGTTTGCTGGCAATGGTGCCGTTCGTGCTACCTTGCACAAGTATGTTTCAGCCCGCTAAATAATAAAGCCCTTATAATAATTAGGCCCGCCAATTGGCGGGCTTAATTATTTACACTTATCGTACCACTCACGCAGGGCGGCTCGATTGATACCTTGCTTAACGGCTTGATCTAATGCTGCGCGGGCCTCTTTCTTTCTGCCTAAGCGCAACAATACATCTACCTTCGAAACTACAAGTTCAGCATTCTTAGGGGCTAATCGTAAGGCTTCGTCCCAATCATACAGGGCAGCATCGTATTGCTGCTGTTGGGTTTCAAAAGCTGCTCGGGCCGCATAGGCATCCGTACTATCAGGGAACATCTGTACAGCACGGTTCAACTCATCAACCGCATCGGTCTTGCGCCCCATCAATTGTAGCACGTGTGCCAAACCCAAGCGCGCCTCCAGGTGCTCAGGCTGGATGGCTAAGAAAGCCTCGTAATCAGCACGCGCAAAACTATATTGTCGCAACTGCGTCTGACAGAACGCACGGAAGTAAAGTGCCGCCAGGTTTTTCTCGTCCTTCTTCAATACGGCCGTATATTCGTCGCGGGCATACTCCCATTGCTGCAGATTAATATTTGCCTCAGCTTTTTTTAATCGTAGTTCCAGATTCTGGGGATACAGATTAATCTGCTCTATCAGCACCGATACCGAATCGCGCCATTGTTTGGGCGTCTGGGCAGTTGCGCCCATCGCCACAAACATAGCAGCTATCATTACAACTTTACGCATTCTTAATGTAGTTTACAATCCACTCTCCTACTTCGGTTGTGCCATACTTCTCGCCGCCCTCGACCTGAATCTCTGGGGTGCGCACGTTAGCATCGAGCGATGCGGTAACAGCCTTACGGATCAGTCCGCCCTCCTCGTTCAGTCCGAAGTGCTCCAGCAGCATAGCAGCCGAGAGAATCTGGGCGATAGGGTTAGCCAGATTCTGTCCGGCAGCCTGTGGCCAAGAACCGTGAACGGGCTCGAACAGTGGTGTATGCTCGCCCAGCGATGATGATGGCTGCAAGCCCATCGAACCAGTAATACAGCTGGTCTCGTCGGTCAGGATATCGCCAAAGGTATTCTCGGTTACAATCACGTCGAAGTAACGGGGCTCTGTGAGCACGCGCATCGAGGCATTATCGATAAACATGTAATCGGTGGTAACCTCGGGATACTGCGGCTCCATCTCCTTGGCAATCTGTCGCCACAAACGGCTCGATGCCAGCACGTTAGCCTTATCAACCACCGTCAGATGCTTCTTACGGGTCATGGCCATCTCGAAGCCCACCTTCAGGATGCGCTCTACCTCAGGACGGGTGTAGATGTTGGTATCGTAGGCCTGATCGTTATCCTGATACTTGGCACCAAAATACATGCCGCCAGTGAGTTCGCGAATCACTACAAAGTCGGCACCCTTCAGGAGTTCCTCTTTCAGTGGCGACTTGTGCAGCAGACAGTCGAATGTAGCCACAGGGCGCACGTTGGCAAACAAACCCAACTTCTTGCGCATGGCCAGCAAACCTGTCTCAGGACGTATCTTGGCGGTAGGATCGTTGTCGAACTTCAGCGAGCCAACAGCAGCAAACAGCACAGCGTCGGCCTGCATACATACCTCGTGGGTGCTGTCGGGATAAGGATCGCCAACCTCCTCGATGGCATGAGCACCACAGATGGCAGGGGTATATTCAAACTCGTGACCGAACTTAGCAGCAATCGCATCCATCACAGCCACACCTTGTTTCATGATCTCAGGGCCTATTCCATCGCCCTCTAATACAGCAATTTTTAATTTCATAATTCCCTTTTTGTTTTTTTCAACACAGAGGTACAGAGAGACAGAGGTTTTATTTTTTTGTTGTTTTCTTTATAAAAGAACTCTGTACCTCTGTATCTCTGTGTTTAATTATTTACTATATTTCTTTAGACTGTTCGTCTTCGATGATGTTCAACATCTTAAAAGTGGCCTTGATGGCAGCTTCTGTCTGGTCGGCATCCAATCCACGCGTGCGCAGCACCTTACCATTATCATTCCAGGTAATAACGGTCTGCACCAACGCATCGGTTCGTCCACCTGGCGGAATAGAAACGGCATAGTTCTGCAGAATAGGGAACGTACGTCCGAGATACTTCTTATAGATATATCGGAGCGACTTTACAAAGGCATCGTACTGACCGTCGCCAGTAGCCGAAGCCTCGTAAGCCTGACCATTAATCTCTACTTTAATATTTGCTCCAGGCTTTAAACCATAAGCCGTTGACACAACATAACTTACCAACTTTACTTTATCCTCAGGAGCATCATGCTTCAGTACATCGCTCACGATGAACGGCAGGTCCTCTTGCGTAACGATTTCCTTCTTGTCGCCCAGTTCTGTGATACGCTGCGTGACACGACGGGTCTGCTCGGGGGTGAGCTCCAAACCTAACTCCTCGAGGTTCTTGGCGATGTTGGCCTTGCCACTATTCTTACCAAGGGCATACTCGCGCTTTCGGCCGAATCGCTCAGGCACCAAGGCATTGCAATACAGATTATCCTTCTTGTCGCCATCGGCATGCACACCAGCCACCTGGGTAAACACATTATCGCCGATGATAGGCTGGTTAGGTGCTACGGCAATACCGCTATAACTCTCAACCATTCGCGAGATATCATTCAACTTATCCTCGCGGATGTTGGTGCGGGCATTGAAATGGTCCTTCAGAATCACCTGCACACTGGACAATGGAGCATTGCCACAGCGCTCACCCAGTCCGTTCACCGTTACGTGCAGACCTTTGGCGCCACTCAGCACAGCTGCCAACGAGTTTGATACCGCCAAATCGTAATCGTTATGGGCGTGGAAGTCGAAGTGCGTATCGGGATAACGCTTCAGCATCTTGCGGAAATACTCGATACACTGCAGCGGGTTCATGATACCCAAGGTATCGGGCAGCATAAAGCGTCGGATTCCCACATCACATAAAGCATCCATCAGCTTATACACATAGGATGGCGACTCTTTCATACCATTGCTCCAATCCTCCAGATACAAGTTAACCACAATGCCTTTTGAGAGAGCAAGATGCACCTCGCGACGAATATCCTCGATGTGCTCATCAGGTGTTTTCTGTAACTGCTGGGTGCAATGTTTCAACGAGCCTTTGGCCAGCAGATTCACAGTTTTGCACCCACACTCAGCAGCCCACTCGAGGCTCTTGCCACCATCGATAAAGCCCAACACCTCTACTCTTTCGAGTGCGTCGATACGATTGGCATAACGGCAAATCATGCTCACCGCCTCGCGCTCACCCTCGCTCACACGGGCTGATGCCACCTCGATACGATCCACATTCAGATCGTTGAGCAGCATACGGGCTATCATGAGCTTCTCGTGAGGCAAAAAACTGACGCCGCTGGTCTGTTCGCCATCACGCAGCGTAGAGTCCATAATCTCCACAAAGGGCTGAACACGCTTGAATTTGTTTACTTGTTCGCTAGTTCCCATTGTTCTGTCTTCTGTTTGTTCTCCACCAAGAAGTCGATATCGTCTAAGCCGTTCATCAGGCAGTGCTTCTTGTAGGCGTTTATATCAAAATGCTCGCTCCTGCCGGTAGCCTTGTTGGTTACCTTCTGGTTAGGCAGATCCACCTCTACTTCGGTATTGGCATCGGCCTCGATGCTGGCAAAGAGCTCAGCGAGAAAATCCTCGCTCACCACTACGGGCAGCACAAAATTGTTCAGTTCGTTGTTCTTATGGATATCGGCAAAGAAACTGCTGATAACCACACGGAAACCATAACCTGCGATAGCCCAGGCAGCATGTTCGCGACTACTGCCCGAACCGAAGTTCTTACCTGCCACCAGGATGCAGCCCGAATACTTGGGATTGTTAAGCACAAACTGCTCGTTCAGCGTTCCGTCGGCATTGTATCGCCAGTCGCGAAACAGGTTGTCGCCAAAGAATTTCTCTTCGCGTGTGGTGGCCTTCAGAAATCGGGCAGGTATTATCTGGTCGGTGTCCACATTCTCCATCGGCAGTGGCACACACGTACTTGTTATTACATTGAATTTCTGTTTCATCTTTTTTTGCTAAATTAATTCTCGTGGATCGGTTATCACGCCTGTGATGGCTGCTGCTGCAGCGGTAAGGGGCGATGCTAAGATGGTGCGGGCGCCAGGACCTTGGCGTCCTTCGAAGTTGCGGTTACTTGTTGATACCGCCAACTTGCCTGCGGGCACCTTGTCATCGTTCATAGCCAGACAAGCCGAACAGCCAGGCTGACGGATTTCGAAGCCAGCAGCCTCCAACACCTTATCCAGTCCTTCTTCGCGAATCTGCTTGTCAACAGCCCACGAACCAGGCACCAGCCAAGCCACCACATCGGGGCTCTTATGACGCCCACTAACCAGATGGGCAAACGCACGGAAATCCTCAATACGTCCGTTGGTGCAAGCACCTAAGAACACATAATCCACCTTGGTGCCCAGCAACTTCTGTCCTGCCTCAAACTGCATGTAGTTCAGGGCCTTCTCAAAGCCAGCTTCGGGCACATTAGCCTGCTGCGCATTGGCGGGTACGGTCTCGGTAATACCGATGCCCATACCTGGGTTGGTACCATAGGTAACACGGGGCTCGATATCAGCTGCATTAAACGATAGCTCCTTATCAAACACCGCATCGTCGCCGCTCTTCAGCGTTTTCCAATAAGCCACAGCCTTGTCCCACGCTTCGCCCTTGGGGGCATACTCCCTACCCTTCAGGTAATTAAACGTGGTACTGTCGGGAGCAATAAAACCACCACGCGCACCCATCTCAATCGAGAGGTTGCACAGCGTCAGTCGGCCCTCCATACTCATAGCCTTAACCGTAGATCCGGCATACTCGATAAAATAGCCCGTAGCACCACTGGTGGTTATCTGTGCCATCAGGTAAAGGGCCACATCCTTAGGTGTTACACCCTTACCTAATACACCGTTGATAGTGATACGCATCGACTTAGGTTTCTGCTGCAGGATACATTGCGAGGCCATTACCATCTCAACCTCGCTGGTGCCGATACCAAAGGCCACAGCACCCATCGCACCATGGGTTGAGGTGTGCGAGTCGCCACAAACAATCGTCATACCTGGCAACGATAGTCCCTTCTCAGGTCCCACCACGTGGATAATACCATTATCCTTCGACATCATGCCGTAATGCGTCAGTCCGAACTCGGCTGCGTTCTTGGCCAGTGTATCCACCTGCTTCTTCGATACAGGATCCTCGATAGGCTTATCCTGATCGTGCGTAGGTGTATTGTGGTCGGGCATACAGAAAATCTGCTGGGGGCGGAAACACTTCAGTCCGCGTGCACGCATGCCGTCGAAAGCCTGAGGCGATGTTACCTCATGACAGTACAAGCGGTCGATATACAGCTGTGTTGGTCCGTCATCCACCTGCTGCACCACGTGCTTATCCCATATCTTATCAAATAGTGTATTCATTTAATCTTCCTCCTTTTTAAACTTGTTTATACAATCGATATACGCTTCGACGCTGGCGGTTACGATATCGGTATTGGCACCAAAGCCGTAGTACAAACTGCCGTCGTACTCCACCTGCATGTGTACCTTACCCACATCGTCGCTACCCTTCGAGATAGCCTGGATGGTAAACTCCTTCAGCGTCATCTGCTTCATAATAATCTTCTTGAGTGCCTTGATGGCAGCATCAACCGGACCGTTACCCGAGGCTGCAGCCTCGAACTTCTGTCCGCTGATGTCCAGTCCGATACTGGCCACACTCTTCACTCCCTTACCTGTAGTAACCTGCAGGAAATCCAGTCTAACAGCGTGTGTATCAGCCGTATCGGCACCAGCCAGCATCAGGGCGTCGGCATCGCTCACCTCCTTCTTCTGGTCGGCCAGTACCAGGAACTTCTCATATACCTTATCCAACTTCTCCTCGGTCAGATCCACACCGTTCACATGCAGACGATGCTTCAAGGCAGCACGACCTGAGCGGGCGGTGAGTACGATTGAGTTATCGTCGATACCCACATCCTTGGGGTCCATAATCTCGTAGGTCTGTACGTTCTTCAGCACACCGTCCTGATGGATACCGCTTGAGTGCGCAAAGGCATTACGACCCACAATCGCCTTGTTAGGCTGTACAGGCATATTCATCAGGCTCGACACCATACGGCTGGTGGGATAAATCTTGGTGGTATTGATGTTGGTCTCGATACCTAACTGCTTGTGGCACTTCAATATCATAGCAATCTCTTCGAGCGATGTGTTTCCGGCGCGTTCACCAATACCATTGATGGTCACCTCCACCTGTCGGGCTCCTGCCATCACACCATTGAAAGTGTTGGCTGTGGCCATGCCCAAATCGTTGTGACAGTGGGTAGAGATGATGGCACGATCGATATGATCCACATGCTCCTTGAGGTACTTAATCTTATCATAGTACTCCTGTGGCAGACAGTAGCCAGTGGTATCGGGAATGTTTACCACCGTGGCACCAGCCTTGATCACCGCCTCAACCACCTGAGCCAGATACTCATTATCTGTTCGACCGGCATCCTCGCAGTAGAACTCTACGTCATCCACAAAACGCTTGGCGTATTTGGTAGCAGCCACAGCACGCTCTAAGATTTCCTCACGAGTGGAGTTAAACTTGTACTTGATGTGCTCATCGCTGGTGCCGATACCCGTGTGGATACGCTTATGCTTGGCATACTGCAAGGCCTCGAAAGCCACGTCGATATCACGTTCAACGGCACGTGTCAGCGCACAAATCACTGGCCATGTAACCGCTTTCGAGATTTCAATCACACTGTTAAAGTCGCCTGGACTTGAAATAGGGAATCCTGCTTCGATCACATCCACGCCCAACTGCTCAAGCGCCTTAGCCACCTGAATCTTCTCTACGGTGTTCAACTGGCATCCGGGCACCTGTTCGCCGTCGCGGAGCGTTGTGTCGAAAATAAACAATCTGTTACTCATTTTACTTTTTGTTCTATTTTACTTTTGATTTATTCCAAAACGAAAGAACCTTTCACACTCGGAAGTGAGAAAGGCTCTATCTTAATTTTTAGTTTCAATGAAACATTGTCAATTATCTACACACCCTGTCACTTCCGACCTGCCCCATGCAGTCGAATAATAATAAACAGGCTGTTAAGTAGACTCAGACTCTTCATTTTTACTTCTATTATCAATATCCGGTGCAAAATTAATCATTTTTCTTGGAATAAACAAATAATTTGTAACTTTTTTGCCTAAAAATCTTTCAATTTGTTAGATACATAAAATAAATCCCTATTTTGATGGCAAAGATAGCAAATAAATTTGTAACTTTGCACCTGAAATCATGTAAATAAATGAAAAAGGTATTAATATCTATTATAACACCCTTTGTTCTGCTGCTGGCATCAACCTATTTTCTGAGGCAACCCACACATCCAGGCATGCGCCTGAGTGCCGATATGCAGAACACCATAGCCGCCGAGGCCGATACCCTGCCACACGACTCCATGACCGATTTGGGCGACGAATTTGAATATTACTTCGACCGTCACAATGTGATGGACGAGGGTTACGAGATGGTGGCCGCCTTTGCCAACGGCAAGCGCCTGAGCATTCAGCCCGCCGAACGACTTACCGTTTGGAACGTGGGCAACTGGCGCAACCGCACCCACGAGGGCACCACGCTGGCCTTAGACTCGACTGGCTTTACCATCGTGGCCACCTATCAGGCCGACAGCATCAAAACAGGTATCCGTATCGACAGCTTAGGCACTTACCAAGGCGATTTTAGCGGCACCAAAGCCAACGGGCATGGTGCTTACATAGCCGATGGCAGCTATTTCGAGGGCCATTGGACCGATGACAAGCGCAATGGTTTTGGCCTACAACTGCTCACCCCTGCCGATGGCAATGCCCGTCTGCAGGTAGGCGAATGGAAAAACAACCGCTTTTGGGGCGAACGCATGAAGTACACCTCCGAGCGTATCTACGGTATCGATATCGCCCGCTACCAGCACGGTCATGGTCGCCACAAGTCACCCATCCTTTGGGATAAGCTCAGCATTAGCTTCTTAGGTCGCAAAAATCATAAGAACGTGCACGGCAAAGCCGACTACCCCGTATCTTTTATCTTTATTAAGAGCACCGAGGGCATCAGCGTTACCAATAAGTTTTATGCCGACGATTACGCCAAGGCGCGCAAGCATGGTATCCCCATCGGTGCCTACCACTTTTTCTCGCTCAAAACATCGGGTGCCGCTCAGGCCAAGCACTTTATCAAGCACACCAAGTTTCAGAAGGGCGACCTGCCCCCTGTGCTCGACGTAGAGCCCAGCGACGCCCAGATACGTGCCGCTGGCGGAGCCGAGAAGATGTTCAACCAGATACGTTTGTGGTGCAGGATGGTAAAAGCCCATTGCGGTGTTACACCTATTTTATATATAAACCAGATGTTTATCAATAAGTACTTTGGAATGGTGCCCGACATCAAGCGCGATTACGACGTGTGGATTGCCCGCTACGGCGAGTATAAGCCCGATGTGCGTCTGGCCTTCTGGCAGTTGTGCCCCGACGGCCGCGTAAATGGCATTCGTGGCGATGTAGATATCAATGTGTTTAACGGCTACAAGAGTCAGTTCAACGAGTTCGTAGCCAATAAAAGCATTAAGTAACTTTCAATCTTCAATTATGAAAACAATCCTTGTTTTGGTGGGCAAGACCACCGACAAACATTTCCAGGCGGGCATCAACGATTATGTGGACCGCATTGGTCACTATATGCCTTTCGAGCTCGTAACCATCCCCGAACTCAAAAACACCAAGAGCCTGTCGGAGGCACAGCAGAAGACCACCGAGGGCGAGCTGATTCTGAAACAGATTCAGCCCAGCGACACCGTAGTACTGCTTGATGAGCATGGTAAGGAGTTCCGTAGTATCGAGTTTGCCAAGTGGCTGGAGCAGAAACGCAATACGGCCCGCCGACTGGTATTTGTCGTAGGCGGACCGTATGGATTTTCACCCGAGGTATATGCCCGTGCTAACGAGCAGCTCTCGCTCTCAAAGATGACGTTCTCGCATCAGATGATTCGTCTGGTATTCACCGAGCAAATATATCGTGCCTGCACGATTATCAAGGGCGAGCCCTATCATCACGAGTAATTAAAGATCATTGTAATTCTGTACAGCGAAGGTGCTGGTGCGCATGTCGCCAGTCTCAAAGCCACGCTTCAGCCAACGCTTACGCTGATCGCTGGTGCCGTGGGTAAACGATTCGGGTGTTGCCCTACCCTGCGCCTTCTTCTGCAACCAGTCGTCGCCGATAGCCTTAGCCAGTTCCAAGCCTTTCTCTAAATCGCCGTACTCCATCGAGTGGTTCATCGCATCCTCATAATGCGCCCACACGCCAGCATAGTAGTCGGCCAACAGTTCCAAGCGCACGCTAATCTGGTTGGCGCTCACCTTATCGGTCTGGTTCATAGCCTGATGCGCCTTGCCAAGTGTACCCGTCAGGTACTCTATATGGTGACCTATCTCGTGGGCTATCACATATGCGTAGGCAAAGGTGTTACCCTCAACACCCAACTGACGTTTCATCTGGGTAAAAAACGACAAATCTACGTACAGCTTCTGGTCGCCCGAGCAATAGAACGGACCCACCGCAGCCGTAGCCGAACCGCAGGCCGAGTTTACCTGATTGCTAAACAGCACCAATGTGGGGTACTGATATTCGCCCCAGCCATTCTCCTCGAACACCTTGGTCCAAACCTCCTCGGTACTGGCCAGAATTTTCTTGCAGTCCGAGGCCAGTTCCTGTTCCTCCTCAGTAAAATTCTCCTCGCCAACAGTCTCGGTAGGCGCCTGCATGGTTTGCTGCACCACATTCTGTACCACATCTGTTACATCGCCGCCTTGCAGAAATGTAAACAGCGCAATCAGAATAATACCTCCGATACCACCAATACCAGCTTTAGCACCACCGCTCATTCCGCGACGATCCTCCACATTCGAGCTTTCTCTTCGTCCGTCTAATCTCATAACATTTTTAGGTTTTAATTATCAACTATCAACTGAACTATCTCACCGTCATATGAAAGCACCCCTGCTTCACCTCGTATTTGATATAGCAGCGACCCTGTTCGCGCATATCGCGCAACACCTCGCACAGCACGTATTTCAGACTGTCGTTTCGCACCGCACGGCGCTCCGGACCATCTGGCGCCTGTACCGTTTCGTAGCGGTTATAACAGATGTCGAAGGTGGTACCATACAGATGGCATGAGTTCTCGGTAGCATTACCGTTATGTCGGCGCAACTTGGTTACATCGGCCTCGGTACGCAGCACGCTGGTAACAATGGGGCGATGCAGGTTGATGCCCTTAACATACAAGCTGTCGAAGAATGCCTGTCCGATATCCTGCAGCAGCACAGCCGCACGGGGCACCAGGTAAGGGATACTCGAGTACAGCTTATCGATATGCACGTAAGGGTTAGCACCTACGTACACCAGTTCGCTCTTACGTTTCTCGGCATCGTCGCGGTTCTTCACACGCTTCACGCCCCACTTCATCGCAGCCGCCAACTGCACCGACTGGGTATCAGGGAAGCAAGTCTTAAAGCTGGGCACCGAGTATATTTTGTGCTTTTTGTCTGTTTTCAGCTGTGACACATTAGCTACGGCAGCCACCACTGGCGCATTGCTCTCCACAGCCATGCTGTCAGCTTCTACCGCTGTCGTTTCGCCCTCCACATTTCTGGCCTCTGCTATCTGCGGAAACGCTGTTCGCACGCCCCAAAGCAGCACAACCACCACCGTAAATCCTATTAAATATCTTTTTTTTGTAAGTTTCATTTAAAAATTCTGTTTTTACGTTGCAAAGATACAAAAATTATTTGTAACTTTGTGCCCAAAAATAAAAAACTTCAGCTTTTGATAGAGAAACATATCGTATTAGAAGACATTGACCCCGTGATATTCTATGGGGTTGGCAACGGGCACTTACAGATGATTCGACAATGTGATTCGTGTTTTGGGCGACGAGGAACAAATGGCAGCTTTCGAGGAAAGTGTTGAAAAGCTGCGCGCCCATGTACTCCGTTTTAATTCGCTTGGCGACGAGGACATCCTCGACATTATAAAAGGTAAGCGCACGCGCGATGATGTGCCCGATGGCGTTGTGGTTTATTCCATGTCGGGCCGCCCCATCAAGGCGCGAACGCCCAACCAGCAGCGACTTATCGAGGCTTACAACCATAACGACATGGTGTTTGCCGTTGGTCCAGCTGGTACCGGAAAAACATACCTCTCCATAGCCCTCGCCGTTAAAGCCCTGAAAGACAAAACCGCCAAAAAGATTATCCTCTCACGTCCCGCCGTCGAGGCTGGCGAGAAACTCGGCTTCCTGCCTGGCGACATGAAGGACAAAATCGACCCCTATCTGCAGCCTCTTTACGATGCCCTCGAGGACATGCTGCCTCAGGTTAAGCTGCAGGATATGATGGAGAAGAACATCATTCAGATTGCCCCCTTGGCATTTATGCGCGGTCGCACGCTGAACGATGCAATTGTGATTCTCGACGAGGCACAGAACACCACTCCCGCCCAAATCCGTATGTTCCTTACGCGTATGGGCTGGAACACCAAGATGATTATTACAGGCGACATGACGCAGATCGACCTGCCCCACTCGCAAAAGAGCGGACTCATCGAGGCCCTGCATATATTAAATAATGTAGAGGGCATAGGTATTGTTAATCTGCAGCGCGACGATATCGTTCGCCACAAACTCGTAACCCGCATCGTTAATGCCTACGAGGAGTTTGATAAGGAGATGAAAGGCGAAATACCAAACAAGTGAAAAAAGGTCAAAAGGTAAATAATAATAAAACAATGAAAGCATTAACTAAGACGGACTTTAAGTTCGCAGGACAGAAGAGCGTTTATCACGGCAAGGTTCGTGACGTTTACAACATCAACGACGATCTGATGGTAATGGTAGCCACCGACCGTATCTCAGCATTCGATGTAGTGCTGCCAAAGGGCATCCCCTTCAAGGGTCAGGTACTTAATCAGATTGCAGCCAAGTTCCTCGATGCCACTACCGACATCTGCCCCAACTGGAAGTTGGCCACCCCCGATCCCATGGTAACCGTTGGTCTGAAGTGCGAAGGTTTCCGTGTCGAGATGATTATCCGTAGCATCCTTACCGGTTCGGCTTGGCGCGAGTACAAGAACGGCTGCCGCGAACTGTGTGGCGTACGTCTGCCCGACGGCATGAAGGAGAACGAGCGTTTCCCCGAGCCCATCATCACCCCAACCACTAAGGCCGATGAGGGTCACGACATGAACATCTCGAAGGAAGAGATTATCGCCCAGGGTATCGTATCTGCCGAGGATTATGCCATCATGGAGGATTACACCCGCAAGATTTTTGCTCGCGGACAGGAGATTGCCGCTAAGCGCGGACTCATCCTGGTTGATACCAAGTACGAGTTTGGTAAGCGCGATGGCAAGGTGTATCTGATCGACGAGATCCACACCCCCGACTCAAGCCGTTATTTCTATGCTGATGGTTACGAGGAGAAGCTTGCCAAGGGCGAGCCCCAGCGCCAGCTCTCTAAGGAGTTCGTTCGCCAGTGGCTCATCGAGCACGACTTTATGAACGAGCCCGGACAGACCATGCCAGAGATTACTGATGAGTATGCCGAGAGCGTAAGCGATCGTTACATCGAGCTTTACGAGCACATTGTAGGCGAGAAGTTTGAGCGCGAAACCAGCGACGAGGACATCGCCCAGCGCATCGAGAAGAACGTCAGCGAGTGGCTCGCAGCCTTCAAATCTCGCTAACTGTCAACTCTCAACTGTCAACTCTCAACTAGTATGTACGAACAGGAGAAGATAAAGCCATACGGCGAAGGCGAAAAAGCGTCGCAGGTAGAGCAGATGTTTGATAACATCGCCCCTACCTACGACAAGCTTAACCACCGCCTTTCGTGGGACATCGACAAGGGCTGGCGCCGCAAGGCCATCAAAGCTTTGGCGCCATTCAAGCCCCAGTCGCTGCTCGATATAGCTACAGGCACAGGCGATTTTGCCATCCTGGCCACCCAGATGCTGCAGCCCACCCGCGTGGTTGGTGCCGACATCAGCGAGGGCATGATGGAGATAGGCCGACAAAAGGTAAAAGCCCTCGGAATGGACAAGGTAGTAACCTTCGAGAAAGAGGATTGCCTACACCTATCTTATAATAGCGACACCTTCGACGCTGTTACCGCCGCCTTCGGCATTCGCAACTTTGCCGACCTGGATGCCGGTCTGCGCGAGATGTATCGCGTGCTTAAGCCCGGTGGCCATCTCAGCATTGTAGAACTTACCACACCTGTTAAGTTCCCCATGAAGCAGCTGTTCCACATCTACTCGCACACCGTGCTCCCCGTTTATGGCCGATTGATCTCGCGCGACACCAGCGCCTACTCCTATCTCACAAAAACCATCGAGGCTTTCCCCCAGGGCGAGCGCATGGTAGATATTCTGATGAAGGCAGGTTTTGCCGAGGCCTCGTTCCGCAGGCTCACCTTCGGCATCTGCACCATGTATTTTGCAACTAAATAAATACTAAAAAAATGGACAAGTACGGACTTATCGGTTATCCCTTGGGACATTCGTTCTCCATCAGCTACTTCAACCAGAAGTTTACCGACGAGGGCATCAATGCCAAGTACGAGAACTTCGAGATTCCCACGATTGATGAACTGCCCGAGATCATCGACCGCAATCCCGACCTTAAAGGTCTCAACGTCACCATCCCTTATAAAGAGAAGGTGATTCCATTCCTCGACAGCATTTCGCCCGAGGCACGTGCCATCGGCGCAGTCAACGTCATCCGTGTGGTCCATGAGAAGAATAAAACGCTGCTCAAGGGCTACAACAGCGATGTCATCGGGTTTACCCAGAGTATCGAGGAGATGCTCGACCCCAAGTGGCACAAAAAAGCCCTCATCCTGGGCACCGGCGGCGCCTCAAAGGCCATCAACTTCGGACTCAAGTCGTTAGGCATCGAGCCCGTGTTCGTTAGTCGTTACGAGCGCCCCGACACCATCCAGTACAATCAGATTACCCCCGAGGTTGTCAAGGAGTACAACGTCATTGTTAACTGCACGCCATTAGGCATGTATCCCAAAACCGACGAGTGCCCCGACCTGCCTTACGAGGCAATGGACTCGCACACCATCCTTTACGACCTCATTTATAACCCCGACCAAACCCTGTTTATGCGCAATGGTGCCAAGTACGGTGCCGAGGTTAAGAACGGCCTCGAGATGCTCCTGCTCCAAGCCTTCGCCAGCTGGGAATTTTGGCACGAAAAATAATTTAGATTATGGATAATAGATATATGATGCGAGGCGTGAGTGCCGCTAAGGAAGACGTGCACAACGCTATCAAAAACATTGACAAGGGAATCTTCCCACAGGCTTTCTGTAAGATTATCCCCGACATCTTAGGGGGCGACCCAGAGTATTGTAACATCATGCACGCCGATGGCGCTGGCACCAAGTCGGCCCTCGCCTACATGTATTGGAAAGAGACTGGCGACCTCTCAGTATGGAAAGGTATCGCTCAGGATGCCATCGTGATGAATACCGACGACCTGCTTTGCGTGGGCGCCGTAGATAACATCCTGGTATCAAGCACCATCGGTCGTAACAAGATGTTGATTCCTGGCGAGGTTATCTCAGCCGTTATCAACGGTACCGACGAGCTGCTGGCCGAGCTGCGCGATATGGGTATCGGCATCTACCCCACTGGTGGCGAGACTGCCGACGTAGGCGACTTGGTTCGCACCATCATCGTAGATAGCACCGTTACCTGCCGCATGAAGCGTGCCGACGTGATCGATAACGCCAACATCCGCCCAGGCGATGTCATCGTTGGTTTGTCGTCAACCGGTCAGGCCACTTACGAGAAGCGTTACAACGGCGGTATGGGCTCAAACGGCCTTACCTCAGCCCGTCACGATGTGTTTGCCAAGTATCTGGCCGAGAACTACCCCGAGAGCTACGACCACGCCGTACCCGACGAGCTCGTGTATAGCGGTAAGTACAAGCTTACCGACGCCGTCGAAGGTTCGCCCGTTAATGCCGGTCAGCTCGTACTCTCGCCCACCCGCACCTACGCACCAGTTATCAAGAAACTGTTAGACGAGCTCCGTCCCGAAATCCACGGTATGGTTCACTGCACAGGCGGCGCCCAGACCAAGGTGCTCCACTTTGTGAGCGACAACTGCCGCGTAGTTAAGGACAACATGTTCCCCGTGCCCCCATTGTTCCGTGCCATCCACGAGTGCTCAGGCACCGATTGGAAGGAGATGTACCAGGTATTCAACATGGGTCACCGCATGGAAATCTACGTACGCCCCGAGGTAGCCGAAAAAGTGATTGAGATTTCGAAATCATTTAACATCGACGCACAAATTGTTGGTCATATCGAGGAAGGCAAGAAGAGCCTCACCATCAAGAGTGAGTTCGGCACATTCGATTACGAGTAAATCCGATTACACATACAAAAAGCAGCGGAGCCCCAAGCCCCGCTGTTTTTTTATGCATTAATAAATAGTAAGCATTCGTTGAAATACACGTTGTAACAGTTGTAGTTTTGTCGTACCTTTGCATCCGCAATAGTGCACATAACTACAACTTTTATTGTATCATGA
>CADAOD010000036.1 GCA_902789415.1 uncultured Prevotellaceae bacterium
TAATATACAAGTATTACTACATGTAGTTTATCGAATGCTTACCTACAACTTCATTTTGTTGTAGCTGCTGTTGCTATATGTAGTTTACCGAATGCTTACTTTTATCTCACTTGAAAAACTTTTATTATCATTCTGCATAACTTTATTCTTTATATATTAATCACTGTGCAAAGATAACAGCCCCCTGCCGTTTTGGGGCAGAGGTTGGAAGAATTATTTGATTTTTATTTCGGGCAATCCGTTTCTCGATACTTTTTTATTTTGGCCAATAGCACATTAAAGAATTCGACTATTTTTACATCATCAGTTTCAATATCTGAGACGAAGCAATCCTTACTATCATTTTTAAACACCTTCAGCTCATCGCAGGTCTCTTGTACTTTCTTCAGTAAATCCTCTGGATGATTACCTTTGGTCATAACAGAGAAGCAACATTGCTTGTTTTGATAGAAAATACCTATAGAAACGGTACCATTTTCCTTAATAAATTCCTTAAAAGCATTGTTACAATAATATTCATATATGAGGTATCCGTTATTATCTATCCCTTTGTTACAACCTTTAGCTCTTATTTTCTTTTTTAGATAGTATAGGCTATTATCACTTGGAATCTGTATGGTCCTTTGTGCTTGTTCAAAACGTATTATGTCGTCTTTTAAACATGATTCCCTAATTGTTTCACTATTTAAAGTTATATCTTGATGATCTAATATGTATCCAATAGTTTTTCCAATAAGTACCATCTCTATTGAAGAGTAATAATATGCCGTATGCTTAATCGCAAGTACGTGGCATTTTCCATACTTGCAATGATACATAGAATTTTGCACCAACTCTTTCAGCTTGTTTTCAGAAACTCGTTCGAATAATTTCCGGCTTTGACTCCCTAGTAATAATACAACTTTAGGGTTAAGAATAGATATAAGTTTTATTGTTTGTTTAGCGCATTCTTCCCTTTTTATTTTTGGTATTAGACTTTCCTTACATGTTCCAAAGAAAATCATATTAGAAAGTACAAAATTGTCTGATCTTTCTAAAAGTTCCCCTTTCCCTGTCAAATCGAGCATTTTATGTATTCTATGCCACAAAGCCCATCCCTTTATCTTCTTATTTTCATCTCTATCTTCAGACATCACTTTTATGATGTCTTTGCCCTCAAAACACGGATTTCCTTTCAGCAAATCCTCTCCAGTCTTGTTTTTTATTCCGCCGTCATATCCAGGATTAATTCCCAATATAAGTAAATCGGGAGTACGATTAATATTACACAGAGGTGTTTGGGTGTAAAAACCTAAATCTGTAGATTGCTTATTATATACTCCAACAGTCTCTTCTGCCCATTTTTCAAGCTCTTTCTGAATACTCATATTCATCTATTTTAAATATTACAATGCATATACAATTGATATTACCATTTCTTTTTCATCAGCAATAGCCCCCCATTCATGCCAAACGACATCCATGCCAGATAAACAATCTGCGATTTTGTTAATATAAGCACCTTGCTTGGAATCAATAAAGGTTACTGCTAATTTCTTTGATGATTGCAGTAATTCTATATATTTGTTGCAGATGGTATCTATTATGCTTTGGACTTGTTCCTCATCATTTGTACCCTTTCCTTTAATACGAATTTCGTATATACGATTAGCCTCGTAGATATATTTTAGGTCGTAGAAATCACAAGAAACAAAACCAAATCGTTGTAATATACCACATACTACGACATCTGCATCATTCCACTGATATGGCCAAGGGCCTTGGCATGCATTATACTCAACAATCGCAGATTTCCGCTTTTCGTCAAAGTCGCGTCTTGCCTTTTCAAAATCCTCATCAGAGATTCTTCCTGCATCGTGAAGTTCGCTAAGTGCAGCATAGTTGTCATAAAGACTGGGCTTTCTGCAACTTTCAAGGTATGTTATCGACTTGCCTTTGAATTCTGCATAGGCGATTTCGCGTCTGGTGCTATCACCAATATAGCCACCTACATTAATGACAAAGATTTCATCTGCCAAATCTATCTTTGCCAGATGCTGGCGATCCAGCATATCTTTTACACCCTCAGTCCATACCACATCATCACCAGAGTGACCATACAGGCCTACTGTAATTACAACGTTTCCTTCAAGAGTTAAACGCTTTTGCGCTTCCATGAATTCATTCTTGAAGCGAGTGCTTCCACATAGGGTTATAACTTTAAATCCATTTATCATTGGTAGTGTAATATTTGATTGTCTTAAGTTATTATAGGCAAAGATACAACTTTATTTTGAAACCTGCGGCAATTTAACAATCTTTTTTAGGTTTCAAGTAAGTCATTTCCCAGAAAAGACCAGCTGCCAGTTCTACTTCGCTAATTTCAACATAAACTCTAACTTTCACTTCCATACTCAAAACCTCAATCTTATCTTTGTGTTCTGCTGCAGAATACAAAAGTCCTTTCTCGTCGTTGACAGAACAATTCCAGTCAATTAAAGAATTCGTCATTTCCCATCTGGAAGCCAACTCGATGTAAAGACAAGTGGGCTTTGGCTCACACTCGTTAGCCCAATGGTGATAAATACCACGGAATACCTCAATACTTGCATCAGAAAGATGATGCTTGCTGTTAACTACAAATAGATGATCAAGATGCGGAAGCACACTCTCGAAATCATACTTTTTATATAATTCTAATACTGTCATAACTTTACTATTTAAATTAATCCCACCAATTTCTCATACGATGTTCCAGATAGAGGAAGAAGACGTGCCAGGCTTTTTCTTGACGGAGAGAATATGGGTCATAATAATGACTAAAACGTTTCCTATTCCGTTCGTTAACAATCTTCTCCAAATTCTCATAATCATCAGTGTACGATCTTCCTTGGATAATGTTTATCAATCGCATAGCCACTTCTATCTGCTTGGCAACTTTTTTTGCACCAGCTATATGAGTATACTTGCTCTTAAAGAAAGCCACCATGCGTTCGAACTTGTAGTACATCATGTCGAGCAAATAGCCATAATCATAATCAGTCATCTGAGCAATCTCTTCATCAGTGTAATCCTTCGGATGCTCTGATTGCTCAACCACACGCCGTTTCTGGCCTTTCACCTTAACCGCTTTCTGCTTAGCTTTTTCCTTGTACTTCATAATCAATCTGTTTGTTGATGCAAAGATACAAGAAAGGTGTGCCGTATTGGGGCACACCTTATGAGAATCTAAATATTATCTTTTCTTTCTTTATGAGGATGATAATGTAACGTGGATAAGTTGAAAACTATAGTATCTCCCTTGCTATCCAGGCACATGCTTCAGCATCAGCGAGAGCATGATGGTGATTTTCGAGAGTATAACCACATAGCTTAGAGATTGTGTGTAGCTGGTGGTTCTCGGCTTGTGGAAAAGCCTTACGAGAGGCCACACATGTACAATAGAACCGATAATCAGGATAGTCCATCTGATAACAACGAAACACTGCCTTTAAGCAACTCTCATCGAAAGCTTTGTTATGTGCCACCAGAGGCAAACCCTCAATCATTGGCTCAATCTGTTTCCAAACTTCCGGGAAAACCGGGGCCTCCTCTGTATCCTGACGTGTTAGTCCATGCACCTGACTACACCAATAATTATAGTAATTGGGCTCAGGCTGAATCAGCGAATAGAAGGTATCCACAATCTCGCCATCTCTCACAATCACAACTCCTACCGAACAAACACTGGTTCGCTCGTTATTAGCAGTCTCAAAATCTATTGCTGCAAAATCTTTCATTTGTCGTTCTTATATTTGTTCCACATTTGTTTAGAAATCTCTGCGACCTCGTCGCGAAACCATTTTGGTGCCAGCACCTCAACGTCGCTTCCTTGTGAGAGTATCTCCTGACGGAAATCGTAAGTAGGACGCAGCCGTACAGTAAAGATACTATACACATCTGTTCGCTCAATTTCCTTCTGAGTCTGATGCAAGGTCAAACTACGTAAGTAATTTGCTTGTCCTGCAGAGACTTTGAGTTTAACAGTCTCAATTTGAACCTTAGGGTCAGCAATGATTCCAAAACTATCTTCGAAGAATTCCTCTGGAATAAAGTCCTTTGGATACTTAAAGTTTTTTTCGGTTAATCCAAGCCATTTTACACGATCCAAAGAGTATATCATAATCTTATTATAATAAGGACTACGGGCTATCAAATACCAACGCTGCTTGAAGGCTTTCAGACAATAAGGTTCAACCTCAAAGGTGTTAGCCTCGTCACGCGAGTAGCTCTGATATGTCATACCAAGCACAAGGTTCTTTTTCAAGGCGTCGAGAATAACAGGAAGGTATTGTTCGCCATCAGGTATTTCCTCAAACAGAACCTTATCTTTGATACTGGCACTCTCCATCATCAGATTGCTAACTGTAAGCGTATTAAACAGCCAGCTACGTAAGGAACCACTTTTCAACTCTTCGTCATTTTGGATATAATAGCGGTATTGTCCTCCTTGTTCGTTTTCGATAATGAGGCCAAACATTTCTTCGATAGCGATACGCCATTTATGAAAGGTTCTGATAGAAAGAGGCTTACCCCCACTCATATCGTTATCCACCCAACAACGATTAATATCTTCGAACGAGATCTTCTTGGCTTTATGAATGGTCTCAGCCAACCAAACATAACAATTAACTGTATTTTTTGCCATACTTATAAAGATTAGACGCTGCAAATATACAAAAAAGGTGTGAACAATAAAGGCATAGGTTTAGAAAAAAAAATAAAAATCACCTTGAATAGTACGCACGATGGTGCAATGGTGCAATAGTGCATTTGCTTCGGTTGTATAAAAAAAGAGCCCACAGCACGGTCTGTGAGCTCTATTTTTGTACCATGACCTAACCACCTAACAAACTAACATTTGGTATTTTAGTTATTCGACAAGATATAAAAATATAAAGTAGAATTATTATAAAGTAGAATTATATTCTTAATAAATGCAAGGATATACTATCCTGCTGATGTAATGGAAAAATAGTAATACGCGATATCGGCATAGCAGTAAAGGCGGGTGCTGCGGGTTTTGATAACATCGGTGTGGTAATGGCGGCGGTGCTGCATTTTGCGTATCTGACTATAGGAGGCGATAAAGGAGCGGTTATAAGCGGTGGCTAAGAAACGCACCTGGTCCTTGTGCGACAAACGGGACAACTGGGGATGGCGCTGCTGTTGTAACAAGATAAAAATGGCCAGATAACGGCACTGGCCTTGCATGGTGGAGAGTCGGCGAATGCGCGAGCGACGGGCTTGGTTGTTGGGCTGCAGGTTGAACACAAAGCCGTATTGCTTGGATAACGAAGAACGGTTCCACGCCTGCTCTACCTGCTCGGCAAACGAGGGTTTCATCTGGAACCGACCAATAGAGAAGTCGGCACCTTGGCTGCCTTTGGTAACATAAAGGCCATTAACGGCGGCTCGCTCTATCTCGTCCTGCCACATGGAATAGCGGATAAGCTCTGGAAACACGATAGCCTCGGCCAAACGTGCATCCACACCAAAGGGCGCAAACTCCTGCTGCCACTCGGCGTGGTGATCGGCCACATAACGTGCTGCCGAGGTCCAATCGCTACCAAACACTTTTTGATAACGTGTGGAAAAAACAGCGGTGCTGCCCATAAAGAGCAGCAACCACAGTATGAGATAGCGCAAACCTACCATTTTACAGTTTGTAAGTACACTTTACAATCTTACCCTCATCGAAGATAATCCACTCTAAACGATCGGGGTTAGCAGTGAAGGCCGCTGGAGCGTAGGTGGTCATACCATTCAGGATAATCTCGCCCGTTTTAGAGTACTCTACAACGCGCTTGCCACTACGACTCTTATAAACACCATAAGGCGGGTTAGTGCCTGAATTAGCGCCCTTCTTCAGTCGGGCATCGGCCTTTTTATTAATGGCCTTCAGCTCATCCTCGTTAATCTTGCGGAACTTGCCATTCTCGACTACTGCATACTCGCCAGCCTCAGCGTTCTGGGCCAACAAAGGCCAGTTGCCACCAGGTGATTTAAAATCGTTTACGCCACCAATGTAGCCACGGCACTCCCAGGCGCCAAATGTCCAGCCTTTTGGCAGTTCGTAGACGGTTTCCTGACAAACGGGCGATGCCTGCAGCTCGGGCAGATCCTTATAGGCTTGGTCTAAGATGTTGCCCACGGCAATCACGCTATTCAGGTCGGCACGACCGATGGCACATTCTGGCAGATCGCCACTGGCAACCACCTCACGCGACAAGCGGGTATATTCGGCTGCAAACTTCTTGTGCTCGGCTATCAGGCGCAGCAGCGAGGCGCGATATTCCTTGGCAGCCTCTAAACGATAGTTGTATAGCAGCTGATCAGCCTCATCATAAAGGGCATCAATCTTGGCTGCATCATCTATACCACATATCTGCTCGTACAGCTTTTGTAACTTGCTATCGTACTTTTTGCCAATGGCACTGTAATCGTGATTGGCCTCGCGCGTAATCACCTTAGCAAAGTTTTGAGCCAGCTGTCCCACCTTAGCCTCATAGCCTGTAAGGGCACCTGTAGTTTGCTGCATCTGCTTGCTAAAGTTGCCAGCATTCATGGCCATCTTCTGCATCTTCTGTACAAACTCGGGGTGAGCCTTGATGTAAGCCTCTTGCTCTTTCTCGCTCATCTTCTCAAAGCGTTCCATCTCGCTCATGTTAACATTGCCACCCATGATTTTAGCCATCACTTTTTGCTGAATGGGCTCCTTCTTCGAATCGGGCGCGTTCTCATCGTTCAGGATAGCCATCTCCTCTTTGGTAAGGCCAAACATATCCTGCACTTTGCGCTCCCACTTTTGGCGCAGGGCTTCCATATCGGCATCGGAGCATCCGTTGGCACCCTCCTGCAACTGCTCGGCACGGGCCACAACGCGGGCTATCTTAAGTGCATAGGCATCGCGCTCCTCCATGGTGCTGCGGGCCATCTTCTCGGCCGATGGCAACTGTGGCAGCTCGGCCATCAAAGCCGAAGCCGACGAGGCCGATGAGGGGGTAAAGGTTCCATCCCACGTAACTGTAGGGGTTTTACGCTTAGGCACGATATCGTCGCCAGCGGCCACAGCCAACTTAGATGGATCGGCAGGCTCATCGCTCTCGTCCTGCACAGCCTCGCTTATCTCGGCAGTTGCTTTTTTACCGATAACGGCTTGCTGTGCCTTTTGTTTTAGTTTGCCCAGAAATCCCTGAGCATTGGCGCCTGCTGTGCCCATCATGAGCAAGGCAGCCAGCATTACTAAGTGTTTTTTCATATCAGTACTTGTTATTTCTTAATAAACTCTACACGGCGGTTCTTGGCACGACCGGCATCGGTCTTGTTATCGGCTACGGGTTCGTGACTGCCTTTACCTACGGCACGCAGGTTAAACTCGTCGCAACCTAACTGAGCGAGTGCCTTAACCACAGCCTCGGCACGCTGCTGCGAAAGGGGATCGTTAATCTTATCGGAGCCCTGATTATCGGTATGGCCCTGCACCTCGAAGCGTACGCTGGGGTTCTTCTTCATATAGTCGGCCACCTTCTGAATCTCTTCCATCGACTCTGGCTTCAGCGTAGCCTTACCCGTTTCGAACAGGATGTTATTGGTAACAAACTTACCCGTTTCGGCAATGGCTTTCTCAACGGCAGAGAGATCGGTTGCCTGACGCTGATAGAGCTCAACAGCACCCTTGGCAAGCACCACATTAGCTACGCCACGATAGGGGTTATCGCCCTGAATGATATATTCGAAACGAGCGGGGGCAGCTACATTAGGCAGATTGATGATGCGATTACCATTGATGTAGAATTTAAAGGCGCGCTTGTTGAACGAGATGGCAAAGTGGTTCCACTGACCAACCTTGGTAAACTTTGCCAAATGATCCCAGTCCATGCTGCCACCAACCTCGGCATCAAGACCGCCACCTTTCTTAAAACTATAGTTGCCGTAATAATCGGGGTTAAATGGGCGATAGTTTAAATAGATATGACCAGTTTGCGTGCCATCGGCTGCAGAGAACAAGAACTCGAACGGAAAATCGGGTATTTCGCCTTGTTTGCAGAAGAACTCGTCCCACTCGAGCGTGAACACCTCGGGCAGGTACGACTTCATGTTCTCCATCAGGGGCGAGAATCTTGAGTCGGGGGCATTACTGTGCGCATACTTTTTGCCACTAATCGAGGCGGTTTCTAAGCTACCTTCGCTCACATCCCACTTTGAGGGGAACTCACCCATCTGTTCGTTAGCGAAGTCGTCGCTAAACAGAATCACACTACCACGAACAAAGTCGCTCTTCTGATTCTGAGCAACAGCATCGGGGGTATCGTCAACCTCTTCGGCTGCATCCTCGGCTTGCTTTTTAGCTTTCGATGTTTTCTCAGATTTTTTACCGTCGAGCACTGCATCCATCTCCTTATCAACGGTGCGCTCAACCTTGTTCTCAATCTTGTCTTTTGCTTTTTCGATGGCTTTGTCCTTCAACTTTTTAAGAAAGCCCTGTGCATCGGCTGTTGCACTAAAAGCAACCATAGCTAACAGTAGTAATAATAATTTCTTCATAAGCTTTTAAATTATTGGTTTTTAAATAGAATGACGATTAGTATCGGGGCAAATATACGAAAGATATTTGAAAACTGCAAGTAATTGGCGCTAAAAAAATAAAAATGACTTTTTGGATTTTTTCTTAGCAGCTTTCTCGGCCTTCTTGGCCTCGCGCTTGGCTTGGCGTTCGGCTTTGCGAGCCTCTTTGCGCTCGCGTTTGGCCTGACGGGCCTCATCGCTCATCTTATGGAACTTCATGCGCCCATGACTTACCTTGAGTTTGTGCATCTGGTTGGTATCGGTAAATGAGAACGAGCACGAAAGGTCGCGCCAGTTGCCACGCTGGATAACATCGCCTGTAGCCACAGCACCATCGCTGGTAACATTTACATCGACATTACGCACATGCACACCTTTATAGCTGCAATCGGCGATAGTGGCACTAACCTTGCCAATGGGCAATTTGCCACCTAACTTGCGACGCATAACGGCTGTGCGAGGCTTGCTGATATCAATCTTAAAATCGGCCTTAGCGGCCAGCTGACCAACATCTTTCATGCCCATAACCTTACCAAAATGCAACTTCTGGGTGCTGGCATTGCCCACTACATATTTGTTGCGCTCATCTAACCAGAACTGGAACTTAAGACTACCCACAGCGGTGCCAAGGGTGCCCCAGAAGCGCTCTTCTTTGCGGATGACACGGAAACTGCCTGTATAGCTGATGTTACCCAAGTTGTGTAGCTGAGTCATCATGAGGCGCTTAACGGGGAACTGACTGATGATACGCTCCTTAATGCCGCTCTTGGCCGTCATACGGGCTACATGGAACAGCACGGTAAGTTTTTCTTTGCTCTTAAGGTTGGTGATATCGCCTGTGGCAGCGATAGCTAAGCGCTTATCGGTCGTACCTACCTTAACATGGCGGAAACTGAGCTTATCCTGATTACCACTCATGGTGCAGCTAAGCTGGAGTGGCAGCGTAAACTTACTGAGTACGGGGGCAAAGGCACGCGAGATGTCCTGCAGATACACAGTGCCTGTAATGGTGCCAGTATGGAAACTAAAGGGGATGCTATCGCGCTTATTAGGCAGCTGCATGCGAGCGCTATCAATATGCAACTGTGTGCGCTTTTGCTGCACCTGCACATTGGTAAGCAGCAACTGCTTGCCAGCCAAACGGGCCTGTGCCTGCAGGTGGCGCACATCAAAGCCTGTGACAGAATCGCGCGCATGCAACTCGCTCAAATCGAGGCGCAGCGTATCTTTTTCGCTCGCATCGATGGCGGCCTTGAAATCGCATGTTACATCAAGATGGCCCGCATCAAAAAATCCGCGTTTGGGTTTGCCTGCGTTTTTACGTGGCTTGTGGTTATCGGTGGCAAACTGCAACTGGACCACGGCCTGATATCGGCCCTTGCGGCCCTTAATAACGGTCTGCGCCAGGTTAACAGCCATATCGTTATAAGTTACCTGTATATCGTTAAGGCGCACACTGTGGATATCAAACTCGATACGCTTGCGAGGCGCCACGGTGGTATCGCGTTTGGCCTTGGGCTGCTTTTTAAAGGCGTCGATGATGAACTGGAAGTTGGATGCCGAATCCTTTGAGGGTTTGAGCAGCAGGGCACGGGCACCCGACAGCTCAGCATCCTTAATGGTAAACTTATTGCCTAACAACTCGCTGATATCCACATCTACCCCAGCCTGACGAACGGTGAGCAGGGGGCGCTGCTGCTGGTCGTCGACCTGCAATCCGTACAGGCGAAGCTGCTGTGCCACAAAACGGATATCAACGCTATCAATACTAACACGCGTTTGCAGGCGCTCGCTCAGCAGTTGCGTGGTTTGCTTAAGCACACGCTGCTGGAACGCCTTGGTATTTATCAGCCACACACCTGCGCCCACCAACAGCACTACCAGCAGCAGGAACGCCGCCAGCAGCTTGAGAGCCAAGCGCAAGGATTTCATAGGCTACGAAAGCTTTTTTTAGAACTGAGGCATGTTGGGCAGTTGCACAGCCTTAACGGCCATACACTCCATCTCGATGAGCCACCCTGGGCGGCACACCGGCGCATGAACGATGACACAGGGCTTGCCTGGGAATCGCTCGGCATAGAGACTGCGCACCAGCTGATAATCGGCCACGTCGCGCAGATAAACAATCATGTGGGCTACATCGTCGAAATTGCAATCGGCCTCGACCAGCAGTGCCTCGACATTATCCCACATACGGTGGGTTTGTTTAACGATATCGTTAGGATACATAACCTCACCCTTGTTATTGATTGAGGCGGTGCCCGAGATGAACACATGGCGGCGATCGGCATAGCTTACCATGGTGCCACGCTCGAACGATACACCATAGTCGCTGGTGCGATTAAGATGGGTGGGCGCATACAGATGATGTACCTGCTCAGGGCGAACGCCTGCGATGGCATAGTTGTCCATCTGGGCAAGCACGTTAGGATCCTGCTGTCGGCCACCAATACCTGTAGAGGCGATAAAGTGGGTGTTAACGGTAAGTCCCTGGGTAAAGAATACCTGATTGCGGGCACGCACCACACCACCATAGTTCAAGTCGATATCGTTTACATACAGCCAGGTGCGTATGCAGTTATCGGCCAGCGTACAGCGCTCCTGAGCCAGCTGCATGATATACTCGTTAAACAGCAAACGCATCTGGTACTCGGAGTTGGCTGCCAGGTTATGGGCCGAGGCATTAAACAAATGGCGGAACTGGCCGTGGCTTACCTCGTAAAGCTCGCTCTGAGCCATGCTGGTTTGTACATCGGTCATCAGCCACACCCACATGACCACCTTGGTACCATCCAATGGTGCCTGCTGTATTATGCTCTTGGCACAATCGGTAACATCGTTTACTACAATAGCGTCGGCCTGATTGGCTGCATCGCTTAAAAAATAACGTTTAAATACGGCTTGCGCACCAGGCAACTGGACCAGCAAGCTATTGTAGGCATTCAGCACAGCATCGACCTGCTGGGCAAACGGAAGGCAAGCCTGCTGCACACGAATAATAGCATGATACTCGCGCACCTGGGTTCCGTTATCAAAACAGAACACATCGGCCCCAGCTTGGTCGAAATCTATGTGAGATTGTTTCTGGTTCATATATATTGGTTACTTACTTTTGGGCACAAAGGTACAAAGAATATTCGAAAAACATGCAGCAAGCGGCAAAAAAATACCTATTAATAAGTATTGTATATGTCGGAAAATAGTATTAATTTTGCAGCCGTAATCATTAATAGGCATACAGGTAAGGAAATGAAGAATCAGAAGATGTATGAAGCGGACGATAAAATGATATCACTTATCCGCGATAATTACGATTTGTTACAGGCTCTTGGAAGCTTTGGCATAAACCTTGGTTTTGGTGACAAGACGGTGCGCGAAACCTGCGAGGATAACGGTGTTGACACTTACACATTCCTGGCAGTGGTGAACTACGCCATAAACGGATATGGCGAGTTTGATAACGACGAGCAGTTGAGTGTGCCTACCCTACTGCACTATCTGCAGGCCAGTCACGCCTATTTTCTGGAGTTCCAGCTGCCATACATTCGCAGAGAGCTGAGCGAGAGTCTGGATGAGAACGACTCGCTGGGCCGACTGATACTGAAGTTTTACGACGAGTATGCCCACGAGATACGTCGCCACATGCAGTACGAGCAGAAAACCCTGTTCCCCTACGTACAGCAGCTGATTGATGGCGAGCCTGCCAATGATTACAACGTAGAGACATTCTCGAAGCACCACGGTGCTACCGATAAGAAGCTACGCGAGCTGAAACTGCTGATTATTAAATATCTGCCGCAGGACGGACTGCACAACAACCAGCTTACCGCCACACTGCACGATATTTACGAGAACGAGGTATGGCTGCGCCAGCACGCACAGGTTGAGGACCATATTTTTGTGCCCGCTATCCGCCGCTTAGAGCAGATTACCAAGCAGCAGGACGTTACGCGTAACATTTCGGGTATGGTGTTTGGCAATGCCACTGCACAGAACCCCGACGCACTGAGCGATCGCGAAAAGGATGTGATTATTTCGCTGGTGCAAGGTATGTCGAACAAGGAGATAGCCGATCACTTATGTATATCAATCAACACGGTTATCACCCATCGCCGCAACATAGCCCGCAAGCTACAAATACATTCACCAGCCGGATTGACCATCTATGCAATAGTCAATGGGCTGGTGGACATATCAACTGTAAAGTTATAAAAAGTGTAGTTGTTTGCTTAAGAGTGTAACAACAGCACAAAGCGTGTACCCTTGGTGAACTCGGGATCGATATCGAGGTCGCCCTTCATCTTGATGGCCATCTGCTTACAGATTGGCAAACCAAGACCGTCGCCCTCGGTAAAGTCTTTCACCTCGGTAAATGGCTTAAATACGTCGTCACGTTTCTCCTCAGGGATAGCCTCGCCTGTGTTAGATACCAGGAACTGGTGAACATGTGCACCACGCTTCTTGTAATCCAACCAGATAGTACCATCCTTTGGGGTATAGATAGCAGCATTAGTCAATAAGTGCTGCAGAATATGCTGTACATACTCCTTATTCATGTTAACGCTCAGGGCGGGCACGTTAGTCTTAACGGTAACGCCTGTATTAACCTTGCTCTTGATAGCGCTAACCAGCTCGTCGCAGAATGGGGTGAGCTGTACATCGGCCTTCTCAACATCCTCGTCGATGGTGTTCTCAAGATCAGAGAGGGTAGCGATATGCTCAGAGAAATCGAGCAGGGCCTTTACCTCAGGAATCTTGGCATCGAGCTTGTGGAGTGTAGGATTAAGCTGAGCCGAGATATTGCTGATGAACTTAGCCTTGAGGGCATTGTTCTCGTTAGCCAGGGTGATGAGCTTCTTCTGCTTACGGGTAAGCAGGATATAGCGCATGAGTACGATACCACCCAGAACCAAAGCTGCTGCCAAAGCTGCTGCCAGTATGCACAAACCTACAATGATGGCCTGACGGGCTGTGAGCGAGCTGGCCTGATCGTCGATCTTTGCCTCGTTGTCGGTAATCTGCTTTTTCAGCGCACCAATCTCATCGGCATGCTTCAGGGTGTTAACCGAATCCTTCCAAGCCAGGTAGTTGTTGTACGACTGTGCCACCATATTGGCATTGCCACTACGACGGGCGTTGGCAATCAGTGTTTTGTAAACCTCATCTACCTTATCGTACTGCTTAGAGGCAGTAAGCTTGGTAGCCATCTCCTTAAACACCTCGTTACCCTGGGCATTCTGGCCGAAAGAGTAATAATATACCGCTTTATTATAAAGAAGGTCGTTCTTCAGTGCATCATCAGCAGCGTAGGTAACCTGGGTCTCCATCAATCCAAGCTGATCCTTGGCGCTATCACTCTTGCGCAGCTTGATGTACATGGCCAAGCGCTCCTTGGTGATGATGTAATGGAGGGCAGCCTTCTCCTTGGCATTCTTACCACGCGCCTCAATCTCAGCATCGGCACGGCGAAGCAAATCGAAAGCCTCTTTCCAGTAGTTCTCCTTGTAATACAAGGCATTACCACGGGCAGCGCACTCCATAGCCACCTTTAACTGGCCTTGACGGGAGTACTCCTCGAAAGCGCGTATAAAATTATAGCGGGCTCCCGCCACGCTACCCTTTTCTAACTCGCTCTCAGCACGCTGATGTAACTCACTTTTAGTGGCTTGCTGAGCGTAACTTACGCCCATGCTAAAGCACACTGCAAACAGAAGAATAAAAACCTTTTTCATAATATTTAGTAACAGATTAGAATTTTGCCATCTTAATGGCTACAACGGCGCACTCATCGCCCTTATTACCCAAGCGGCCACCAGCACGGTCGAGTGCCTGCTGCTTGTCGTTAGTGGTGAGCAAACCGAAGACTACAGGGATGTTGCTTGTTGCATTAAGACGAGCCACACCCTCGGTAACACCCTGACAGATGTAATCAAAGTGAGGTGTCTCGCCACGAATCACGCTACCAAGAATAATCACGGCATCGTAACCATCGTTAAGAGTCATCTGGTGAGCACCATAAATCAGCTCGAAGCTACCAGGTACCGTCTTAACATGGATATTTTCAGGCAAAGCGCCATGCTTTTCGAGTGTGCTAACACATCCGTCGAGCAGGGCGCCTGTTATTTCGGGATTCCACTCGGCCACGACAACTCCGAAAATCATGTTCGAAGCGTCGGGCACTGTGGTAATATCGTATTCCGATAAGTTTTTTGTAGCCATGGATATTATTTTGCTGAAACACGCTCAATATAGCCATCGATAGTCTGATAGGCCATAGAGTTGAAGTACTTCTCCTTAACCTCCTGATACAGCTTCAGGGCCTCATCGTTCTTACCCTGGCTCTCCAGAATCTCACCAGCCTGGATGAGGAAGGTGGGCGACAGAGAGTTGTTGTCGGCCTTCTCGGCAGCCTTCTTCAGGTGCGATACAGCCTTGTCGAGCTGGTTCAGGTGTGCATAAGCGTTACCCAGAGCACCCTCGGCAGCTGGAGAAATCATCTGATCGTCGGCACCGTCGAACTTCTCGAGGTACTTAGTTGCATCCTCCCACTTGTTAAGCTTAGCGTAGCAAAGACCGGCATAAAGGTTAGCCAGGTTACCAGCTGCTGTGCTGCTGTACTCGTCGGCCAATTTTACAAAGCCCTTGAAGCTGGCGCTGTCGCCATTCAAAGCCTTCTGATAGTCGCCTGCCATAAACAGATCCTGACCCTTAGCGATAGCTGTGCTGGCCTTAATCTCCTTAGGACCGCTAACATAAGTCTTGTACAGAACAACGCCTGTAATAATTACTACAATTGCTACTACTGCAGCAATAACGGCCTTCTGGTACTTTACGAAGAAAGCCTCACTCTGATTCAGGCTCTGCTCAGCTGTCTGGGCGGCCTGCTGTTGATTTGTTGTATTTGCCATTATAATATTTATATTTAAATTTCTAAAAATCGGGTGCAAAGTTACTAAAAAAGACACACATTTTATATTATTTTGCGGAAAATATTTATTAATCTGTGTTAATCCTTAGCATCAATGCCCAAAAAACGCTACCTTTGCACTATGATTTTACAAAAGTTATCGGTCATCAACTACAAAAACATAGCAGAGGCCACACTGGATTTCTCGCCCAAAATAAACTGTATGATAGGACAGAACGGGGTAGGAAAAACCAATGTGCTGGATGCCGTTTACTACCTGTCGTTCTGCCACTCGGCCAATAACCCTATCGACTCGCAAGTGATACGTCATGGGGCCGAATTCTTTGTGCTTGAGGGCGCCTACGAGGGCGACCTGCACATTTATTGTGGCATGAAACGGGGCACCAAAAAGCACTTTAAGCGCAACAAGAAGGAGTATCGCCGCCTGTCGGAGCATATCGGACTGATACCCGTGGTGGTGGTATCGCCATCAGATACCCTGCTGATTGAGGGTGGCAGCGAGGAGCGACGCCGCCTGATGGACATGGTGATTGCACAATACGACCATGGCTATATGGAGGCCATGAACCGCTATAACAAGGCCCTGCAGCAGCGTAATGCCATGCTGAAACTTGACGAGGAGCCTAACCCGGATGTTATCAGCCTGTTTGAGGAGCAGATGGCCTACGAGGGCGAGCGCATTTACAAGAGTAGAAAGGCTTTTGTTGAGGAGCTGACGCCTATCTTCCAGCGCATTCACGAAACCATCTCGGGCAATCGCGAGCAGGTGGCACTTAACTACGTGTCGCACTGTCAGCGCGGACCGCTGCTGGAGGTGATACAGCGTGACCGTTTTAAGGATCGTGCCATAGGCTACTCGCTGCACGGCGTGCATCGCGACGATCTGGAGATAACCTTAGGCGGACACTTGATGAAGCGCGAGGGCAGTCAGGGACAGAACAAAACATTTGTGATTGCACTGAAGTTGGCACAGTTCGACTTCCTGAAGCGCACCAACTCTAAGACTACCCCACTGTTGCTGCTCGACGATATTTTCGACAAGCTGGACGCCCAGCGCGTAGAGCAGATCGTAAAACTGGTGGCAGGCGATGATTACGGACAAATTTTTATTACCGATACCAATCGCGACCACCTGGATCTGATACTGAGCCGGCAAACGCTTGACTACAAGATTTTCCACGTAGATAACGGAGAAATAACTGAAACACAGAAAGATGTTTAAGCGCGACGTACATAATGTAAAAGATTTGATTCTGAAGAATCTGAGAGCACAGGGACTGGAGACGCCCCTGTTGCAGAAACGCCTGATGGACTCGTGGGCCGAGGTGGTTGGCGAATTTGTGGCCAACTACACGGAGAGCATGTACATCAGAAACCAAACGCTATACGTACACCTGACCAACCCTGCCATGAGGGCTGATCTATCGATGATGCGTAGAGAGATAGTAAACAAACTGAATGCCCATGTGGGCGCTCAGGTAATAGCCGATGTAAGGTTTAACTAATCAATATTAACTAACGCATCCATGCGCACATCGTGAGCTTCGGTAGGGATTCTATCTACACGCTGGAAATCAAAGCAAACACCACAAAACATGGTGGTGCGTGGCTCATCGAACGACTTCAGGAAACGATCATAATAGCCTTTACCTCGGCCCAGACGGTGGTTATCTTTATCAAAAGCCACACCTGGCACCAGCACTACACGGATATCTTCGTACTTATCTTTTGGCAAAACAGGTCCTGTTGGTTCCATAATGCCAAAAGCGCCCTTCTGCAAGCTATCACGACCCGTATATTGGCACAGCACCATCTCGGTATCGCTCACCACCTTTGGCAGGTAAACGGTTTTGCCTGCGGCTACCAGCTCGTCCAACAGCTGGTGGGTACAAACCTCGTCGGGAAGCGAGTAATAAGCCACAATGTTATCCATCAACATGAGAAACTCCCTAAAATGGGATACCACAGTAGCAGACAGTTCACCCAACTGCTGTTGAGTGAACTGCTGTTTACGTTCGCGCATCAGGGCGCGGAGTTCGTTTTTATTAAGCATGTGCTATCATTTTATCGAGCAACCTGATTTGGCGACTATCGGCTATCTTTGCCACCTGCTTGCCCTTGGTGCTGGCCGCAGGTTTCTGAGGGAACGCGCCCCCGGAATGGAACAATCGCAGGGTTTCCTCAATCGCTGGATCGTTCTGGTTCAGATACTCGGTCCAGGCCTGCTCGTTATGGATGTTATAGATAATTCTACTAACCACAAAGCGCTCAAGCAACTTGTACGACTTCTGAATCATCAGGTTGCGACGCTTCAGACCGTTCTTGTCGGCATAGTTTACAAACTTCTCGACAATGTTCTGGCGCTTCAGATAGGTCTCCATATCCTTCACGCTGGTTAGTGTAGCAAGCTTGGCACGGTTCTCGTCGGTATAGGTAAAGGCAAACTGCAGAATAAGCCCTGACATGGCAGCCTCCTTGTAGTACGAGGTAACGCCAAGGGTATCCTCAGGAATAAAGATATCGGGCGTAATACCACCACCGCCATACACAATACGACCGTTGTTAGTGTGGTACTCTGGGCCAGTATTCTTAATGCTATCCTTCGAGAAGAACTCACCATGCTGATAACGTGTCAACCAGTCATCATCGTAATGACTGCCATTGTTATAAGGCTTCTGGATACAACGGCCCGATGGGGTGTAATAACGGGCGATGGTGAGGCGAATCATAGAGTGATCGCTAAACTCCATGGGTTTCTGAACCAAACCCTTACCAAACGAGCGGCGACCAATAATGGTACCACGATCGTTATCCTGAATGGCACCAGCCAAAATCTCTGAAGCCGAAGCTGAACTCTCGTCGACTAGCACTACCAGTGGCAGACGCTGATAAGAACCACGACCATCGGCACGATAATCCTGACGTGGGAAGGCACGACCCTGGGTATAAACAATCAGCTGACCACGCGACAGAAACTCGTTGGCTATCTGCACGGCCGACTCTAAGTAGCCACCTGTGTTGCCACGAAGGTCGATAACCAGATTACTGAAGCTCTGCTGCGACAGCTTGGCCAGGGCAATCAGTAATTCGGGATAAGTATTCTCGCCAAAGTTACGAATCTTAATATAGCCACACTCCTCGTCGAGCATGTAGCAAGCAGTAACACTCTTGGTTGGAATCTCGCCACGGGTGATGGTAATGTGGCGTATCTTCTTCTCGCCATAACGTATAACGCCCAGTTTTACCTTGGTATCCTTAGGACCTTTAAGACGGTGCATAGCCTCCTCGTTGGTAACCTTCTTACCTACAAAGGCCGAATCATCAACCTCTACAATCTTATCGCCGGCCAGCATACCAGCACGCTCGGCAGGACCATTGCCAATCACATTCTGCACACGAATGGTGTCCTGACGGATGGTAAACTCGATACCAATGCCAAAGAACGAACCACGCAGGTCGTCGTTGGCAATCTCGCCATCGCGGGCACTGATATAAACCGAATGGGGATCGAGCTCGGCCAGGATCAGAGGCATAGCCTTCTCAACCAGATCGTTGATGTTAACCGTATCCACATACTGATCGTTGATGATGTGGAGCAGGTTATTGAGCTTGTTACCACTCGAGTTAATAATATTCAGGCGATTGCCTGAGAAATGGTTGGCATAAAACGTTCCGATAACAATACCCACAACCACACATACGGCCATGAGCAAAGGCATGAAACGGTTAGTTCTATTCTTACTCATTATTTTTCGTTTTCTAATCCAATATAGATAACCTCGATACCAGCACGTTTCAGCAGCTCGATACCATCGGTAAGGCGGTATTTCTCGCCATAAACCACACGCTTGATACCTGCTTGGATGATAAGCTTGGCACACTCGATGCAGGGCGAGGCAGTAATGTAGATAGTGGCGCCATCGCTGTTGTTATTGCTACGCGCCAGTTTGGTAATAGCATTGGCCTCGGCATGCAGCACGTAAGGCTTGGTTACGTTGTCGTCGTCCTCGCACACGTTCTCAAAACCGCTGGGCGTACCATTGTAACCATCGCTGATAATCATCTTATCCTTTACCACCAGCGCACCAACCTGGCGGCGTTTGCAGTAGGAGTTCTCAGCCCAAATACGTGCCATACGCAGATAGCGTACGTCAAGTTTACTTTGCTTGTCGTTTTTTGATTCCATTTCTTTTCAGTAATGCGTCAATGGTGGGTTCGCCACCCTTGAACCGTTTATATAATGTCATCGGATTTTCGGTACCACCTTTCGACAGGATATTCTCACGGAAACTGCTGGCTGTCTTCTTGTCGAAAATGCCATGTTTCTTGAACACGCTGAAAGCATCGGCATCAAGCACCTCGGCCCACTTATAGCTGTAATAGCCAGCGGCATAGCCACCTGCCATAATGTGCGAGAACTGCACCGTCATACAGGTATCGGGCAGCTGGGGCAGCACCATCGCTTTCTCCCAGGCCTTCTTCTCGAACGGAATGATATCGGCAGTAAACTCGTCCTTCTGGGTGTAGTAGGCCATATCCAGCAAACCAAAGCTTACCTGACGCATGCAAGCATAAGCCACATTAAAGTTGCGACTCTTTACAATACGGTCGATGAGTTCATCGGGCAAAGGCTCGCCTGTCTGATAGTGGAAGGCAAAGGTGCGCAGGAACTCCTTCTCGATCGAGAAATTCTCCATGAACTGCGAAGGCAGTTCTACAAAGTCCCACCACACGTTGGTGCCACTCAGACTCTCAAAACGGGTGTTGGCAAACATGCCATGCAGCGAGTGTCCGAACTCGTGCAGAAAAGTCTCCACCTCGCCAAGTGTGAGCAGGGCGGGTTTCTCCTCGGTTGGTTTGGTAAGGTTCATCACCACACTAACATGGGGGCGAATATTACGCATATTATCAGGACCAAAAGGCTTCTTCTGGTCGATACGTTCTTTCCATTGTCCCTGGTACTCCGTCATCCAGGCACCACCCTGCTTACCCTTGCGTGGGTGGAAATCGGCATAGAATACAGCCAGGAACGAGCCGTCCTCATCAAACACCTCGTAGGCCTTTACATCGGGATGGTAAACGGGTATTTCCTTGTTCTCCTTAAAGGTTATGCCATACAAGCGGTTGGCCAAGCCAAACACACCATCAATCACCTTCGAGAGTTCGAAGTATGGGCGCAGCATCTCAGCATCCAGATTATACTTCTGGAGTTGGAGTTTGTGCGAATAGAACGAAAAGTCCCATGGTTCGAGCTTAAAACCGTTGCCCTCTATCTTGCGTGCCATTTTCTCGATAGCCTCTACCTCCTTGATGGCGGTGGGCTTGTAGGCATCAATCAGGTTGTTAAGCAACTTATATACGTTGCGCACATTGCCTGCCATACGGTGCTTGAGCACGTAATCGGCATAGGTTTTGTGGCCCAGCAACTGTGCCAGTTCGCGACGCAGGTTGATGAGTCGCTTGCATATCTCGAGGTTGTTCTCGGTATTATCGTGAATACACTCCGTATTCTTGGCCATATACAGCTGGCGGCGCAGTTCGCGTTGGGTGCTGTAGGTCATAAAGGGAGAATACGAAGGGAAGTCGAGCGTAAACACCCAACCCTCTTTCTGCTGCTCCTTGGCTGCCAAAGCTGCTGCCTCGCGAGCGGTATCGGGTAGTCCGTCAAGCTGTGCCTCGTCGGTAATATGCAGTGTAAAAGCCTTGTTCTCCTTCAGCAGATTCTGTGAGAACTGCAAGCCAAGCATCGAAGCCTCTTCGGTAAGCTGGCGCAGGCGCTCTTTGCCAGCAGCATCAAGCAATGCACCACTACGTACAAAACCATCGTAGCAGTTATCAAGCAGCATCTTTTCTTCGGCAGTAAGCTTACGATGGTGCTGGTGAACATATTTTACGCGCTCAAACAAGCGCTCGTTCAAACGGATATCGTTGGCATGCTTGGTAAGGATGGGACTCATCTTCTGGGCCAACGCATCCATCTCGTCGTTGGTCTCGGCCGAAAGCAAATTAAAAAATACGGTAGATACGCGACCCAGCAGATCGTAATAACCCTCCTTATTCTTCTCATCATCTACACTGATAATCGTGTTATCGAATGTTGGTTTGGCGGGATTATTGATAATACGTTCTATCTGCTCATCGTCGCGACGGATACCTTCCAACATAGCCTCTTCAAAATCTTCCATACGGATACGATCGAATGGGGCTGTGTCGTGAGGTGTGTTATAAGGTTCAAAGAACGGGTTCGTTCTAGCTTTCTTTTCGTTCATCATTATACTAACTCTTTACGGATTGCAAGGACGGCGCTGTCCGTTCTCGCATTTTCGATGCAAAGTTACGACAAAAATCCGATACTTTACAAAACAATACATTAAAAAAATTGAAAACGCTTAGAATAGACGTTTCTACTTGGTATAAAGCAGGCGTTCGAGCTGTGGAACCTCTATTTTTCCACGACTCAACTCTATCAGTCCGCGATGCTGCATATCGTTCAGAATACGCGACACATTGAGGCGACTATCATTCACCTCCTCTGCCAATCGGGTCATCAGGATATTAAACGTTTTATGACCGGCAGGATACAAGCAACGCTGGGTAAGGAATCGTACCACACGGTCCTCGAGCGACTGAGGCGCCCGATACCACACCTGGCGCATCTGCTTCTGTGTCTGCGTGGCAAAATGGTTAATCATATTCAAGCGGAACACCAGAAAGTCCTCAGTTAATCGCACCACCTCTTCCTTGTCGAGCGTCAGGAAGTTCACATCGGTTTGGGCAATAAAATCGCGGGTGTAGCGCTGGTTATAGCCAAACACCGACTCTAACTGGATAATGTAAGGAGCCGAAATCTGCTCCTCAACATGGTAGCCATAGTCGTCGGCAAACGAGCACACCTTTAAACTGCCATTAATCAGGAAATAAAGCTGATGACAGTTATCGCCCGATTTCATCACGGTTTTACCTGCATTCAACTTCAAGAATCCAAAACGGATATGACCAGCCACAATCTCCAAATCGTCGCGACTCATTCCCTGAAACAAAGGGAACTGCAACAGTTTTTCAAAAATCTGGAGAACAGCCATACGCTATTATTGCTGAATCTTATTCTTAAGCGAGGGCGAATACCAAACGGCATTCTTACCATCTTTATCGCTGTAAATCAAGTAAGCCATCAGCTCAGGGTGCTGCGCAAGCACTTGCTTTGCTTTTTCAACACCCATCACCATAAACGAGGTGGCATAGGCATCGGCCACTGCACAAGTGTTAGCAAACACCGTAGCCGAGAGGATGCTATGCTGAACGGGATAACCCGTCTTAGGATCGATTGTATGGGCATACTTTTTACCACCCTTATAGTAAAAGTTACGATAGTTACCACTAGTAGCCATCGCCTTATCGGTAATTGCTACAATGCTCTGCACCTCCTGAGCTGCACCCTGCACATCGTCCTCAGGCTTTGAAATACCAACGCGCCAAGGCTTTTGATCGGGGTTCAAACCACTGGTAACAATCTCGCCACCAATCTCAATCATAAAGTTATTTATGCCCTTGCTACGCAGCAGTTTGGCCACCACATCGGTACCATACCCCTTGGCAATAGCCGAGCAATCAAGCATGATGCGTTCATCAGCTTTTTGTATCTTACCCTTTTCGAGCGAAACCTTCTGATAGCCAATAATCTGCATCAAGCTATCCACCTGTTGTTTCGAGGGTTCAATGCCATTCTTAAAGCCAAATCCCCAGGCATTAACCAATGGAGCAACGGTAATATCAAAAGCGCCATCAGTCTCCTTCGAGATGTTCATCGCCAATTTATACACATCTAGAAACATATCGTTAAGCTGCACGTCCTGATTCTGATTTACAGCAGTGATAATCGATTGGGGATTGAATGGCGACAGCGAGGCATCAACCTTAGCTAACTCGGCATTGATGCTATACGTCATATCCGAATCGCACTGATATACTGCATGATAGAACGTACCAAACACCTTATCGGCACTCTTCTGATAAGGCATATTGCGCTGCTGACGGATAATCAGCACCGTACCTACAATCAGCAGTACCAGAAATGGCATCTGCCACAAAAGTTTCTTATTCTTAGGCTGTTGCATCAGTTTAGATATCAATAATCACATTGAACGTTCCACCCAAACGGGTATCGCCAAAGATACCAAAGCCTGGCACATACCAAGTGTTACCAAACTCGCCCTCTTCCTTATGGGCGATACGACGCTTATAGCGCAAGCTCCAACCCAAATGTACAGGACCGTAAATCTGGGCATCAACACCCACTACTGCCTCAATCCAATGGTAGTTACAAGGAGCATCAAGCACGCCAAAACCAGTAGGCCACTTCCAAGTAGGATCAGTAAAATCAGGACACGAGATATCAACCTTATAGGATGTAAACGCATAACGCAAACCACCGTACAGGCGGTTGGCACCATGCTTATCCTTCAACAGATTCTTATCTATACCTATACGAAAATAAGGAGCCGAGGTGCTGTAGTGAATCTTGGTTACATCGTCGTTATGATTAGCGCGTCCAAGACCTGCCTCAATAATCGGGAACCACTCGTCGTGCAGATTAATGCGCAGAGCGCCTTCGTACTGTCCGTTATCCGAGAAGGCCATCAGTCCCGCTCCAACTAAATCGAACGAAACAGCAAAACCACGAAACATGGGCACAGAGTCTTTCTGGAACGAGAAAAACTTCTGAGCCTGAACAGGCACCGATGCCGAGAGCACCAGGATACTAATCGTTGCTCTTAGGATAGAGGTAGAAATGAACCGTCTGAGAGTCATAGGTCACTGATGGGTTATTAATCACAATTGAGTCGATGTAGTTGCGCGTATATCGCACATTAGTGAGTGTGTGGAAGAAAGTGGTATTACAATCCACCGATTCAAAATGTGGATAGTCATCCTTCTTAATCCACACAGTATCGCGTACCACCGAGTCGGTGTTAGCTATTTCAAACTTGAACAGTAGCACATCCTCGGGATGCGAGTAACTGATAGGCAAGGTAAACTGACTTATGCCTACACCTTTATTATATATAATAGAGTCGCGACCACTGTAAAGCACAACATCCTCATCATCAACATTTACTGTCGAAATGGTCATTGTGTCGGTAATCGCCAACTCTGTGCCATCGCTGGTGCGTATATTATACAAGGTTGCCACCGTACGGTTGACAGGACAATCGACAGACGAGCAGGCCACCATCAGCACAGCCAACGACAAATATACAAAACGTTTCATCATATTTTCTCTTCTATCTGATAATCATTACGTCCGCTCGACGAGCGACTAATCAGATCGCCCAGGAAGCCTGTCAGGAACAGCTGTGTTCCCATCAGCATCATGGTAAGCGCAATGTAGAAGAATGGTGAATTGGTTACCAATCGCTGAGGAATATTATTGGCCAGACACCACAATTTATCAGCACCAATCCAAGCTGCCGAAATAAAGCCAATAAAGAACATCAGTGTACCCAGGAAGCCGAACACGTGCATAGGTTTCTTACCAAATGTGCTCAGGAACCAGAGTGTGAGCAGGTCGAGATAACCATTCACAAAGCGGTTCAAGCCCATAAACTTCGACGAACCATACTTACGTGCCTGGTGCTGTACCACCTTCTCGCCAATCTTGTTGAATCCAGCATTCTTAGCCAGATAAGGGATATAGCGGTGCATTTCGCCATACACCTCGATATTCTTAACCACCGCCTTGCGATAAGCCTTCAGTCCGCAGTTAAAGTCATGCAGATTCTTAATGCCGCTAATCTTACGAGCTGTAGCATTAAACAGCTTAGTTGGGATAGTCTTCGAAATAGGGTCGTATCGTTTCTGCTTGTAGCCACTAACCAAGTCGTAGCCCTCTTCCTTAATCATACGATACAACTCAGGAATTTCATCAGGCGAGTCCTGAAGGTCTGCATCCATGGTAATCACCACATCTCCCTGAGCCTGTTCAAAACCACAATACAGCGCAGGACTCTTACCGTAGTTTCTGCGGAACTTAATGCCCTTTACCACACCAGGCTGCTGCTTATTCAACTCCGAGATAATCTCCCACGAACGGTCAGTAGAACCATCATTAATAAAAATCACCTCGTAGCTGAAGTTATTTGCCTTCATCACACGCTCTATCCACGCAAAAAGCTCAGGGATAGACTCATCCTCATTATAAAGAGGTATAACTACTGATATATCCATAATTTCAATTCAATGCTTCAATTTTTAAGAACTTCGATTTTCAATTCTTCAATCCTTCTACTCTCTTACGCTGCATTATCAAACCAATGGGCACACCAAGTATGAAACCCAACGAGATGTTGATGGTGAGAATATTCAGCGCATAGTCGATAGGACGCGTCATAGCCATTTCGGCCAAACTATCGTCCACCATTTGTGTCATGCCATATTGTTCCAGCATGGCCTTACCCTCCTCAGTGCTCATCATCTTAGCAAACGAGCTAACCAAATAGCCATTATCCATATAGGCAAAATACAGATACTGAACCACAGCTAATAACACGGCGCCATAAAAAAACACAAATATGGTATAAGCATAGCTGCGACCAAAGGAGATAACGCCCTCCCTGCCCTCGTCGCGGAATTTACGCAAGCGGTTGGCTACAAAGAATGGCGTCATCACAGCCATCAGCATAGCAGCCATTGCCAGAACCTGATTACTCAAACCTACAATGTAGCTTGCAAAACTGGCAATCCAAAGGATAGCCAAGAAAAAACCATCCTGGCGAGCGTAAGCCTTTAATTGTATATATTCTGGTGCGGTCATATTTTAACATTTACCTCTTACAGGGTGCAAAATTAAGCATTTTCCTGCATATAATTGGGGCAATCTCTAAAAAAATAGTTAAAATCAAGAATTTTTTCAATTATCAATTCGCAATTTTCAATTAAAAGTAGTACCTTTGCACCCGCTTTAAGCAAATAGATCTTTAAAATTACATGGGTAAGTCCTGTACGGCCAGCTCCCTTTGAATCCCCCAGGGTGGGAACGCAGCAAGGGTATTAGGTTGTAGCGGCGCGATGCAGATCGCTTACCCACCCGCCTCTTTAGCTCAGTTGGCCAGAGCACGTGATTTGTAATCTCGGGGTCGTTGGTTCGAATCCGACAATGGACGATAAGCGTTATATCCATAGCCTCATTCGCGAGGGCGAACACCAGCAACAGGACTTCAAGTACCGTGTGTCTGACGCCTGTAAACTGGCTAAATCAGTATCGGCATTTGCCAATACCGATGGAGGACGGTTGCTGATAGGCGTACGCGATGATGGAAATCTATCAGGCGTACGGTCTGAAGAAGAAATATACATGATGCATCAAGCGGCCTACAAATATTGTAAGCCAGAAGCAAGCATTAAGTTCGACACCTACCACATTGAGGGGCGCACCATCGTCGTAGCCACAGTTCCACCATCTACACGGAAACCAATCTGTGCGATAGATGAAGAAGGTAAAACACGTGCCTATATCCGTATCAAAGACGAAAACATTGTAGCCTCTCCTGTTCACTTGGCCCTATGGCGCGAATCACAAAAAGCACAAGGAACAGTCATGACCTACGATGACACTATCCGTCAACTGCTAAACACAATAAACATCCAACAAACAGCAAACAATCAACAAGCCACAAATAACCAAGTTCAGCAAACGCTTAACCAGATTGTTCGCCAATCACGTCTGCCACGCCACAAGGTTATTTCACTCCTGGCCAGACTTATCCGTTTCGGAACCGTACGTTGGAAATACGTCAACCAGCAGTTTCTGTTCAGTCTTGCATAAAGTATTTTTATAAGCTCTACACATCAAGGATTAACTGGCAGCCCTAACATCTGCCTAATATGGGTATCAAGAATGTGGAAGGCAGGATCAACCATCCCAACATGACCATGACCATCAATCTCGTATAAATAAGTTTGCTTATGACCAACTAATTTCATCATGCGAGCCAAATATTGGTTCTCATCATATCTACCATATAATTCCAATTCACGATCGCCACAAATCAACACCAATGGTGGACAATCATTACGCACCCAATAAAGCGGCGCATACTGGTCTATAGTTGGCTGCAAAGGCTGGATGCCCTGCATCTTACGCACATTATAATGAGTAATAGCCTGACCACTAAAAGGAATATACTGCCAAACACTATCTGCATCAACCTTATAGTTACTGAGCCAAGCCTTATTCAAACAAAGCATCATGGCCAGATAGCCACCTGCAGAATGGCCTGTAACTACAATTTTACGTGGATCCCCACCATACTCCTGGGCATGACGAAAAGCCCATGCTACAGCTTCAGCAACATCATCAATCGTTTTATCAACAGTAACTTTTGGCAATAAACGATAGTTAGCACCTATCACCACATACCCTTTATCCTTTAATCGTTGTGGAATTTCTTTCTGGCCAGCCTCTAATCCACCTCCATGAAACCATACGATTACAGGACAATCCTTTTTGCCTTCTGGGTAATACACATCCAGTTTTAATCGCTCTTTAGCATAAGCATCTGTTTTTGAAGTATAACTGATGTTTAAAACGGTTTTGTAGTTTTGTGCACTGATGACGACAACCATCAGAAGCAATACGGCTAAAACATTTAATCTCTTCATAGATCGTTTGTTTTTGAAAATAAAAAAGCCCCAGAGAAGTGTATCTCCAGGGCTTTCGCGTTTAAAAAAGACGGCGGCTTCCTACTCTCCCGCATTGCATTGCAGTACCATCGGCGCAGGTGGGCTTAACTTCTCTGTTCGGAATG
>CADAOD010000037.1 GCA_902789415.1 uncultured Prevotellaceae bacterium
CCGCGAGGCTTCTAAGAGCGCTGTTTGCAAGATCAACATCGACTCTGACTCTCGTCTGGCTATGACTGCTGCTATCCGTAAGTACCTGGCTGAGCACCCAGATCACTTCGATCCTCGCCAGTACCTGAAGCCCGCTCGTGAGAACATGAAGAAGATGTACATCCACAAGATTGTGAACGTACTCGGTTCAGACGGCAAGCTCGGATAATCCAAGCATCACATCATAAAAAAAGTCCGAAAGTATCACGCTTTCGGATTTTTTTTGTATATTTGCAGCCTGATAATAAACCTAACAATACGAACAAGATGAAGACGAATGTTCTTAAACTCAGTTTAGCAGCTGTTTGTTGCATGGGACTGGCTGCATCGTGCACCCAAAAGGCAGCAGTAGTAGAAAGTCAGGAACTCACAACACTTAACACCGTTGGTAACCCCTATCTGCCCTTGTGGGAGCATATCCCCGATGGCGAGCCCTATGTGTTCGACGACCCTGATAATCCAGGCAAGCAGCGTGTGTATATCTATGGTTCGCACGACAATCTGAAAGATGCCTATTGTGGTCGCGACCAAGTGGTATGGTCGGCTCCTACCGACAATTTGAGTCATTGGCGTTACGACGGCATTATTCTCACCGTCAACAGAAATGCCCGAGGCGAAGTTTTCGACTCGGCAGGCACTGCCGATGTGCTGTATGCACCCGATATCACATTTGTTACTGATACCACTGGCAAGAAAACGTATTACCTATTCCCCAACGACCAGACAGGCTATCGCAATGCGCTGATTGCCAAGAGCGACCGTCCCGACGGACCATTCACTGTTTGCAACTGGAGCGCCAAGAATCCCAACCAGGTTGTGGGTATCTATGGTTTCGACCCAGCTGTGTTTGTCGACGATGATGGTCGTGTGTACGGCTACTGGGGCTTTGAGCATTCCTACGCAGCCGAGATTGATCCTGCCACGATGTGTACCGTTAAGCCCGGTACAGAAATCATCGATGGTATGGTATCAGGCCGCAACGAAGAGGGTATCTTTAGTTTCTTCGAGGCTTCGAGCATCCGTAAAATCAAGGATAAATATGTGTTTATCTACAGTCGCTTTACCAAGGACGGCGAGTTTGGCTTGCCCACCAGCAATTACAACTTAGCTTACGCCTATAGCGATCAGCCTCTTGGTCCTTGGACTTATGGCGGAACCATTATAGATGCTCGTGGCCGCGAGATTAACGAGAAGGGCGACACCATAGCATCGGCTGTTGTTGATGGTAACACTCATGGCAGTATCTGCGAGATTAACGGTCAGTGGTACGTATTCTATCATCGCCAGACGGGCACTAACGAGTACGCACGCCAGGCCATGGTGGCTCCCATCAAGGTGAATGTTGAGGAAGGCGAAGGCGGTAAGGTAGAAATTACCGAAGGTGAATATAACTCTGAAGGTTTCGCACTTGGCGGTCTGCATCCATTCGAGCGCCACTCAGCAGGTATCGCTTGCTGGCTCACTGGTCCAACACCAGCCATTCACGAGTGGCCCAACAACAAGTTCTCAGGTTCGTATGTCGAGGCGTCGTATGGTAACGATAAGAACTACGACGATCCATATGCCCTGACCTGCAATACCAACCGTGTGGTTAACAATACCAATGGTTCTATCGTAGGTTATAAGTACTTTAACCTCAACGAGAGCAAGGACAAGAAGAATCTGAAGTTATCGTTGAATCTCATCCCTGCGGGTATCGATGGTACCATTCAGGTAATGATCGATCGTCCTTGGACATCGCAGGGCGGCAAGCAATTTGGCAGCATCGAGCTGAAAGCCGATATGCCCCAAGAGGCAACAGAGGCTGTGGTAGATCTGCCTGAACTCGCCAAACTCTCAGGCAAGCACGCTCTTTACTTTGTATTCAAGTCGAATACCAAGCAGAAATCGCTGTGCACACTGTTGGATTTTGCATTTCAATATTCAGAATAATACATGGAGATACAACCGATAGCTTGGTTCGAATCACCATTCCCCACAAAGTTTGGTATTCCTCGTCAGAGCGGGTTGGTGCCCGACCTGACGGGGCGTATCGTGTTTGCACCTGAATACCGACAGATGGAGGCCGTTCGCGGACTTGAGGCATTCGATTACCTGTGGATTATCTGGGAGTTCTCGGCCAATCGCGATGCCGAAAAGAGTCTCACCGTGCGTCCACCCCGTTTAGGCGGCAACCAGCGCATGGGTGTGTTTGCCACACGCTCGCCATTCCGTCCAAACAATCTCGGATTGTCGTGTGTGCGTATCGATCGCATAGAGCACGAGACCAAATTAGGTCCCGTCGTCTATGTAAAAGGTGCCGACCTGATGCACCAAACACCCATCTACGACATCAAGCCCTATGTGGCCTATGCCGATGCCCATCCCGATGCCCGAAGTGGCTTTGTTGACAACACCGAGTGGCAACCCTTAAAAGTAGAATTGCCCAAAGAATTAGAAGTCAGGGTTCCTGCCGATCAGGTAGCATCGCTGATAGCTACCTTACAACAAGACCCCCGACCACGTTATCACAACGATCCCGACCGCATCTACGGCATGCCGTTCCTCACGTTCGACATCCGCTTCAAAGTTGCCAATCATGTATTGACCGTTGTAGAGATTATATAAAATTACTTTTTGGCGCCAGCACCGATAACTTTCGAGATGTCCATCATCATACCGCCATTGCCGGTCATGATCTGTGGCATCTTGCCGTCCCACTTCTCAATCATATCCTCCTGCACAATCATGGGCGAGAGCGATGCAGCGATGGTGCGGTTGTAATAAGCCTCAGCATCGGCCTTAATCTTCATGGCACGGGCATTACCCTCGGCTTTGGCTACGGCAATCTTAGCATTAGCCTCAGCCTCTTTTACCTCGTTCTCGGCCTTTAAGGCACTCTGGATAGCGGTATTCTTGGCATCAATCATCGAAAGGAGCGATGATGGAGGTGTAATCTTACTGGTAAATTCCTCAACCAAGAAGCCTTCGCTCATCAGCGACTTCTCCAAGCGAGCACGTACATCACGCTCAAAATTAGCACGGTTCGACATAAGTGAATCCGAGGTATACTGGTTGGCACAGGTACGATAGGCCTCGTAGATACAGGTGCGGATATAGCCCTCTTCGAGTTCCTTCACGCCTACACGATATTTAGTAAAAATATCGCAAGCCTTATCTGGGTTGATACGATAAGCGATGGTAGGATCCATCTCGAAGAGCGAAGCATCCTTGGCATTTACCGAGAACGTCTCGTACTGTTTACGCTGGGTAAATGTAGGATAGGTAAACACATTGGTAGTAATGGGGTTATAAAACACCCAACCTTTACAGGTACCCTCAACACCACCATAGTCTTGTTCGTTGAGCGACCACTTGTGGAAACGGATACCTACCTCACCTGAATCTACTACCGTACAGCAAGTGGTGAAAAGAATCATGATAAATACAAAACCGCCGAGACCATAGACCAGCAAACGGTAATAGGGTTTCAATGAATTCATAATGCTAAATAATTATTTTTTTGTTTCATAAAGTTTACGTAGGTTTACCCACTCGCCCTTACGGCCATTGTATAGCATACGGGCACGCTCTGAGAGCATGATTTTGGGCAGATCGCCAATCGTACCATCGGCATTTGCCGCTGAGGCATCAACAAAGCCCTTACTACCGCCAGGCAGCACCAAGCCAACCATAAAGGTAGAGATTTTACTGATTGAAGGGAAGTTATAAGGCAGCTGACCGAGATTGCGGGTACGCAGAATAACGGGAACGGCCATCAATCCGGCATCGATAAACGACTGGAGCAACAGCAGATTGATATCAGCATTGGTGCCTTCGCCACGCTTAAGTAGCTCGTTAGGAGCCACTGGTCTGAGCGCATAACGACCATTCCACTTAACTCTACTCATCACGAGTTTAAATACAGCAGCCACACGCTCACGCTGATCGGCGATATCCTGCACGCCGGCGGCCTTGATAGCATCGGCCAACGGACTGTGGTCGGTCAAGCGTTTACCCAACTCATCACTGTCAAGAATCATCGCATCTACCTGATCCCATGTCTTGGCATAATCCATCATATTGATGCCACGCAGACTATATCGGCGCAACTCGGCAGTGATACCGGCGCAGTAGTCGTTAACATTCCACATACCATCAAGCTTAGGAATAGCCTCGAGGTTACGACCTACACACACATAATGATTGGTATTGGCAATCACAGGAGCGGCTAAAGGATCGCTCTCCAGTTTGTAGCGCATCATACCTGTGGTGCAGGTACACGAAAGACGTTGCTTAACGCCCTGTTCCTCGATATTAAACAACAGATAGTTCGGAATGTTCATATCAAGCTTAGCATAAACCACGGGGATATCGCACTGGGCATACCAGTCGCGCAACTGCCAGAAAAGCTGGCTGTGAATGGTGTACTCGTACTCGATAACGGTGCCCACCTTGACACTTGGCACAGTAAACTCAAGCTGATACTCGGTATCATCGAGTTTGGTAGTGCGAACGTCGCTCTTCTTAAGTTGGGTCTTTACAATCTTGGAACCCTCCTGATTAAAGGCTACAGCCTTGAGGTCCTCAACACTCTCGTCGGTATAACTACCCACAGCATTGTCCATCAGCGAACCGCCTGCCTCCTCGAACACCTGACTGGTAGCGGTACCCATAACAAACACACCCGCCTTGAGCGAGAACTTAGAACCGCCCACACGGTTGCCTGAATCAACATCCTTGCTGAAAGGCACTACCACTCGGGCCACACGCTCGCCACCGGGTTTGAGCACCTTGATACGTACCTTCTCATGATAGTCAACCAGATAGCCGTTCACCTCTACGGTGTACTCTACATCGGTTAGACGGCAGAGTACCACAGCATCGGCATTAGGATCGGCCTCATAAGTGGTCATCTGCATTTCTTCCTTAGTGGGTTTGCCAAACTTCATATTCACATCGGCAGCGCTGGCTGTGGCAAAGGGCCATACCAGCAAAATGAATAGTTTAAATAGGTTCAGTTTCATTTTGTTTATGTACATATATGATTAATAACGGCTGCAAAAATACAAAAAAAGTTGGAAAGTGCGTACACATAACAATTTTTTTTCGTATATTCGCACCATAAAACATGTATTACTAAAAACCTTGAGGCTTATGAAAGTAGGTATTCCAAAAGAGATTAAGAACAATGAGAACCGCGTAGGTATGACGCCTGCGGGTGTGGCCGAACTGACTCGCAGAGGTCATGAGGTAAGTGTGCAGCATACGGCTGGCGAAGGTAGCGGATTCAGCGACGACGACTATGTGAAAGCTGGCGCACGCATTCTGCCTACTATCGAGGCTGTGTACCGTGAATGTGATATGATTGTGAAGGTAAAAGAGCCCATCGAGCCCGAATACAATCTGGTTCGCGAGGGACAGTTGCTATTCACCTATTTCCATTTTGCGTGCGAAAAGGAACTTACAGAGGCTATGCTGAAGAGCAAGGCTGTATGTTTGGCTTACGAAACGGTGCAACTGCCCAATGGCTCTCTTCCCCTGTTGCAGCCTATGAGCGAGGTAGCAGGACGCATGGCCACATTGAATGGTGCCTATTATCTGCAAAAGACCAAAGGCGGAAAGGGCAAACTGATTAGCGGTGTGCCAGGTGTAAGTCCGGCTAAGGTGCTGGTACTTGGAGGTGGTGTGGTTGGCGAGGCAGCAGCCTTGATGGCCGCAGGACTGGGTGCCGATGTAACTATCGCCGATATCTCGCTGCCACGTTTGCGCCAGTTGGATATTGAGACACCAGCCAACGTGCATACCCTGTATTCGTCGGAGCATAACATCCGACAGATGCTGCCAACGGTTGATATCGTAATAGGAAGCGTGTTAGTGCCAGGCGACAAGACCCCACACCTGATTACACGCGAGATGCTGAGACTGATGGAACCAGGAACGGTGCTGGTTGATGTGGCTATCGACCAAGGTGGCTGTTTCGAGACATCGCGCCCCACCACACATAGCGAGCCTGTGTATACCGAAGAGGGTATTGTGCACTACTGCGTAGCTAACATCCCTGGTGCTGTACCTAACACCTCTACCCTCGCCCTTACCAACGCTACGTTGCGTTATGCCATTGCACTGGCCGATAAGGGCTGGCAGCAGGCATGCAAGGACGACCCGGCACTGGCCAAGGGACTGAACATTGTAGAAGGAAAGGTAACCTACAAGGCTGTGGCTGATGTATTCGGTCTGCCTTACGAGAAGATTATCTAACTACGTATTTCTTTCCATCACGGATATAGATACCAGCCTTAGTGGGTGTGTGGATAGCACGACCGCTAAGGCTGTACCATTGATGGCTGGCAGTTTGCGATGCAGAGACGGAACGAATACCTGTGGAAGATGATACGGGCTGTTCAGGATAGACACCACGTACATAAACGCGATACCCTTTAGCCTCGATATCAAACGTATGTGAGGCATGAAGCGTAACCTGCTGTCTGCTGGTGCCCTGGGCAATGGTTCTGCTATCAAGCCAAAGGCTCCAATCACCCTCAGTAAGTCCGTTGATAGTAGCCGATGCATCTGTAGTACCCATATTAAGAACTACCAGCACCTGACTATCACCCAAAGTACGGGTATAAGCAAAAACGCTTGTGCTACCTTGTACATCAAACAGCTGGGTTGCAGGATTATCAGTGGTCTGTTTGGCATGACTCAAAGCTGGCACTGCATGCTTTAATGCAAACAGCGTGCGCAGGGTGTTCAGCATCTTATCATCTTTTGCTGTCCAATCAATCTTGGTATCGTTGAAATAGTCGAGAGCCTGATTTCCGCCAACTTCCTGACCATTGTAAACAAGTGGCATTCCATAAACGGTATAAGCAAGTACTGTGAGGGGATAACGGTTATCGCCATACTTCTGAGTGAGCGTTTTCTTGGTTTCATTATAATTCTGATCGTGATTAGTGACATAGAGCATGCGACCAAACGATATATCAGCAGATTTCTGTATCAGCGTATTGACAAACACCTTTAATCGCGACGCTGCCGTGCCATTGGCATAGCTGGCCAATGATGACTGGAACTGCCAGGCATAATCGTAATCAAAGCCAACACTCTTTAACCGGGTTGCATCGGATGCGATATCGGCCTCGCCAAGGAAGGTTACTGTTTTCAGCGCTTTTATCATCGGGATAGTGGTTTGCCAATACGAGGCTGGAATCTGGGGACTACTGATATAATCGCAGCGATAGCCATCAATATCAGCCTCATCGATCCAGAACTTCAGGCAATCGTTCATAGCATTAACTAAGTCGGCATTGCCATAGTCCAGCTGCCACACATCGCCATAGTTGTTGGGATGAACCATCTGTCCACCACTCGTTAAGTAGTATTCAGGATGAGTTGTTACCCAGTCGGCATTGGTGGCCGTATGGTTAGGCACCCAATCGAGCCATACCTCCATTCCTAATTCATGGGCACGAGCCACAAAGGTCTTCAAGTCAGCAATAGAACCATAACTAGGATTAGTTTGCTGGAAGTTAGTAGCAGCATAGGGACTATTGATACCTCCGCCACGGGGATAGATGGGCATGAGCCACACCACATCGACACCCAACGTTTTGAGTTCGTACAACCGGGCCTGGGCAGCAGAAAAGGTTCCCTCGGTAGTAAACGAGCCTACATTCATCTCGTACACCACACGGTGCCCATCGGAGCGCATCTCAACCGATTTGTTAATGTCATCCACATAATCGGCAGCAAACAGGCCACCAACATTCAAAGTAAACAGAAGTGCAATTAAAATTTTATTCATAACCAACCAAAATTAAAAAGTGGGGCGACCGTTCTTCACAGAGCAACCTGCCCCTATGAGTACTCAAATTCAGTAATACCTTTAGTTTTATGATGAAGCAGGTGATTACTGTTTAACGTATACTGCATAACCGTTGGCCTCTAACTTGAGAGGCGACGATCCAGAGAGAGTGCAATCAGAAATACTGGGACCGTTTAAGATTGTCCGACTGTTAAGCCACTGCTGATAGTAGCCTGCTGCAAGCGCTGGGATTACAACCTCAACATCATAGCCACCAAAGTTTACCATCACTACCACGTTGTTACGTTTCCAAGCTAACACGTTACTATCGTTGGTATCGAGAAACTCCACTGGAGCAGTCTCGGCCAATGAGGGTTGCTGGTGATGCAAGGCGATGAGGGTACGGATGGTGTTCAGCATCTTATGATCTACACGCTGCCACTTTACTTTGGCATCGGTAAAATAATTCAGTGTATCGGGATCGCCAATCTCCTGACCATTATAGATGAGCGGCATGCCCTGCAGGGTAAACTCAAGAACGGAAAGGCCATAACGATGTTCGCCATAGAACTTGCGCAACGTGTTACCACCATCGTTGTAGTTCTGATCGTGATTGGTGAGATAAACCATACGACGATTCTTTACTTTAGCCGACTTATCGAGGAATCGCTGACAAATCTGCTTCAGCGTATCAGTATTAAAGCCACGACGGCACAAACGCGCCATTGCCCCCTGAAAACTCCAAGCATAATCGTAATCGAAACCGCACGAATCGATACGCTGGTTATGACGGTCGGTAATGTCGGTCTCGCTCATCATATCGATTTTCTTACCAGGTTTTAATGTTTTGAGCTGGGCAATGATATCCTGCCAGTAAGATACGGGAATGGTGGGACTCGACACATAGTCGCAACGATAGCCATCAACATCGCATTCGTTGATCCAGAACTTCAAAGCCGAGTTTACCTCGTTTACCAATGCGGGATTCTGATAGTTCAACTCTAACACATCGCCCCAGCCATGTGGATGAATCATCTGGCCCTTGTCGTCGCGGGTAAAGTAATCAGGGTGCGACTGTACCCAAGGATTCTCCTGAGCCACATGGTTAGGAACCCAGTCGAGCCATACCTTCATGCCCAGCTGATGAGCACGAGCCACAAAAGCCTTAACATCATCAACCGTTCCGTATTTGGGGTTCACAGCCTTGTAATCCATTGCGGCATAGGGACTATTCACAGTAGCGCCACGCGGATAGATGGGCATCAACCAGATAATATCAATGCCCAATGTATCGAGCCTGCCTAACTGCTGTGCTGCAGCCTGGAATGTACCCTCGGCAGTAAAGGCGCCCACGTTCATCTGATAGATGACACGGTTGGCATCGCTTACAGGCTGGGTATTATCAACAACAAGACTTTTGGTAGCCCCGCCACAGGCTGAGAGCATCAGCGCTGTGGCGAGGATAAGATTACTGCAGTACTTCATAACCACCATCGAAAATGCGGATATAGATGTCGTGATCAATCGTAAAGTTCAGATCGCCACCTTCCCACTGCACACCACCATTGTTATTATTGGGGATGAGATTAAGATTCAAACCGGTATTGGCTGCACCCATATCAAAATAGGTATACTCTACCCCACCGATGGTCTGGGTGCCTGTAACGGGTATTCCAGGCCAACCGCCAAAGGCTTCGGCATCGCCCCAGGCATACAAGGCCAGATCGGTCTGACTCGACTCGTTCAGCACAAACAGGGCAAAGCCATCGTGTTCAACTTTTGCTTCGGCACCAATCTCTTCTATACCATCAGGCGTGATACGCAGATAGATGTTACGATCGATGGTAAAGTTGAAGTCGGCCAACTGTGTTCCGTTTCCACCATTATTAAATATCAGATTCTCAACCAATCCGGTGTTAGCAGCACCCATATCAAAGTATTTCCAGGTGATACCATCGTGATTCCAAGTACCAGTAACCTGCATACCTGGCCAGTCGCCATTCATATTGTTGATGTCGCCCCACATATAAAGGGTGAGCACATCCCAACCAGTCTGGTCGTCGACATACACACAGAATCCGTCGTGCTCTGGTTCAGGTGCCTCGCCGCCACTCCAGTAGTAGCTTTCCCAACGCTGTCCCCATACATTTGTAAAGGTGCCAATACCAGGATTGTCAGTATGCATAGCGGCCTCGCCAGCAGTAGTAAACTCCTTACCCTGATTCTTTGAGTAGAAGCTGAAGCCATCGGCCAGCGACTTACCTGCTACAAAGCTGTTGGGATCGAGATAGATGCCCCACTTTACATTACTGTTTGGAGCTTTGGTCAACAAATACTGTGGATCACCTATCGCCTCATCGTCGCCATTAAAGGCACCTGTGATATAAATCTCCTCGTCGGCAGTAGTACCAAAGGGAGCAATAAACTCCAACAGGATGCGATCGGTACGTGTATCGAACTGCTGGCGCTCGTGATCAAACACGATATCCTCGTTTTTTGTGCAGCTGCTCATCAAGCTCACAAAAGCCATCATGACCAGAAACGCACTATATATTTTCTTGCTCATATTCTTTAATGTTTTATGTTTAATAGTTGGGATTCTGAACCAAGCCGGGATTTACAGAGATGGCTGTTTGTGGCAATGGATACCACTCGTACTTGCGGTCGCGCTTAGCGGGCAGGCTGATACCATCCTCGGTAGCACGTCCCCAGAACCACCACTGTCCCTGAGTGAACTTATCAAAACGACGCAGGTCGGTACGACGGCGGTTACCCTCACCCAGGTATTCCTTACCCCACTCAGAGAGCATCCAGTCCATATCAAAATTATCGAAACCAGGACCTGGCACATTCAGAGCGGCAGTACGATCGGATGCCTTGAAGTAACGCTGGCGCACAGCATCAACATACTTCTTTGCCTCGGCACTGTTACCCTTACGCATCTCGCACTCAGCTACATTATAATAAGCCTCGGCCAGACGGAACTGTACATCATCGATGCTCTTGAAACCGCCATTCTCATCGTTTGGATAGAGAGGATACTTAACCAGACGAACGCCCGAGTTGGTTTCGCCCCAACGAGGACTCATCACCGTTTCAAGGTCGCGACCCTGATTCAGGAAGGTGCCCAACTGATCGACAAATACCAGATCCTGACCATCGCGGTCGGCATCGGCCTTCAGCACGTCGCCGGTACCAAAATTGGCACGTACCAAACCTTTCAGGAACATACCCGGGCCATGGGTCTTGGTGGCTGCATCGTAGGTATAGTTCTGCTTACGGATATCGCGGTCGTCGAAGCGCTCATAGGGCGCGCCCAATTTATCGCCATAATCCAAGAAACTCTTGGCACCGATTGAACCACCTGTTGGCTGAACGGTACCCGAGTTATCGAATGAAGGAACCAAGCATACGCAGTTCCAGGCACCGATACCATCGTAGCTCTGTCCGAAGTAATCGGCATAACCATACCACATACCGACCATGGTACGTACGTTAGAGATGGCGTTAGCAGCACCCTGACCATCCTCGGCAGCAAGGGCGAAGATTACCTCGGGACTCTTTACATTATCCATCGAGTACAGGTTACGGTAGTTGCTATCAATCGCATAATTACCATAAGTACCACCAATGATATCTTTCGAAAGCTGTTCACACTCATCGTAGTGGTTCTCGCCGATAAACACCTCGGCATTGAGCAACAAACGAGCCTTGAGCAAACGGTTCATGGCCTGGTTGGCACGGTTCACCATCGAGTGGTTGTCGTCGTCCTTTGCCAATGCGCCAACCGTCTCGTCGAGTTCGGTAGCAATAAAATCGTATATCTTCTTGCATGATGTATCCCAGTCAGGATCGGCCGAACCAGGCACCTCACTACTAGCCGAGGTGTTCAATGGCAGCGCGCCGCCCCAAAGTTCGAAGATACAGTAATAGTTCCAGGCACGTATGGTGCGAACCTCGGCTACATACTGTGCCAACTGAGCATCGGTCATACCAAGACTGGCAGCACTCAGCCCCTCGAGATCGCTCAGCAACAGGTTCGAGAGTCCGATAGCTGTCCAAGCGCCGTTCCAAGCATTATTAATGATGGTAGATTCTGAAGTCCAGTTGTGCCAAGAGAGCACGGTCTTCATAGCCTCGTCCCATCCCCAAAGTCCACCATTCCACACACGCCATGTAATCTGGTCGGAGGGATATTCTGAAAGGTGGAAGAAATTCTCACCAGCCAAGGTTTGTGATGTCTGACCGTAGATGGCAGCCACAGCACCTTTCACACTGGCTTCATTCTGATAATATACACCGGCGTCGATACGATCGTACACTTTCTCATCGAGATCAGTACATGCCGTAAGCCCTAAACCCAGTGCCATCGCAATGATGCTATATTTGATTGTTTTCATATCTCTTAATTCTATATTCTTAAATCATAATTAGTGAAAGCGCAGAGTCACACCCAGACTTACCTGACTGGCCTGTGGATAGGCGCTATTAGAGTCGATACCAGGAGTGATACCTGTTGAGGTAACAATTGAAGGATCGTTGCCTTCATAACCTGTGAGTGTAAACACATTCTTGGCTGTGAGATAAACACGCAGACTCTCAACCAATTGACGGTTCTTTGGAGTATAGGTATAACCCAAAGTCACGTTGTCGAGTTTTACATAGTCGCCTTTCTCAAGAAAATAACTTGAGATGATACCACCACTCGACTCCACATTACTATAATCAGTATAAGCACTACGCAGTACGTTATCAGTACCTGATCCCTTAAGGCCCATGCCATACTTACGCATGTTGAAGATCTCGTAGCCCAGGGCACTACGGAAGAGCATGCTCAGATCCCAATTCTTGTAGCTGATAGAGTTGCTCCACGACAGGAAGTGCTTAGGTGCGCCATTACCGATGGTGCGCTTGTAAGAAGGATCAGCCTGAGCTGCAGGCACCTTATTGCCATCGTTATCGTAGATGAGCAACAGTCCATTCTCGTCGATACCAGCATGCTCATAGCCATAGAACTGACCTATCTTTCCACCCTCCTCTACACGGAAGAAGTACTCGCTGGTGCCAGGACCTGGTTTCTGATACAGATCCAGATAAGCCATCTGGTAAGCATCGCTAGAGAGTTTTGTAAGCTTGGTATCGCCCATACTCCAGTTGATACCGGTGGTCCACTTCAAGCCTTTCTTGGCAATCACGTCATAATCCAACGAGACCTCGATACCAGTATTCTTGGTGGTTCCCACATTCACCAGAATGGTGTTGTAGATGAATGGTGGCTGGGGAGCTGTATAGTTGTAAAGCAGATCCTGCGAACGACGGTCGAAATACTCAACGCTACCACGCAAACGACTCTTGAATGCAACAAAATCCAGACCTACGTTGAAAGCAGTCGACTTTTCCCAAGCCAAATCAGGGTTAGCATTCAATGATGGTGCATAACCATTAATCCACTGGTTATCGATAAGATAAGCACCACGGGTGCTATAAGTGGCTATACTCTGATAAGCATTAAAGTCGGAACGACCTGTTACACCATAGCTTACGCGAGGTTTCAGGCTCTGGAAAGTATGCTGCAAGCTCTGAGCAAATGGTGTATTAATGATTTCCCATGCCAACGAAGCAGATGGGAAGTTACCCCACTTTTTGTTAGCACCAAACTTAGTGCTACCCTCACGACGCATAGAGGCCGAAGCGTAGATGATATCATTGAAATTGTAATTCAATCGACCGAAGAAACCTATCAATGTAGATTCTGATGAGCCTGCCCAAATGTTGGCTTTGCCATCGCGCAGATAGCTACCGTTGCCAATGCCATGATACGAAAGGGCATCGTAAACAAAGCCCATATTCTCGTTACCACTCTGCTCCCACATGCTACGCTCCCATGAATAGCCAAGCACAGCCTTAAGCTGGTGCTGCTTCAGCGTCATGGTGTAGTTGATGAGGTACTCCAAGCGGTTGGTCCACCACTTCTGATAGTTGATGCGAGCACGACCATCATAACCATTCCAGAACGATTCGCTCGAGGTTGATGGTGTATAGAAGTTATCCTTCAGGTCGTTGTACTGCAAGGCATAGCTCAATGAGGTATTCAGGTTGTGCTGCTCTAACTGCAGGATATTGAGTTTTACATCTGCATTACCCAACAAATAGATGCGATCGCCCTGACTCACGTTCTCTTTCAGATCGTTCACTGGGTTGTGGATATCTGTAGGTGAATTGGGCTGATAATAAGTGCCATCAGCATTTTTCACAGGGATGGTTGGGTTCATGGTGAGGGCAGTATCAAACAAGCCGTCGTTACCCCACTTCTCGTGTACCTTACGGGCAGAGAGTGAAGAGTTGAACTGCAAACGGTTGTTGAGCACACGCTGCTCGCCTACAAAGCGACCACCGTATTCCTCACGACCCGATACGATATCCAAACCATTACCTTTCTTATAATTAACAGAGAGTCCGAAATAACCATTCTTAGTTGATGAATCAACAGAGATATACTGGTTGAGACTATAGCTTACCGGACGGGTAATCTCGCCCCACCAATCGGTATCGGCACCGTAGTCCTGACCGCGACGTGAACGACGGAACTCGTCGGTAGAGAGAATATCTACACGGGGCTTCTGAATATTGAGTGCGATATAGCTGTCGTAGGTTACGTTAGTAACACCAGCCGAGCCCGAGCTTTTCTTAGTTGTAACCAGGATAACACCATTAGCACCACGGGTACCATAGATGGCAGCCGAGCCGGCATCCTTCAGTACGGTAATCGACTCAACATCCTGGGTAGCAATGTTACGCAGATCGCCACCGGCTATACCATCGATAACAACCAGCGGGCCGTTGCTGGCAGTCAACGAACCAGCACCACGCACCTGGATATCGGTCATGGCATTAGGATTGGCATCGGCAGTAGCAGCCACATTCAGACCAGCCACCTTACCAGCAATCAGCGCCATAGGGTCGCTGGCTGCACCTTGGTTAAACTGGTCCTTGTTAATCTGAACCACTGAGCTCGATATTTCTTTCTTAGCCATCGAGCCATAACCAACCACAACCACTTCGTTCAGCTGTGCCACATCCTCTTTCAGCACAACCTCCATGCCGTCCTTGGCTTTCAGTTCCTGTGGATTGTAGCCGATGTAAGAGAACACCAACGTAGCTCCAGGCTTACATGACAGCTTGAAGTTTCCGTCGAAGTCAGTCACTGTACCATTCGATGTTCCTTTGACAATGATCGAGGCGCCAATAACGGCTATGCCCGATTCGTCCTTCACACGACCATTAATCGTGGTCTGTGCCGAAACATCCAAAGCGAAAAACATCACCGCCAACATTATCAGCAGGCGATAACAAAGATTCTTTGATCTTTTCATCTTCATTGGTTTTTGTTAAAATTAGAGTTATAAAAAAAGTTTTAGTTGAAAATATCTTGCCTTTTATTGCTTAGCTTTCTCAATCCTGACGGCAGCGCCACCACTACGAGCCAGACGCAGGTGCAGGGTGTCGGCTTTAGTAACAGCAATCTGGCGTATCGTCATCTCGTATGGATTACGCTCAAAGTCGGCTTCAGGTCCATCCTCGTAGATAATAGCACGATAAGTGGCACCTTCGTCAAGGAAATCGAGTGACACTTCCAGACTACGAGCCTCCTCGTTAGTAATACTGCCGATAAACCAGCTGTCGCCGCCACGCTCCTTACGGGCGATGGTGATATACTTACCAATCTCACCGTTGGGCACTAAAGTACGACTCCATGTGGTAGGACAACTCTCAATAAAGCTGAGTGCAGGCTGACCTTCGTAATTCTCGATGGCATCGGCTGCCATCTGTAACGGACTGTAGATGACGACAAACTCACCCAACTGCTTGGCCAATGTAGAGTGCGGATGGGTGCCTGGCACAATCTCCGAGAAATTAAAGATGGCAGGCGTAAAATCGGTAGGACCAGCTAAACCACGGGTAAACGGCAGCGTAACGGTGTGAGATGGTGGATTACCACCACGACGATCCCAGGCATTATATTCCTGACCACGCACACCTTCCTGGGTCATCAGGTTTGGCCAAGTGCGCTGTATGCCAGTAGGCATAGCTGGCTCGTGATTATCTATCATGATATGATGCTTGGCAGCACACTCTATCACCTTACGATAATGACGGATACCATACTGCGACTTAGCTAACTCCTTACCATCAAAGTAATGTCCAACGTATCCCGTCTTTACGGCACGAATGCCCAATCGCTCGAACCTGTTGAAAGCCTGTTCCATCTGACTCTCCAGGAGAGAGGCATTACCCCAGGTTTCGGTATGACCGATAAATCGTACACCTTTTTGCAAGCCATACCGGGTTACTTCGTGCATATCAAAATCGGGGTACGACTCCAGATAGCTAATCTTCTCGCCCTGTCCCCAACCAGGATTCCAGCCCTCGGCCAACACACCGCTGAAGCCATGACGGGCAGCAAAGTCCATATAGCGTTTCACGTTCTCGGTAGTAGCACCATGGGTAGGCCCCATCTCCCAAGTGTTCTGTTTTTTGTGGATGCTCCACCAGATGCCGATATAACGGCCTGGCTCAATCCACGATGTATCTTTAATTTGTGATGGTTCATTCAGATTCAGCATCAGGTTCGAGGTGAGCAATCCACCTGCTGTTTTGCTGATAATCATCGTACGCCAGGGACTCTTAAGCTGCCCCTTGGCATACACCTTTACCCCACTACGCCAAGGTGTAAGGGCGGTAAGTAATCTAACAGCGCCACCATCCGCACTCCGGGGGGTGAGATTGATGCTGGCATAATCCTCGAGTGCAGCCTCGTGGATGGCCAGATACAAATCCTTCTCATACTCTATTGTAAGTGGTGTGCATACAGTATCCTTCTGGCTCAGCATTCCGGCCTTGTAGATTCCTTCGAAATACTCGGTATGGTTAGTGGGTATCGACCAGGCTTTGGCATCGTGTGCCAAAGTCATCTCGGTCAACTCGTCCATAATCTGGAATTCCTTTCCTTTATTATAATCTGGCAGGATATAACGGAAACCGAAGCCATCATTATACACACGGAACACCACTTGCATAGGCTGTCCAGACTGTTCGCGGAAATTTACCATCAGTTCATTGTAATGATTATGAGTGATATCATTTTCGCCCCAAGGCTGATTCCAAATCTCGTCCTTCTGCGAGCGAGCTACCTTGCCCATCTTTGTCTTAGCACCCAACTCACCATTATTTAATAGGTATCCTAAATGCGAGGGGGCCACAACAGCTTTTCCCTCATAGTTTACCATATAAAATGGTTGTTGATTCTTCACGCCGACGGTAACCGTCACGGCACCGTCGGGCGAAGTTACCTTAACGTTTCCGGCATTACTTTTAGTAACACCATTCATTACCAAACTAACCAATATAACAAATCTAACAAACCTCAGTAATCGCATAATTTTGAAATTTTTCGGCAAAGATAGAGATATCATTCTACGCCTCCAAGCGCCACAAACAAATATCTAAACTCTCAAAAACGCAAACATCTGGAAATAAACTGGTTATAATTTAGACTCATCACAAAAATCTAAAGAAAATCAATCGCAATTTGGCATAAATAGGCTTATATTATTTGGTTATTTCAGAAAGATATCGTATCTTTGTGCCCAACAACATAACACAAACAACTCTAACTTATGATACGACAATGCATCATTTTGGTTCTGATGGTTCTGACCACAGAGAGTCGGGCTCAACAAGCAAGTAACCGACAGCTCTATCAAACGCTCGACAGCTTGATAGAACACTACGACCAGTTAACAGCCGATAAGGAACGCCGCGTGGCAGCCATCAAGGAGGGAGTTAAAGGTATTACTTTAACTGCTGAGCAGCAATACGACCTGAACCAACGACTCTACGACGAATATGTTGCCTATAAGTTCGACTCTGCTTTCTATTATATAGATAAGAATGTGAAAGCCTTGCGCAAATCGGGCAACCACAATCGTTTTGCAGCCAGCGCCGTACGTATGGCACATATTCTGGCTGTTACAGGACTCTTTGATCGTGCCCGCCGACTGCTGGATGAAGTAGCAGTTGACTCGATTAACGACCAACAGAAGATAGCCTTTTACAACCAACAAAGTGAGCTGAACCTGTACCGTTCGGAAATGGCTCAGAACACCGAATACTTCTACGACTATATACAACGAGTACAATACTATCGACAGCTGGTGATACAGATTGCGCCCAAAGACAGTTACGATTATATCTTTAATCAGGCTACCTACATTTGCGAGGCTGGCGACACCAACAAAGCCATACAGATGCTTGAAGACTACCTGCTGAAGCTTGAAGAGGGTACGCGTGCTTACAGTATTGTTACCAGCACGCTGGCTTTCTTCTACCAAACCAAGGAGATGCACCAACAGCAGGAACGTTATCTTCTGCTCAGCGCCATCAGCGATGAGCGATGCGCCATCCGTGAGAACAACTCGCTACGCATACTTTCAGAGATACTAATGAACCGCGGTAATAACGACGATGCCTACCGTTATCTGTTACAAGCCATCAGCGAGGCCCGTTTCTATGGTAGTCGCATCCGCATGATGCAAGTAGGACGCATGGCGCCGCAGATTCTGCAACTGTACGATGCCGAGCGCACTCAGACCCAGCAGCGCACCAACCTACTGCTGGCCATCATATCCTTTATCTCGCTGGTACTTGCAGGTATCATCGTCTATACCCTACGTCTGTATCGCAAAAAACACGCAGCTGGTTTGCAGATTATCGAGATGAACAAGATTCTGGCTAAGCATACCGAAGAGATTGAGACTGTTAACACGCAGATGAAAGAAGCCAATCGCATTAAAGAGGAATACATTGGACGTTTTCTGGAACTCAGCAGTATGTTGCTTTCAAACACCGAGCAACGCATGAAACAGTTAAACCGATTAGCTAGAGAACGAAAACTGGAGGAACTATATGCCGAACTCAAAACGATGGAACCAGTAAACACAGGTATCCGCACTTTCCATAGTCATTTCGACACCGCCTTCCTTAACATCTACCCCCACTTTATCAGCGAGGTCAACAAGTTACTTACACCTGAGAATCAGTTCATTACCGACAACGACGGGGCTACAGCCAAGCGTTTAACAACCGAGTTACGCATTCTGGCTCTTATCCGCCTTGACATTACCGACAATCAAGAGATTGCCGATATTCTCCGTTCCAGCATCACCACCATCTACACCTACCGTTCTAAACTCAAAGCCAAAGCCCTCAACAAAGAGACTTTCGAAGACGACGTACGTAAGATTGCCACTTATTAGCTCGAGGATATTCCCAGTTAGGGAAAATTTATTCCCCAGTTAGGGAAATATTTTTTCCCAACGTGGGAACTTTGGGGAAAATTTTATATCTTTGTCGCCGAATATGGAAGAAGTAAGCAAGATACCATCTGAGTGGAACAAGTTCTACCTGAAGGACGTGTCATTCGTTAACCTGATGACACGACGCATCTTTAATGTGCTGATAGTGGCCAATCCCTACGATGCATTCATGCTCGAAGACGACGGCCGTGTAGATGAAAAAATCTTCGATGAATATATGGAGTTGGGGATGCGATACCCACCCACGTTCACCCAGGTATCGACTACCGAAGAGGCACACGAGGTGCTACACAACACGGATATCGACCTGGTAATCTGTATGCCTGGTAACGCTGATAACGACGCCTTTACCGTGGCACGCAAAATCAAGGCCGAACATCCCAATATTCCTTGCGTGGTGCTTACCCCCTTCTCACACGGCATTACCAAACGTATTCAGGACGAGGATATGTCGGTGTTCGATTATGTGTTCTGCTGGTTGGGTAACACCAACCTCATCATGAGCATCATCAAGCTGATTGAGGACAAGATGAACATCGAGCACGACATCAAGGAGGCTGGTGTACAGATGATTATGCTGGTCGAGGATAACATCCGCTTCTATTCGAGCGTACTACCTAACCTCTATAACTATATTCTGGCACAGAGTAAGCGTTTCTCAACCGAGGCGCTCAACCCGCATGCCGCTGCCCAGCGTAAACGTGGTCGCCCCAAAGTGGTGCTGGCTACCACCTACGAGGAGGCTATGCAACTGTACGAGAAGTATCATGAGAACACCTTAGGTGTTATCTCTGATACCCGCTTCCCAATGAAAGTACATGAGGGCCGACTGAGTCACGTAGAGGAAGGCGACCCTGAGGCAGGATTGAAACTGCTGAAGGAGATTCGTCGCCGCGACGAGTACGTGCCCCTGATTCTCGACTCATCTGAGATTTCCAACAAAGAAAAAGCCGAGGCCGAAGGATTCCATTTTATCGATAAGAACTCTACTAAGATGAATGTTGACCTACATCATCTGATGGAGGAGCACATGGGTTTTGGCGACTTCATCTTCCGCGATCCCAAGACCAAGGAAGAGGTATTCCGCGTATCATCGCTGAAGGAACTGCAGGACAACATCTTCAAGATCCCTTACGACTCAATGCTCTACCACGTAAGTCGCAACCACATGAGCCGCTGGCTTACCGCACGTGCCATCTTCCCCGTTTCGGCCTTCCTGAAACATGTTACCTGGCATAAGCTACAGGATGTGGATGCCCACCGACAGATTATCTTCGACGCCATCGTACAGTACCGTCGGATGAAGAACATTGGTGTAGTAGCTGTGTTCGACCGTCTGAAGTTCGACCGCTATGCTCACTTTGCCCGTATCGGCGAGGGTTCGTTGGGCGGTAAGGGCCGTGGTCTGGCATTCCTCGATAACATCATCAAGCGCCACCCCGAGCTGAACCAGTTCGAACAGGCCAAGGTATCTATACCCAAAACGGTGGTACTGTGTACCGACTTCTTCGACGAGTTCATGGAGAAGAACAACCTGTGGACCATAGCGCTGAGCGATGCCAGCGACGAGGAGATACTGCAGCACTTTATGCGTGCCCAGCTGCCCGACTCTCTGATAGCCGACTTCTTCACTTTCTTCGATGCTGTTAAAGCACCTATTGCCATCCGTTCAAGTTCGCTGCTCGAAGATTCGCACTACCAGCCTTTTGCAGGTATCTACTCTACCTATATGATTCCTTACCTTGAGGATAAGTACCAGATGCTAAGCATGCTGGCCTGTGCCATCAAGGGTGTATATGCCTCGGTTTACTATAAGGATTCTAAGGCTTACATGCTGGCCACACAGAACGTCATCGATCAGGAGAAGATGGCCGTGATTCTGCAGGAGGTTGTAGGTAAGCAGTATGGCGACCTGTACTACCCCAACTTCAGTGGTGTGCTGCGCTCACTGAACTACTACCCCATTGGCGACGAGACGGCCGAGGAGGGTATCGCCTCGTTAGCAGTAGGATTAGGAAAGTATATAGTAGATGGCGGACAAACTCTCCGCGTGTCGCCCTATCACCCCAAACAGGTACTGCAGACATCGGAGATGGAGACTGCCTTGAGCCAGACCCAGACCCGATTCTACGCCTTGGACATGGCCCATACAGACAGCGACTTTAAGGTCGACGACGGCTTTAATATAAAAAAGGTTCGCGTAAAACAAGCTGCCGAAGATGGTGCCCTCACCTATCTGGCCTCAACTTTCGACCCCATGGATCAGGTTATTCGTGATGGTATCTACGAAGGTGGCCGTAAGGTTATCTCGTTCTGCGGTGTGCTGCAGCACGATGTATTCCCACTACCCGAGCTGTTACAGATGGCACAGAAGTTTGGTGCCGACGAGATGAAGCGCCCCGTTGAGATAGAGTTTGCCTGCAACCTGAACGACGACCGCACTGGCGAGTTCTACCTGCTGCAGATTCGTCCTATCGTAGATGCCAAGCAGGTGCTCGACGAAGACCTGCAACAGATACCCGACAGCGACTGTCTGCTGCGCTCGTACAACTCTTTGGGTCATGGCATTTCAGAGGATGTGGTGGATGTGGTTTATGTAAAGACCGACGACGATTTTACTGCCGTAAACAATCCTGCCATCGCTAACGAGATTGAGGAGATAAACCGCAAGTTCCTACAGGCCGACAAGAACTACGTGCTGATAGGTCCGGGCCGTTGGGGATCAAGCGATTACTGGTTAGGCATCCCCGTAAAGTGGCCACATATATCAGCCGCAAGGGTTATCGTCGAAGTAGGCTTGAAGAACTACCGTGTAGATCCCTCACAGGGCACGCACTTCTTCCAGAACCTGACTTCGTTCGGTGTGGGTTACTTCACCATCAACACCTATACGGGCGATGGCGTATTCCAGAAGGAGCTGCTCGACCAGATGCCAGCTATAGAAGAGACCCAATTCGTACGTCATGTACGATTTGAAAAGCCACTAAAGATTATGATGGATGGCAAAAAACAAACAGGCGTAGTACTATTATAAAGAATAACCCCCGCGAATTTTCTCGCGGGGGTTATTCTTTATCCACAATGGAAATACTTAGCAACTAACTTTTGGATTTCCTCCGGATAATTCTCTATCGTTTTACGGAGATTCTTATCGTCGAACGCACGTAGCTGCTCGATGATACCATCAATCATGGCTGGCGAGAACACACCATACTCCTCGTAGGCCTTACGCTGTCGGTTCAGATATTCGGCCGAAGCTGCACACGAGTCGGGCAGCTGAGCCAGACTTGCCAATCTCTCGGCATTCTCAGCCAAGTGGATATTCACATTTACATAGGTTTTCTCGGCCAGTTTAAGAGCGCCTTCCAGCTCAAATCCATAACGGCAAGCCACACACAAGCCAGCCAGCAACTGATAGATATCGGCTGAACCATCTGGCGAGCGCATCTCTACCGTCTGCTTCTCTGAGGTGAGAGACAAGTTCTTTGAGTTGAGCGATTTATCATGAGGGTTGGCGAGCGCAGCCATATTCACATTGGCTGTCCAGCCTAATGGCACACGCACCAGCACGCTGCGGTTACGGTCGCCCCAACAAACATTGGTGGGAGCCTCCTGATGTGGTACCAAACGGAAGTAGCTGGTAGGATTCTTATTACCAAAAGCAGTAATCGAAGGTGCCAGCACCATCATACCGGCTATCATCTTACGGGCAGCCTCACTCAGCACGCCGTTATCCAGCATCTGGTTCTTGCCGTCCTTCATCATACGCATGTGGATATGCAGTCCCGAGCCTGCCTTACCTGTGGTAATCTTGGGCGCAAAGGTGATGTTATAACCTAACTGGTAAGCCAGATTTCTAATCACCCACTTGGCTATCATCAACTGGTCGGCAGCCTGCTCAACAGCTACCGGCAGGAACTCTATCTCGTTCTGCTCGTAGTTCTTACCATCCAAACTAAAGTTGCCTACCTCCGAGTGTCCATACTTTATCTGAGCACCAGTCTGGGCTATGTATTGCATACAACGGGTACGGAACTCGTTAGCCTTGGCATAAGGTGCCGACTCATGATAGCCGCGCTGGTCCTGAGCTGGGAACATGTCCTCGTCGTCGCTAATCACATAATACTCCAATTCGCCCATAGCCTGAAACTCCATGCCTGTTACCTCATGGAAAGCCTCAGCAGCCTTATGCAAGGTATGTTCGGGCGACGACTCCAACGGATTGCCATCCTTGTCAAAGAACGAACAGAGCAATGAAACTGTTGGAATCTCGGCAAACGGATCAACAAAAGCCGTACGGTAACGTGGCAGCACATAAAGATCGCTGCTGCCTGCCTGAATAAACGAAAACAGACTGCTGCCATCTACACGCTCACCACAAGTAAGTATGGTATCAAGATAAGCCAGATCATTAATAACAAAGTTCAGTGTTTTCAACCTGCCATCGCCACCTGGATACATAAAGTTTACCATGCGGATATCGTTGTGCACTATATAATCTATAATGTCGGCTTTGGTAAATTCTGCCGCGGGTTTCTGAAGCTCTGCCACAATGGGGTTGGCATTCAAAATAAGTTTCTCGTTGTTCATCATGTTGTTTATCGTATTATTGTTTTCGTTATATCTCGGCAAAGATACGCATTTTTATTCGTCGTACCGTACTATTTTGAGAATTTTTAACAACTCAATGTGCCTTATTAAACGCATCCAACTGCTTAAAGCAATGGCGATTGATGATTTGCTGCAGCTGGCGGTCGGGATTATTAAGGATATAGCAACGATGATCAAACACCATCAGCTCGCCATTCAAAGCCGAATATGGATGCCAGCCTGGCAAGCCTTTGATGTTTGGATTGCCGGTATGGGCAAACTGCGCCCAGGCACTGCTCATCTTATCGGCCAACTGCAGATCCTGAGCCGATGGCTGTGGTAACTCGTTAGGCGACTGGTACAGGGTGTTGAAACAGAACTTCAACTCGTGCCCATGTACCGAACCCTTGTTTACAGGCGAGCGCCAGGTAAACATATACATATAGGTAGGCGCCTTGCGGGTCTTGGTCATCGCATCGGCAGTAATCAGCGTTTTGGGTCGGAACAGCCAGTCGATACACAGCAAATCCTGTGGTACGTAATCGGGATGCGCCTTGGCAAAAGCTGAGATATAAGCATCGGTGTCATCGCCAAAGGTTTCCTTCAGCTGCTCGCGCGCCTCATCCATGGTCATAGGCTGATCGTAACGCAATCGCTGCAACTCGTTAAAGGTGGTGCCAATCATTACGGGGATATCATCTGATATCTGGGCGAATGCCGGTTGGAAAGGCTGCTGCAACAGCACCTTGCCATCGGGTGTGGGACCATAGCCCCACATCATAGGTGTGCCAGGCTTGCGGGTTCCGATACTGGCGGCCATCGCACGCTGACCGGCATCGTACAGTGTCTGGTAAGGCACATCTTTTATCTTATCCACATCGGCCTCAGCTATGCCCAGCTCCTTCAGCACCGCTTTGCCAAGTGTCTGTGTCATCTCGTGGTTGTTCACGTTCAGTATGGTTCCGCTCATAATAATGGCTTTATGGAATAAGCCTTTGGCTTGGGGCATACACATCAGCGTACCAACCTTGCCGCCACCACCCGACTCGCCAAACACGGTAACGTTCTTAGGGTCGCCGCCAAAGTTGGCGATATTATCACGTATCCACTCCAGAGCCTGCACCACATCCAGCATGCCCACATTACCCGAATATTCGTATTTCTTGGATACTGCCGAAAGGTCGAGGAAACCTAAGATGTTCAGTCGATGGTTGATGCTCACCACAACCACATCCTTCTTAGCCAACTGCATACCAGGATTCCAGGTAGATGAACCCGAATCAAAACCGCCGCCATGCAGCCACAGCATCACGGGCTTACGGGCTTTCAGGTCGGTGCTCCACACGTTAAGCACACACGAGTTCTTCTCCGACATCTCATCCTCTGTGAGCTGCCTTCCCCACGTCTGCTGCATCACCTGCGGTCCCCAGTGGTCGCACTTACGTATGCCTTTCCACTTTTCCACAGGCAGTGGCGGCATCAATCGCTCCACCTTGGCATAGGGAATACCTAACCATGCCATCGTGCCCTCCTGCACAATGCCGCTCACCTTTCCACTCTTGGTGCTAACCACCAGTTCACTACTCTCTTGTGCCGTTGCCGCAACCGCACACAACAGCAAACCTATTAGGCTTATAGTTATCTTTCTCATTTTCATGCCGCAAAGATAAACAATTCTTTCATTGTATATTCAATATTAATTATTATATTTGCACTCGTTAACAACATCAAGGATGTGGAATAAGACCGAACTTTCATTCGTCATAAGACAGTAT
>CADAOD010000038.1 GCA_902789415.1 uncultured Prevotellaceae bacterium
GCCTATTACAAGAAGTGTAAACGCGATCAAGAGTACCTATTCCGTGTGATGCGCATTGTGGATGCCGTTAGACAGATCCGCCAAATGGACCCGGGTATCGGATACTATAAGTTGTGGCTGATGTCGAAGCGAATGTTCATCTGTGACTGGGTTCCTGGACGTGATGCTTTCCTTCATGTTCTACGTGATTTTCAGTTGACGCAGAAGCGGCCAAAGCCGCGTCACACGACGAACTCAAACCACCGCTACCACAAGTACAAGAACCTCATCCGCGGTTACGTTCCGACACGTCCTAACCAGCTTTGGGTGAGCGATATCACGTATATCGATCTGGTAGACGACTGCTGCTACCTGCACCTAGTGACGGATGCCTACTCGCATAAGATTGTTGGCTGGTGCCTCTCAAGCACACTAGAGGCAGAGTACACTCTACAGGCTCTCAAGATGGCTATCTCACAGGCAACGGCCGATGAGCTGAAAGGACTTATCCACCACTCTGATAGAGGTGTACAGTACTGCTGTAACGCCTATACAGAAGAACTGAAGAAGTATGGTATAAGAATAAGTATGACGGAGGACTACAAGCCCACAGACAACGCCATTGCTGAGCGTGTAAACGGCATAATAAAGACGGAGGTTGTCTACCGTGAGCATCGTTACAAAACTTATCAAGATGCATTGGAGCGTATAGCAGGTTTCATCGCCTTTTACAACGACACCCGCCCACACTCAAGCATCGGCATGAAGCCACCATCTGTCGCTCATATGGAGCAAGGAATGCAGCAGCGTATGTGGTAAAAGTCAACCTTTTCAGTACAAAGTCAACAAAAAAAGATGATTAGTAAACAATATCCGTACGAAGTCTACGTTTTTAGGAATAGAGTCAACCACCTCAGAGAACGGAGTCAAGTTTTCCTAGGTGAGCGAGTCAACCTTTTCAGTATAACCTTATTCAGGAAAAGATACATACCAACCTACCAATATACCATCATATCATTTCTAAAAAATATAAGCGTAACCTACCGTCTAATCTTATTTAATATTTTATATATATTATAATAAATATAAAATTAATAATATATATAATTAACAACTTTCCTCGTGGTAGTATATGCCAACATACCAAATGGTATGATGTTATGTTGATATATTGGTATCTTTTCCTTGTTTATTCTTTATTACAAAAGCTTCCCGATGTTCTGCAGGGCAGCATCGGGCATGGGGCGATTGAATACCATATGGAAGATGTAGGGCACCTTTGCAGCGTAGTAGGGTAGAAGACGCTGGGTGGCCTCGTGGATGGCTTGCGGGTCGCTGGTGCCAAGATAGGCTGGGAAGAAGATGTCCCAATGGGCCATCATCGTATCGTGTGTGATATGGAATATGTGTTCAACACGATCGCCAGGCATATTGTGGCACATGGTCCAGAGGAGTGCTAAGTCCCACTCGGGTACACCATAAGCAAATTCTCCTAAATCTATCCAAAGGTCGCGCTGGCCGTCGGTAATGATGTTGCCGATATGCAGATCGCCATGCAGGCAGCGTGGGGTATCGGGTACAGTATCCAGGAACTGCAAGGCACGCTGCTTGTAATCCTCGGGGACCATATTCTTTTCGTGATAGAATCGCTCCATCTTCTGTTTATATGAGTGCAGGCGCGTGGTATCGGCCTGCTTGGCATGCAACTCCTTAGCCATACGTGCAAATTTGAGCGATATCTTCTCTAATCGTTCTGGTTTCTGCGAAATGATGCGGGTGTACGAGCGCTTGTTTTTAATAAGTTCGTACTCAGCGCCGCTCCGTTCGCCATCGGTAATCAATCGGAAGGGTTCAGGCGATGGGATGCCTAACTCAAACACGGCGCGGGCGGTAAGAAACTCGGCTTTGGCTCTGTCGGCTTCGAATCCAGGATTATAAAGCTTAGCCAACGAAAGGCCATCCTTATGGGTGTAAGTAAGAGCAGTACCGCCCTCGCCAGTCTGGATATAATCGTCTAAATTAATTCGCTGTATTTCTTCGTTCATAAGCATATATTTATATTTGTATCGGGTTGTTCTACAGGTACTTCAACACCTGAAGATAGGATAAATACGCTATACTGGCCGTTTTCTTTACCAAACTTGAGTGCTTCGTCAAGCTGATCCTCAGGAAACAGGCGCGTGCTGTCGAAATAGTAAAGTCCGTTATCTTTATTCAACCATCCACCTACATAGCCGTCGTGCGCAAGAGCATGGCTTACCACCTTGTCAAGTTGATTGCGCGAATGACTATCCTGTGTGGTAGCGTAACTTACCGCTATGCCTTCGGTAGGTTGGGTCATCGACGTAATGTGTAAAGTAAACCCATCGGGATGTGATATTGCAAACTGCCATACTTGATTGGCTATGGCAGAAACATTGTTTTGCGTGGTTTTGTTGACGGTGCGAATTTTATCCAGCATGGTGGCGTTCCAGGTGACATCGCCAGGGTGCTGGTAGCGGCAGTTGCCCGTGGAGGTGGGGGTGAAGACCATATCGATATCTGATGGCCAGCGACTGAAGAAGGTCTTGGCAAAACCAATGCCCTGACCGAAATTGTATTTGGGCTCGTTGGTAGAGGTGAACACGCCTCCCATGATGTATAGGCTCTTTACCTTCTGGCGCACCTGTTCTACATCGGTAAGGGGCGAGTATTGGTCGGGCTCCGACTGGAGCAATTGCGCCAGGCAAGTAACGAAACCCACAGAAACGATGGTTACCGAGTGGTTGGGTTGCGAGGACAGCAGTTGGCGGTAGAGTTCCCAGCCATCGGGCAACGTGCTATAATCGCTCAGGGTACGTTGAAACATCAGGCTGCCATCGGTGTTCTTATAGGTTGGCAGGGCCTTGTAGTCGATCCATACGGTAGGGTTCTTGATGTCGCTACGGATAAGTCCGATGGGCAGATGGCCACAGTTGAAATAGGTGTTTTCGGTATCGAGAATAACTAGCGGAACGTCATCATATTGCTGCGGAACAACAGGATTGGTATCGTAATTGGTACACGATGCTACACCAAGCAGCATGAGCAACACATATAGTATTATTTTACGCATATATAAAGTAGTATTTATAGATTTCGGGTGTAAAATTAAGAATTTCTTTCGGAAAAATGCAAGTTAGAAGATACTATTTAGTACATTTTTAAAGAAAAAACGAAAAACGTTTGGTAGTTAGTACTAAAAATAGTACCTTTGCGGCGTAGAACGATTAATTATGGGATCAAAAGACAAATTAGTTGAGCGATTCAAGACGAAGCCAAAGGACTTTACGTATGAGGAAACTCTGAGTCTGCTGGCATACTTTGGCTATCACGAACATAACAAAGGAGCCACATCGGGATCTCGTGTGAGATTTAAAAACGATGCGACAGGTAATTATATCGATATACATCGACCACATCCGGGAAGTATCATGAAAGAGTGGATGGTAAAGACTATTTATCAGCATTTAAAAAACAATGGTTTAATAAAATAAGGAGAATTACTATGGATTATTTGGAGTATAAAGGCTACAAGGGTAGCGTGGAGTACAGCAAGGAAGACGATTGCCTGTTTGGAAAAGTGCAGGGTATGAGCAAAGATCTGATTGTCTACGAGGGACAGACCTTAGCTGAACTGCGTAAGGATTTTGAAGATGGCATCGACAGCTATCTTGAAGGCTGCAAAGCTGATGGTGTAGAGCCAGCTAAACCATATAGTGGAAAACTTAATCTCAGAATGTCGTCGGAACTACATTCTCGTGTGGCTGCATTCGTAGCTGGCACTGGCACCACTATCAACGATTTTATCAATCGTGCAATTAAAAATGAGCTGAACAAAGTGGCTTTATAAAGTGATTTGAAACTTTAATTAAATCATTAATCGGAACAAAAATACAAAAAAATATCGATTTAATGATATTCGCTTTAAAAAAATGTACTATCTTTGCAGGCAGAAACAATAGTAAACGATTAATTAACAAATTTAGAATGATTATGAAAAGTATGAAATCAATCGCCGTAGCACTGTGCGCTTCGATGGTGCTGGCAGGATGTAACATGAGTAACACAGCTAAGGGTACAATGATTGGTGCTGGTGGCGGTGCTGCCCTGGGTGCTATTATTGGTAAGATTGCTGGTAACACAGCTGTTGGTGCCGCTATTGGTGGTGCTGTAGGTGCTGGTACTGGTGCAATCATCGGTAAGAAGATGGATAAGGCTAAGAAGGAGGCCGAGGCTGTTAAGAACGCTCAGGTTGAGACGATTACCGACGCTAACGGTCTGGAGGCTGTGAAGGTGACATTCGACTCTGGTATCCTGTTTGCTACCAATAAGGCTGATCTGAATGCCGCTTCAAAGAGCTCGCTGCAGCAGTTTGCTAACGTGCTGAAGAACAACGACCAGTGTGATATCGCTATCTACGGACATACAGATAATACCGGTAGCGATGCTATCAACAATCCTCTGTCGGTTAACCGCGCTAAGAGCGTATCTAACTACCTGAAGTCGCTGGGTGTATCTGCTAAGCAGATTAAGGCCGTTGACGGTCAGGGTTCAACTAACCCAGTTGCCGACAACAGCACAGCCGAGGGTCGTAAGCAGAACCGTCGCGTTGAGGTTTACATGTACGCTTCGGAGCAGATGATTAACGAGGCTAATGCTGAAGCAGCCAAGTGAAAATTATTAAGAAAGCAATAAAATGGATAGTGGTGGTATTTTTTGCCTCCACTATCCTTGCTGTTATGGCACTACGTTTCTTGCCGGTTTTCTTTACGCCGCTGATGTTTATGCGCTGTGCAGAGCAGATTAGCGAGGGTAAGGAACTGAAGATGAAACACCACTGGGTATCGCTGGATAAGATATCACCATCGCTACCAATGGCGGTGATGGCGAGCGAGGATGCTAAGTTCTTGCAGCATCACGGCTTTGACTTCCAGGCTATCGAGAAGGCTGCCAAACGCAACAGCTCGCACCCCGAAAAGCGTAAGTTGGGTGCATCTACCATCTCGCAGCAAACGGCTAAGAATGTGTTCCTTTGGCCGGGACGCTCGTGGGTGCGCAAAGGGTTCGAGGTGTATTTTACAGCACTCATCGAACTGTTATGGAGTAAAGAGAGAATAATGGAGGTGTATCTGAACTCGATTGAGATGGGTGATGGTATTTATGGCGCTCAGGCCGTTGCCGAAGAGCACTTTAATACTGATGCCATTGATCTGACAAAGGCACAATGCGCCCTGATAGCAGCTACACTACCTAATCCACGTAAATTCTCGAGCAAGAATCCTTCGGGCTATATGTATAAGCGCCAGGCAAGGATTATGCGCGAGATGAAATACGTAGATAAACTATCTGATAAATAAGTACTTACTTTCTGAGTTCCCAGAAAGCCACTGCCGCTGCCGCTGCCACATTGAGTGAATCAACTTGGTGTGACATCGGTATGCGCACGGTGAAATCGGCATTGGTGATAGTCTGCTGGGGCAGACCGTCGCCCTCGGTACCCATGATAAATGCCAGGCGCTCCTGCTGTTTCAGGATAGGATCGGAGAGTGAGATGGATTTATCGGTGAGGGCCATTGCGGCTGTGTGATAGCCTAATGAGCGGAGGACGTCGTAAGAGTCGAGCCACGTCCAGGGAACTAAAAATACTGAACCCATCGATACACGTACAGCGCGGCGGTTCAAGGGATCGCAGCTGTTACGGGTGAGCAATACGGCATCGATACCCAAAGCGGCTGCACTGCGGAAGATGGCACCGATATTGGTAGTATCAACTACGCCATCGATAACCACGATGCAATGTCTTTGACCGTTAGGAATGCTGCCTAACACCTCTTGAACGCTGAGCTCGGGTTTGCGACGCATGGCGCAGAGCACACCACGGGTGAGGGTGTAGCCGGTGAGTTGGGCCAAAAGCTCGCGCTCGCCAGTATAAATAGGTATATCGCCACAAGCGGCGATGATATCAGCGGCATCGCCTGTGATATGCTTGCGCTCGCAAAGCAGCGCCTGGGGCTCGTAGCCAGCCTGCAGGGCTACACGTATTACTTTGGGACTCTCGGCTATAAACAAGCCGCGCTCGGCATCGAGCTTGTTGCGAAGCTGCGCTTCGGTAAGCGTTCCAAATACCTCAATGCCAGGCTGTTGTAGTGAATGTATTTCAGTAATCATTTAGTATAAAAATCAATTAAACGTTGTAGGGCCTGCTGACAAACCAGGCAGAACTCGGGCTCCTCGTTGGTGCGCATGCGACAGTTCTCGTAACCACGCCAAACGCCCTTTGTAAGGTAGCCGCCGCCCTCGATAAAACCGGCTTTTTTATCCTTAATCAGGTTCTCCCATTTGCCGTTGAAATCGTGTTTTGTTGTGAGATTAGGCTCCCAAGGCTCGGTATCGGCAAAATACATAGGATCATCGTCGCCGTAAGGGTACTCATCGCCCAGGCCGCCGAACGAATGACCAAACTCGTGAACCACAACGGGACGGAAGTGCTTGCCGTGGGCATAAGTAAGGTTGTAAGAGTTGTAGATACCGCCGCCACCATAGCGATCGGTGTTTACCAGCACGATGATGTGCTCGTAAGGGATGCCTGCCAGCACATCGTGCAGCTTCTTCAGGTGCAGGGTAGTGAGGTAGCGCTCGCTATAGAAGGTATCGAAATGCGAGCCGAGTGGGGTGTTCTTCCAGATGCCTTTGTTGGGCTCGCTGGTACCGCTTTCGGCAGATGGTGGCATGGCGGCTACGATATGGAATTTCTGCTGATTCTGCTTAAACGGTTCATGCTCAAACAGCGATTCTATCGCAATGTAGCAATCCTTCAGGAACGTATTCATCTCATGCTGCTGATAGCCCTCGGCCACAAAAGCGATATTGATGCAGCGCGAAGTATCGGCGGCTTTCTGCAGGGTTATGTTAGGCGTAATCTCTCGCTCGCCAGCTTTTCTGATGAGAATATCCTTTGGATCAACCTTATGGGTAAGACGGCTGATGACGCGATCGTGATAATCAAAGAGCTCTACTTTGATTTCGACAGCCGACTTGGGGAAGGGTACCAGGAATACGTTCTCGAACGATTTCTGCGTTTGTTTGGCTTCGGCAGTAGCCAGCCACTCCTGGAACAAACTTGAGAACGAGTGGCGATAAATTACCATTCCATCGGTGAGCGAACGAACGGTTATCTGTCCGTTGCCCTTGAGTGGCAATTCGCCCAAGTGCTGCTTGCGACCGTACCAGCGGGGCAGACTAACCAACTCATCTACATATATCTGCTGATGGGTGGCGTCGCCTGCAAAGGTGTAATCCAATCGCAGGGTTTTATCCTCGAAATAATCCTCGAACTTTTGTGCTTGTGCGCTTACGGTTGCAAAAAGTAACGCACTGAAAATAAGTATCTTTTTCATAATTCGTTAATTAAATCCTTTACATAGTTGCGGTCCCAGTCGCGCAGGTGGTATCGCTCGCCATCGTACTCTAACAGATCAAGGTCGATGGTAACAATGCCATCCTCGTTATGCGTGCGGCCCAGGCGCTTCTCGATTTCTTTCAGCACCTCGTTGAGCAGGTTCATGCCTAAGGCTGTGGTGCCCTCGCAGAGCTGGTTGAGATAGGGTTCCTGGCGGAGCGAGTGTATAGGCTTGGTGTAGATGGCACGGGTGAAATGCGCCTCGGTGAGCAGCTGGGTGAGCTGGGTGCGGGCTGCTTCGAGATGAGCCTCGTGATTGATGTTCGAAGCCAGACTGATGATAATATGATGTTCTTTCTGTATCATAACGATTGCAAAGATAGCTATTTTAAGGCACGAATTACACGAATTTCACGAATTTTAAAGAATTAATAATTATTTTCGTGTTAATTCGCGTAATTCGTGCCAAATATTCAGTATCTTTGCAACGTCATAATATATAATAAGGTGTAGCAATCTATCAAAAGCGGTAGAAAAATGCCATATTGAGTTGACAAAATGAAAGAAAAAGAGGAAATATTGTGAATTTCTGCTTAAATATTTGGTGGATTGAAATAAAAAGTGTAATTTCGCAGCGTTTTTCAAAGACGTAAGAATATAAACCATTTAATAAATAAACAATCAAATGAAGAAGTACAACTTTAACGCCGGTCCCTCGATGCTTCCTCGCGAGGTGATTGAGAAGACCGCACAGCAGTGTCTAGATTTCAACGGCTCAGGTCTCTCACTGATGGAGATCAGCCATCGTGCAAAGGACTTTCAGCCTGTAGTTGACGAGGCTGTAGCTCTCGTAAAGGAACTCCTTAACATTCCAGAGGGTTACTCCGTGATTTTCCTTGGTGGTGGTGCCAGTCTGGAGTTCTGTATGATTCCATATAACTTCCTGATTAAGAAGGCTGCTTACCTGAACACCGGTGTTTGGGCTAAGAAGGCTATGAAGGAGGCTAAGCTTTTTGGTGAGGTAGTAGAGGTAGCTTCTTCGGCTGATGCCAACTATACCTTTATTCCAAAGGGATGGACTGTTCCTGCTGATGCTGACTATCTGCACATCACAACTAACAACACTATCTACGGTACTGAGATTCGTAAGGACCTCGACGTTCCCGTTCGTCTGATTGCCGATATGTCATCTGATATCTTCAGCCGTCCTGTCGACGTTGCTAAGTACGATGCTATCTACGCTGGTGCTCAGAAGAACCTGGCTATGGCTGGTGTTACTATCGTGATTGTAAAGGACGACGCTCTGGGTAAGGCTCCACGTGAGATCCCAACAATGTTGGACTATCGTACACACGTAGATAAGGGCTCAATGTTCAACACTCCTCCTGTAGTACCTATTTATAGTGCTCTTGAGAATCTGCGCTGGATTAAGGCTCAGGGTGGTGTAGAGGCTATGGACAAACTGGCTCAGCAGCGTGCCGAGATTGTTTACGGCGAGATCGACCGCAACAAGATGTTCCGTGGTACTGCCGTTGAGGAGGACCGCTCACTGATGAACATCTGCTTCGTTATGGCTGATGAGTACAAGGAGCTGGAGAAGGATTTCCTGGATTTCGCTACATCGAAGGGTATGGTTGGTGTTAAGGGTCACCGTTCAGTTGGTGGTTTCCGTGCATCTTGCTACAATGCTCAGACTATCGAAGGTGTTAACGCTCTGGTAGCTTGCATGAAGGAGTTCGAAGCAAATCATTAATTAAGTAATAGTCAACACAGAGATACAAAGGCACAGAGATTTAAATTTTGAGATAATAAATAAAAACTCGCCATTTGCAGCAGCTGCTGTTAATGGTATTAAGGCAGAGATTGAGGCAGCCGGCAATGAGCTGGTACTGCTCGAGAAATATACAGAAAAGGCTCAGTTCCTGGCAGCCGTTGCTGATGCCGACGCACTCATTATCCGTAGTGATAAGGTTGACGCCGAGGTTTTGGACGCTGCTAAGCAGTTGAAGATTGTGGTTCGTGCCGGTGCTGGTTACGACAACATCGATTTGGCTGCTGCTACTGCTCACAACGTAGTAGCCGAGAACACCCCAGGTCAGAACTCAAACGCTGTAGCCGAGTTGGTATTCGGATTGCTCGTGATGGCCGTTCGTGGTTTCTACAACGGTAAGAGCGGCAGCGAGTTGCTGGGTAAGAAACTGGGTATCCTGGCTTTCGGTAATGTAGGTCGCAATGTGGCTCGCATCGCCAAGGGCTTCGGTATGGACGTATATGCTTACGATGCTTACTGCCCTGCAGAGGTGATCGAGGCTGCTGGCGTGCATGCTGTTTGCTGCCAGGAGAAACTGTTCGAGACTTGTGATGTTGTTTCACTCCACATCCCTGCTACTCCTGAGACCAAGCAGAGCATTAACGCTGCTTTGGTTGGCAAGATGAAGAAGGGTGGCGTGCTGGTTAACACAGCCCGTAAGGAGGTTATCAACGAGCCTGAGCTGATTAAGCTGATGGCTGAGCGTGAGGACCTGAAGTTCGTGACCGACATCATGCCCGATGCCAACGACGAGTTCCTGAAGTTCGAGGGTCGCTACTTCTCAACTCCTAAGAAAATGGGTGCTCAGACAGCCGAGGCCAACATCAACGCTGGTATCGCTGCTGCCAAGCAGATTAACGCTTTCTTCAAGGATGGCGACACCAAGTTCCAGGTAAATAAGTAATTTATTTAAATATCAGGTGCACAGGAGGGTTCAGAAGCCCTACTTGTGCACTTTTGTATTTTCCTAAAACCTATTTTAATTATGCAAAGTGATCCAAAACAGTGCTTGTATTGCACGAATAATCAAACGCTTCACGACCTGATGATTGAGTTTGCTCAACTGTCGGTGTCGCGAGCTTTTTTATTTAAGGAGCAGACTTATCGCGGTCGTTGCCTGGTGGCCTATAAGGACCATGTTAACGACCTGAATGAGTTGAGCGACGAAGATCGTAATGCCTTTATGGCCGATGTAGCAAAGGTTACCCGCGCCATGCAGAAGGCATTTAATCCCGAGAAAATCAACTATGGTGCCTATAGCGACAAGCTGTCGCATCTGCACTTCCATCTGGCTCCCAAATATGTGGATGGTCCCGATTACGGCGGCGTGTTCCAGATGAACCCAGGCAAGGTGTATCTTACCGATGCCGAATACACAGAAATGATTGAGAAAATTAAACAATACTTATAATAACTTATGGCTATCATCAAACCATTCAAAGGTATTCGCCCACCAAAAGAGCTTGTAGAGCAAGTTGAGAGCCGTCCTTACGACGTGCTCGACAGCGAAGAGGCGAGGGCAGAGGCTGGCGACAACGAGAAGAGCCTCTATCACATCATCAAACCAGAAATCGATTTCCCTGTAGGCACATCGGAGTACGATCCACGTGTGTACGAGAAGGCTGCCGAGAACTTCCAGAAGTTCCAGGATAAGGGTTGGCTGGTTCAGGATGCCGACGACCACTATTATATCTATGCGCAGACGATGAACGGTAAGACGCAGTACGGACTGGTGGTTGGCGCTTATGTAGATGACTACATGAAGGGCAACATTAAGAAGCACGAGCTGACCCGTCGCGATAAGGAAGAGGACCGCATGAAGCATGTTCGTGTGAACAATGCTAACATCGAGCCCGTATTCTTTGCTTATCCTGATAACGCTGTGCTGAACGAGTTGATTATGCGTTATGCCGCTACCGAGCCTGAGTACGATTTCGTTGCTCCTATCGATGGTTTCCGTCACCAGTTCTGGGTAATCAGCGACGCTAAGGATATGGCAACGATTACTGAGCAGTTTGCCCAGATGCCATCGCTGTATATCGCTGATGGTCACCACCGTTCGGCCGCTGCCGCATTGGTTGGTGCCGAGAAGCAGAAGCAGAACCCCAACCACAATGGTACCGAGGAGTATAATTACTTTATGGCTGTTTGCTTCCAGGCATCGCAGCTCACCATTCTGGATTACAACCGTGTAGTGAAGGATCTGAACGGCATGTCATCAGAAGAGTTCCTAGCTGCCCTGCAGGTAAACTTCGAGGTTGAGGATAAGGGTACCGAGATTTACAAGCCACAGCAGCTGCACGAGTTCTCGCTCTATCTTGACCAGCATTGGTATAGCTTGAAGGCTAAGGAGGGTACATACGACAACACCGATCCTATCGGCGTGCTGGATGTAGATATCTCGAGCCGATTGATTCTTGACGAGATTCTGAATATCGGCGACTTGCGCTCTTCGCAGCGTATCGACTTCGTTGGCGGTCTGCGCGGACTGAAGGAGTTGAAGCGTCGTGTTGACTCAGGTGAGATGCGTGCTGCGCTGGCTCTCTATCCCGTATCAATGCAGCAGATTATGGATATTGCCGATAGTGGTAAGATTATGCCACCAAAGGCAACCTGGTTCGAGCCAAAGTTGCGTTCGGGACTGGTAATTCACAAGTTGAGCTAAGCATATGAAGACTAAACATATACAGTACGAAACTCAGGGCACATGTTCGAAACTAATCGATGTGACTGCCGATGAGAATAATGTGATACAGCAGGTGTTTTTCCTTGGAGGTTGCAATGGCAACCTTCAGGGAATAAGCCAGTTGGTGCGCGGACAGAAGATAGACGATGTGATACCTAAGATTAACGGCATTCGTTGTGGTGCCAAAGGTACATCGTGCCCCGATCAGTTGTGCCGGGCACTTGAGAAATTGAAAGATGCACCTTTAGAGGGATAAAAAAAAAAGGCTCCGGAAAATTCCGAAGCCTTTTTCTTTGCGGAGAGTGAGGGATTCAAACCCCCGATACCCGAAAGGGGTATACCGGATTTCGAGTCCAGCGCGATCGATCACTCTGCCAACTCTCCATTAGCGAAAGCATACCGAATAAACTCGATTTCTGCGTTTGCGAGTGCAAAGGTAATGCTTTTTTAGGAAACCACCAAACATTTTTTGCGGAAAATTCGATTTTTATTCGAATGACAGCTTCGAAAGGCGATTACGCAGTTGTTCGGCCTCTGATTTGCGGATGCTGAGCTTGATTTCGCAGGTGTTATCGTAGGTTTGCGAAACAATACGTGGCTGCATCTCTTTTACGATACGCATCACGTCGTTCATCAATGGATACGCAAAAGAGTAGGTTACAATCTCCTCAACCTGTCGGGTTTCAATCTCGCTGTGGGCAATCGCATCGGCAGCTGCTTCGCGATAGGCCACAATCAAACCTGATGTACCTAAGTTAACGCCACCATAATAACGCACCACAACAATCAGAATATCTGTTAGTTCGTTACTGTTTATCTGTCCTAAAATGGGTTTGCCGGCTGTGCTCGATGGTTCGCCATCATCGTTGGCGCGAAACTCCAAGCGCTCGGCACCTAACATATAGGCATAACAAACATGACGGGCATCGTAATACTTCTTACGATAACCGGCTATGAACTCCTTGATTTCGTCAAGGGTTTCTACATGGTGAGCGAAGGCGAGGAACTTGCTACGCTTTTCGGTATAGTAACCCTCGCCTTCGGTCTTTAGAGTCTTATATTCGTCTATCAATTGTCAATTATCAATTAATTATTGTACTCCTGCCAACTCTTAATCTTCACATCATCGAGACTCATGGCGGTGAAGGCCTCGATAAATGCCTTGGCCAAACGCACGTTAGTCATCAATGGGATGTTATGATCGATGGCACCACGACGGATTTTGTAACCATTAGTCAACTCGCGACTGGTGTGATTCTTTGGTACGTTGATAACCAAACCAACCTTGTGCTGACTGATGAGATCCATCACGTTATTCTCGCCGGTCTCATCGGGCCATGCTACTGCTGTGGCCTTTACACCGTTATCGTTAAAGAATTTAGCAGTTCCAGCGGTGGCATAGATGGTGTAACCCTTCTTGGCCAACTGCTGTGCGGGCTCCAGCAAGCTTACCTTACCCTTGGCGCCACCCGACGAAATCAGAACGGCATCCTTAGGAATAGAGTAACCGGTTGCAATGAGCGAGTTGAGCAATGCCTCGTTCAGGTCGTCGCCCAAGCAACCCACCTCACCAGTAGAGCTCATATCTACACCCAGAACTGGGTCGGCATTCTGCAAACGAGCAAACGAGAACTGACTGGCCTTTACACCAATGCGGTCGATATCGAACTCGCTCTTGTCGGGCTTCTGATAAGGCGCATCGAGCATAATCTTGGTAGCTGTCTCGATGAAGTTGCGCTTCAGGATCTTCGACACGAATGGGAACGAACGGCTGGCGCGCAGGTTACACTCGATAACCTTAACCTCGCGGTTCTTGGCCAGGAACTGGATGTTAAACGGTCCAGAGATGTTCAGTTCGGCTGCAATCTTGTGGGCAATCTTCTTAATCTGACGGATGGTAGAGAAATAGATGTTCTGAGCGGGGAACACCATGGTGGCATCGCCCGAGTGAACACCTGCATACTCTACGTGTTCAGAGATGGCGTACTCGATCACCTCGCCCTTATCGGCTACAGCGTCGAACTCAATCTCCTTGGTCTCGGTCATAAACTTAGATACAACTACAGGGAACTCTTTCGACACCTCGGTAGCCATATTCAGGAAGCGCTGCAGCTCCTCCTCATCGTAACAAACGTTCATAGCGGCACCCGAGAGTGCATACGAAGGACGAACCAGAACGGGGTAGCCCACCTTGGCTACAAACTCCTTCACATCATCGAACGATGTGAGTGCCTGCCATGCTGGCTGGTCGATACCCAGCTTATCGAGCATGGCCGAGAACTTATCGCGGTTTTCAGCACGGTCGATATCAACTGGCGATGTGCCGAGTACGGGAACACCCTGACGGTGCAGCTTCATGGCCAGGTTGTTTGGTATCTGACCACCTACCGAAACGATGACACCACGAGGCGACTCTAACTCGATGACGTCGAGCACACGCTCCAACGAAAGCTCGTCGAAATACAGGCGGTCGCACATATCATAGTCGGTCGAAACGGTCTCAGGGTTGTAGTTAATCATGATAGATTTGTAACCCAGTTTGCGAGCGGTGTTGATGGCGTTAACCGAACACCAGTCGAACTCAACCGACGAACCGATACGGTAAGCACCCGAACCGAGTACTACCACAGATTTCTCATTATTATAATAGTTGATATCGTGAGCGGCTACATACTTCTCGCCCTCGGGATTGCCGAATGCTGGCACGTGGGTGTAGGTAAAGTAGAGGTAGTTGGTAAGCTCAGGATGCTCGGAAGCAACCGTTGGAATGCGCTTAACCGATGGTACGATGCCACGCTGCTTACGATATTTGCGAACGGTAAGATTCTCTTTCTCCATATTGCTGCCCTGTGGCTTGAGAACAAAGCGGGCAATCTGGAAATCGCTGAAACCGCAACGTTTTACCTCCAGCAGCAACTCATCGGGCAGTTCCTCAAGCTTGTTGTACTTCAGCAACTCGTGCTTCAGGTCAACAATATGCTTCAGGCGCTCCAAGAACCAAACGTCAATCTTCGTCAACTCCTCGATACGCTCGATGGTGTAGCCATCTTCCAGAGCCTGAGCGATGGCAAAGATACGCAGGTCGGTTGGGTTAGCCAACTCCTCGTCCAGGTTATCAAACTTGGTATGGTCGTTGCCCACGAAACCGTGCATGCCCTGACCAATCATACGCAAGCCCTTCTGAATCATCTCCTCGAACGAGCGACCGATACTCATGATCTCGCCGACCGATTTCATCGACGAACCAATCTGACGGCTCACGCCAGCAAACTTTGTCAGATCCCAACGAGGAATCTTGCAAATCATATAGTCGAGACTTGGCGCAACGTAAGCACTTGATGTTGTGCCCATTTCGCCAATCTGGTCGAGTGTATATCCAAGTGCAATCTTGGCAGCAACGAAGGCGAGGGGATAGCCTGTGGCCTTTGATGCCAGAGCCGAAGAACGACTCAAACGAGCGTTGATTTCGATGATACGATAGTCGTTAGTCTCAGCGTTGAATGCGAACTGAATGTTGCACTCGCCCACGATCCCCAGGTGCTTAACGCACTTGATGGTGATATCCTGCAGCATCTTAACCTGCTCCTCGCGCAGCGAGCAAGTAGGCGCAACTACGATGGATTCGCCAGTATGGATACCCAGTGGGTCGAAATTCTCCATCGAGGCAACAGTAAAGCAACGGTCGTTAGCATCGCGGATGCACTCAAACTCGATTTCCTTCCAGCCCTTCAGACTCTCTTCAACCAGAATCTGTGGCGCAAAAGTAAAGGCCGACTCGGCCAGCTCGATGAACTTCTTTTCATCGGGACAGATACCTGAACCCAGACCGCCTAATGCATAGGCCGAACGGATCATGATGGGGAATCCAATCTTGTGGGCTGCCTTCAGGGCATCTTCCATCGATTCAACAGCGTGGCTTACGGGCACCTTCAGGTCAACCTCGCCCAGCTTCTTTACAAACAGGTCGCGGTCCTCGGTGTTCATGATAGCCTCGACACTGGTGCCGAGCACCTCAACACCATACTCCTTCAGGGTTCCGTTAAGGTACAGTTCGGTACCACAGTTAAGGGCAGTCTGTCCACCAAATGCCAACAGAATGCCATCGGGGCGCTCCTTCTTGATAATCTCTGTAACAAAGTGCGTATTTACCGGCTGGAAATACACCTTGTCTGCGATACCTTCGCTGGTCTGGATAGTAGCGATGTTAGGATTTACGAGTACACTCTTGACGCCTTCCTCGCGAAGTGCCTTGAGGGCCTGAGAGCCAGAGTAGTCAAACTCTCCTGCTTGTCCGATTTTCAGGGCACCTGATCCGAGAACCAGCACCTTTTTTAGTTCTTTTTTCATAATTCTTATTGGGTTTTTATTTTGAAGATTGCATTAAATCGCTTGCAAAGATACGAAGTTTTATTTAAACCGCCAAAAACGGCGTCTTTTAAAGTGTTAAAAAAAGGGCCCAACTTATTAAAAAGTGAGCCCTTTAGATATAAATGTAATCTTTATGCGATTTACTCGTAATATGTGATGGTGCGAGCCTCTTCCATTTCCTGGCCCATCATGCTCATCTTACGGCTTGTCCAGTTACCTTTATCGTCGAACTTATAGTCGGTTACAGGAATCTCAACATCCTGTCCCATCATGTTCATCTTAACGGTTTTAACCAGTCCTTTCTCATCGAACACAAAAGAAGTAGCAATATCCTGGCCCATAGCATTAACGGTTTGCTTTACCATTTGACCGTTCTCCCAGGTAAACTTAACCTCAGCCTCCTGGCCCTGCACGCTCATTTTTGCGCTCTGAATGTAGCCATTCTCATCGTACTTGGCATCGCTCAAGCCGTCCTGCTGCATCTTACCGTCCTGGGTAAAGTTAGTGGTACGTGGCATGCCCATTACAGATGTACTGATTGATTTTACGGCGCCTTTTGCCTGATTTGCTTCAACGTCGTGGAACTTGGTTTGTGCTTGCATAGCTACGCACATAGCTAAAGCAGCAATCATCATTGTTAGTTTCTTCATTTCTGAAAAATTTTATTTAATAGGTTATACATAGTTGATAATTTAAAAATTATCGACGACAAAGGTAAGCTAAATTTTGCGAACCACCAAACTAATTTGCTTTTTTCTGCGATTAATTTTATAAAACATAAAAAGGCGAGCATTCACTGCTAGCCTTTTTACTAAAAAACTAAATTAATCAACCATAAACCTTAACCATTAAAATCGGGTGCAAAGGTAGTTATTTCAATTGTAACCACCAAATGTTTTGGTGTAACGTTAACAATATTTATATTAACTACATTTTAATGCTTTAGCACCAAGCAAGCCCAGTCCTGGTCGGTAGTCTTCGATACAAACTCCAGTCCGATGGAATGGGCTTTTTCTAACAAAATCTCGCAATCGTCTGAGTAGAAACCACTTAGGATTAGGAGCGAGCCCTCGTGCATCTTGCTCACAAACTTTGGCATGTCGGCCAAAAGGATGTTGCGGTTGATGTTTGCCAGCACGATATCAAAATTTCCGTCGATGGTGTCGATAACACTTGCATCGCCCAAAAGCGAGGTAAATCGGTCGTCAACACGATTAATCACAGCGTTATGACGTGCATTATCTGCGCTCCACTCATCGATATCATAACCCACAGCCTCGCTTGCACCCAACTTCAGGGCGCAGATTGAGAGTATGCCCGTACCTGTGCCACAATCCAGCACACGTCCCTTAGCTAACTTCAGCAGCTGGGTGCAAATCATACGGGTGGTTTCGTGGGTACCTGTGCCGAAGGCCAGCTTGGCATCGATTTCAATCTGCACCTTACTATCCACCTCGGGCAGATGGCGTCCATCATGAATTACAAGTTGGTCGGCAATCACAATCGGCTCAAAACCCTCTTGCTCCCATTGTTCGTTCCAGTCGCGATCCTCGGCCTCGCGTACATTATATATAATAGAGGTACCCTCGAATGGAAAATCCTCTATACACGCACGCAGCGTATCTTCGTCGAAAAGCGACTGCTGTACGTAACCCTTCAAACCTGTTTCGGTATCCTCGAAAGTTTCGAAACCAGCCTCGCCAGCTAACGAGGCAAACAGGTCGGCTGCGTCGACCGAAAAGGGCGAAATGGTGAATTCTACTTCAAAATACTTCATATAATCGTTAATTTTTGAGGCAAAATTACAAAAATTAGGGAAAATCCTATCATAAGTTAGGGTTTTTCCCTATTTTTGCACAAAAATTCGTTGTATTTTTGCAACGTGAATCATTAAACGTAGAAGAAAATGAAGAAACTGTTACTAATTTCAATGCTGATCGGGGCCATGCCTTTGGCAATGATGGCTCAGGATGACGACCTCTATTTTGTACCCAAAAAGAAGAAGGTGCAGGTAGAGAAGGTGAAGGAAATTGCCCCCGTGGGTGCTCCAAAGCCAAAAGCCAAAAGCAGCTACGAGGTGATTGACGGTGATACTACCAATTTGGATGTAATCGACTTTACCGAGGGTAGAGGTATTTATCCTGCCGACTCGGTTGAGACTGAGGATTACGCCCTGACCAAGAACATGGTCCGCTTTGATGACTACGATGTGAGCAGTAACGCTGCTTTCTGGGCTGGTTATCGTGCTGGTTCAAGTACTTGGGCTTGGCATTCGCCTTGGTACTATAGTCGTTACGGTTGGTACGATCCCTGGTATTATGGTTCGTGGTATAGCTCTTGGTATAGCTGGTACGATCCATATTATTATGGATGGTACGATCCTTGGTATTATGGATCATGGGGCTGGGGCTGGCCATACTACGGCTATTACGGCTACTATGCATGGCATTCGCCTTATTACTATTATGGTTACCCATATTATTATGGTGGTGGCGGTGGCCGAAGCCATTACTACGGCCGCACAGGTAATGCCGGAACCATCGATATTACTGGTCGCACAAGCAATCGTGGCGCCTATCGCAACACTGTTACCAACAGCAGTTCGCGTATGAGTAGCTTGCGAGATCGAGCCAGTCGTATGAGTGGTGGTCGTGTATATAACAGCGGTAACACCGAGCGCAGCAGCTCAGGCAACTTCAGCGGTCGCCGTGGTGGTAGCAACTCAAGCTATTCGTCATCAAGTCGCTCAAGCTCTACTTACAGTAGTCCAAGTCGCTCATCGGGCAGCAGCTTTGGCAGCAGCAGTAGCAGCGGTAGCTTCGGAGGCTCACGCAGCTCTGGTGGCGGTGGCGGCGGTGGTAGCCGTATGGGCGGACGACGCTAACATTCTTGCTTAGGCAAGCGAACAAGTTCGAGCGAAACATTAAAGATTAAACATTAAACATTATAGTGCCATTATGAAGAAGATTTTTTTGGCAGCGATGGCTATGGGCTTAGTTTTGCCGGCAGCTGCACAGGATACATACGAGAGCGCCCGCTTGTTGGGTAGCGATCTGAACGGAACCGCCCGCTATGTGGGTATGGGTGGAGCGATGGAGGCATTGGGTGCCGATATCTCAACCATGGGTACTAACCCTGCTGGTATCGGATTGTTCCGTCACTCTACAGCCAGTTTAAGTTTCGGCGTGGTTTCGCAGGCCGACGCTAAGGAGTTCGACGGACTGAATAAAACCAATATGAGCTTTGATCAGGCTGGATTTGTTTACTCGGCTCGCGTTAGTCCCACCTCTTTTATTAATGTGGGCTTCAACTACCACAAGAGTAAGAACTTCGACCAGATTCTGTCGGCAGCCAACTCGTTGCGCAACTGCTCGCAGAACGGATTGACCTACGCGAAGGGGCTGAAGTATTACGAGCTCGAAAAGAACAAGCAAGGCGATGTAATAGGATGGGAGGGCGATTATCGTTCGTATCGCTTTAACCAGGCCGATTATATGAATGCCAATGTGTACTTGCTCGAAAACGACGGCGATGACTATAATTTTTATTGGAGCGGAGCCGATGCTTACAGCTTTGATCGTGCCCATCGAGGTTGGATTGCCGATTACGACTTTAACCTGAGCGGAAACTACGATGACCGTTTCTTCTGGGGATTGACAGTTGGCATTCAGGATGTACACTATAAAGGCTACTCAGAGTATGGCGAGTCGCTTGTTAGCGCCGATGGTGCCAATGAAGGTTCGCTGGCCTATGGCGATGAGCGCAAGATTACCGGTACTGGTGTAAACCTTAAGTTTGGTATGATTATTCGTCCTGCTGAGGAGAGTCCATTCCGTATCGGTGCTTACATCCACACACCAACTTGGTACGAGCTTACCTCGAGCAACTCGAGTGTGATGCTTAATAATGGTATGCATGGTGCCTGGAATGAGGGTCAGTGTCAGGAGAGTTACGACTTTGCTTACCACACACCTTGGAAGTTTGGTTTGAGCATGGGTACTACCGTTGGAACCGAGTTTGCTTTTGGTGCCGGTTACGAGTACACCGATTACAGCGCCAGTCAGAACCGCATCATCGATGGTTACGACTATTACGACAATGCCGAGACCTCAAAGGATATCGCCATGAAGACTAATACCGAGCGCTCGCTCAAGGGTGTTTCTACCTTCAAGTTGGGTATGGAGTACAAGCCCGTTCCCGATGTAGCTCTCCGTTTGGGTTACAACTACCTTACCAGCGGCTACAAGATGGATGGTGTTCGCGATATGACTGTGGATAGCCCTGGTAATATGTACGCTTCTACCACCGATTACGTAAACTGGAAGGATACCCAGCGCCTTACTTGCGGTATAGGTTTCAAGGTTGGTAAGATGAATATCGACCTGGCCTATCAGCTGAGCAAAACCGACGGTGAGTTCCACCCATTCCAGGCTTACGAGAGTGGTATTGATACTGGCGTTACCAAGGTTACCAATAAGCGTAATCAGGGATTGCTTACTATCGGATACACTTTCTAATTATTGAAGATTGAAAGATTTTGAGGTATAAAAAATAAAAAACTGAAAGTTTTTATGGATAAAAATACGGCTTATGCAAATTAAGCCGTATTTTTTTGGCTGTTTGCGTAAAAATGCCTACCTTTGCCCGTGATATATAAACTGTAAATAGTAAAACGTAAAATAGTCACTTTAAAATGAAAAAGCTTTTATTGGGAGACGAGGCAATTGCTCAAGGCGCAATCGATGCTGGCTTGAGTGGTGTATATGCCTATCCCGGCACTCCATCAACGGAGATTACTGAGTATATCCAGGAGTCGGCCATTGCCAAAGAGCGCAACATTCACCGCCGTTGGAGCACTAATGAAAAAACGGCTATGGAGGCTGCACTCGGTATGTCGTATATGGGCAAGAGGGCGCTGGTGTGTATGAAACATGTAGGATTGAACGTTTGCGCCGATCCGTTTGTTAACTCGGCTATGACGGGTACCAACGGTGGTGTTGTGGTTCTGGTGGCCGACGATCCATCGATGCACTCATCGCAGGACGAGCAGGACTCACGTTTCTACGCTAAGTTTGCCATGATTCCTACTTTGGAGCCCAGCTCGCAGCAGGAGGCCTACGATATGATACAGGAGGCTTTCGACCTTTCGGAGCAGTTGCATCTGCCCATTCTGATGCGTGTTACCACCCGTATGGCTCACAGTCGTGCGGTGGTTGAGGTAAAAGATGAGCCTCGCGCACAGAACGAGCTCAACTACGATGCTCAGGCCAGCAACTGGGTGTTGCTGCCAGCCTTTGCCCGCAAGCGTAATGTAGTAGTAACCGGACAGCAGCCTTTGTTAGAGCAGATGGCTGTTGAGAGCAAATATAATAAATATATCGATGGCGCCGACCACAAGTTGGGTATCATCGCCAGCGGTATTGCCTACAACTACCTGATGGAGTGCTATCCCGAGGGTTGTCCTTTCCCCGTACTCAAGATTTCGCAGTATCCTATCCCCAAGAAGCTCATCCGTCGTATGACCGATGATTGCGAGCAAGTGCTGATAGCCGAAGAGGGTCAGCCATTCATCGAGGATCAGATTCGTGGTGTGATGCCTGGCAACGCAATCATCAAGGGACGTTTGACAGGCGAGCTGCCTCGTACAGGCGAGTTGAATCCCGACTTCCTGAAGAAAGCACTCGGACTTGAGAGCAGCGAGAGCTATGCACCTTGCGAGGATGTAACCCCACGTCCACCTGCACTGTGTCAGGGTTGTGGACACCGTGATGTTTACACCGCTCTGAACGAGGTGCTGAAGGAGTATCCTAACGCCCGCGTGTTTGGCGATATCGGTTGTTACACACTCGGATTCCTGCCTCCATATAAGGCCATCCACAGTTGCGTAGATATGGGAGCATCTATCACTATGGCCAAGGGTGCCAGCGATGCTGGTCAGTGGCCCGCTGTAGCTATCATCGGCGACTCTACCTTTACCCACAGCGGTATGACCGGTTTGCTGGATGCTATCAACGAGAATGCTGATATCACCGTGATTATCAGCGATAACCTGACTACCGCTATGACAGGCGGACAGGATTCGGCTGGTACCAATAAGTTCGAGGCTATCTGTAAGGGCCTGGGCCTCTCAGAGGATCACCTCAAGGTGGTTAACCCCATCCCCAAGAACATGCCCGAGATTACAGCAACCATCCGCGAGGAGATTAACTTCCATGGTGTTTCGGTCATCATTCCTCGTCGTGAGTGCATGCAAACGCTGCAGCGCCACCTCAAGCAAAAGAAAGCCAATAAATAATAATAGCAAAATAAAACGATGAAAACAGATATAATTCTTTGTGGAGTAGGCGGTCAGGGAATCCTCTCGATTGCTACCATCATTGGCGAGGCTGCTATGAAGGAGAACCTCTATATCAAGCAGGCCGAGGTACACGGTATGAGTCAGCGTGGTGGCGACGTACAGTCGAACCTGCGCATCTCGAGCAACCCCATCAGCAGCGATTTGATTCCGCTGGGTGGTGCCGATGTCATCATCTCGATGGAACCCATGGAGGCCCTGCGCTATCTGCCGTTCTTGGCTAAGGATGGTTGGATTATCACTTCGAGTGCTCCTTTCGTTAATATCCCTAACTATCCTGATATTGAGAAGATTAAGCAGGATTTGGAGAACGTAAAGAATGTGATTGTGCTGGATATCGAACAGGCTGCCAAGGATAACGGCGTGCCCCGTTCGGCCAACGTTATTCTGCTAGGTGCCGCCCAGAAGGCATTGGGCATCGAGTACGATAAGTTAGAGGATGCCATCCGTCGTGTCTTCGCCCGCAAAGGCGATGCCATCGTCGATGCTAACATCAAGGCCCTCGCCATCGGTAAAGCCGCGCAGAAATAATCATTAAACACAGAGGTACAGAGATACAGAGGATTTATTTAAACTCTGTACCTTTGTGCCTCTGTGTTGAAAATATATTATAATCAATGGAAACTCCTATTAAAAGAGAAATAGTTGACTCGCTGGTAGTCGAGCTTGGCATTGAGGATTTTGCCAAGGCTACCATCCGCGAGGTAAAGCAGGTAGCTGCTAAGGCCGAGAAAGCGAGTGGGGTAGAGTTCATCAAGATGGAGATGGGTATTCCCGGACTGCCCGCCGCCCAGGTTGGTGTTGATGCCCAGATAAAAGCCCTCGAAGGTGGTATTGCCCATACGTATCCCGATATCCAGGGTGCGCCTGTGCTTAAGGAGGCTGCTTCGCAGTTTGTAAAAGCCTTTATCGGCGTAGATATCAAACCCGAGGGCTGTGTGCCTGTAACCGGTTCGATGCAGGGCACTTTCGCCTCGTTCCTCACTTGCTCGCAGTGCGACAAACAGAAGGATACCGTGCTGTTTATCGACCCCGGATTCCCTGTGCAGAAGATGCAGCTGCAGGTGATGGGTGTAAAGTACGAGACCTTCGACGTGTATAACTATCGTGGCGATAAGCTGCGTGGTAAGCTTGAGAGCTACATGGGCAAGGGTAACATCTGCGCCATCGTTTATTCTAATCCAAACAACCCCTCGTGGATTTGCTTGCGCGAGGAGGAGTTACAGATTATCGGCGAACTGGCTACCAAGTACGATGCCATCGTGATGGAGGATTTGGCTTACTTTGCGATGGACTTCCGTAAGGACCTCTCGAAACCTTTCGAGGCGCCTTATCAGGCCACAGTAGCGCGTTATACCGATAATTATATGCTGCTCATCTCGGGTTCAAAGGCATTCAGCTATGCTGGCGAGCGTATTGGTGTGGTTTGCATCAGCGATAAGCTGTTCCATCGTCACTTTGCCGATTTGGCTGCCCGCTATCAGGGCTTGCCATTCGGTCCTGTATTCTCAACCCGTATGCTGTACGCGCTGAGCTCGGGTACCAGTCATAGTGCTCAGTATGCGATGGCCGCTATGCTCAAGGCCGCCTACGAGGGTAAGTACGATTTCCGTAAGGAGATTAGCGTGTATGGCGAGCGTGCTAAGAAGCTCAAGGAAATCTTCTGTCGCCACAAGTTCTATGTGGTTTACGATAAGGATCTCGACGAGCCCATTGCCGATGGATTCTATTTTACTATTGGCTATCCTGGCATGACATCTGGAGAATTGGCTAAGGAGTTGATGTACTATGGTGTGTCGGCTATCTGCCTGATAACCTGCGGTTCCGAGCAGGAAGGCTTGCGTGTATGTACCTCGTTTATCGAGGATCATCAATACGCCCAACTTGAAGAGCGCATGAAGATTTTCGAGATCAACAATCCCCGCTGATTTACCCTAACACAAACCCCGCTCTAGTGTCATACTAAAGCGGGGTTTATATAAGGGGAAAATAAAAATCTATTCGTTGCTCATGTCAACAGCGCTGAATTTAAAATCGCTGTCGGCGATATTACGCACGTCGTATGGTTTCTTACTCTTAACCAAGTACTTGTTTTTCATCTTAATGTACTTCTTCTCAAGCTTCTTCAAATCCGTGTTGGCCACAACCACACAAGTGCGGTTGGGCATATTGCGCTTCTGGGCAAAGTAGTCGCGCAACTGGTAGCTGTATTGGTTACGGCCAGCCAGCATGCTCTTTTTATTGGTAACCCAAACGCTGTCAACCTTCTGAATATTAGTAAAGTAAACCGTAGAATCGTTGAACGAAGCTACGAATCCGAACATATACGCGTGTGGAACTTTTACATATTGTGCCTGCACGTTTGTTGCGCCGGCAGCCATCAGTACGATGGCAAGTGTAAGCTGTTTAAAAAATCTCATTATCCTAAGTATGTCTTTAAAAATTTATTCGCTTTGCTGTTTCTTAGCTTGCGGATAGCCTTTTCTTTGATCTGACGTACGCGTTCACGGGTTAATCCAAACTTGGTGCCTATCTCCTCGAGTGTAAGCTCGGGCTGGTTGATACCATACGATGCCTCCAGCACGTTACGCTCGCGCTCGTTCAAGGCACTCAGGGCGTTTTGTATCTCCGATTTCAGCGACTCCTCAACCAACTGGTTGTCGGCCAGAGGGGCATCGCTGTTGGCCATCACGTCGAGCAAGCTGTTGTCTTCGCCCTCAATAAACGGAGCATCCACACTAATCTGGTGCCCGTTAATGGCCATCGCCTCGTCAATCTTTTCTTGTGGCAAATCCACTTTCTCGGCAATCTCATCTACCGATGGGCGACGCTCGTAAAGCTGTTCAAATCGGTTTATCTCTCTATTGATTTTATTAACCGATCCCACCTGGTTCAGGGGCAGACGTACGATACGGCTCTGCTCCGAGATGGCCTGTAGAATGCTCTGACGTATCCACCATACGGCATACGAGATGAACTTGAAGCCGCGTGTCTCGTCAAAACGTTCGGCCGCTTTCAGCAATCCAAGATTGCCTTCGTTAATCAGATCGGGTAGCGACAGTCCCTGATTCTGATATTGTTTAGCTACAGATACCACGAAACGAAGGTTTGCCTTCGTCAGTCGTTCCAGTGCTTTAGGGTCTCCTTTTTTAATACGCTGTGCCAATTCAACCTCCTCCTCAGCCGAGATCATTGCTTCTTTACTTATTTCCTGTAAATACTTCTCCAACGCGGCACTCTCTCGGTTGGTTATAGATTTAGTGATCTTTAGTTGTCTCATCGTGGTAATACTATATTTTTTAGTTGGGCGCAAAAGTAAGACTTTTTCCTGAAACAACCAAAAAAAAGCCACGAATTTTTACTATTCGTGGCTCTTTTTTATGAATTTGGGCTTATTCGTCCTCCAAAGGAACTGCAAAATAGCCTTTTTTGCCTGTTGGATAGATACCCTGAATATAGAGAACAGGCTCCTTAGACTTCGAGGCTTCCTTCACAACAACCTGCAAATCATTGATACTCTTCACGCTCTGTTCGTTAACGCGCTGAATGATGAAGCCCTGAGGCACACCAGCCGACTTGAGACGACCACCACTCACCTTGAGCACTTGCAGTCCGTAGCCGATATTGAGCTGTTTTTTCTGAGAGTCGGTGATGGCACGGAACTGACCGCCGAGCACGTCGATATCTGCATCCTTCACCACCTTGGTGTTACCCTGCTCGTTCTTCAGGGTCAGTGTGGCAGTCTTCTTTGACTTGTTACGCAGATAAGTTACGCTCACCTTGTCACCAGGACGCTTTTGAGCGATGATGGCCTGCAGGTCGCCCATGGTCTTCACTTTCTTGCCGTCAATTTCTGTGATCACATCCTCGGCCTGGAGATTAGCTTCTTCGGCAGCACCATCTTCCACAACCTTGTCGATACGAACACCTTCCATTGTGCCATAATCCTTCACATCCTTGTCCTGATCCTTCATAGCATCGATATAGTCCTTCACACTGCCGCCCTGAATACCAATCATAGCACGCTGGTAAGAACCGTAGTTCTTGAAGTCTTCCACCGCTTTGTTCATGATGGCTGTAGGAATGGCAAAACCATATCCGATGTTCGATCCTGTCTGCGAGTAAAGCATGGCGTTGATACCAATCAGTTCGCCACGTGTGTTAACGAGTGCACCACCAGAGTTACCCTGATTGATGGCAGCATCGGTCTGAATCATCGACGAAACACCCTGCCCCATAGAGCGTGCCTTAGCCGACACGATACCTGCGGTAACAGTATTGTTCAATCCGAGCGGGTTACCCACAGCCAGCACCCATTCTCCCACGCGAACGTTGTCGCTGTTGGCAATAACGATGGCAGGCAGATTTTTTGCGTCAATCTTGATAAGTGCCAGGTCGGTAGATTTGTCGGCACCAACCACACGTGCAGAGTATTCTTTTGAATTCTCATTGAGCGTTACAGTCAGTTCGTCGGCACCATCCACCACGTGGTTGTTGGTAACGATATAGCCATCGGCCGAGATGATGACACCCGAACCAGCAGCAGCGCGCTTAGGTGTCTGTACCTGGCGCTGGCGGCGTCCGCCGTTGCCCTGACCGAAGAATCCTCCGAATGGGTCTGAGAAGAAATCCTCGAAAGGATCACTATATTCTACAGTCTGCACCTTTGAATTCTGTACCGACTTGATGTAAACTACCGATGGCAGCGCTTTCTCGGCTGCATAGGTAAGGTCGACAGGCTGACCAGCTGGTGCTGCTGGAGCCGATGTAACGATAGGAGCTGGAGCAGTAGCTGCGTTTGTTTTAGCGAATGCTACTACTGAAAGAGTCAAAGCAACGGCGCATACGGCGGGAGTTGCTGCATTTACGATCTTTTTCATATTCTCATTCATTTTTTTAATGTTTTAAATTCTACATTCAGGTTTCCTTTCACGTTTTGATGGTGCAAAAATAAGTGCAATATTTTAAATACCGACAATTTGGCACAAAGATTTGTCCCAATTTAACAATTAGGCATAAATGCTTAACGAGCATTTGCGATTAACACTTAATTTCTTAAAATACTGACAAATTTAAGTATTTATTACGATTTTAGTTGTTTATTTTTAATTATCAGTATAATTTTGTGCATATTATTCGTGATTTATGAAATTTATTGCTAACTTTGCACGCAGAAAACGCACTGCAACGGTTTGTCGCTGGCGCTTCTGAAAGGTCGCGCGAGAGGAAAGTCCGGGCAGCATAGGGTACTCCACTTCCGAAAGTAGAAGCTATTGGTGACAGTAGGTGCCGGCAGAAGAGAATGACCGCCTCAATTCGTTGGGGTAAGGGTGAGAAGGTGGTGTAAGAGACCACCAGCCAGCGGGTGATCGTTGGGCTGTGTCGACTGGAGGCTGCAAGTTCATGTATACCATCGTCTGAGGGTTGCCCGCTCAACAACGCAAGTTACGATGGAGGGTAGAACGCTTGAGCCATGGGGCGACTCATGGACTAGATAAATGACAAACGCCATGTTTGCATGGTACAGAACCCGGCTTATAGGGGCAGTGCTTTTTTTTGAAAATTATGACACTCAAAAAGATATATCGTACACTTGTTCTCACCATTCGTTTCTTTACTGCGAAACGAGTGATGACGCAAGCGTCGGCTCTTACTTATTCTACCTTATTGGCCATCGTGCCCATCCTGGCGGTTATTTTTGCTATTGCGCGCGGCTTTGGATATAATAAGTATATTGAGATATGGTTTCGCGATGCGCTCTCATCGCAGCCACAGGTGGCCGATATCTTAACCGACTTTGTGAACAGCTACTTGATTCACACGCAGAGTGGCATCTTTTTGGGAGTAGGCTTGCTGTTTATGCTTTACACGGTGCTCATGCTGGTAAACAATGTTGAGGAGACTTTTAACGAGATATGGCAGGTTAGTAATGCGCGCCCCATCATGCGATCGCTTACCAACTATATGGCGATGTTCTTCGTTTTCCCCATCATCATTGTGGTGTCGATGGGTCTTTCCATCTTCATGGCCACCATTGCGAAGCATACCGATGGTGTGGTAATCCTGGGTCGTGCCGTACGTTTCCTGCTCGACTTTTCGCCTTACCTGTTGCTCTCGCTGCTGTTTGTGGGTCTTTACGTGTATATGCCCAACACCGATGTAAAACTCAAGAGTGCCATTGTGCCAGGCATCCTGTCGGGTATTGCCATGCAACTGTTGCAGTTGTTCTACATCCACTCGCAGATTTGGGTGACGGGCTACAACGCCATCTACGGATCGTTTGCCGCGCTGCCATTGTTTATGCTGTGGTTGCAGATATCGTGGACCATCTGTTTGTTTGGAGCGCAGCTTACGTTTACCAACCAGAATCTGGATCGTATTGGTATCAATCTCGATGAAATCAACATGCATCCGCTGGTTGATATGACCGATGATGAAATAAACGAAGCGGCCAGAGAATTATACTCCGACCGCCTCGATTCACTATAATCAAAATTAAAATATATTTTTTACTGTTTCATCAAGTAGGCTTTGAAATCAGCAAAATCCTTGCTCATCGCTACGCTTTGCTTTTCGCCACGCATAAAGGCAGCCAAGCGCTCTGGGATAGTTACGTCGATGCCTAAGATTTCATCCACCTTCTCCTTAAACTTAGCAGGGTGAGCTGTTTCGCAGAATACGCCAACCTCGCCAGGCTGCAGTCCGTCGGCCAGGGCCTGATAGCCGCAAGCACCATGAGGATCAAGGATATAACCCGAAGCCTTGTAGCACTCGCGCATGGTTTCGCGAATCTGCTCGTCGGTATAGGTAGCACCGCTGATGAGTGCGCTAATCTTAGCGTGACTCTTGCCATACAGGTCGTAGATACGGGCAAAGTTCGAAGGATCGCCTACGTCCATCGCATTAGCCAAAGTCTGCTTCGATGGCTTGGGCTCGTACTGTCCCGTCTGCAGATACTTATAGAAGATATCATTGGCGTTGTTGGCGGCAATGAAACGCTTAATGGGCAGTCCCATCTCGTGACCGAACAATGCAGCGCAGATATTTCCGAAGTTACCTGATGGCACACACATCACCAAGTTATCAGCCTTACCCTGTTCCTTCATGCGTGCGTAGGCATTAAAGTAGTAGAACGCCTGGGGCAGGAAACGGGCCACGTTGATTGAGTTGGCCGATGTCAGCTTCATGTGCGCATTCAGCTCAGCATCCATAAAGGCATTTTTAACCAGCGCCTGACAGTCGTCGAACACACCATCCACTTCGATGGCGGTGATGTTCTTACCCAGGGTGGTAAATTGGCACTCCTGGATAGGACTTACCTTGCCCTTGGGATACAGCACATATACGTGGATACCCTCAACGCCCAAGAATCCATTGGCCACAGCCGAACCGGTATCGCCGCTGGTAGCAACCAGTACATTCACCTGCTTGTGGTTATTCTCCTTTTTAATAAAGTACTGAAGCAAGCGCGCCATAAAACGGGCACCCACATCCTTAAAGGCGAGGGTAGGACCGTGGAACAGCTCCAAGGTATAGATATTATCCTTAACGTTCACCACAGGACAGTCGAATGCCAAGGTGTCGTATACGATATCATGCAGGGCATCAGGATCTACATCTTCACCAAAGAAAGCGCTGGCTACGGTGTAGGCAATCTCCTGAAAACTCATTTTCTCGATGTTGTCGAAAAACTCCTGGGGCAGCTTGTTGATACGCTCGGGCATATACAGTCCGCGATCTTCAGCCAGTCCCTTTACAACTGCTTTGTGCAGGTCGGCAATAGGAGCCTTGCCGTTGGTGCTATAGTATTTCATACGCTCATAAATGTTTGCATAAATTCGTTAAGTTTCAGCAGGCCGTAACTGCCTGATACGCAGCTTACTTCATCGTATTGCTGAACCTCGTCGGGAACGATGCCTTTGTGCCAGATGAGGAATGGTACGGGCTGGCCCACGTGTATGCGCATCTCAACGGGAGTCAGATGGTCGGGCAGTACAGCCAGACATACGGGCTCGTTCATGTTTACGATGTGCTCGTAGATGGGCTTTATCAGTCGCTGGTCCAGATATTCGATGGTTTTCAACTTCAGTTCCAGGTCGCCATCATGTCCGGCTTCGTCGCTGGCTTCAACGTGTACAAACACAAAGTCGTCGTGCTCTAATGCCTCGATAGCTGCCTGCGCCTTACCCTCGTAATTGGTGTCGGCCAGTCCGGTAGCACCTTCCACCTCTACTATCTTCAAGCCAGCATAGTGACCGATGCCGCGAATCAAATCTACAGCCGAAATCACAGTGCCTGATTTAATCTCTGGATACTGCTGCATCAGCGTTTCCATCGATGGACGATAACCACCGCTCCAAGGCCAGATGCTGTTAGCCTGTCGCTCGCCCTTAGCGGCCTTAGCTACGTTATAAGGGTGCTTTGGCAGCAGCTCTTGTGATTTCAGAATCAGCTCGTTCAGCAGTTCCGCCGTCTCCTGTGCTTCGGGTATATCAGCCTTAACCAGCAGTGGGCGCCACTCTTCATTGGGATGATCATGGGGTGGGGCGCAAGTAATATGCTTGTTGCCACCTTTTATTACCAGCAGATGGCGATACTGTATGCCCGTAATAAACTTTACGCGCTCGCAGCCCTCTCTCTGGTTGATAGGCTTAGCCAGCGTTTCGTTCAGGTAGTCAATCAGCAGTCGGGCATCTTCTGTTTCCAGATTACCGCCGTTATGCGTAATAATCTTACCATCCTGCAGGTTGATGATATTGCAGCGAAGCGCCAAATCATCGTCGGCCATCTCGTAGCCAATCGAGGCTGCCTCCAGTGGTCCGCGACCCTCGTACACCTTATTCAGGTCGTAACCTAAGATCGCCGTGTTAGCCACCTCGCTACCAGGAGGAAATCCCTCGGGCACCGTAATCAGTCGCCCGCAGCGTCCCTCCTTAGCCAGCCTATCCATCATCGGCTTAGCCGCATATTGTAGTAATGTCTTCCCGCCCAATCTTTCAACCGGCAGGTCAGCCATTCCATCTCCCAAAATAACAATGTGTTTCATATCATAAATCCGTGTTAATCCGTGTAATCCGTGCCTAAATTAAATATTTGCGATGCTCATGATGTTGGCGAACACTCCGGCTGCTGTTACGCTGGCGCCAGCGCCGTATCCTTGTATCAGCATCGGGTACTCCTTGTAGCGCTCGGTGGTTAGCAGTACGATGTTGTTGCTGCCCTCCAGGCGGTAGAACGGATGGTTGATGTCAACCTCGCGCAGCGCCACATTCGTCAGCCCGTTCTCCATCGTGGCCACAAAGCGCCAACGCTTGCCTTCGGCCTCCAACTTCTGTCGACGGGTCTCAAAGTCGGCATCCAACTCAGGCAACTTCTTCCAGAAGTCATCCACTGTACCCTCAAAGTACTCGTTGGGCACAAACAGGTGCTTCTCTACATCGGCCTGTTCCACCTTGTAGCCAGCCTCGCGGGTCAGGATTACCAGCTTGCGAACCACATCCGTACCACTCAGGTCGATACGTGGATCGGGCTCGCTGTAGCCCTGCTCCTTGGCGCGTCGTACCGTCTCGCTGAAAGGCACATCGGCAGCTATCTCGTTAAAGATAAAGTTCAGCGTACCACTCAGCACAGCCTCGATTTTCAGGATTTTATCACCCGAGTTACGCAGGTCGTTAATGGTGCCGATGATAGGCAGTCCGGCGCCCACGTTGGTCTCGTAACGGAACCAAACGCCACGGTCGCGAGCCGTCTTTTTCAGTTTCATATAGTTAGCGTAATCGCTCGAAGCCGCCAGTTTGTTGGCTGCAATCACGCTGATGTTATGCTCTAAGAACGATTGGTACAGCGCAGCAATATCCTTGCTGGCGGTACAATCCACAAACACGCTATTAAAAATGTTCATGCCAATCACCTCGTCGCGCAGGTTCTTGCCCTGTGCCTCGGGTGCCTTCAGCAGTTCGCGATAGTTCTCCAGGTCGATGCCGTCGCGGTCGTAGATACCAGCCTTCGACGAGGCGATACCCACCACGTTCAACTTCAGTCCGTTGCGCTGCATCAGCGTTTCGTACTGACTGCGAATCTGCTCTATCAGTTTGCCACCCACGGTACCCACACCGCAGATAAACAGGTTAAGCACTTTGTACTCTGAGAGGAAGAACGAATCGTGCAGCACATTCAGCGCCTTGCGCAGGAACTTGCCATCCACTACAAACGAGATGTTGGTCTCCGAAGCACCCTGTGCACAGGCAATCACGCTGATACCGCTGCGGCCCAATGTGCCAAACAATTTTCCTGCTATACCTGGTGTGTGCTTCATGTTCTCGCCCACGATAGCGATGGTGGCCAGTCCGCTCTCGGCGTGCATGGGGAACATGGCGCCCGTTTCAATCTCCTTGGCAAACTCGGCGTTCAGCACCTCAACAGCATCGTTCGCATCCTCGTCGCGCACACCAATTGAGGTAGAGTTCTCTGATGATGCCTGCGATACCATGAACACACTGATACCCTTGTTGGCCAGCGTGGTGAAAATGCGTCGGTTCACACCAATCACACCCACCATCGATAGTCCGGTAACCGTAATCAGCGTGGTACCCTTAATGCTGCTGATACCCTTAATAGGCTTCTGATCGTTCTCAATATGGTTCTTAATCAGCGTGCCCGGGTGTTCGGGGTTGAATGTATTCTTTACCTTAATGGGAATGTTTTTTACGCAAACGGGGTAGATGGTTGGGGGATAGATAACCTTGGCACCAAAGTTACACAGCTCCATCGCCTCGATGTAGCTCAGTTCGTTAATGGTGTAGGCCGTCTTAATCACACGTGGGTCGGCAGTCATAAAGCCATCCACGTCGGTCCAGATCTCCAGCACCTCAGCATCCAGTGCTGCAGCAATGATGGCGGCGGTGTAATCGCTACCGCCACGTCCCAGGTTTGTGGTCTCGCTGGTATCCTTATCACGGCTGATAAAGCCAGGCACCACAGCCACCTCGGGCATATCTTTAAACGCCTCGCGAACCAGCTGGTTGGTCAAATCGGCCACCAGACGGTGCTTGCCGTTCTTTTGTTCTGTTCGGATAAAGTCGCGACTGTTCATGCGCTTACCACCCTTAATCAGTGTGGCTACAATGTTCGACGATAAACGTTCGCCGTAACTTACAATCGCATTTTCGGTTTTCTTCGAGAGGTCGTGAATCAGATATACACCATAATAAATGCTCTTCAACTGGTCGAACAGCTGATCCACTTTGTTGAATAAATCTACGCGCTTTTTGTCATCGGTAATGATGGTGTCAATCATCTGGTGATGGCGTGTTACCATAGCGTCGAACTCCTCGCGCCACTTGTCGTCACCCTTCAGGGCCATCTGCGATGTGGCAATCAACTTATCGGTGATACCGCCCAGCGCACTAACTACTACTACGACAGGTTGCGTCCGAGCCTCTGTCTCAACGATTTTTTTCAAGCTAAGAATGCTTTTTACGGAACCTACGGACGTTCCGCCGAATTTCAATACTTTCATATTCCTATGCAATTTATCTTGCCTAACAACCAAATTTCTGATAGATTTTTTTGGCTGTTTACTTTCATTTTATCATAATTCCCGTATAAATTCTACCACTTTTTATGCCCAGGCGGCGAGCCGAGAAAAACTGGTCGTAGTATTGATAGGTGCAAACACCAGCTATTTCTATGTTTTTTTCGGGTATGCCCATCAGCTGCAAATCAAGAGCGTTTGCCTGCCATAGGTCGATGTGCCACTTGCCATTGCGCTTAAAAGCTATACGCTGCATATCAAAATCGGCTTGCTCAAAGGCCTCGTACACCTCGTCGCCCACCTCAAAGGCATCAGGACCGATGCTGGGACCGATGGCCACCTTCAGATTTTCGGGCTCCGAGCCATATCGCTGCTGCATAGCCTGGATGGTTTTGCGGCCGATACGAGCCACTGTGCCTCGCCAGCCGGCATGCGCTGCAGCTATCGCGCGCGTGTGCACATCATATATAAGTATAGGCACACAGTCGGCTGTCGATACGCCGATGCAGGTGCGGGGCAGGGTAGTAATGAGGGCGTCGATACCTTCAAAGCGGTCGCCTAAGTTCTCGGCCGTTACCTCAGCCACCTTGGTGTCGTGAACCTGGCGTGGCAGTACCAGATGCTGGTCGTCAATCTCCAGCATCTGGCACAAGTCGCGCCTACAGTCGGCCACGTGCTGCGCATCGTCGTCGGTGTACCAGGTAATGTTAAACCCGTCGTACGGTGCGTCGGCATCCACAAAGCCACGCTCGGTCGAGAAGGCTAATATGCCTTGTTCTTTCTGTAAATGTAACATTCGCAGTTGTTTACTCGCCAAAAATCTCCTTCAGTTTCTCGTGCAAGCCCTGAGCGCGCAAGCCACGAGCCACAATCTTACCCTGTGGGTCAACCAGCAGGTTATCAGGAATGCTGTTCACGCCGTAGATGCCCGAAGCCACAGTCTTCCATCCCTTCAGGTCCGACAGGTGTACCCAAGGCATCTTCAGGTCGGTAATAGCCTTTACCCAAGGCTCCTTCTTGTTGTCGAACGAGAGTCCTACGATATCAAATCCCTTAGCGTGATACTTCTCGTAAGCCTTTACCACGTTAGGCATCTCAGCACGACAGGGTCCGCACCACGAAGCCCAGAAATCTACCAGCACCCATTTGCCTTTGCCCACATACTCGCTCAGCTTGTGCATGTTACCGTCGGTATCGGCCTCCTCCAGGTCGGTAAACTGCTTGCCGATATAGGCAGCCTTCTTAGCTCTGTCGGCCTGTTCCTGCTTGTACTCCTCGATGGCGCTCTTCACCGATGGGTGGTTAGCCCAAACAGGCTTTTTGGCCATAATCTTCTCCAGGCTCTCCACACCAAACTCCTCCAGATACTGCTCTACAAAAGCCACAGGAATCATGGTGTTCACCTCGTCGGTAAAAATCTTCTCCAAGCCCTTTTTGGCATTCAGTGTAGCGTAAGGCGCATTCATGGCCACATCGTAGCGCACCAATCGCTCGTTTTGGGCCGATCCCGTTACAGTAGTATCGTTCAGGTTCACGGTTACAGGTGTGCCATCATTGATAATAGGCATCATCCAGCTAATCTTGGTGTTGCGCACAATCAGCAGCGCATTCTTCTCGGCGGTGCCGCTGATGCTGAACTTACCGTTCTCAACAGTACCGTTCTTCATCTGGCGTGCCTGCATGTCAATCACCACCACGTTAGCTCCGTTATCCTTACTCACACCGTTTATGGTGTAGTTAATTTGTTGGGCCTGCGCCCCTGCAGCCATCATCACAGCTGCGGCAATTAATACCTTTTTCATACTTTTTTTATCTCTGGTTCATTCATAATCTTCGTTATTTGGCCACAAAGATAATGCAAATTAAATAATTATCAGCATAATCTGGCAAAAAATACCCTCAGGCTTCGCATTTTTTTTGAAACCTGAGGGTAAACTTTAACCTTTTTACTTTTTTACTTTTTAAATTGCGCCCACGCAGCTGGAAGCGCCCAGTGCAGTTACAATCGCTGTTGCAATACTTGCAATCATCTGCACTATAAACTTAATCGTTTCCTTCTTAGTCATAATTCACCTCCTCTCTTAGTCACCATTCGACTCGTTGCCGCCTCCGGTATTACCACCACCATTAGCAGGCTGGGTATTCTCGTTGTCCTCAACGTTACCCGCATCGCTACTGGTCACA
>CADAOD010000039.1 GCA_902789415.1 uncultured Prevotellaceae bacterium
CCACCTCTTCCCATTCCGAACAGAGAAGTTAAGCCCACCTGCGCCGATGGTACTGCAATGCAATGCGGGAGAGTAGGAAGCCGCCGTCTTTTTTAAACGAAGTAGGAATCACTTTCGAGTGGTTCCTATTTTTTTTTGTATTAATAAAACTTGGATTATTATTCGTCATTACAAAAAATAATTGTATCTTTGCAGTGATGAATCTGTTTAAATATTGTTTTGTTTGGCTGAGCCGTATTCATCGGTGCCGTGGCTTTGGTATCCAGTCGCCAACCGATTACTCGTTTGTTCGCTATGTGATTAACGAGCATTGGCCTTATTATGCCTACGAACAGTTTGTGGGGGGTGATTGGCTTACTAATAAATTAGGACGCCTTTATTTCCGTTTAGCCAACTGGCGTCAGCCTTCCGTGATGGTTGCCGATGATTACCAACGATATTGGCAGGCAGGTTGTCGAAAAACAGTTTTTGCACCTATAATAAATAAGGTAGAATTGGCCAAAGTCTCTATCGAGGATCATTCTACCTTTGAGGAGCTATTGTCTAAATGTGATGATCAATCGGTGATAGTGGTCGAAGGCATCTGCCGCGATTGGGAACGTTGGCATGCGATTGAGGCTGATGAACGTACCGTTATTACTTTCGACCTATATTACTGTGGAATCGTATTCTTTGATAAAACTAGGTTTAAACATAACTATATTATTAACTTCTAACTCATCAATTTATGAAAATAACTAAAGTCTATACCCGAGGTGGCGATATGGGTAAAACATCGCTCGTTGGCGGTCAGCGTGTATCGAAGGCAAGTGAACGTCTTGAGGCTTATGGCACAGTAGATGAGCTGAGTAGTCATTTAGGACTGTTGGCTTCGCTGTTATCTGATGGCGATGATAAGGCGATGATTATCCGTATTCAGAACTGTTTGTTTAATGTGTGTACTAACTTGGCTACCGATCAGGATCAAACTGTACTGTCTCCTTCAGCTTATCTGCCCGATGGCGAAATTGAGCAGGTTGAACAACAGATAGATGAAATTATGAAATTGTTACCCGAGAAACAAGGTTTTGTGTTGCCAGGGGGGACTCGCGTAGCTGCACAAGCACATGTGTGTCGTACGGTCTGCCGTCGTGCAGAACGTCGCATAGTTGCCTTATCCGAAGTTGCCAAAATCAGCCCTGAAATATTGCAATATGTGAACAGATTGAGTGATTATCTGTTCGTTTTAGCAAAAAAAATAAATTTTAACGCAAATCAGAGTGAAATAGTGTGGCAAAATGTTGGTAGATAGAAATTAATTCATTACTTTTGCGGGCGAAAAAAATGAATTAGTTAAACTAACAAACTTGTATTATGTATTGGACACTTGAATTAGCTTCGAAATTAGAAGACGCACCTTGGCCTGCAACCAAGGATGAACTTATAGATTACGCCATCCGTTCAGGAGCTCCACTCGAAGTATTGGAGAACCTTCAGGAGATTGAGGATGAAGGCGAGGTTTACGAGAGTATCGAGGACATCTGGCCCGACTATCCTACAAAGGAAGACTTCCTGTTCAACGAAGACGAATATTAATCTATAACGCGATTAGTACTAACCCACTGAAAAAAATAACAGCGAGATAAGGATTCTTTCCTATCTCGCTGTTATTTTTGGATTATTTCTTTTTGGGCAATTCGCCTGTGCGAGTAAGTGCAAAGTCCATAGCCGAGAACCATTTGGCGTGGCAGGGCTCGCCTGTGAACGTTTTATCGGATGATACTCCGTAGGATATCGAGTCGCTTGCTACTACAATATTATCGATTGTAATAGGCTTCCATCCCATTTCGAATTCATTATCGTTAACGGGGATGGGCTGCAACAATTTCTCATCACCCAAGGCATATACAAAGGTGCCAGGCCCCTCGGCTCGTGCATAGCATGTGAGCTGGTAGACACCAGGTTCGACCTTTTCCTTTTGTTCGGCTTGGAAAACCTCCTCACAATTGTCGTTATACACATCCAGAAAACGCACATTGTCAGAGCCCAAACAATCCATGCCAAAATACGAATAATGATCGCACTTCTCTGCCTTTATCACCTGCCAGTTGCCACGGCGCAGGAAATCGGCATCACTTTTATTCATTTTCACCCCCTGATAGGTGGTATCATCGCTTTCAGCATACTCGTATAGATACTCATTATGATACTCGGCAATGGTAAATCCCATTGGTACTGCAGTGCAAACGGCAACCACCCAAAGGAAAATCCAAATGATGCGCTGAGCAACACCCATTGGACGAATCTTGTGTGTAAGCGATAGTACCATATGTGTAATGGCATAGATAGGGATAAGCAGCACCATAAAGAATGCTACCACAAAGATGCCAAGAATCTTGGGATTGTGTATCCAGGCCCCAGCCAATCCCATAGAGCTGAGACTGAACGGTATAGTACTATTTAGCGGCAATACCAATCCGCAAACGGTGGCAATCAGTGTAAATAAGAAGCCAATGAATAGGGCGAAACAGATAATCATAGAGATGATAACTGCAAAGCCTATCACGATCTTTATCAGGAATGAGAATAGCAAACTAATTAAACTGCGGCGCTGAACGGGTTGCTTTTCGTTCTCAACAACCACATCTGCGAGATTCTGTGGTGTAACATCCTTACCTTCCATCTGCAACTGCTGCTCAGGCGTTTTTGCCTCAGGTATCACAAGGGCCAGAACGATATAGATAAAAAGGCCCACACCATAACACAAAGTAAACAGAACCGTTAGTAGTCGCCAGATAACAGGATCGGTATTAGTATATACGGCAATACCAGACAACACACCTGCCAGCATCTTGTCCTTGGGATTGCGGTACAGTTTCTTGCCAGCTGTACGCTCGCGCACGTTCTCATATATCTTCTGACCAGCCGAACGAGCCTGCTCCTCCCAGTTGTTGCCCTTATTTTCTTCTTTCGATTCTTCTTCGCCAGTAAGTTCTTCGGGTTTGCCAATACGGGTGATAATCTCTTTTACATGCTCGATGGTGATGGCCTCGATGCCTTGTTGGCGTAATTCATCGAACAATTCGGCAATACGGGCCTCGATATCATCTACAATCTCGTCGCCGCCTTCTTGTTTGCCAAACGCTGAACGAAGCGAGTTAATGTACTGCTGCAATAGTTCGTAGGCATCCTCGTCTATCTGAAACAGCCGTCCGCATAGGTTGATGGTAATATTCTTTTTCATTTTGATTCTAATAATTTGGGTGTTACATTTTTAAGATAATAAATTGTGTTAGAGAGTTCTTGCCAGGCTGCATCCAGCCCCTCAAGGAATTTTTGTCCCTCTTTGCTTAGGGCATAGTACTTACGAGGCGGCCCTTGGGTTGACTCCTGCCACTCGTACTGCAACAAACCATCGTTCTTTAGTCGGGTCAGCAGTGGGTAGAGAGTCCCCTCAACCACCAGCAGCTCGGCATTTTTTAGTTGTTGGATAATGTCGCTGGCATACGATGGGCGATGCTCTAAGAGTAGCAGTACGCAGTACTCAAGCATGCCTTTACGCATTTGCGACTTTGCATTTTCAATATTCATATCTTTACCGTTTTAAAAGATTTCTGCGGCAAAGATAAGTAAAAATACAGTACCTTGTAATACAAAGTACCAAGTTTTTGCAAGGAATTATAAATATTTAACAGAAAGACGCCGTACACAATAAATTTTGAAGAATTACGTTATATAATATGTGAAACGTTTCATAGTTATAATCGTTTGTGTATGGGTGGCTGCAATGGTGCGGGCACAATACGACGTCTCCTTTGCTCATTATTGGGCAATGGAGCCTTCGTTTAATCCTGCGGCTGTGGGTAAGGAAGCTAAACTGAATGTGACAGGCGCCTATGCTCTGCAGTTGGCAGGGTACGAACATAATCCTAAAACTATGTATGCAGCAGCAGATATGCAACTATATGGCTTGGGCACCTATCATGGTGTAGGCGTGCAATTGCTTAACGATGACATCGGTCTGTTTTCGCATAAACGTCTGGCTGTACAGTATGCTTACCAGCGACGCGTGCTGAAAGGTAAACTAAGTTTAGGCGTACAGTTGGGTATGCTGGGCGAGACGTTTGATGGCAGCAAGGCCGAACTTCCAGATGACAGTTCTGATCCTGTGCTATCAAGTTCGTCGATAAACGGCTCTGGGCTCGATGTATCGGCAGGTGTCTATTATCAGGCCCGTAACTGGTACGCAGGAGCATCGGTGCTTCATCTAAATAATCCTGTGGTAACATTGGGCGAAACCAGCGAATTAAGCATTGATGCTACATATTATTTTACTGCTGGATACAATATTCAGCTAAAACATCCGTTTTTTAAAATACAGACCTCTGTTTTAGGACGCACTGATGGAGTGGCTTGGCGAGCCGATATAACAGGCCGTTTAAGGTACGAACACGATAAGAAAGTGATGTACGCAGGCCTCTCGTACAGTCCCACCAACTCGGTAACAGTGCTGATAGGTGGAAGATGGCGTGGCATACACCTGGGGTACAGCTACGAATGCTACACCAGCGCCATCAATGTGGGCAACGGCAGTCACGAACTGTTTGTGGGCTACCAGACAGAGCTTAATCTATATAAAAAAGGCAGGAATCTGCATAAGAGCGTAAGATTACTATAGTAAATAAGATATATATGAAGAAACTTATAGGACTTTGCACCGTAGCGGCACTGATGCTTACCAGCTGTTTTGGCAGTAAGATGATGACAGCCAATGGCGGTGAGGTAACAGGTACTGGTGGCAGGGCTTTTACTGAGCCAACGCCATACGGCATGGTGCTTGTTAAACGAGGCCATGTAAAAATGGGTATTGAGAACCAGGACTCGCTGTGGGGAAAGAAAACCCCCGTACGCGATATATCGGTAGATGGATTCTGGATGGACGAGACCGAGGTTACTAACTCAAAGTATCGCCAGTTTGTGAACTATGTACGCGATTCTATCCTGCGCGAGCGTCTCTCAGAGATTGATGAGACCTACAAGACGGTTAAGACCGACCGCGAGGGTAATGAGATTTCAATCGTGTTGAACTGGAAGAAACCGTTGCCGCGCCGTCCAAGCGAGGATGAACAGGAGATTATTGATGCGATGTACGTAACCAATCCTGTTACGGGCGATAAAATGTTGGATTACCGTCAGCTTAACTACCGCTACGAAGTGTACGACTACACCGCTGCAGCCTTGCGCCGTAATCGACTGAACCCACAGGAGCGCAACCTGAATACCGACCTGACCGTTGATCCTGATGAGCTAGTGTGGATATCGAAGGATACGGCCTATGTGGATGACGAGGGTCGTATTGTGCGTGAGAGTATCAATCGTCCGCTTTCGGGTCCGTGGGATTTCCTGAATACCTATATTGTAAACGTATTCCCCGACACCACGTGCTGGGTAAACGATTTTCCCAATGCTGATAATGAGATGTATCTGCGTTACTATTTCTCGAATCCCGCTTACAACGATTACCCCGTGGTGGGTGTTACTTGGGAGCAGGCCAATGCTTACTGTGCCTGGCGTACCGAGTATCTGTTGAAGGGACTGGGTCCTGCTGCCCGTTATGTGCAGCGTTACCGTCTGCCAACCGAGGCCGAGTGGGAATATGCCGCTCGTGGTAAGGATCAGAACGAGTTTCCATGGGACAACGAGGATGTGGCTAGCGGCAAGGGCTGTTATTACGCTAACTTTAAGCCCGATAACGGCAACTATACCAAGGATGGCAATCTTATTACCAGTAGGGTGGGTATCTATTCGGCCAACTCGAATGGGCTTTACGATATGGCAGGCAATGTGGCCGAGTGGACCAGTACCGTTTATACCGAAGCTGGTGTAGAGGCAATGAATGATATTAACCCCACGCTGAAGTACAATGCAGCTCAGGAGGATCCCTATCGCTTGAAGCGTAAGAGTGTGCGTGGTGGTTCATGGAAGGATCCCGAGTCGTACATCCGTTCGGCTTGGCGTACAGCTGAGTATCAGAATCAGCCCCGTTCGTACATCGGATTCCGCTGTGTGCGCAGTCTGGCCAACTCAACCAGTGAGCGCGCCAAAGTGTCGAAAGGTAAAAAAGTAAGAAAGTAAGAAAGTAAAAAGGTAAGAGTTATGACTATTTATAGCAAATACAACGTTATTTACCGCTTGCAAAAGTGGATGGATAGTGTACCAGGACAGACGTTCCTAAACTATGCCTACTCTTGGGGAGCATCAATCGTTATCCTAGGTACCCTCTTTAAACTTACCCATATGGATGGTGCCGATTTCTTCCTGTTTCTGGGTATGGGTACCGAGGTGTTCGTGTTCTTTATCTCTGCCTTCGATCGTCCGTTTGACAAGACAACCGATGGCATGGAACTGGACACCCATGTGAATGTGAATGGCGAACCGGTAAAACATGCAGCCCATACTCCATCGGTGCCAAGTACTCAGCCTGTGACTGTTCAGCCGGTAGTCGCTGCCCAGACAGCATCTGTATCTGCCCTTCCCGAACTGGATGCTGCAACATCTACTTACGTAGAGGAGCTGAAGCATCTGACAGAAACCCTCTCAAAGGTATCGGCCCAGAACGAGAAACTGGCTCACGACTCGGAGGAGATGGAGAACCTGAACCGCACACTTACTGGCATCTGTAAGGTTTATGAGATGCAGTTGAAGAGTGCCAGCGCCCAGATCGGTACTATCGACGATATCAATGAACAGACCAAGAAGATGGCTGCCCAGATAGCAGAACTGAATAAGATTTATAGCCGTATGATTGAGGCAATGACGGCTAAGATGAACGCATAACGACTATGGCAATCAAGAAAAGACCCGTTTCTCCACGCCAGAGGATGATTAACCTGATGTACGTTGTCCTGATGGCGATGTTGGCGCTGAACGTCTCGAACGAGGTGCTCAACGGTTTTTCGATTGTGGAGGAAAGTCTGAACCGCACTACAGGTAACTCTGCCAAGGAGAACCTGGCTATCTACAAAACCTTTGAGCAGCAGCTGAAGGCTAACCCTCAGAAAACCCGCGAGTGGTACGACAAAGCCCAGCAGGTTCGCCAGATGAGCGACTCGCTGTATAACTTTGCCGCCAGTCTGAAGCAGGCTATCGTGGTAGAGGCTGATGGTAAGGATGGCGACGTAACCAATATTCGCAATAAGGAAGATCAGGAGCCTGCTAACTATGTGATGCTCTCGCCTACCAACGGGCAAGGACAGAAACTATACAAGGCTATCAATAGTTTCCGTGAGCGCATGCTTGCGATGGTTACCGATGAGAAACAGCGACAGATTATAGCCAGTAATCTTACCACCCAGGTGCCCAAGCGGGCCATGGGTAAGAACTGGGCGGAGTATATGTTCGAGTCGATGCCAGCAGCGGCTGCTGTTACGCTGCTGTCGAAACTGCAGAGTGATGTGCGTTATGCCGAGGGCGAGGTGCTACACACTTTGGTACAGAACATCGATGTAAAGGATGTGCGTGTAAACCTGTTGGATGCCTTTGTCATCCCCAGTTCAAAGACGATTGTTCGTGGCGACCGCTTCTCGGCTCGTATTGTGATGGCTGCTGTTGATACCACCCAGGTACCCGATATCTTTATCGGCGGACAGAAGGTGAACCTGCAGAACGGACTGTACGAGACTGTTTGTGGCAAGACTGGCGACTTTACGCTGAAGGGGTATATGGAGATGGTGAATGGCAATGGCGACCGTATCCGAAGAGAGTTCTCGCAGGACTACACCGTAGTTGAGCCCAGTGCAACCGTATCGGCCGACCTGATGAATATGCTCTATGCAGGTTATGCCAACCCTATCAGCATTAGTGTGCCTGGCGTACCGCTGAATAAGATTCAGGCCTCGATGACTAATGGTACGTTGCAGAGCGTAGGTCCAGGCAAATATATCGCACGTCCAGCTAAGATAGGTCAGAATGCAGTGATTACCGTTACCAGCACCAATACCGGTCATGCCCAGCAGATGGGACAGTACACCTTCCGCGTCAGGAAATTGCCCGATCCTACACCTTATATATCGATGAAGGATGAGCATGGCAATCCTGCCCGATACAAGGGTGGAGCCTTGAGTAAGGGACAGCTGGTGGCTGTAGAGCATCTGGGTGCTGCTATCGACGATGGCATATTGGATATCGCCTTCCGAGTGCAGAGTTTCGAAACGGTGTTCTTCGACAATATGGGTAATGCCGTGCCGATGGCATCGGATGGTGCACAGTTCTCGGCCCGTCAGAAGGATACCTTCCGCAAACTGGCCCGTAATCGTAGATTCTATATTTCGAGGGTAACGGTAACTGGTCCTGATGGATTAACCCGCACCCTAACTAACCCCATGGAAGTGATTGTAAAATAAATAAGGTATAAGATAGTATGAAGAGAATATTGTTCATATCAACCCTCGTGCTGGTGGTGGGTGCAGCAGTGGCTCAGCCACCACAGCGCCGTGCCGAGCAGCAGGCTCAGCAGCAAGCCAAGCAGAATGCAGCATCTTCGGCTATGTCGATGCGCGCTCAGATATCATTCCCTACTGCCGTAGAAATGCCCGAAGAGGTGGTATGGCGTCGCGATATCTATCGTGAGATATCGTTAGAGGATGATGCCAACAGCGGACTCTATTACCCTGTGGAGCCTCAAGGCAAACAGCTGAACCTGTTTACCTATATCTTTAAGCTGGCGCTGAACGGCTATATCCCCGTGTACGAGTATCCTACCGATGGTAACGATGTGTTTACCGATGCTGCCAAAGCCGATTTCAAGGCTCTGTTGGATAACTACCATATTTATTACGAGGAGAAGGATGGTAAAATCCGTGTGGACAACAGCGATATCCCCTCTGCGATGGTGAAGAAGTACTATCTGAAGGAGAGTGCCTATTACGATCAGGCAAACTCGTCGTTCCACATCAAGGTGCAGGCCTTGTGCCCCATTATGATGGACGAGTTTGGTGGCGAGGCAACGCAATACCCTCTGTTCTGGGTGAAATACAGCGACTTGGAGCCTTATTTGAACCGTCAGACGGTGATGGCTAGCAGTATAAACAATGCTGCTACCGTATCGATGGACGACTACTTTACGCTCAACATGTATCGTGGCAAAATCTACAAGACCAACAATGCACAGGGTAAGACACTGCTGCAGTTGTGTGGTGGCGATGAAGCTAAGATGACTGCCGAGCAGAAGCGTATCGAAGCAGAGTTGGAAGGTTTTAAGAAAACGATTTTTGGCGATCCCGCCAAACGCGATTCGCTGGATAGTATTGCTGCCCTAAAGGATACTAAGGCCGATAAGAAGGTGAAAGCTGCCAAGAATAAACCCGCTGCAACCAAAGGTGTAAAGGTAGCTAAGCAGAAGAGCACCAAGGCCGAGAAATTGAGTGGTAGTAGCAACAGTGGTGCCCGTGTGTCGGTACGTCGCCAGCGCCACTAACAAGTCAAAATACAAGGGAATAATCGAAAAAAAACGGTTATTCCCTTTTCGATTCCAACTTTTTTCGTAACTTTGCGCCGTGGAATGATTCAATAACATTAATAATTGGTATAAGTTATGAAGAAATTTTTTACTTTAGTAGTGCTGCTGGCAACAATGACTGTTGCTGCTCAGGCACAGGTGAAGTTTGGTGTTAAGGGTGGCCTTAACCTGACAACAATGAAGATTGATGCTTCTGTAGCTGATAAGTCGAATCAGACGGGCTTCTTTATTGGTCCTACTGTTAATTTTACACTTCCTATCGTAGGTTTGGGTATTGATGCTTCGGCCTTATACGATCAGCGTTCATCAAAAGCAACAGCAGGTAATACTTCTGAGACTCTGAAGCAGCAGTCGATCCAGATTCCCATCAACCTGCGTTATGGTTTCGGTCTGGGTAACACCGCCAGCTTCTTTATCTTTGCTGGTCCTCAGTTTGGCTTTAATATTGGTGATAAAAGCAATCCTATCGAGGTTGGAAACCAGGCTGTAAACGATTGGACTTTAAAAAGTTCAAACTTGAGTGCAAATGTAGGTCTTGGCTTGATGCTGTTGAATCATCTTCAGGTCTCTGCCAACTATAATGTAGCAATTGGTACAACGGGTGAGTTTAACCCTATCACATCTACGGCTGATACTGCTTGGAAAACCATTACTGGCAAGACCAAGGCTAATGCTTGGCAGCTTTCGGTTGCTTACTTCTTCTAAGGGGTGAGTTACGCGGATATCATATTACCTGTTCCGTTAACAGGACTTTTTACCTACGCCGTGCCCGATGGCATGAGCGTAGGTATTGGTATGCGCGTACTGGTAACCTTCGGGCGTATCAAAACCTACTTGGGTATTGTGGCCCGATTGCATAACCAGAAACCTACTGACTATCAGGTAAAGCCTATCAGTCAGGTGATGGATGCCACACCTATCATTACTGATAACCAACTGAAGTTGTGGCAGTGGATAGCCGATTACTATATGTCGCCTATTGGCGAGGTGTATAAGGCCGCACTCCCATCGGGACTGAAAGCCGAGGATGGCTATCGTCCACGTACCGAACTTTATATCCAACTGTCGTCAAAGTTCCGCAGCGAGCAGGCCCTGCATGTGGCAATCGATATGCTGCAGCGAGCTCCTAAGCAGCTCAAGGCTTTCTTGGATTATCTTGAACTCTCGGGATGGGATCAGTTTGATCAAAATGAGGAGCAATTCGAGATAACCCGTGACGAGTTGATTAACCAAGGTCACACCTTGCAATCGGTAAACGCCTTGGTGCAGCGTGGCGTGTTGGAGACATATGATAAAGAGGTGGGACGATTGAACTTTGGTGGTGACCCACATCCTGAACATATCAAACCGCTGAGCGATGTGCAGCAGGAGGCGTTTAACCAGATACAGTTCTCGTTCCTGCAGAAGAACGTGACGTTGCTGCATGGCGTAACCTCGAGTGGAAAAACCGAGATTTATATCCATCTGATACAACAGGCATTGGATAAGCATCAGCAGGTGCTTTATCTGTTGCCCGAGATTGCCCTTACAGTGCAGATGATGCAACGCCTACAGCGGGTGTTTGGTAATCGCTTAGGTATTTATCACAGTAAATATTCGGATGCTGAGCGTGTGGAAATTTGGCAGAAACAGCTCTCAAAGCATCCCTATGACGTGATTCTGGGTGCGCGTAGTGCCGTGCTGTTACCTTTCCAGAACTTAGGACTTGTTATTGTTGACGAGGAGCATGTAACCTCGTATAAACAACAGGACCCAGCACCACGTTATCATGCCCGTTCGGCTGCTATCATGTTGGCACAGATGTATGGTGCCAAGACATTATTGGGTACAGCCACACCATCACTCGAAACATATCATAATGCAAAAACAGGTAAATATGGTTTGGTAGAGCTTTTTCAACGTTATAAAGGTATTCAGTTGCCTGATATTCAGGTGGTTGATATCAAGGACTTGCAACACCGTAAGATGATGAACGGGCCGTTCTCGCCTTTGTTGTTGGCTAAGACCCGTGAGGCTTTGGAGCGAGGCGAACAGGTAATCTACTTCCAGAACCGTCGTGGCTATGCGCCTATGATTGAGTGCAAGCAGTGTGGTTGGGTGCCTCATTGTCAGCATTGCGATGTGTCGCTAACGTTACATCGCAACATGAATCAGCTTACCTGTCATTATTGCGGCTACACCTATCAGGTGCCCACAGAGTGTCCGGCCTGCGGTGGGCACGATTTGATAACCAAGGGATATGGTACTGAGAAGATTGAAGACCAGCTTCGCGATATCTTTCCTGAGGCCCGTATTGCCCGTATGGATTTGGATACCACTCGTACCCGTAATGCCTACGAGCGTATCATCAGTGATTTCTCGGCAGGGCGCACCAATCTGTTGATTGGAACCCAGATGATATCCAAAGGATTGGATTTCGACAAGGTGTCGGTGGTGGGCATCCTGAATGCTGATAATATGCTGAACTATCCTGATTTCCGTGCTTACGAGCAGGCTTATATGATGATGGCTCAGGTGGCCGGTCGTGCTGGTCGTAAGGGTAAGCAGGGCTTGGTAATCCTACAAACCAAATCGCCTACGTTGCCTGTTATCCAACAGGTGGTGCAGAACGATTATACGGGCTTGTACCGCTCGCTGATAGCCGAGCGCCAGCATTTCCATTATCCACCTTATTATCGCTTAATCTATGTTTACCTGAAACACCGCTCGGATGCAGTAGTCGAGTCGGCTGGCATCGAGATGGGTAGTAGGCTGCGCCAGTGGTTCTCGGCTCGTGTGTTGGGTCCCGATAAACCTGCCATTGCAAAGGTTAAGTCGCTCTCTATCCGTAAGTTAGTGCTTAAGTTAGAACCTGGTATCGGTATGACCGACGTGCGCAAATATTTAGCGCTTGCCCAGCAGCAGATGCTACAAGACAAGCGCTATTCGTCGCTTCAGATCTACTTCGATGTAGATCCGCTGTAATCATTCTTAGAAATTCAGCTCGCAACCAACACCAAGTACGCGGTTGGTACGTGTAAATGAGTCGCTAACCAGTGGCTCGGTTGAAGTTACGCGATTGTAGTGACCGTAGTTGGTCTGGAAGTAAGCAGCCTTCAGTGTTACATGGTCGCTGGCCTTGTAGTTAAAGCCGAAACCTAAGCTGTAGCTGTTTACTACGAACGACATATCGTTCATATACTCATCGGTGAGCTGATAACGTGTTACCTGACCACCACCGCTGATGGTGAGTTTGTCGGTCAAATCCCACTCTACACCAGCCAGATACTCGTTGGTACCGCCACCCAGCAGATCCTGAGTGTTGTTATACCACTTCACGTCCTTATCATAGAAGTGATGATAGCCTAAGTTCAAGCGGAAGTCGTTGCTGATGTTCCACATAGCACCCAATGCCAACTGTGCAGGTGAGTCCTCGTCAACCTTCTCAGAATCGCGGAACTTATTTACAGCGGGAATCTCGCTGGCCTCGTTAACGGTCGATTCGTTCTTCATGTGAATCTCGGTCTTAGCCTCGTATTTAGCGGCGAAGTTGAACTTACCAACGCGCCAGTCGATACCAATAACAGGAGCCACACCTACGCTCGACTGGTTACACAGCAGGTTTACACCCTGTGAGTATTTCTGCAGCGAATTCAGACTCTGCTTGGTTCCCTCTAACTGTGCCAACTGGGTTGTGAGTTCGGCAGGTACATCTAAACCTGCTGCCTGATACTGGGCAATACCTGCGTTAACCTTGCTGATACCAGCATCAACGGTGGTTGTTGCCCCCTGAAGGAAGCTACCGAAGTCCAAATATCCATTAGCGGTGTTAACCATGATGTTACTGATTTTTGCCTTGTATGTGGCTGTACCGTAAAGCACACGCAGACCACCATAAACCGACAGATCCTTTGTAATCTTGTAAGCGGCACCAAGCTGGAAACCAAAGTAGTACTGGCGACCTTGCATGTAACCATCCATATCGTAACCTGTAGCGCCCAGAGGCTTCAGCTGGTTGGCAATGCTACCAACTACACTCTCGAACGAACCCAGACCGTCCTGGAACTCACAGGCACCGCCGCCCCCAGGAACCGAGAAGTTGAACTGCACACTCCAGTCGCCCTTGTTGTAGGCTGCCTGGATTGAGGGCAGGAAGGGGGCGTCGGCCACACCTTCGAAAGTCTTAGTGCTCTGACCGTTGTTCTTCTTACCCAGGGCAAACAGTGGATTGTTGCACTCGATGGTACGGGTCTGGTGAGCATACTGCCAGTTAATGCCTAAGTAAAATCCTTCGGGCATGAAAGCAACACCAGCGGGGTTACTGTATACTCCATCAAGACCGATGGCAGCATCTCGCGCAGGGTTGCGCAAAAAGTCGATACTCTGATTGGTGTTGGTTAAGATACCACCTGCTGTGGCTGTTGTTGTAGCTGCTGTCAGCATCAGGCTGGTCAGCACGACATTCATCTTTTTCATAATTTAAACACTTTTTTTCAAAATCGGCTGCAAAGGTATAGCGAATGTTTTAAAATCTTATGTTTACGCACACAAAGTTAACGTTGTTTAACGAAAAATGCACACAAACCTGCACAAATGTGCAAAAGTGTGCAGATTTTTGCACACTTTTGGGTGCTTTTGTGCATAAATGGATTTACTTTTTCAGCTCGGGATAGCTCACGCGGGTATGATAGATGGTTTTTAGCTTCTCTATCAGCACCGTTTTGGCATAGGCGATGTCGCGGAAGGTGATAGGACACTCTTTAAAGTAACCCTCGGCTACCTGCGCATCAATCAGCTTGTTTACCAATTCGCGTATCGACTTTTCGGTGTAGTCGGGTAGAGAGCGTGAGGCTGCCTCTACGGTATCAGCCATCATCAGGATGGCCTGCTCCTTGGTAAACGGATTAGGTCCGGGATAGGTGAACAGCAGGTCGTCTACCTCGTCGTTAGGGTGAGCATTCTTATATTGTACGTAGAAGTACTTGGTCTTACCTTGTCCATGGTGGGTGGTAATAAATTCCTTGATAACATCGGGTAGGTTGTACTTATCGGCCAACTTGGTGCCCTCGGTAACATGACTGATAATCATCTGGGCACTGTCTATCGGACTCATCTTCTCGTGCGGATTCACACCCGACTGGTTCTCGGTAAAGTAGATAGGGTTAACAATCTTACCGATATCATGATACAGTGCACCTGTACGTACCAGCTGACTCTTGGCGCCAATCTTGTTGGCAATCTCGGCTGCCAGGTTGCCCACCTGGATGGAATGCTGGAAGGTACCTGGAGCTACTTCGCTCATCTTGCGAAGTACGGCCTTGTTCATATCCGAAAGTTCAATCAGGGTGATGTTGGATGTAAAGCCAAAGGCCTTCTCGATAACATAGAGTAATGGGTACGAACAGAATAGCAACACGCCGTTGATAATCAGGTAGTTGTACTCGCTATAGCTGATTTTTGCTATGTCGTTGATGCGTATCCAGTCGAGTGCTAAGTTGGTTAGTATGCCAGAAAGTGTAACCGATACGGCCGTCCAGAATAACTGCGAACGACTTGACAGTTCGCGCAGCGAGAAGATGGCTACCAAACCAGCTACCAACTCTACAGCCACAAATTCAAGTGGGTGTTGCAGGAAACAGGCACAGGTTAGAATCATGGTAGCATGGGCCATAAACGCTGTGCGCGAGTCCATAAACACACGGATAAAGATGGGCACCATCGCAAACGGCACAATGTAAACATGTAGTACGCTATGGTCGACCATTGCCGAGGCAATCATCGTGAACAGCACAATGAGGGCATATAGCATGGTTGTAGAGCGTACTTTCTCAAAGTAGTCTTTTCTGAAAAGCGTGAGGAAAACGGTGAAACAAGTAATCAGGATGGCTGTGTACAACAGCTGTCCCATGATGTTCAAACGGAACTTTTCCTGATCAACATTCTGACGTTCCATCTCTTTTTGGTACGACAATAGCTTGTTGTAGGTCTTACCGTCTACAATGTCACCACGGTCGATAATTTTCTCGCCTTGCTGAACCAATCCGCTGGCCAGTGGAATGCTGTTTTGCAAATCGTTCAAACTGGCTTGACTGCGTTCCTTGTCGTAGGTAAGGTTAGGTGTGATATAGTCGTTCAGGTTGCACTTCTGAAGTACGGCGCAATGCTTGGCTAATGTCTGGTCCTGAAACAGTTGTTCGTAGGCCGACACCACTGAGTACACATGACTAATCTGTACGCTGGTGGCGTTTTTGCCATTCACGATGCGTACAAATCTCGAGGTGTCCTTGCCAATCTTGGCATATTCAGAGTTGCTCATGATACCCTGCTCGTACAGGCGATGCAGGCGGTTTGAGATAATGCTGATGTAATCGTTGTGCAAACCAGGTATGCCGTTAGAGTAGTCTTTCGAGAACTGGCGCACTTGCTTGCCCACAATCTCGCTGTTCATGATGTAGTACGGCTCGTATTGCTTCAATATACTGTCGCGTTCGGCCTTTACGGCTTCGTCACTCTTGTAGATTGGGAAGTCGAATGGTGCTTTCAGGTCGTTATATATCCAAGGTCGACCTTTTTCAATCTTGAAATTATGCTGACTGCTGCGTGGCATCATCCATACGATGATGGCAACAGTTATGATAATCAGACCTAAACGAATGAGGAAATCACGCCAAGTTAGGTCGTTTTTGATGTTAAAACTACTCATTTCTTCCTATTTTATGCAATTATGGTGCAAAAATACGAAAAAACTCTCAATTTTTTTGTAACTTTGCACACAAATTTTAATTGATTATGTTAGAAAGAAGAGTTAGAGTTCGTTTTGCACCCAGTCCAACGGGTGCTTTGCACATTGGTGGTGTGCGTACAGCATTGTATAACTACCTGTTTGCCAAGCAGCATGGTGGCGATTTGGTGTTCCGTATCGAGGATACCGATAGTAACCGTTTTGTGCCTGGTGCCGAGGAGTATATTATCGAGTCGTTCAAGTGGCTTGGTATCAAATTCGACGAAGGTGTTAGCTTTGGTGGCGACAAAGGTCCGTATCGCCAGAGCGAACGTCGTGATATTTACAAGAAATACGTTCAGCAGTTGCTGGATGCCGATAAGGCTTACATTGCTTTCGATACGCCTGAGGAGTTGGAGGCAAAGCGAGCCGAGATTCAGAACTTCCAGTACGATTGTCATACCCGTGGTCAGATGCGTAACTCGCTGACTATGCCTAAGGAAGAGGTTGACAAACTGATTGCCGAGGGTAAGCAGTATGTGGTTCGCTTCAAGGTTGAGGCTGGTCAGGAGATTCTTGTTAACGACCTGATTCGTGGCGAGGTGCGTGTAAAGAGTGATATCTGTGATGACAAGGTGCTTTATAAGAGTGCCGACGAGTTGCCTACTTATCACCTGGCTAACATCGTTGACGACCATTTGATGGAAATCTCGCATGTTATCCGTGGCGAGGAGTGGTTGCCTTCTGCACCTCTGCATGTGATGTTGTATCGTGCTTTTGGTTGGGAGGATACCATGCCTCAGTTTGCTCACCTGCCATTGCTGCTTAAGCCCGATGGTAAGGGTAAGCTTTCTAAGCGTGATGGCGACCGTCTGGGATTCCCTGTATTCCCATTGTTGTGGAAGGATCCTAAGAGTGGTGAAACATCTCGTGGCTATCGTGAGGATGGCTATTTCCCCGAGGCTGTCATCAACTTCCTGGCTTTGCTGGGTTGGAACCCTGGTACTGAGCAGGAAATCTTCTCGCTCGACGAGTTGGTACCTCTGTTCGATATCTCTAAGTGCTCAAAGGCTGGTGCCAAGTTTGCCTTCGAAAAGGCTGTTTGGTTCAACCACGAGTATATCCTCAAGAAGAGCAACGAGGAGATTGCTGCTCTCTTCGAGCCTATCGTGAAGGAACATTGTCCTAATGAAACGTCTGAGCGCATTCTGAAAGTGACTGCGATGATGAAGGATCGTGTGTCGTTTGTTCACGAGTTGTGGCCACTCTGCTCGTTCTTCTTTGTGGCTCCTACTGCCTACGATGAGAAGACGGTCAAGAAGCGTTGGAAGGAAGATAGTGCTCAGGTGATGACCGAACTCATCGGTGTGCTCGAGGGTATTGACGACTTCTCGCTCGAGAATCAGGAGCAGATTGTCCACGCCTGGGTTGAGCAGAAAGAGTATAAACTGGGTAATGTGATGAATGCATGGCGCCTCACTCTTGTTGGCGAGGGTAAGGGTCCTGGCATGTTTGATATCTCTGCCTTCCTGGGTAAGGAGGAGACGATTGCCAGAATGAAGCGTGCTATCGAAGTATTGGGCTGATGTATAATCTCGTAATATATATGTATCTTCTTGGAGTGGCTATTTATAGCTGCTTCAATGAGAAGGTACGTAAAATGTGGCGTGGTGAACGTGAGGCATTTAAGATTCTGCGCGAAAAGGTAGATCCTAATGCCAAGTACGTGTGGTTCCATGCTGCTTCGCTGGGTGAGTTTGAGCAGGGACGCCCCTTGATGGAACAACTGCGCAAGGAGCATCCTGAGTACAAGATCCTGCTCACGTTCTTCTCGCCTTCAGGCTATGAGGTGCGTAAGAACTATGAGGGTGCTGACATCATCACCTATCTGCCACTCGATACCATCACCAATGCACGCCGTTTCCTGCGTACCGTTCGTCCTGTGATGGCTTTCTTTATCAAGTATGAGTTCTGGTACAACTACCTGCATATCTTGAAGCATCGTGGTGTGCCTGTGTATAGTGTGTCGAGTATCTTCCGTCCTGAGCAGGTGTTCTTTAAGTGGTACGGTCGTCAGTACGGCCGTGTGCTTAATTGCTTCACTCATTTCTTTGTACAGAACGAGGTTAGTAAGGAGCTATTGGCCAAGATTGGTATTACCGATACTACCGTGGTGGGCGATACCCGTTTCGACCGTGTGCTGCAGATTAAAGAAGCTGCCAAGCAATTGCCTATCGTTGAGGCTTTTGTAAAAGATGCCCCTCTGGTATTCGTGGCTGGTTCGTCGTGGCCTCCCGATGAAGAAATCTTCATCAAGTATTTTAACGAGCACAAAAACTGGAAATTGATTATCGCTCCTCATGTGATAGGCGAGGATCATCTTAAGCAGATCGAGAAACTGCTTGAAGGCCGCAAGGTTGTCCGCTACACCGAGGCTACCGAGACAAATGTTCTGGATGCCGATGTTTTGATTATCAACTGTTTCGGTCTGTTGTCAAGCATCTATCACTATGGCAATGTGGCTTATGTTGGTGGAGGCTTTGGTGTGGGTATCCATAACCTGCTGGAGGCTGCAGTATGGGATGTACCTGTATTCTTTGGCCCTAACAATCAGAAGTTCCAGGAGGCGCAGGGATTGAAGGTTAGCGGCGGCTTCGAGATTAACAACTACGAGGAGTTTGCTGCACAGATGGATCGCTTTGCCGCCGATGCCGCTTGCCTGCAGGAGCAGGGACAGAAGGCTGGCCAGTTTGTAAAAGGTCAGTCGGGTGCTACACAGAAGGTGCTTTCGGCTGTAGCGCTGTAGTTACTTTTTTGCAAAACATGAAAACTATGTGGATGATACTATTCCTGTTATTGCCTTTCTTGGCCATTGGCTATCTGACTTGGCACATCTGGGTGATGTTGCCTGTGCAAGCTGGGCTCAAAGGGCTTGTTATCGCTATAGGCGTACTGAGTTTTGTGATGCTATTCTTGAATTTCCGTCGCGCCTTTGATAGCATGCCTTTGTTTACGGCTCGTTGGGCTTACGAGATTGGTACATCCTCATTGTTTGTGTTGCTTTATCTTGTAATGATTTTCCTGGTGCTCGATCTGGGCCGGTTGGTGCGTCTGGTACCCAAATCATTCCTCTATCATAATGGCTACACTGCCATTGGCATCTTGGTGCTGATGCTGGGTGTGTTTGTATATGGCAATCTGCATTATCATCATAAGGAGCGTGTTGCCCTCGACTTAAAGTCGGCAAAACCACTCGCTAAGGATTATAAGATTGTGATGGCCAGCGACCTGCATATCGGCTATCATAATCCTCGCAAAGAACTGGCGCGCTGGGTGGATATGATGAATGCCGAGAACCCAGACTTTATCCTGATAGCTGGCGATATCATCGATGGTAGCATGCGTCCTGTGTTGGAAGAGAATATGGCCGAGGAGTTTCGTCGTTTGAAGGCACCTGTGTATGCCTGCTTGGGCAATCATGAGTTTTATTCGGGTGTGCCCGAGGCGCAGCAGTTCTACAAGGAGGCTGGCATTCACTTATTGGTGGATGAGACCGCCGTCATCGATAGCTGTATCGTGATTATTGGTCGCGACGACCGCACCAACATGCGCCGCAAACCCATCAAGGATTTAGTGAAAGTTCAAAGTTCCAAGTTCAATGTTCAAAGTCCCTACACCATCGTGCTCGACCATCAGCCCTATAATCTGGATCGTGCCGAGGCGGCAGGTGTTGACTTTCAGTTAAGTGGCCACACTCATCGTGGACAGGTATGGCCCATCTCTTGGATTACCGATCGTATCTACGAATGCTCGTGGGGTAGCCATCAGCGTGGCAACACCCAGTACTATGTCTCATCGGGCATAGGCATCTGGGGTGGCAAGTTCCGCATTGGTACCCATAGTGAATATGTTGTGGCTACGTTGAGGTAGATACTTAAAATTTTGTAGGTTCTGTTTCACCCTCCTCCAGATAGAATTTGGAGTAGGCCACATAGTGTTTGGCATTATCGGTCTGGCCTGGGCGTACAGGCTTGATATATTTGGCAGGCACGCCACCCCAAATCTCGCCAGCAGGAATCTTGGTGTTCTGCAGTACCAGGGCACCTGCAGCCACGATGGCACCTTCGCCTATCTCGCAACCGTCGAGCAGGGTAGAACCCATACCAATCAAGGCATTGTCGTGGATGGTGCAGGCATGCACGGTGACGTTATGCCCGATGGTGACGTAGTTGCCGATATGCGTGGGACCAGTCTCGTGGGTTACGTGTACACAACTGCCATCCTGAATGTTGGTACAGTTACCGATGGTGATAGGAGCCACATCGCCGCGTACCACCGCATTAAACCATACCGAACACTCATCACCCATCGTCACGTCACCCACGATGGTAGCGTTCTCACTAAAATAGCAGTCTCGCCCCCATTTGGGAGCGAGACCGCGATATGATTTGATCAATGCCATAAATTACAGGTTTGCATTGTCCTTACCCCAATCCTCAACAGCGGGGATGATACCAAGGCTGATGATCTCGTCGCGCATCTTCTGCAGGTGCTCGTACGAAGCCTGGAGCGAAGCCATCTCCTCAGCAGTACCCTCGGGCTGTGTGAAGTGAACACCGTCCTTGTCGATAACGGTAGGCATAGCCATCATCACGTTCTTGAAGCCGTAAGCATTTACATAGCAACCAGCAGGCCACTTGAAAGGCTCACCGCCCATAGCACCCTCGATCATCTTAACAGCCTGATATGCAGGGCTCTGGAATGAAGAACGGCCACGGAGCTTAATGATGTTGCTACCACCCTGAGTTGTCATGTGCTTGATCTCTGCCCAACGCTCGTCAGAGAGAGGAAGCTCAGAAAGAGGCTTGCCATCGATGAGAGCCTTGCTGGCGAATACTGCCATCTGCTCACCGTGACCACCGTAAGTGTAAGCGTTAGTTACCTTGTCCTGCTGTACGCCGAACTCCTGAGCCAGCTGCTGCTGCAGACGGGTAGAGTCGAGAGCTGCCAGTGAAGTCAGCTGGTTGGGCTTCAAACCAGAGTGGATCAGAGCTGTAAGTGCTGTTACGTCAGCTGGGTTGAAGATTACAACCACGTGCTTAACGTCTGGGCAGTACTTCTTGATGTTCTCACCAAACTCAGCAGCAATCTTACAGTTACCCTTCAGCAGATCCTCACGAGTCATACCCTCCTTACGTGGAGCACCACCTGAAGAGATGATGTACTTTGCGCCTGTGAAAGCCTCCTTTGGATCAACGGTGTAAGAAATGTTTGCACCTGGGAAAGCGCAGTGACACATCTCATCATATACACCATGAACACCTGGCTCATAGATATCATACAAACAAATGTTGGGAGTCAAGCCCAGCATCAAAACACTCTGTACCATGTTAGAGCCAATCATACCACCGGCACCAACAATCACCAATTTCTCGTTAGTTAAAAAAGCCATAATTGTATTTTTATTATTGTTATTTTTAAAGTGCTGCAAAGTTACGAAAAAAGACTCATATAAAGCAGTTTTTTAATATTAATCTGTGTTAATCGTGTGATTTTCTGCCAGTTATTTTGTACCTTTGTAATCTCGAAATTACAAAACAGGATGATGATGACTGTAAATCAACGAATTGAAGCACTTCGCGAGGTGATGAAACGCGAACATCTCGCTGCATTTATATTCCCAAGTACCGACCCTCATCAGGGCGAATATGTGCCCGACCATTGGAAGGGGCGCGAGTTTATCAGTGGGTTTAACGGCTCGGCTGGTACGGCTGTTGTTACCATGACGTCGGCTGCTTTGTGGACCGATTCGCGCTATTTCATTGCGGCCGAGGAACAGTTGCGTGGCACCGAGTTCCAACTGATGAAACTGAAGATGCCTGGTACGCCTACCATCCCAGAGTGGATAGGCAAGGAGTGTGGCGCAGGTGCAGAAGTGGGACTGGATGGTATGGTGAACTCTGCTAACGAGGTGAAGGAGTTGATAGCCGATCTTCGTCAGCAAGGTGGTATCACATTGCGTACCAACCTCGATCCTTTGGCTCAGGTTTGGACCGATCGTCCTGTCATTCCAGAGAATTCTGTAGAGATTTATCCGATGCAGTATGCAGGTGAGAGCTGTCATGAAAAGCTGGCCCGTATCCGCAAGGCCTTGCGCGAAAAACATGCCGATGGTATGCTGGTGTCGGCGCTCGATGATATAGCCTGGACGCTGAACCTGCGTGGCACCGATGTGCATTGCAATCCTGTGTTTGTGAGTTACCTGCTTATCTCGTCTAAAAATATTACTTTATATATAAATAAGGTGAAGCTAACGCCCGAGGTTGAGGCTTATCTTAAAGCCGAAGGGGTAGGGGTGGCACCTTACGAGGCAGTGGCAAAAGGTCTGAAGGATTATTTTGAGTATAACATCCTGCTCGATCCTGATGAGGTTAACTATACGCTTTATAAGCAGGTCACCCGTGAGATAGTAGAGGTGGAATCGCCAGTCAAGCGCATGAAAACCGTCAAGAACGCTACAGAGATTGAAGGCTTTAAATCGGCCATGCTCAAAGATGGTATTGCGATGGTGAAGTTCCTGTCGTGGTTGAAACCTGCTGTTGAGGCCGGAGGACAGACGGAAATCTCTATCGACAAGAAACTGACCTCGCTTCGTGCTGAGCAATCGCTTTATCGTGACATCTCCTTCGACACCATCGCTGGCTATCAGGCACATGGAGCCATTGTGCATTACGAAGCTACGCCAGAGACCGATATTCCACTGAAGCCCGAGGGCTTCCTGCTTTTGGATAGTGGTGCTCAGTATCTGGATGGTACTACCGACATCACCCGTACTATTGCCCTTGGTCCACTGACCGAGGAACAGAAGCGCGTTTACACCTTGGTGCTTAAAGGTCATATCCAGATCGAGCTGTGTAAGTTCCCCAGCGGTGCCAGCGGTACTCAGTTGGATGTGTTGGCTCGCCAGGCCATGTGGCGCGAGGGCTTGAACTATCTGCATGGCACAGGTCATGGCGTGGGCACTTATCTCAATGTTCACGAAGGTCCTCATCAGTTCCGTATGGAGTGGAAACCGGCTCCTCTTGTTGCTGGCATGACCATCACCGACGAGCCTGGCATTTATCTCGAAGGCAAGTTTGGTGTACGTATCGAGAATACCCTCTTGATTACCCCTTACAAAGAAACCCAATTCGGACAGTTCTTGCAGTTCGAGAGTCTCACGCTCTGCCCTATCGACACCACGCCGATTGTAAAAGAGATGCTCCTGGCCGAAGAGGTCGATTGGCTCAACCAATACCACAAGCAGGTTTACGATACCCTTGCCCCTCATCTGAATAATGATGAAGCCACCTGGTTAAAACAAGCCTGCGTAGCGATATAATAGCTGTTTGTGCTTGCTGTTCTTGGGTTGTATTCTGGTAAAATGTATGTTTTTGACTATCAATAAGGTATGAAAACGCAAGAAATTACGTTTTATTTGATAAAAAACGTATAAAAACTTGGTTGTTTTGTAAAAAATCAGTAACTTTGCACCCGCTTTTCGAGGTGCTATGCCCGGAAGCATGAAGTTTAACATAAATAATTAAAAGCAAAACAAATGATTATTGTACCAGTAAAGGAAGGCGAGAACATTGAGAAGGCTCTCAAGAAGTTCAAGAGAAAGTTCGAGAAGACAGGTGTTGTAAAGGAGCTGCGTCGTCGTCAGCAGTTTGACAAGTTCAGCAGCTTCGCGCTAACGAGGAATAAAAAAAGTTCCCCGAAAATTTGGTAGTTTCGAGAAATTTCCGTAAATTCGTACCCAAATACTAAAGGTTGCGATTTTATGATGATTAACCAGTTTCTGGACTACCTGCGCTATGAGCGGAATACATCTCCGCTGACGGTGCAGACATACGAGGAAAGTCTTAGGGATTTTGAATCGTATGTGACTTTTAGGGATAAAGAACTCTCTTTAAGTTCGGTAGATACCGATCTGATCCGTGACTGGATGGAGAGTTTGATGGATAAAGGAAACTCTGCGTCAACAATTAACAAAAAGTTGAGTGCATTGCGTTCCTTTTACCGATTTGCCCTGAAGAGACAACTGGTTAAGACCGATCCAGCGCATGCTGTGATAGGTCCAAAAAAATCAAAGCCGCTGCCGCAGTTTCTCCGCGAGGGAGAAATGGATCGTCTGATAGATGGCGTGGAGTGGGATATCTCTTTTAATAATGTACGTGCGCGTACCATATTATTACTATTCTACGAAGCCGGATTACGACGTGCGGAACTCGTAGGTCTGAATGACAAAGACATAGACTACGAGGCGGCGCAACTGAAGGTGACGGGTAAAAGAAAAAAGCAGCGCATAGTGCCCTTTGGGGCTGAGCTGGCCGAAGCGCTTAAGCAGTATCAGACTGCTCGCGATCATCAATTCGGCGAAACCGGCGGCGCGCTTTTTCTGGGTGACAAAGGGCTGCGTATTACCGACAGTCAGGTATATCAGATCGTTAAGAAGTATCTTTCGCTGGTGACCTCGCTAAAAAAACGTTCGCCACATGTGCTTAGGCACACGTTTGCCACTGCCATGCTGAACAACGGTGCAGGTTTGGAAACGATCAAGAGTTTGTTAGGACATGCCAGTGTTAGTACAACCGAGATTTATACCCACACCACGTTCGAGCAACTAAAGCGAATTTACAAAGAGGCTCATCCAAGAGCCTGAACCTTTTTATTAATAACCTAAAAATAGGAGGTAATTATGGAGATTAAGATTAAGTCGATTCACTTCGACGCTACCGAGCAGTTAGAGGCGTTCATCGAAAAGAAGGTCGCCAAGTTAGAAAAATCGTTTGAGGATATACAGAAAGTAGAGGTGCAACTTAAAGTAGTCAAGCCGGCCACTGCCCTAAATAAGGAAACAAGTCTTGAGGTTTTCGTACCAGGAAGCACACTTTTCGTGGATAAGACTTGTGACACTTTTGAGGAAGGAATCGACCTTTGTGTGGATTCAATGAGGGCTCAATTGACGAAATTCAAGGAAAAATTGAGAAATAGATAAAAAAAACTCGAAAAAGTTTTGGTAATTCAAAAATAAGTCGTAACTTTGCAGCCGTTTTCCGACACGTGATTTGTAATCTCGGGGTCGTTGGTTCGAATCCGACAAGAGGCTCAAAGAAAGGAGGAAGGATGTGCGAAAGCAAATCCGTATAGCTTGCAAGAGCAAAAATGGCTTGGGTGTTTTCCAGAGTGGCCAAATGGGGCAGACTGTAAATCTGCTGTCTTTCGACTTCGGTGGTTCGAATCCATCAGCACCCACTACAAGAGATGTTTGCGGAAATAGCTCAGTTGATAGAGCACTAGCCTTCCAAGCTGGGGGTCGCGGGTTTGAGCCCCGTTTTCCGCTCCAAGAATATGCTGTAATAGCTCAGTGGTAGAGCACTTCCTTGGTAAGGAAGAGGTCCTGAGTTCAACTCTCAGTTACAGCTCTCTTGCGATTTGAAGGAGGAAACTGAAAATTCGTAATAATTAACAAAATTAATAACAAGTAAAATGGCAAAAGAGAATTTTGTGCGCACCAAACCGCACGTAAACATCGGTA
>CADAOD010000040.1 GCA_902789415.1 uncultured Prevotellaceae bacterium
TGTGACCAGTAGCGATGCGGGTAACGTTGAGGACAACGAGAATACCCAGCCTGCTAATGGTGGTGGTAATACCGGAGGCGGCAACGAGTCGAATGGTGATTAAGAGAGGAGGTGAATTATGACCAAGAAGGAAACGATTAAGTTTATAGTGCAGATGATTGCAAGTATTGCAACAGCGATTGTAACTGCACTGGGCGCTTCCAGCTGCGTGGGCGCCATGTGAAAATGCAAAAATATAATTTAGCATAAACAAAAAAATCATCCCTGATAAACGGGGATGATTTTTGTATACTTTATTGGAACAGCATCTCGTCGATGGCTTTGATACCCTTGTCGGTACAGAGCCCCCGGAGGGATACAAACACGAGATTGCGAAAGATGTCCTCGATGGAATATTGGCGGTAGAGCTCTTTCTGCATGATATACTCGCCCATGGCATCGAACTGCAACACAGCCATCTGATAGTTCAAGTCGGCACGGAAGTAGCCCTCTTCGACACCACGCTGAATAAAGCCATAACTGTTATCGCGCATAAGATTGTTCTGCTCGTCAAGGAACTTCTTTACCTGAGGATATTTGACCATCTCTGTAAAGAACAGAGGATTGGTTTTCTTAAAGTCGCTCACCTTCATGTGATATACCTCGAGCAGTATCTCCATCACATTTGAGCAATGGCTCACAGCCTGCTCCATGCGATCCATACGCTGCTTGAAGTGCTTTACAACCACCTCGAACAGCAAATCCTCTTTTTTATCATACAGTTCGTAGATAGTACGCTTTGATATGCTCATGGCCTGCGCCACATCATCCATCCTCACGGCGCTGATGCCTCGCTCGGTAAAAAGCTGCATGGCCACATCGGGGATTCGCTCTTTAACTCCCTGTTTATAGGCCGAAATGTCTTTAATTTCTTGCATAATCATCCATTTTGGTGGCAAAGATACAAAAAAATCTAAAAACGCAAATGTTTTTCGAGAGTTTTTTGTATTTTTGCGGGCGTATTTCAGAATAATCACATTATTAATAATACACTTTATGGTAAAGATTTCGAAAGAAGCCGCACTCGAATATCACGAGAGCGGACGACCAGGTAAAATTGAAGTGAAGCCTACTAAGGCTTATCGTACACAAACAGACTTAAGTTTAGCTTACTCTCCTGGAGTGGCTTACCCCTGCTTGGAGATTCAGGAAAACCCCGACGATGCATATAAATACACCGACAAGGGTAATCTGGTAGCAGTAATCTCTAACGGTACAGCCGTGCTGGGACTGGGCGACATTGGCGCTCTGAGCGGCAAACCTGTGATGGAAGGTAAGGGACTGCTGTTTAAGATTTATGGTGGTATCGACGTATTCGATATCGAGGTGGCCGAGAAGGACCCTGAGAAGTTCTGCGAGGCTGTAGAGCGTATCGCCCCCACATTCGGCGGTATTAACCTGGAAGATATCAAAGCGCCTGAGTGTTTCTATATTGAGGAACGCCTGAAGAAGACGCTGGATATACCCGTGATGCACGACGACCAGCATGGTACTGCCATCATTAGCGCCGCCGGACTGAAGAACGCCATGGAGGTGATTGGCAAGGATATCAGCAAAGTAAAGATTGTGGTTAACGGTGCCGGTGCTGCTGCCATCAGCTGTACTAAGCTGTATATGGCCATCGGTGCTAAGAAGGAGAATATTGTGATGCTGGACTCGAAGGGTGTTATATCTGTAGAGCGCCAGGACCTGAACGAGCAGAAGAAATTCTTTGCTACCAGCCGTACCGACATTCACACGCTGGCCGAGGCCGTAAATGGCGCCGACGTATTCGTAGGATTGTCGAAGGGCAACGTGCTGTCGAAGGATATGGTGAAGACAATGGCTAAGGACCCCGTGATTTTTGCATTGGCCAACCCTGTGCCCGAAATCAGCTACGAGGATGCCATGGACGCTCGCCCCGACGTACTGATGTCGACCGGACGTACCGACTATCCTAACCAGATTAACAACGTAATCGGATTCCCCTATATTTTCCGTGGTGCGCTGGACGTACACGCCAAGGCTATCAACGAGGAGATGAAGCTGGCTGCCGTACATGCCATTGCCGACCTGGCTAAGCAGCCTGTGCCCGACGTGGTAAACGACGTATATAAGGTGAACAACCTGACATTCGGACGTAACTACTTTATTCCAAAGCCTGTTGACCCACGACTCATCACCGAGGTATCGTCGGCTGTTGCCAAGGCTGCCATCGAGAGTGGCGTGGCCCGCAAGGAGATTAAGGACTGGGACGAGTACAAGCGTTCGCTCTCGGTACTGCTGGGACAGGAGACCAAGCTCACCCAGAAGCTTTACGCTACTGCAGCTGCACACCCACAGCGCGTGGTATTTGCCGAGGCTGTTCACCCCACCATGCTGAAGGCTGCTGTACAGGCTAAGGCCGAAGGCATCTGCTACCCTATCCTGCTGGGTAACGACGAGGTGATTACCAAGATGGCTGCACAGATGGATCTGAACCTGGACGGTATTGAGATTGTGAACCTGCGCCACCCCAACGAGCAGGAGCGCCGCGAGCGTTACGCCCGCATACTGACCGAGAAGCGCCAGCGCGAGGGTTACACCTTCCAGGAGGCTAACGACAAAATGTTTGAGCGCAACTACTTCGGTATGATGATGGTTGAGACTGGCGAGGCCGATGCCTTTATCACCGGACTGTACACCAAGTACTCGAACACCGTGAAGGTTGTAAAAGAGGTGATTGGCATACGTCCAGAGTACAAGCACTTTGGTACCATGCACATTATCAACTCGCCTAAGGGTACTTACTATATTGCCGACACGATGGTGAACGAGAACCCCGATCGCGAGGCCTTGCTGGATATCTCGAAGCTGATTTCGACTGCCGTACGATTCTTTAACGAGAAGCCTGTTATCGCCATGGTATCGCACTCTAACTTCGGTAGCAGCACCAGCGACGGCGCCTTGAAGGTTAAGGACACCGTGGCCAAGATGCACGAGCTGTATCCCGACCTGCCTATCGACGGTGAGATGCTGCTGAGCTTTGCACTCGACGACGAACTGCGCGACCAGGAGTTCCCATTCACCAAGCTGAAGGGACAGAAGGTGAACACCTTGGTATTCCCCAACCTTACTTCGGCACGCTCATCGTACAAGATGCTACAAATGCTTGGAAGCGATGCTGAAATCATCGGCCCAATCCAGATGGGACTTAACAAACCTATCCACTTTATCGACTTTGGTGCCAGTGTGCGAGATGTCGTAAATATCGTGGCTGTAGCGACAATTGATGCGTATGTGGACAAAATTAAGAACAAATTGTCAGCAATAAGCAAATAATCGCTTACACATTATTATATATATAGGCCTCTTTTTTGTGCTCGAACACAAGAAAGAGGCTTTTTTATGTCGTTTTGGCTTGATATACATCAATAATCTTTCAAAATGAAAGCTTTTTCAAGAAAAAAGTGATAAAAAGTTTGTTATTTCAAAAAAATGCTGTAATTTTGCAAGCACAAAAAGAGAATTTAATCACAAACAAACAAACAACTAAAAAAAAGGATTAAGATTATGAATGCAGCAAAAGTTGTAGAAGATCTGAAACAGAGATTTCCCAATGAGCCTGAGTACATTCAGGCAGTAAGTCAGGTACTCCCCACTATCGAGGAAGAGTACAACAAGCACCCCGAGTTTGAGAAGGCTAACCTCATCGAGCGTCTGTGTATCCCCGATCGCGTATATGAATTCCGTATCACATGGGTTGACGACCAGGGTAAGGTTCAGACCAACATGGGTTACCGCATCCAGCATAACAACGCTATTGGCCCTTACAAAGGTGGTCTGCGTTATCACAAGAGTGTAAACCTGGGTATCCTGAAGTTCTTGGCTTTTGAGCAGACTTTCAAGAACTCGCTTACTACTCTGCCTATGGGTGGTGCTAAGGGAGGTTCAGACTTCTCGCCACGTGGCAAGAGCGACGCCGAGGTAATGCGTTTCTGCCAGGCATTCATGAATGAGCTTTATCGCGTAATCGGTCCCGATGAGGATGTACCTGCTGGTGATATTGGCGTAGGTGGCCGTGAGGTTGGTTACCTGTTTGGACAGTACAAGAAGCTCACACACCAGTTCCAAGGTGTATTGACCGGTAAGGGTCTCTCATTCGGAGGTTCACTCATCCGTCCTGAGGCTACTGGTTACGGTTGTGTTTACTTCCTGACCTCTATGCTGGCTACACGTGGCATCGATCTGAAGGGTAAGAAGGTGCTGATTTCTGGTTCGGGTAACGTAGCACAGTATGCTACTGAGAAGTGCCTGCAGCTGGGTGCTATCCCCATGACCCTCTCTGACTCAGACGGTTACATCTACGATCCAGACGGAATCGACTTCGACAAGCTGGCTTATGTTAAGGAGCTGAAGAACGTTGAGCGCGGACGTATTAAGGAGTATGCAGAGGAGTATCCTAACGCAGTATATCACGCTGGTGAGCGTCCTTGGCACGAGAAGGCTGATATCGCTCTGCCTTGCGCTACCCAGAACGAGATCAACGGCGAGCAGGCTCAGGCTCTGATTGACAATGGCGTAATCGCTGTTGCTGAGGGTGCTAACATGCCTTCGCTGCCCGAGGCTATCAAGATTTTCCAGGATGCCAAGATCCTCTATGCTCCTGGTAAGGCTTCGAACGCTGGTGGTGTATCAGTATCAGGTCTTGAGATGAGTCAGAACTCTGAGCGTCTGAGCTGGACTGCTAAGGAGGTTGACGACTATCTGAAGCGCATTATGAACGACATTCACGAGAACTGCGTAAAGTACGGTACACAGCCTGATGGTTACATCAACTATGTAAAGGGTGCTAACGTAGCCGGCTTCATGAAGGTTGCAAGTGCTATGATGGCTCAGGGTATTGTATAATACACTATTGCAAAATTATAAAAATCGTTTAAATTTCAATAATACTAAATCGCCATTAACTTGTATATAGTTAGTAAAAGTAAAGTATAAAAGGTTAAAACTGGAATGGGAGGGGCTTGCTCGTGAGAGTTGGCCCTTCTTTTTGTTAATAATTCATAAATCTTTACTCTCTAAAATCTAAATTATCCATTATCATCTAAAAAAGTAGTACCTTTGCACCCGATTTTGTCCCCCGTAGGGGGAATAGGGGCCGGAACAGGCGCTTGCCCCTATCAATATTAACCCTTTAAAATATGGTCTGTTAAACGTCTGTACAGATCCCGCCCCGACACACAAACGAGGGGCACAAATTAATTTAATTATGTCAGAATTAACAAAGAACGTTAAGCCACTCGACGATTTTAATTGGGACGAGTTCGAGAATGGAACAGTTGCTAATGTTAGCAAGGAAGAGCTCGACAAGGCTTACGACGAAACCCTGAACAAGGTTGCCGACCATCAGGTAGTAGAGGGCACAGTAATCTCTATTGACAAGAAGGAAGTAGTTGTCAACATCGGCTACAAGAGCGACGGTATCATCCCCGCTTCTGAATTCCGCTACAACCCTGATCTGAAGATCGGCGACAAGGTAGAGGTTTACGTTGAGAGTGCAGAGGACAAGAAAGGTCAGCTGATCCTTTCTCACAAGAAGGCACGTCTGAGCCAGTCTTGGGAGAAGGTTAACGAGGCTCTCGAGGCAGACGCTATCATCCAGGGTTACATCAAGTGCCGCACTAAGGGCGGTATGATCGTTGACGTATTCGGTATCGAGGCCTTCCTCCCCGGATCACAGATTGACGTTCACCCAATACGCGACTACGACCAGTTCGTAGGCAAGACAATGGAGTTCAAGGTTGTTAAGATCAACCAGGAGTTCCGCAATGTAGTTGTATCTCATAAGGCTCTCATCGAGGCTGAGCTCGAGGCACAGAAGAAGGAGATCATCGGTAAGCTCGAAAAGGGTCAGATCCTCGAGGGTACCGTTAAGAACATCACTTCTTACGGTGTATTCGTTGACCTCGGTGGTGTTGACGGACTCATCCACATCACAGACCTTTCTTGGGGCCGCGTAGATGATCCTCACAAGGTAGTTGAGCTCGATCAGAAGATCAACGTTGTAATTCTCGACTTCGACGATGAGAAGCGTCGTATCGCTCTCGGTCTGAAGCAGCTCACTCCACATCCTTGGGATGCTCTGGATCCTAACCTCAAGGTGGGCGACCACGTTAAGGGTAAGGTAGTTGTTATTGCCGACTACGGTGCATTCGTTGAGATCCAGCCTGGTGTTGAGGGTCTGATCCACGTTTCAGAGATGTCATGGAGCCAGCACCTCCGCTCAGCTCAGGAGTTCCTGAAGGTTGGCGACGATGTAGAGGCTGTTATCCTGACTCTGGACCGCGACGAGCGCAAGATGTCTCTGGGTATCAAGCAGCTCCGCGAGGATCCATGGGAGGCTATCGAGACTAAGTATCCTGTAGGCAGCAAGCACACCGCTAAGGTTCGCAACTTCACCAACTTCGGTGTATTTGTTGAGCTCGAGGAGGGTGTTGACGGTCTGATTCACATCAGCGACCTGAGCTGGACTAAGAAGGTTAAGCATCCTTCAGAGTTCACACAGGTAGGTGAGCAGATTGAGGTTGTTGTTCTGGACATCGATAAGGAGAACCGTCGTCTCAGCCTCGGTCACAAACAGCTCGAGGACAATCCTTGGGATGTATTCGAGGGTAAGTACGCTGTAGGTTCAATCCACGAGGGTAAGATCATCGAGATGCTCGAGAAGGGTGCCGTTGTTTCTCTCGAGGAGAACGTAGAGGGCTTTGCTACTCCTAAGCACCTTGTTAAGGAGGACGGCTCACAGGCTCAGGCTGGTGAGACTCTGCAGTTCAAGGTTATCGAGTTCAACAAGGACAGCAAGCGCATCATCCTGTCACACAGCCGCACATTCGAGGATCCCGCACGCGAGGAGAAGAAGGCAGCTGCTAAGAAGGGCGGTCGCAAGAACGATACTCCAAAGATCGAGAATATCGCCGCTAGCACAACTCTCGGTGATATCGACGCTCTGGCTGAGTTGAAGGCTAAGATGGAGAAGGCTGAGAAGTAATTCTCTCCTACCCTATAAAACTCAAGTCCCTCCGATTCATTTCGGAGGGATTTTTTTTGTTTGGCACGCTATTTGCATAATTGTGGATTAGAGAATAAGAACAAATAATATTTTTGATAATAAGAACATAAATACATAAGAATTATGCAAAAAGGTAACATCGGGGTTACAACCGAGAACATTTTCCCCGTCATCAAAAAGTTTCTCTATTCTGATCACGAGATATTCCTCCGCGAAATGGTTTCGAACGCCGTTGACGCTACACAGAAGTTGAAGACACTCGCCGCTCAGGGCGAATACAAGCAGGAGCTTGGCGACCTGACCGTACGTGTAAAACTGGATACCGACAAAGGTACCATCACCATCAGCGACCACGGTATCGGCATGACCGAGGAGGAAATCGACAAGTATATCAACCAGATTGCTTTCTCGGGCGTTACCGACTTCCTTGAGAAGTATAAGGACAATGCCAACAACATCATCGGTCACTTCGGACTTGGTTTCTACTCAAGCTTCATGGTTGCCAAGAAGGTTGAGATTATCACCAAGAGCTGGAAGGAAGGTTCGTGACGATGCAGAGCGCGAGCAGCACGGATCGGACATCATCCTGTACGTAGATGATGACTGCAAGGAGTTCCTCGATAAGTTCAAGCTCGAGGGATTGCTCAACAAGTACTGCAAGTTCATGGCTGTACCCGTGGCCTTTGGTAAGAAGACCGAGTGGAAGGACGGCAAGCAGGTTGATACCGATGAGGACAACATCATCAACAGCGTAGAGCCCCTGTGGACCAAGACTCCAAGCACCTTGAAGGACGAGGACTACAAGAGCTTCTATCGCACACTCTACCCCATGAGCGACGAGCCTCTGTTCTGGATTCACCTGAACGTAGACTACCCATTCAATCTCACAGGTATCCTCTACTTCCCCAAAATCAAAAATAACATCGAGCTGCAGAAGAACAAGATTCAGTTGTATTGCAACCAGGTATTCGTGACCGACCAGGTAGAGGGTATCGTACCAGAATTCCTCACCCTGCTTCATGGTGTGATCGACTCACCTGATATTCCTCTGAACGTATCACGTTCGTACCTGCAGAGCGACCGCGAGGTAAAGAAGATCTCTACCTATATCACTAAGAAGGTTGCCGACCGCCTGAAGGCCATCTTTAACGAGAACCGCAAGGAGTACGAGGAGAAGTGGGACGACCTGAAGCTCTTTATCAACTACGGTATCCTGAGCGAGGACGGTTTCTACGATCGCGCCAAGGAGTTTGCACTCTTCAAGGATACTGAGGGTAAGTACTTTACCTTCGACGAGTATAAGACGCTGATTGAGGCCAACCAGAAGGATAAGGACGACCAGCTGGTATATCTGTACGCTACCGACAAGGAGGAGCAGTACAGCTACATCAAGGGCGCCCAGGACAAGGGTTACAGCGTGCTGCTGCTCGACGGACAGCTTGATGTTCCAACCATCCAGACGCTGGAGCAGAAGTTTGAGAAGAGTCGCTTCACACGCGTCGACAGCGATATCATCGACCGCCTGATTGTAAAGAGCGATGCACCTAAGAACAACCTGAGCGAGGATCAGAGTGACAATTTGTCAGCCGTATTCCGCACTCAGCTGCCAAAGATTGAGCATACCGAGTTTATGGTTCAGGTAGATGCACTTGGTGCCGAGGCCCGTCCTGTAGTTATTACTCAGAACGAGTACATGCGCCGTATGAAGGAGATGAGCCGATTCCAGCCTGGCATGAGCTTCTATGGTCAGATGCCCGACTCGTTCAATCTGGTTCTGAACTCAGATCACCCATTGGTAAAGAAGGTGCTTGATGAGAGCAGCGCTGCTACCGAAGAGGCTCTGAAGCCTATCGTAGCCGAGCTGAAGGGTCAGGAGGCACGTTTGGCTGCCATCCGCGCTCAGCAGGATAAGAAGAAGTACGACGAGCTGACACAGGAGGATAAGGACCAGAAAGCCGAGGCTGAGAAGGCCGTACAGGAGCAGAAAGACAAGAAGCAAGCTGTAATTGCCGAATATGCCAAGGGCAACTCGGTAGTTCATCAGCTGATTGACCTGGCTCTGCTGCAGAACGGCATGCTTAAAGGTGAGGCACTCGATGCATTCCTGAAGCGTTCAGTTGATCTGATTAAATAAATGAAACAAGCATAAAGAAGGCTCCCAATCGGGAGCCTTTTTTTATTTAGGTAATTCGAGCGTTACACGACAACCTTGATGATAATCGGCATCGAAAACCAGATCGCCACCCAAGCTCTTTGCATGGCGTTTGGCCAATGGGAGACCTAGGCCGAGACCTTCGGACAGATCGCCCTCGCGGGTAAATGGCTCGAACAGAAGCTCTTTCTTGTCGTCGGGCAATCCTGGACCTACATCCTCTACCGTATAGCTAACGGTATTATCGGTATCGGTAATACTCAACTTGATATGCTGACCATCTGAATATTTCGCAGCATTATAAAGCAACTCACGCAGCGTACGCATCAGGTAAATATGATTAGTAACGATGCAAAGCGTATCGGATACGGCTGAAGAGAGCTCGATATTGGCATCGGGGAAGTGGGCGTGCGTATAAAGGATACACTCGTGGGCCAACGCATTAACCGACTCCTCGTCCTGTTTCTTACACTTCAAGGCCTCGTTGGCATCGCTCTCCGAAGCATCGAACAGCATCAGCACCATACTGTTAAGATTGATGGCGTTGCTCTTCATCATACTTGAGATATTGGCCAGTTCCTCCTCGCCTATCATATCCTTATTGTTGCTGCTCTCGCGTAGCATGCTGGCAAAACCGGTAATCACATTTAATGGCGAACGCATGTGTTGGGCCACCTGCTGCATGAACTGGTTCTTTTTCTTCACGTTCTCCTGAGCCTGCAGGACATCCTGCTGCAGCGCTTCGTTACGCAGTCGCGCCTCGTCGACACGCTGACGCAAACGGCCCATCTTGTCGTTCAAAGCCATCTGCATCTGAGCAAAACTATTCTGTAGTCGCGCTATCACACCTTTACCCAAGTTGACAGGAATCTGCTCGTCATATCGCCCATCAGAGATATCCTTCGTCATATCAAGCAAATCGTTCAATGGACTGACGGTTTGTTTTACGATACGATTACTTAACCACATAATGGCCAGCAATCCTATCACAATCAAGGCTATGATAACGTATCCCATTCTGTGGTAACTACGCATCAGCTGGTTATCGGGACAAACCCAAGCCAGACTCCAGTTGGTACCTTCGACAGGCTCGTAACATACATGATAGAGCTGGTTACCTATATGCACATGCATAGAGCCGCGCTTTCCAGCCGTCATCTCATAACTTAATGATATCAAATCCTGATTCGCATTGGGGTCGACATCCGTATAAAGCGTTTTACGGAACAAACGGGTGGTGTCGGGATGAATCAGATAACGTCCATCACCACCTATCAGCACATAATACGAATGATCGTAAGTATTCTCATCTTCGTTAATGAGCTTAGCCAATCTGCTGAATGAGAAGTCGACGGTAACAACACCTATCATACGACCATTATTCTGGCGCAGGGGTTTGCAATAGGTAGCGATTGCCTGGCGATAGTCGATCGTACTTTCGGTATGTTCAATAAACGGATCAACCCAGCATGATTTACCTGTTTCTACCGGTTTGGTATAGCTAAGTTTTTCCAGATAGTCGTATTCCGGTTCGCAGTAAGTAGCCAAAGTGTCACCCGTTCTTTTGGTGTAAACCGAGAATTTCTCGCCATACTGCGGAAACATGTTCGGCAAAGCATATACGGAACAACTCATCACATTGCCATTCAGGCGCACAATACGGTTAGACACAGCCTGAATAGCTTGAGGCTCAAAGTTTTCCTCGAGCATCCATACATTAGCATCAGCTGCCGTTTCAATGGTTTGCATATAGTTCTGAACGCGCTGCAAGGTGGTGTTCAGTAAACTCTGCGAACTCTCCATAGCCTCATGATGTATGAGATAACGCGACTGCAGAAAAAAGATGCCTAACGCCACTACAAAGATTGGGATAGCCAGCAGCATGATGCCCAAGCTAAGCTCTCTCGACAAACTACGACGTACCTTAATCATGGTTGGCCTCCTTTCCTGTTTCGGCATCAGTAAAATGAGCCATATGATTCAACAGTTCAACCAGCATATCGCTTTTACGCTCGATATTATCTACCTGCTTATCTATTTCGTCTTTACTAATATCATGATAGTTGTTACACAACGTTGTGACGCTACGGTCGATACTCTCGGCTGGTACAGCCATCTGGTTTGTGATATAGTGCAGGAACGAAGTTTTCATCCTATCGTTCTCTTCTATCCTACCATAAGCAGCACGTAACTCATCGCTATGTTCATGCAACTGCATCGTTTCGTTCTCCAAATCAGCTGTCTGCTCCTTCAATCTGTCCTGCATCTTACGTAAACGGTTCTGCAAATGTCCTACCTCATCTTCGCGATTGGTGGCAGGTACCGATTCATCGTAGTTTCCAGCGGCTATACGCTGGGTTAATTGAGTAAGCAGACTGAGAGGCTTGAGTTCGTGACGAACAAGCCAGCCACAAAGCAGGAAGAATAACAACAAGCCTACAATGGTGATAGCAACCACCAGATAAAGCAGTTTGTTGTGCACACTATGTATATCGGCATCAGGATAAACCACACCTACACTCCAGTCTAACTGCCAATCAGAGCGCCCCTCCCACTCTACACGTTTAAATGGCTTATAGAACACGCTCCACGATTCGCCATTCATATAGAATTTCTTCATACCGCTCTGTCCCGACAGCATGGCTTCGATGGCATCATGATAAGTATGGTCGGCACCTTCCACCATTTTGGTCAATATACTTTCGGATTTCAGCATATCCATATCAGGATGCACTATCAGCGATCCGCTCTTGGCCAACAGCAAACTATAGCCTCGCTCTGAGGGTTTTGCTGCCAATACAATCTTAGACAACTGACTGATGGAAACATCGACAGCAATCACACCCACACGCTGGCCACTCTTATCGCTGAATGGCAGACAGAAATTTACCAGCGGCTCATTCTCGGTATCCTCACCTTTCAATGGGTCGGTCCAGCCTATCCATCCATTGTTCATAGGATCTTTATACCAAGTCTGCTCGGTATAAGGACGATCGGTAAAAGTATCGGTAGTTACCAAATCGCTCTTGATATCGGTAGTAAAGGCACGGCGATGCACATAGGCCATAAACAGATCCTTACCCGGGAAATAGCCAGGCTTAAACGCAATGGCACATCCCACAATATTTGGATTGCTTTCAACAAGCTCCCGGCAATACACATACATGCGGTCGGGCTCATCAAGATGCTCCATCAGATCGCAATACATATTACCTGTACTCTGCTCTACGCTCAACAGGATATTGTCGATTGTTTGCGCAGTACCCTCAAGCGTTAGTTCAGCATTGCGCATAGCCTCGTTCTTCAGCGCCTTGTGCGAGAAGTAGAACAGGATGCCCAGCGATACCGCTAACAACAGCAACGTTTGGCCTGCTATCAGTATATTAAGCTTATACTTTTTCTGCATAACTACATACGCTTACAAATAAAACCTACAGCCACAATGCCTATAATGCACAAAAATAAGAGTGTCCATCGCATACATCTGAAGGGTTTCGATACATCAGATATAGGAGCTACAACAGCCACCGACCAGTCAATACCATCAATCGGGCCGTAGTAAACCAACGAAGGCTCACCATCCACTTCCATCTCAATCATACCAGATTGCTGCTGCTCAAGATTCTTCAACATCTCAGGATCTTTAAACACCGTTTTCTTACCCTCGGGATGCACAATGCAAGAGCCATCATGATCAACAACCATCGAGAAGAAAGTGAAATCGCGCATCAAATGGTATTTGTTTACCTGCTGGTCGTTACGACAAGCATCGTCGATACGCTGCAAGGCCTTAGTAAGCCACTCGAAAGTGATATCAGCACCACACACGCAGGCCAGTTTACCATCGGCTGTATAAACGGGCTTTACGAAAGTACAATAATGACCACTAATATAGGTTCCATCATAGTAATAATAAGGCTCCGACCAGAAACTGGTCTTGATATCCTTGGCATGCTTGTACCAGTCCGACTGGGTGTAGTCATGACGGGCCGAACCTACCATACTAATTTCGAAATCCGAGCTATCAGAATGGTGTATATAGGGCTCGAACCATTGTCCCTTGCTGGGAAAGAAATTAGGTTCGAATGCAGCAAAATAACCACGCACATCGGGATTCAGGTTCGACTCCTCTTCGAGGGCTTGTACTACCGACTCGGGGCTATCCATGTGTTTCTCAACCTCATTAAACACATTGATTGCACTCATCTCCATACCCCTGATGGTTTTATTAAGCTGTGCAGCTATTACACTTTGCAAGCCTGCATAACGTACATTAGTTTCGGCACGCATTGCCTCACGAAATGCCCAATACGATACACCTGTAACTAACAGTATAACTATTGATGCTGCCAGCAATACATACCATTTCTTTTTCATATCTATCTTCTTTAGGTTCTTTTATTCTGCAAATATAGATATTTTTTCTATGTATTCAAAGCAACATAGCGCAAATTAACATAATTTTAATTAATATAATACTATAGCGCTTTCAATTTGTTGCGGTAAGCCTTGCGCAACTTACGTACAGCCTTATCGCGTATCTGGCGCACACGCTCGCGCTTGATATCCATATCCTCGGCTATCTCGGCCATTGTTTCGTGCTCCTGATTAATACCAAAGAAAGCGTTGATAATACGGCGTTCGCGTGCATCGAGTGTACCCAAGGCAAACTCGATGGCATCCTCGATAGCTTCGGAGTGTACACGCTCATCGGCCAATGGTGCATCTTTATTTACCAAAACCGACAGCAGACTCATATTGGTACGATGACCCAAAGGTGCATCAACCGATACAGCCTGCGATTGCTGGCGAGCCACCTCCTGCTTAACGTCCTTGGGCACCTGATACAGTCCACCCTGCTGGTCGATAGCCTTCTCGATAGCCTGGCGGATATATACCACAGCAAAGTTAACAAAGCGCACGCCTTTGCTGGCATCGAACTTGGCAGCAGCCTTCATCAGGCCGATATTACCCTCGCTCACCAGGTCTTCCATATCCACGCCCTTACCTTTGTACTGGCGAGCGATGGTTACCACAAACTTCAGGTTAGCCTCGATCAACTTCGACAGGGCACGTTCGTCGCCCTTAGCTATACGTTCGGCCAGTTGGCGTTCTTCATCGTTGGTTAGCAACTGCTCACGTCCTATCTCATCTAAATATCTGTTTAATGCTGAATCTTCCATGTCAATCTCTTTTTGTTTGCAAAGATACGAAAGTATTTCGATATATACAAAAAAAGGAGAAAAAACCTTTCGATTTTCTCTCCCTCTTGGTGATTCCGGCGGGATTCAAACCCACAACCTTCTGATCCGTAGTCAGATGCTCTATTCAGTTGAGCTACGGAACCATTGTTCCTTTATTTTTGCAACCGTTTTTGTGATTCCGGCGGGATTCAAACCCACAACCTTCTGATCCGTAGTCAGATGCTCTATTCAGTTGAGCTACGGAACCATTTCCGATTTGCGGGTGCAAAGGTACTGACTTTTTTTGGAACCACCAAACTTTTGGCGGACTTTTTTCGAAAAAAGTGCATTTTCTACACGATAATACGTGTTTTGTGGTAGTTTTCGCGGAACTCAGAGGGGCTACAGCCCTTACGTTTCTTGAAAATTCGATTAAAGTTGCTGAGGTTATTGAACCCGCAAGCATAACTGATTTCGGATACCGAATTGGTGCTATCTACCAACATGCGGCTGGCATACCCCAATCGCTGGTCGATAATATACTCGCTCAGATTACGGCCGGTATGCAACTTAAAGAACCTACTGAATGCCGAAGGACTCATACCTGCCAGGTCGGCAAGTGTAGTCAATCGGATTTCCTTGGTATAGTTCTGCTCAATATAGTTCTTAACCTTTTGCACACGACGGCTATCGCTGGTAACCTCTACCTTTGCAAAGCTACTTGAGGCCAGCGTGTGGGCACCATCGCACTTCGACAGTTCGTACAGAATAGTAAGGAACTGCTGGAAAGCATAAAAACCATCCTTTACGCTACAAAGCGAGTTAAGTTGCTGATAAACTCGCATGATGGCATCCATCGGGAAGCTGAGCCCCTTGCGCGCCTCTTGCATCATTTGCTGGATAGATGCAAATGGGTTACGGGCAAAAATGCTATCCTCGGAAAAATCGAACTCGAAGTGAATGGTTACCTCGTGGATATCTTCGCTATTACAAGTTCCTTGCTCCCAAACATGCTCAAGGTCGGGACTGGTAATCAGCACCAGGTCGTAATCGCCAATCACCTCGTTAGAGTCGCCCACAATGCGACGAACGCCTGGGGCATGCTCTACGAAGTTAAGTTCGAAAACCTTATGGTTATGGATGGGATAGGTGAACTCTTTTTTATGTCGTTCGGCAATATAGAGCACATCCTTTCCCGTTAACTGGGTAATCTCATGAATAACCTTGCTCTCAATCATATCTTAAATTTTGAGTTCTTTGAGAATCTCCGACATGCGCTGCATATTGTTAATGCGCATGGGCACTAATGGCAAACGGAGCACATTCTGGATGAATCCCATCTCCGACAGCATGGCCTTTACACCAGCAGGGTTGCCATCTACAAACAGTAACGAGAAGAGATCGGTAAAACGATGATGGATGGTGCGGGCAGGATCATACTCGCCACGCATCTGCAAACGGATCATACGCGAGAACTCCTTGGGCAGCGCATTACCAATAACCGAGATAACACCTACGGCACCACAGCTAACCATTGGGAATGTGAGCGAATCATCACCCGAAATCACATCAAAATCGGCTGGTTTGTTCTTGATAATCTCATCTACCTGCTCCAGATTACCGCTGGCCTCCTTGATGGCTACGATATTCTGACAGTCGCGAGCCAGACGAACGGTAGTGGCAGCCTGCAGGTTAACACCTGTACGACCAGGCACGTTATACAGCACAACGGGGAGCGATGTAGCTGCAGCAATGGCCTTGAAGTGCTGGTACAAACCTTCCTGCGAGGGTTTGTTGTAATAAGGGCAAACGCTAAGCACGCCGTCGATGCCCTTAAAATCGGCTGTTTTCAACTCTTCTACTACAGCAGCTGTATTGTTTCCACCACATCCTATTAATATAGGTACGCGCGCCTGTACGTAGTCTACTACTAAATCCTTAATCTTCTGCTTCTCCTCGCGTGTAAGCGTAGGTGTCTCACCAGTTGTGGCGAGGATGCAGAAGAAGTCGGCACCGTTATTAAGCTGATAGTCAACCAGACGTATCAGCGCATCATAGTCAACCGAACCGTCTTCCTTGAATGGGGTAATGAGCGCTATGCCCAAACCTTTAAAAATGTTATGTACCATGTATAATTGTGTTGCTATTATTCTGCTTTAAATAAATCCTTGATACCGCCAATAGAGCCAAGCAGGTTGGTGGCCTCGTACGGCAGGTAAACGGTCTTTGTCTTATCGCCCTCGGCAAGCTCCTGCATCATCTGGATGTACTTCTGAGCCAGCAGGTAGTTGGCAGGATTGGTGCTCTTACCTACAGCCTGGGTAATCAGTTCGATGGCCTTAGCCTCGGCCTCGGCCTTACGGATACGTGCCTGAGCCTCACCTTCGGCCTGAAGGATAGCCTGCTGCTTGGCAGCTTCGGCCTTGTTAACGATGGCAGTCTTCTCACCTTCAGAAGCCAGAATCTCGGCAGCCTTCTGTCCCTCTGAGGTCAGAATCTGGGCACGCTTATTACGTTCGGCCTGCATCTGCTTCTCCATCGCGGTAAGAACCGAATCGGGAGGTGTGATATCCTGCAACTCTACGCGGTTAACCTTAACGCCCCACTTATCGGTAGCGTCGTCGAGTACGGCAGAGAGTTTTTTATTGATGGTATCGCGAGAGGTAAGTGTCTCATCGAGTTCCAGCTCACCGATAATGTTACGCAGAGTGGTCTGTGTAAGCTTCTCGATAGCATTGGGCAGGTTATTAATCTCGTAAGTAGCCTTGAAAGGATCAACAATCTGAAAATACAGCAGGGCATTAATCTCTGTCTGTACGTTATCTTTTGTAATCACATTCTGCTTGGGGAAATCGTACACCTGTTCGCGCAGATCGATGGTGGTTGAGTACATATAGCGTCCGTGATGCAGAACAACTATCGACTTGGCACGATCGATGAACGGAATGATGACGTTGATACCTGGCTGGAGCGTAGCGTAGTAACGACCCAGACGTTCGATAATCTTGGTTTCTGACTGAGGAATAATCACAAGAGCCATTTTGGCAAAGATAACCACGCATACCACAATGGCTATCAGGATGTAAGACATTATATCCATATGTTTATTTAATTTTACTTTATTTCAATTTTCAATTTTCAATTTCTACCGTGATAATAGTAGAAGCACGATCCACCACCACCACGTTGGCACCCTCGGGGATATCAGCATCGCCCTTGGTAACAGCCTTCCAGATGTCGCCATCAATCTGCACACGCCCGAAGCCACCTGCCTTGACTGGCTCTACTACCCTGCCCTGTCGACCCAGCAACGCATCAGCATTACTGATACGCTTGTCTTCGCCTTTATGCAGATAGCGCTTGGCAAAGGGGCGCACATAAAACAGGCTAACGAGCGTTACCACCACGAACACCACTATCTGGTAATAGGTGCCCGCACCAAGAGCTGCCACAACAGCCGCTGGAACAGCGCCGATGGCAAAGCAGATGATGAAGAAATCGCCCGCCGTAAGTTCGAGTATCAGACAAATGAGAGCAACTGCAGCCCACATCTGCCAGAGATGTTGCATGATATAATCAACCATAACTATATTACTTATTTACCACTTTCTTCTTATTAATAATGTATATGCCCTTAGGCAGACTGTTCAGCTCAGAAGCCTTACCCAGTTTAACACCACGCATATCGTAAACGTCGGCATCAGGCGTTTCGAGCTGGATATTCTGGATGCCAGTTTCGCTGGTAAGCTTATAAACGCAAGTACTTGTAAGGTAACCATTTTCGCCATTTACCCACTCATATTCACCCTTATTCAGCATCATCACATAGAATGCATAACTGGTATCGGTATCCAAGCCTTCGAACTGGAATGGCACCTCGCCCGTTTCGCCCACCTTTATTTCGGCGGTATTGGTTTGTACAGCTGTGCTGTAGTACATGTTGTCGGAACTGTTTTGCTGCAACAGCCAGATACGCACGCCACCATAATAGGTTTCGGTACTGTTATTCTTAATCTTAGCAACCCCCTTCAAAGCGGTACCTGATACCACATGATCGACACTTGCACCCTCGACATCAAATGTTACATCAACCACCAAATCAAATACTGGTGCAGCAGCCACGTTAACCTCTACGCTATCAAGCGCAACAGCATCTTTATAATCGCTGGCCGATGTTGAGAAATAGAACTTATAAGTACCCTCGCGCTGCGGAATGTAGCTGATAGTAACATCGCCCGTTTCGCCTGCATCGAGATTAGAACCAATACCAGCCAACAGAACCGTCTTGGTAGCATCCTCGTTACTCCACAGGAATACAGGCGCATTAGCAAAAGAATTCTTATCGGTAAGATTGAGTTTGAATGTAATTGGGCGACCAACCATATTATCGGTACTTACCTCTTTAGAATTGAGCAAGAACTTAGTATCGCCACTATATACTACACCGCCATGAGGAGTTACCTGCATAGAGAGTCCGTTGATAACGATAGTAGCATAACAATCCATACCTTGGATTTGGAGCACAAAGTCGGTCTGCCCAGTTTCGCGACAAATAGGGCGCAACTGATAGGTGCCATCAACCAGATCACCACCTATGGTATAGCTATTATTATAATAGCCTCCTTTTCCTGCAGGAATATCTTCGGAGGTAGTTCCTAACATCTTTACCAACTTATCGCCCTGATAAAGTGCCAAACCAATATCGTACTTAAGATCCTTGTCGGCAAGACTAAACATCAGGCATTGAGCCATAAACTGCTTGAAGTTAGCAGTTGTGCTGGTACGACTTAACGTAACCGTGTTACTTTGGTTGTTAATGGTAAAGTCCATCGCGAGCAATCGCTCAACCGTCATATTAGTAGTGGTAGATGGGGCTATACCAACGATAACCGTCTGATCGATATTATAACCGGCAGAGCCCGAAGTACCGCCAGCACCCTGGTTATCAGGATTCATGAGCGACAACATAAAGAAGCCATCGCTTAATCCACCCCATCCCCAGTTAACATGATAAAGACCTGCGCCATCATAGCCATCAACCACAAATGCATGTCCTGCCTGAACACCAGCGCCCGAGTCGTCGATATCAATAGCCTGAGCTGAATATAACACAGGTTTGGCATTGGCCAGATTATCATAAATGAGCGCATCCCACTCGGTAGCTGTATAGTTTGTGCGCGACGAATATTCGGTAGATAAAGCATAACTAAATCTATTACGCAAAGCCTCGCATGCATACAAATCACTTGTATACGAACCATCCGAGCTGTAATTCATGCCAACAGCAGCACCAGCATCGGCCATCAACTTGGCTACAGCATAAGCAGACTCGGTAGAATCGTTTGAAGCATATTCGGTTTTCATCTTACTCCACTCGTAGGTGGCAGGCCATTGGTGGTAGTACATCACCTGCGCCATAGCCGTAGCCACACAACCAGTTAATGATGTTTTACCAGTTGTATTATCCTTTGGACAAGTAAGATTATATGGGCCATACTGATTCCACTTGGTTTTAACCAATGCCTTGATGGCATCGTGTGTGGGCACCGTACCTCGGGTAATAGCCTGATTGCTGCTTACAGCCTGCTGATATTTAGAAAGCATTACCTTCAGCGCTTCGGGTGCTGTATTCATATCAAACACGCCGTTATCGCTATATCCCAACACAGAAGGTGTACGATCGTCGGCACTTACGATAACAAACGAGTTATCGGCATTAAACACATATATGCCGGCATTATCACCATCGGCAACACCTGTTACGGCACGAGTCAACTCTCCGCTGGCGGCACGGGTTACGTGCGGCATTTTACTTTGCAAGAAATCGCTGGCAATCTTACGGGCCGACTGCTCGTCAACAGGTGCTGCTATCGTCAGCAAAACGCTGAATAGCACCAGGTAGGTTGAGAGTAGATATTTTTTCATAATCGTAACAATTTGATGGTTTAATAGTGCAAAAATAGACATTTTTGTCGAATTAGCAAAGAAAAAACGAATTATTAGCAAATAAAAGTGCATTTTTTCCGTTATTATGTTATAATGATACGCAATTTAAACAAATTCATCATCATATTGGTACTATTGATAAGTACCCTGAATGCCGCCGCCGACGACTTTACCCTGAAGGGGAAAGTGATCGACGAAGAGGGCCATGCCTTAGAGTTAGTAACCATATCGTGTGCCGCCCAAGGAAAGGTTACCATGAGTAACCTGAAAGGCGAGTTCAGTATAGGATTAAAAACAGCCGACTCGGTAGTAGTAAAGTTTACGATGGTGGGCTATGGCGTGAGGAAACGTGTGTTCAGGCGGCCCAAAGGCAAGATGACGGTACAGATTGTGATGCACCCGGCTGCCACCTTAAGCGAGGTAACGGTAACCAAGCGCCGCCGACAGACATCGCAGACGGAACAGATTGACACCAAGCACCTGCAGCAAACACCTTCAACCACAGGTAATGCGGTTGAGGAAATGATACAGCAGCAGGCTGGCGTATCGAGTCACAACGAGCTGTCGTCACAATATAATGTACGCGGAGGCTCGTTCGACGAAAACTCGGTTTACATTAACCAAACAGAAGTTTACCGCCCTTTATTAATTAGTAGCGGGCAGCAGGAAGGCTTGTCGGTTATCAACCCAAAGATGGTTGAAAAGATTGGTTTTTCGACCGGTGGATACGAAGCGAAATACGGCGACAAAATGTCGTCGGTATTAGATATTACCTACCGACGTGTAAATGGCTTCGAAGCCAGCGCCACAGCATCGCTGTTGGGTGCGAGCGGTTTTATAGGTTACGGCAACAAGCGTTTCTCTATGAGTCACGGCATCAGATACAAAACCAACCGCTACCTGTTAAGCTCGTTAGAAACAACTGGAGAATACAAACCTAATTTCCTTGATTATCAAACATATATAAGTTATACGCCAAACAAAAGGTGGAACATAGACTTTATAGGTAATATAGCTGATAATCATTATAACTTTACCCCCAAAGACAGAGAAACAAGTTTTGGCACTTTGGCTGATGTAAAGACGTTTAAGGTATATTTCGACGGACAGGAGAAGGACCGCTTCAGTACCCTCTTCGGCGCCCTTGGCATAACACGAAGGATTACCGACTCAACCAGTATAAAACTTCTCACATCAGCCTATCACACCAAGGAGCGCGAGACGTACGATATTACGGGGCAGTATTGGCTTAACGACACACAAACTCAGGAGAGTTTAGGTGTAGGCACCTACATGGAGCATGCCCGCAATTATCTATCGGCCGACGTCATCAACTTTAAACTGATAGGTCGCCACCAAACGCGCCATCACGATATCGAGGCAGGCATCAGCTACAAAGCCGAACATATCAAAGAGCAATCGCGCGAATACGAGATGCGCGACTCGAGCGGCTACTCCATCCCCCACTCGGCCGACAAGCTGAACCTGATATACACGCTAACGGCCAAGAACGACATCAGGAGCCACCGAATTGAGGCATACATACAAGATATTTACCGTTGGGCTAAAGGCGACAACTACTTTACGCTCAACTACGGCATACGTATTGCCAACTGGAGTTACAACAAGGAGACGACGGTATCGCCCAGAGCATCGTTAGCCATCGTACCTGCTTTTAACAGCGATCTTACCTTCCGCTTTGCCACCGGTTTTTATTATCAGGCCCCTTTCTACAAGGAGATGCGCGACACCACAACGGTTAACGTCGTTACAACGGCTGTTTTAAACAGCCATATCAAGAGTCAGCAGTCCATCCACTTTATCGCTGCTGCCGACTACCGGTTCAGCATGCTTAACCGTCCGTTCAAGTTTACGGCCGAAGCCTATTACAAGGCACTTAGCAACCTGATTCCGTACAACGTGCAGAACATGAAAATTACCTATTATGGCGAGAATCTTACTAAGGGTTACGCTACAGGCATCGACCTGAAACTGTACGGCGAGTTTGTGCCAGGAACCGACTCGTGGCTCACCCTATCGCTGATGAGCACCCGACAGAAGTACAACAACCAATGGATACCGCTGCCAACCGACCAGCGATGGGCTGTTAATCTGCACTTTACCGATTACTTCCCTGGCACCGAGCGCTGGAAGATGACGTTACGATTGGCTTTTGCCGACGGACTACCTTTTGGTGCCCCACATAGAGGATTGGAGCAGCAACAGTTCCGCGCCCCCGCCTACAAACGTGCCGATATAGGCATGAGCTATTGCGCCCTTAAAAACGCCAAGGGCATTAAGGGCATCTGGTTAGGTATCGACTGTCTGAACCTGTTTGGTATCTCGAACGTAAACAGCTACTACTGGGTAACCGATGTAAGCAACACTCAATGGGCAGTACCTAATTTCCTGACGAGTAGGCAAATTAACGGGAAAATTACTATAGATTTATAATATTTGTTAATAATTATTGGTTTTAACATCCTTCGCGCGTGTAATATAAATAAAAAAGTTATCTTTGCAAAATGAATTGGTACGTATATTAAGATAACTAAAAGAATTTTAAGCGATGAAGAAGATGAGAAAGATATCGATTTGGGTAGCATTAGGCATTTTGTCGTTAAGTAGTTGTTCGAAAGATTTTGTGTACAACGATGCCGACATTACGAAGGAGAACGCCGAAGCCATATTTGGTTTGATTGATCCTAACCAGGATTGGCGCACCACAACTTCGGGCACAGTCACCATAACTGCCGATGCCGACATGGACAACATTGCCAAGGTGCAGATTCTGACCGGATCGCCATTCTTTAACAAGGACGCAAAGATTCTGGCCGAAGCAGAAGCTACAGCCGGACAGACCGTAACATTAAGCTACGATGCACCAAGAACTAACACCCGAGTAATTGCCGCCTGCACAGACAACAACGGAAAGTACTATATTCAGGCCTTTAATATTGGCGACAAGACTGTTAGCTTTAAGAGCGCAACAGCTGGCACCCGTGCTGCAGCTATGACAAGAGCTGGAGGCGAACTGCCAAACATATCGCTTGACTTTAAGAACTCATTCATGTCGTACAATGCTGAACGTGCCAGAAGTACCAACGCCACTTACAGCAGCTGGCAAGGCTCAAAATGGGATAACGACCGTTTGTGGCAGCTTACCGGTTCAGAGAGCTACAACGGCTGGACCATTTCCAATAATACCATTCACAGAAATGCTCCAGCTTTATCCGCAGAAGAAGAAGCTACTCTTGAGGCTATATTCGAAGATGCGCTCGGTAGATATGAAAAGGGCAAAGCGAAGAATAATCTGCCTATCATCAAAGAGAGTAGTCGTGTTCGTTTATACGGCAACCACTTGGTAAGCACCGGCGATGCAGCTATCACATTAACCCCCGTTCAGGCTGCTTCGACCGAGGCCTATTGGTGCGACATCTATTACTATTACTACAGAACAGGCGACATTCCAGAAGGAACTTCAGAGGCTGACTATATCAAGACATTACCAAAGTTCAAGGCTATCGACATGAATGAGGTAAGAGATGGTATCAGCGCTGTTACAGGAGTTGCCAAAAAAGCATCAGACACAAAATTCCTCAGACAGAACGAATATCTGCTTCCGTTCTATGGAAATGCTTCAGAGTTTGAATCCAAGCCATATACACTTGCCTCGTATGGCTATACTACAAATGGAAAATTCTATCGTATCTACAACTACTCTGGCTACAAAACAGTAGCTGCATCGAATCATTATATCACTTATAGCGACAACATGCATAATTTGCAGGGTGAAGGCGAAGCCAATATTAAGGATCAGCTATGGCAAGTCTTTACGAACGCCGATGACAACAGCATCATGCTGTATAACGTCGGAAATAAAAAATTCTTTTGGTATAAAGATGGTGATTTTGTAGAATTTAAGGATATCGAAGAGAGTAGTCTTAAAAACTATACCATCTATGTTTCAGATGGAACAGTTACAAATAGCAAAATAGTCCCAATTGCTTTCAACAACGAAGTAGACAGTCAAACGGTATTTATTTCAAGTGCAAGCAAAAGCAATTTTATCAAAGCACGTATAGATACAGATTATACGTATCTCAATAAAGGAGGACAAAATATAAGTGGAGACTACAGAACTTCTCGATTATGGACATTCAAGGAATATAGCTATCCATCAGCAACTGCTATTACCGACTTTGACCTGCCATATAAGCAGTTCCCCGATGGTCAAATTGTTCCACCAAGCGCAAAGCCATCTACTATTATCCCTGCGGGCTACCGTATTGGATTCATGGTAAGAAAAGATGGTGGTGCAAAAGCAAACAACAACAATGGCGACAACAGCCTAAAAGGCTGCGTGTACGGTTATGGTGCATTGAATACAGAGATAAACACCTACGGCAATTTTAATAAATCTGTTACCAACTTCGGCATGGACCTCGACTCCCCCCGTATGGCAACGTTTACCGCCAACAATAAGGTATATCTCACTTTCGAGGAAGGAACCGACGCACAGTTTAGCGATATTATCGTTGAGATGGGTTCTGCAGGCGATACCGGTGTAGACATGTTCGACGAGGAGCAAGAGGTTAACGAGTTTTCGTACACCATGTGCTTTGAGGACCGCCCGAATACGGCCGACTACGATATGAACGACGTGGTATTGCGTTGCACCCGCATTTCGGATACCGAATTAATGCTGTCGCTGATTGCTACTGGTGCTAACGACCCCGTTCTTATCAACGGTATTGTAGGCGAATTCTTAAGAGGAACAGAGTTGAACGGCAAGGAAGTACATAGCCTGTTTGGCGTAGAAACCTCAACTTTCGTAAACACCGTTGCATCAGAAAACACTTTGCCCGAAGTATCGGGTTTTTACAGAGTAGATGAATCAACAACTATCAAGCAATTCTTGAGCAGCATCTACATTACCAACAACGGTCAGGGCGGCAGAACTATCGGACTGCCTGCAACCGGCGAGCCTCCTTACGCTATCATTATGCCAGGCGACTTTGACTATCCTCAGGAAAGAGTAAGCATAGCAGTAGCCTACCGACTGTTTAGCGAGTGGGTAAACGACGCCACCAACTATGGCGACTGGCCTAAGTTCTACGATAAGGACAAGATTTACACCAACCCCTACAACAGGGAATAAGTTGAGTAAATATACACAATACACAAGAGATTGCAGCCGAATTAGAGCTACAATCTCTTTTTTTTAATAAAAAAAGCAAAATAAGGGTGGATTATCCAATAAGTTTTGTACCTTTGCATTTCGAAAATATTAATTCTAAATTTTAAGGTTATGAAGATTTCGCACATTGAGCATCTGGGCATTGCCGTTCAGAGCATTGAGGAAAGCCTGCCGTATTTTACCGACGTGCTGGGTCTGGAGTGTTATGCAACAGAAGTAGTTGAGGACCAGAAAGTGAAGACTGCCTTCCTGCGTTGCGGCGAGGTAAAGCTCGAGTTGCTGGAGCCCACATCACCCGAGAGCACTATCCAGAAGTGGTTAGATAAGGGCAACAAGGGCGTACATCATGTAGCCTTCTGTGTAGAGGATGGTGTAGCCAAAGGCTTGGCCGAGGTTTCGGAGAAGGGCGTTCGCCTGATCGACGAGAAGCCACGCAAGGGCGCCGAGGGATTGAACATCGCTTTCCTTCACCCCAAATCAACTTGCGGTATCCTGACAGAGCTCTGTGAGCACCCTGAGTAAGATTAAAAATTGAAAATTAAAATATTGAATTACAAAAAGAAATGAGCAAACAATTAGAAAAAATCAAGCAACTCATCGAGAAGCGCGAACAGGCCCGTCTCGGTGGTGGTGAGAAAGCCATTCAGAAACAGCACGACCGTGGTAAGTATACCGCTCGTGAGCGTATTGACATGCTGCTCGACGAGGGTTCGTTCGAAGAGTACGATATGTTTAAGGAGCATCGCTGCCATAACTTCGGTATGGAGAAGAAGCAGTTCCTTGGTGATGGTGTAGTAGCCGGTTCGGGTACTATCGATGGTCGCCTGGTATACGTTTTCGCACAGGACTTCACCGTACACGCAGGTTCTCTGTCGGAAACTATGAGTCAGAAGATTTGTAAGATTATGGATATGGCCATGAAGATGGGCGCTCCTGTTATCGGAATCAACGATTCGGGTGGTGCACGTATTCAGGAGGGTATCAACTCTCTGGCTGGTTTCGCCGAGATTTTCGAGCGTAACATCCTGGCATCAGGTGTTATCCCACAGATTTCAGGTATCTTCGGTCCTTGCGCCGGTGGTTCGGTTTACAGCCCCGCTCTTACCGACTTTACTCTGATGATGGAGGGTACATCATACATGTTCCTCACAGGTCCAAAGGTTGTAAAGACCGTTACTGGCGAGGATATCGACCAGGAGCACCTGGGTGGTGCATCGGTTCACGCTACCAAGTCGGGTGTTACCCACTTCACAGCCAAGACCGAGGAAGAGGGTCTGCAGATGATTAAGACTCTGCTGAGCTACATTCCATCAAACAACATGGAGACAGCTCCTTCTAAGCCCTGCACCGATCCTATCAACCGCATGGAGGACAGCTTGAACGAGATTATCCCCGAGAACCCCAACGAGGCATACGATATGTACAAGGTTATCGCTGCTATTACCGATAATGGCGAGTTCTTCGAGGTACAGCCTAAGTTCGCTAAGAACATCATCGTAGGTTTCGCTCGCTTCAACGGTCAGAGCGTAGGTATCGTAGCTAACCAGCCTGCTTGCTACGCTGGTGTATTGGACGTTAACGCCAGCCGTAAGGGTGCCCGTTTCGTTCGTTTCTGCGACGCCTTCAATATTCCTATCGTATCACTCGTAGACGTTCCAGGATTCCTGCCTGGTACCGGTCAGGAGTACAATGCAGTTATCCTGCACGGTGCTCAGCTGCTTTACGCTTACGGCGAGGCTACTGTGCCCAAGATTACCGTTACCCTGCGTAAGTCGTACGGTGGTTCACACATCGTTATGGGCTCTAAGCAGCTGCATACCGACCTTAACTACGCATGGCCATCAGCCGAGATCGCCGTTATGGGTGCATCGGGTGCTGCTGCCGTACTGTACGCTAAGGAGGCTAAGGCTAAGAAAGAGGCTGGCGAGGACGTTAAGGCATTCATCGCTGAGAAGGAGGACGAGTACAACGAGCTGTTCGCTAATCCTTATCAGGCTGCCAAGTATGGCTACATCGATGATGTTATCGAGCCACGCAACACTCGTTTCCGCATCTGCCGCGGTCTGGCTCAGTTGGCTACCAAGCGCGACTCGCTGCCCGCTAAGAAGCACGGTAACATCCCAATGTAATTGATAATTGATAAATATGAATAATAACGAAGTATATGCTGCAATTGCCCTGGCCCTGCACGAGCACATGGGAAACAACGTTCACGACGTTGAAACGGGCATTATAACAATTAACGCGCGCCCCACCCAGTGGAATGGTTACGCACAAACATTTACACAACATCCCTAAAAATGAAAGAATACAAGTATACCATTAATGGAAACAAGTACGAGGTTGTGGTAGGCGATATTACTGATAACATCGCTACCCTGACCGTTAACGGCGAACAGTATACCGTAGAAATGGAGAAGCAGGCTGAACCTGAGAAGAAGAAGCCAGTAGTTAAGGCTGCTGCTACAGCTGCTGCCGACGACGCTCCTGCAGCCAACAAGGGCGCTGTAAACAAGGCCAATGCCGTAAAGGCTCCTCTGCCAGGTGTTATTACCGACATTCTGGTGGCCGAGGGCGACGAGGTTAAGGCTGGCGATACAGTAGTAGTTCTTGAGGCTATGAAGATGGCCAACAACCTGGCTGCCGAGAAGGACGGTAAGGTTACTGCCATTTGCGTAAAAGTTGGTGAGAGTGTAATGGAAGACGATGCGCTGATTGTTATCGAGTAAGATTACACCTTATTAATAATAAAAAGAAATCCCTGCTACTACAACGGTGGCAGGGATTACTTTTATTTATCGTTTGCGAACGCTCATGCGATACTTGTCGGTTAGCTCGATGTGCATCACCCGGGTAAAGCCATCGGCAAAGGGCGGAATGGCCAAAGCCACATGCCCCATGGTGCGGCGCAGATTAATCTCAACGCATGGGTGCAACAGGAATCCATCCTTATCGGCTGTTGATACCACCATCATATCAATACCAAACGGTCCTTGATATACGCCCTTAAAAGTCTCGCCCAGAATCTGGCAAATCTTTTCTCGAACATCAGAAAGCAAATCAACTGATATATATCTACTTAGCAATTCTTGCTTTTCCTCTTCCTTAGCAATAATATTACCCGTGTATGCACCATTCTTGGTTTGGAATAGCGATAAACCTAAATAGCTAACGCAGCCCTGACCATCGCTCACAAACTCCATTCCAAAGTCTTTCACCTTATTATAATAAGGCTCAACCACCACGCAACCTTGCTTGGCAACGATATTCTTTATCCAGCGCTCCTGATAGTCGTCGATGGCGCCTGCCATAAAACGCACCCCTCGCCCACTACTGCTCCAAGGGGCTTTTACCACAATATGGCCGTGCTGATTCAGCTGCTGGCAAATCTCAACAAGCGTATCGGCACAGCACGACGAACCTATGGTACCGGGCAGCTGCAGCTGGTGCAACAAAGCCACAGCCTGCTTGCGGTGCGACAAGTCGCGAATCACAGCGATATCGTCCTCGCTGGGCATAGCATCCACACCCCATCGCAACAGGAACGAGCGCAAAGCCAAATCCCATCCCCATGGTTCCACCTTATTTATATATAGGGAGCGAAGTTGCGATTTATCAACAAACAGCTTGGGCGTTCCACCTATCTTTGCCCTTACCCTACCATATTGTCGCACAGCTTTCTCAACATCATCCACCAGAATATAGTCGTCGTTGCTTGCCCAAAGTGCTGGCAGGTACCCCAAGTCGTGTCGCAACTGTCGGCCGGCATGCGGCGCAGTAAAATTAGCGAGGTTTGCAGCCAAAGCAAGGTCGTGTTCTGGATTAAATACGTATAATTTTGCCATTTTCATCAATTTTGGCGCAAAATTACTACTTTTTTTTGAGATTTTGCAAGTTAGAGTTTGCAATTTAAGATAAAATGTGTATCTTTGCACCACTTTTAAAAGTACAACAAAACAAATCAAGCAGGAATGGAAGCTTTTTTCAGGACGCACAGATATCTCGTAGAGCATGTAAATGCACCGGTTCGTCGCATTCTAATGGATGAGATAAACTGGAACGACCGCATGATTGGAATCAAAGGTACGCGAGGTGTTGGCAAAACTACTTTTCTACTTCAGTACGCTAAAGAGAATTTTGATATACTCGACAAGCAATGCCTGTATATCAACATGAACAACTTCTATTTTCAGGGCCAGGGTATAGCCGACTTTGCAGGCAAGTTCTACAAGCAAGGCGGCCGGGTGCTGTTGATAGACCAGGTGTTTAAGCAGCCCGACTGGAGCAGCGAACTACGTAAGTGTTACGACCTGTACCCCAACCTTAAGATTGTGTTCACCGGTTCGAGCGTGATGCGCCTGAAGGACGAGAACCCTGAGCTTAACGGTATCGTAAAGAGCTACAACCTGCGCGGTTTTTCGTTCCGCGAGTTCCTTAATCTGATGACGGGCAACAACTTTAAGCCCTACACACTCGAGGATATCATGCAGAACCACGAGCACATTATCAAGCAGATTCTGCCTAAAGCATCGCCCAACAAGTACTTCCAGGATTACATTCATCACGGGTTCTACCCCTTCTTCCAGGAGCATCGTAACTATAGCGAGAACCTGCTGAAGACGATGAACATGATGACCGAGGTGGATATTCTGCTCATTAAGCAGATAGAGCTGAAGTACCTTAACAAGATTAAGAAACTGTTCTACTGGATAGCCGAAGAGGGCCCATCAAAGGCACCTAACATCAGCAAGCTGGCACACGACGTAGAAACCAGTCGCGCTACGGTAATGAACTACATCAAGTATCTGGCCGACTCGCGCCTGCTCAATATGATTTATCCTGTAGGTCAGGAATTTCCAAAGAAACCTACTAAGATTATGCTGCACAACTCAAACCTGATGTATGCCATCTATCCTATCCAGGTTGATAAGCAGGAGGCTATGGAGACATTCTTCGTAAACTCGCTGTGGAAAGATCACAAGGTTAACAGCAGCAACACGCGCGACGCCAACTATGTGGTCGACGAGAAGTTGAAGTTCCGTGTGATCGACGCTAAGGCTTCGGGCAAGCAGCGCACATCACCCGACATAATCTATGCGCGATACAATACCGAGGTAGGAATGGATAACCAGATACCTTTGTGGTTGCTGGGATTCTTATATTAAAATATTAAATTTACACAATAGTTATTCATTTTTTATAGTTAAAACTATGGCTAAAGAAAAGAAGTTTATCACCTGTGATGGTAACGAGGCTGCAGCTCATGTGAGCTATATGTTCTCGGAGGTAGCTGCTATCTACCCCATCACCCCGTCTTCGCCAATGGCGGAGCATGTTGACGAGTGGGCTGCCCGTGGTCGTAAGAACCTGTGGGGCCAGAACGTCTCAGTTCAGGAAATGCAGTCAGAGGCTGGTGCTGCCGGTGCCGTTCACGGTTCGCTGCAGGCTGGTGCTCTCACCACTACATTCTGTGTATCTTTGGCGACCACCAGGACGTAATGGCTTGCCGTCAGACCGGTTTTGCTATGTTCTGCTCTGGTTCTGTACAGGAGGTGATGGACCTGACAGCTGTTCCTCACCTGGCAACTCTCGAGACCTGCGTACCTTTCGTTAATTTCTTCGATGGTTTCCGCACTTCTCACGAGTATCACAAGATTGAGATGATGGACATGGAGGATATCCGTCCATTGGTTAAGGAAGAGTACATCAAGCGTTTCCGCGATCGTGCTATGAGCCCTGAGCGCCCTGTAACACGCGGTACCGCCGAGAACCCCGAGACCTTCTTCACGAGGCCAGCAATCCTTACTACGATGCAGTACCCGAGGTAGTAGAGAAGTACCTGGGCGAGATCTCTAAGATCACCGGCCGTGAGTACCACCTGTTCTCATACTACGGAGCCGAGGATGCCGATCGTATCATCATCCTGATGGGTTCGGCTACCGATGCAGCTCGCGAGGCTATCGACTACCTGAACGCAAACGGTCAGAAGGTTGGTATGATCTCAGTTCACCTGTATCGTCCATTCTCAGTTAAGCACCTGCTGGCTGCTGTTCCTAAGACAGTTAAGAAGATTGCCGTTCTGGACCGCACTAAGGAGCCAGGCGCTAACGGCGAGCCTCTGTACCTCGACGTGAAGGATGCCTTCTACGATGTTCAGGATCGTCCTGTTATCGTTGGTGGTCGCTACGGTCTTGGTAGCCGCGACACCACACCTGCTCAGATCATCAGCGTGTTCAACAACCTCGCTATGCCCGAGCCAAAGAACCACTTCACCATTGGTATCGTAGATGACGTTACCTTCACTTCTCTGCCTGAGGTTGAGGAGATTGCTCTCGGTGGCAAGGGCATGTTCCAGGCTAAGTTCTATGGTCTGGGTGCCGATGGTACCGTTGGTGCTAACAAGAACTCAGTTAAGATTATTGGTGACAACACCAACAAATACTGCCAGGCTTACTTCTCTTACGACTCTAAGAAGTCGGGAGGTTTCACCTGCTCTCACCTGCGTTTCGGTGATACACCTATCCGCTCTACCTACCTGGTAACTACACCTAACTTCGTAGCTTGCCACGTTCAGGCT
>CADAOD010000041.1 GCA_902789415.1 uncultured Prevotellaceae bacterium
CAGGGCACCAACGAGGCTGGCCTTTCTTAAAATCTTGTGCTGTATATTCCATAATCTTTTCTCTTTTTTCAACACAGAGGTACAAAGTCACGGAGATTTTTAACTCTGTATCTCTGTTTCTCTGTGTTTATTTTTTAATTATCTCTTCGAACGCATTAACAAGTTCTTCTACTACGAAAGGCTGACCTTTTACCTGATTGAACTGGTAAGGAACAAAGCTGTCAACCTTCATGCGGAGGTAAGCGGCCAGCTGACCCATGTTCTGCTCGGCTACTACCACCTTCTTATATTTAGTAAGTACAGCAGCAGTGTTCTTTGGCAGTGGGTTCAGGTACTTGAACTGAGCCTGAGCTACCTTGTAGCCCTTAGCCTTCAGCTCATCCATGGCAGAGTGCAGGTGACCGTAGGTAGAACCGAAGCCTACAATCAACAGGTCGGCATCGGCGTCGCCGTCAACTTCGAGGTCGGGCACCTGGATATTGTCAATCTTCTGCTGGCGCAGACGAGTCATCAAATCGTGGTTCTCAGGGTCGGTAGAGATAGCACCTGTGTTAGAGTCTTTCTCCAGTCCACCCAGAATGTGAGCAAAGCCCTCACGACCAGGAACAGCCCAGTAGCGTGTTCCGTTCTCGGCACGCATATATGGAGTCCACTTACCCTTCAGTTCCTCAGGAACGTATGGAGGATTGATAGCATCGAGCTTAGCCATCTCTGGCAGTTTGAATGCGCCAGAACCATTAGCGATATATGCATCGGTGAGCAGTACAACAGGGGTCATATGCTCGAGGGCAATCTTTGCAGCCTGATATGCAGCATCGAAACAGTCGGCAGGACTGGTGGCTGCCATTACAGGCATAGGACTCTCACCGTTACGACCGAAGAGTGCCTGCAGCAGGTCGGTCTGCTCGCTCTTGGTTGGCAGACCAGTAGCAGGACCACCACGCTGTACGTCGAGTACCACGAGTGGCAACTCCATAATCACAGCCAGGTTCATGGCCTCGCTCTTCAAGCAAACGCCAGGACCTGATGTTGAGGTAACGCCCAGTGCACCGGCAAACGAAGCACCGAGAGCCGAGGCGCAACCACTGATCTCGTCCTCGCACTGTACGGTAATCACACCGCACGACTTGTGCTTAGAGAGCTCGTGCAGCACGTCGGTTGCAGGAGTGATAGGATAAGAACCAAGGTAAAGGCGCAGACCAGCCTTCTCGGCAGCAGCAATGAAGCCGTAGGCGGTAGCCTTATTACCAGTGATATCCATATAGCGTCCAGGAGTCTTCTCCTTGGTTTCTACGCGATAAACATTGATAGCGCTTGAGTGGGTGTTGTGACCGTAGTCCCAACCGGCCTGAATAACCTTGATGTTAGCCTCGGCGATAGCAGGCTTCTTGGCAAATTTTTCACGCAGGAAGTTAGCAACGAGGTTCAGGTCGCGGTCGAAGAGCCAGCAAACCAGTCCCAGGGCAAACATGTTTCTACATTTCAGCATAGCCTTGTTGTCCATGCCACTGTCGGCCAGACAATCCTTAACCATGGTAGTGAGTGGGCACTGAATCACGCGATCGGGATCGATACCCATCTCGCCGAGGTAATCCTCAGTAGCAAACTGGGCTTTCTCCAGATCCTTAGGACCGAATGAGTCGGTGTCGATGATAATCGTTGCACCGGGCTTGGCGTAACGATACTGAGTCTTCAGTGCGGCTGCGTTCATGGCTACGAGCACGTCGCACTTGTCACCAGGGGTGTAAACCTTACCAGCACCGATGTGTACCTGGAAACCTGATACACCAGTGAGCGAACCTTGCGGGGCGCGGATGTCGGCTGGATAGTCGGGGAATGTCGAGATGCCGTTACCAACGGTGGCACTGACCGTAGAGAAGATGTTTCCAGCAAGCTGCATGCCGTCGCCGGAGTCACCTGAGAAGCGTACAACCACTTGGTCAAGCTCCTTCACTTCCAATGTTTCTGCCATAATATTCAGTTTTGTTTCTAACGTTTCTAACCTTACGGGGTGCAAATTTATTCATTTCTCGCGTAACATCCAAACAAAAACGCAAAAAAAATGCAATTTTGAGTGGAATTTTATACAGAAAGCTACAAAAAAGGTGGCTGTTATCCACAGTCACCTCTTTGGCTCTAGGTCGGGATGAGGCGACTCGAACGCCCGACCCCTACGTCCCGAACGTAGTGCGCTACCAACTGCGCTACATCCCGATTTTGCGGGTGATTCCGAAGAATCGCCTGCAAAGGTACATCTATTTTTTGAAATACGTGCACGAAAAGGGATAATTTTTACTAAATCCCTTATTTATGCTTACTGTAGTATTGACGGAACAGGTCGTACTCATCGCAGTTGGTGATGTACGCAGGTTTGTTGGGCGTATTCTCAACCATATTGTACACATTCTGGAAGGCGCGGAACTGCCACGAATCGCGGTTGTATAGTCGGATATAGTCGGCTGCCTGGTCGTTCCATTCGTTGCTGGTCCACAGCTTAGCACCAGGTGTGGCGTTGTAAAGTTCCTGCCAGCCCATGGCAAACAGGGCTTTTAACTTCAGGTTCTTATCTTTACTCATGGCAGTCTTCTGCAACAGCTCCACAGCTTTGGCGCCAAAGTCGGTTTCGTTTACACGTACCGAGTCGTAGGCGTTCTTAGAGTCGCGGAGTAGCCACCAACAGTCGCCTTTAATGCTGGCCTGGGCATAGCGTACTGCCAAATCGTAGTAGCGCTGTTCTTGGGCTTTGCCTTGTAGCACATTCAACGAACTCTCCATGGCCTGCATCTCCTTACAGAATTCGAGTTTGATGTTCTTGGTCCATTGATAGTTACGCTCTTCAGCTTTGCTGATATTAAGCCACTGACGTTTTATCCAAGGCTCTACGTCGTATCGGCGCATAAGCGAATAGTAGAGGTAGGCCTGACCATGGTGGTAGTTAAAATAGGCCAATGGCAGCTGACTGAGCCACTCTATGGCTTTGTCCCATTTGGCCAAGCGCATGTACTTGGTGCCGATGAGCTCGATATACGATGAGTCGTTGATTTGATACTGACTTTTCAGGAACTTGTCGAATGGGGTTTTACCAGCAGTCTTGGTGTAGTTGTAGAATTTCTCTAAGTCGGTCACCGGCATGGTCTCCATACGATCGATGTAATCGGTGTTGTTAGTGATAATCATCAGTGCCAACTGCTGTTCGGGTTTGTTCTGATAGTGGGGCACGATGGCCTGATACGAGATGCGACGCAACGCACTGTCGAAAAAACCGTCGGCTGTTTGCTGTTTGGATTGCAGCCATGTCAGCTCTTCGGCAAAATACGCATCGAAGCTGTCGCTGGGTTTGGCAATGGCGGTAGTCATGAAGAATTTCAATACGCGGGCATTGTCCTTCATGCGCTGGGTTCCCTCCAATGTCATGGCGGCATTGATATCTTTCAGCGCGTCCTGTTTCTTGCCCGACAGGTATTCGAGCCAGGCTTTGGCACTCTGCCACATGATGGGTGCTTCGGTTTTGCCTTCGCGTATCACTTGCTGACAGAACTGTTGCATCTGCATCGACTCCTGCTGATTGATGTCGCGGATAAATAGTTTGCCACCCAGAGCACCTTCGGTCTTGGCATCCTCGGCTTCCTGGGCATTATTTACAAAGTCCTGCAATAGGAATGGCAGTACCTTGGCATTAGGATTCTGCTGGTATTGCTCTTTGATGGCCTGGAACGAGCGCTTCTTATAATAGATGGTCATCAAACTCTCGTAATCGTCCATCTCGGCAAACATCTCGCCAGCTTCGGCTATGCGACCGGTCTTATAAAGGGCGCCGGCATAGATATTCTTCATCATATCCTTATATACGGTCTCAATGAACTTGCTGGCCGTTTGGTCCCAGAAGTTGATGTTCTCCTGATGACGACCTAACATCATGTTGCAACGCATATAGAGTAGGGCATGCTGCGAGCGCAACTTGGTCTTGGTTTTGCCAAGGGCGTAGGTACGTACGGCTATCAGGTCGCGCTTCTGGGCATTGATGTCCTGAGGCGTGGGGTAGTTCCACTCGTACTGCTTGCGCTGTTCTATATCTACGCAGTTCAGGTATTTCTTCAGGTTCTGCAGGTAGCTCACCATCAGAACATCGCCTTTCTTTCGGGCTACTTTGATAGCATCGTCGGCATTAAACCAGAAATACGCTTCGGTCGATCCGAGGTAAGCTTTCCAGTTGTCGTTGCAGATGTCTCCTACACGGTTTTTAAAGTTGTTCTGTTCGTACATGCTGAACATGTAGGGGTTGGTGGTGTCCCACCACAAGCATGCCATCATGGGCATGGAAAATACACAAAAAAGGCTAATGACGATAAATTTCTTCATAGGTCTCGGTCTTATATCTGTTAATGTTATCTGTTTCCAAATGATAGGTAATGATAGCCTTGCTCAGGCTGGGGCGCTCTTGTTCTAAAGCTTTCTTTACTTTGATAATCTCAGCGGCCTCAACGGTATGTTCTACCCTTACGTTCTTTATGTTGCGTATCCATTGGTAAACGGGGTAGGCCGTAGCAAGGGGCAGCTGATACTGCGAGAGTTTACTGAGGTATGGATATACATCGCGATAGTCCAAGATGGGATTCCGTTCCTGCCACTTACGTGGATCGCCTGTGTTATAAACCATCAGCACACCATAATCTACAGGCGGCACGGGCATCGATAGCTGGTGGAGTCGGATGGTAGTTGACAATTGATAGTGGATAGTTGACAGTTGCGATTTGATGGTTTCGAGGAACTGATAATAGGTGGCGCGACTCTTCGAGGTGTAGTCGCAGTCAATCTGTATCTCGTGCACGTTGCCGATATGATTGGTCTCGTTCATCTGTAGGATGCGACTTACAATCTTATTGGCTAAATCCTTATGAGACTTGTGCATACAGTCCTCGGTAATGTAAACGGTAGGGATGAGATCGATACCATCTGGCAATGTATCAGTAAAAGCGATGGTGGCATTGGGCTTGGGCTCAGTGCCATCATCGCTCATCACTACATCAAAATATCTGCAATATACCTTATTAATATGGTACTGCTGTAAAAAGGCACGCTCGGTAGAGTCGAAGCGTAAGTCGGTGCGCCAGTAGTACACACTATTACTCTGCTCAAGGCTTACGTCTTGATACCTCTGCTTTCCGCAACTAATTATTAGCAACCCTAGCAGGCAAGTCCACACAATGTAACCTTTGAAACTCAATGTTCAATGTTCCATGGTCAATGTTCAATGCTTTACAGTAGTTCGGGCAGTTGATAGAGCTTGGTGCTGTTAGAGCCCTTGATAAGGATATAATGTCCTGCTGGCTGTTCGGCAGCGATGGCGGCTTTCACCTCCTCTACATCCTTAAACTTGCGGAAATCGCACTGGGTGTTCTCAAACTCTTCGCCTACCAGCCATACGGTCTTGATATCCGATGTCTTCAGATAGTCAACCACATGCTGATGCTCCTCAGCCGATACCTCGCCGAGTTCGCGCATGGCTCCAAGGATGGCCATCTTGTTGTCGGCCTGCATAATCTTGAAGTTCTCAAGGGCTGCCTGCATCGATGATGGATTGGCATTATAGGCATCTACTATCAGATGGTTCTTCTCGGTAACGGTCATCTGACTGCGATTGTTTGATGGCTCGTAGGCTTCGAGGGCGGCTACAATCTTTTTGCGGTCAACCCCAAAATTGATACCTACGGCGATGGCGGCCAGCAGGTTGTCGATATTGTACGATCCAATCAACTTGGTTTGAACCTTATGCCACTTGGTGCTGCGACCTTCTTCTTCGAGTACCATCAAAGGCTCGCGCCAACGGAACTTCAGGAAGGGGTTACACTCCAGCACCTCGCCGCTGATGCACGAGTACTGGTTGTCGGGGTCGGTGGAGTAGGGCGAAAGCCATAGCTCTTCGTCGTCGCTAATCTGATCTACTAGGTGCTCGTTGTCGGCATTGATAAAGATAAGACTGTCCTTGCGACTACGCAGGAAATCATAAAGCTCGCATTTGGTCTTGATGACGCCCTCGAACGAACCGAAGCCCTGTAGGTGGGCGCGACCAACGTTGGTAATCAGTCCGCAAGTAGGCTCGGCGGTCTCGGCCAACGTCTTGATATCGCCAGGATGACTGGCACCCATCTCTATCACGGCAATCTCGTGCTCCTTGTTCAAACGGAACAATGTCTTGGGCACACCTACATCGTTGTTAAAGTTGCCCTGGGTGTATAGCACGTTGTATTTCTGTGAGAGCACAGCGGCAATAAGCTCCTTAGTGGTGGTCTTGCCGTTGGTGCCTGTGATGCCAATCACGGGGATGTCGAACTGGCGACGATGCTCGCGGGCCAGGTCTTTGAAGGTCTGCAGACAGTCGTCAACCTTGATGATGCGGGGATCGTTGGCTACGTCTTCATCTACGATGGCATAGGCGCAGCCTTTTTCGAGTGCCTGCATGGCAAACTTATTACCGTTAAACGACTCACCTTTCAGTGCCAGAAAGATGCTTCCTTCGGGGCAGTCACGACTATCGGTTGTGATGCACGGATGCTGTTCATACAGCTTGTATAGTTCCTTAATATCCATAAACTTCGTTATTTTTGGTGCAAAGATAAGGAAAAGTTAAGAGTTAAGAGTTAAGAATTAAGAAAAAATGTATGATAGAGTATGTTTTTCTTAACTCTTAACTCTTAATTCATAATTAATTTGTATCTTTGTGGGCGATATGAGCGATACGATACAAATTCGAGGCAAATTAGTGGATCTCAGCACCCCACAGGTGATGGGAATTCTGAACGTTACGCCCGACTCTTTTTATGCAGGGAGCCGAGTGCAGACTGAGTCTGAAATAGTGCAGCGTTGTCATCAGATTATCGACCAAGGTGGTAGCATGATTGATGTTGGTGGTTATTCTACCCGTCCAGGTGGTACCGAGGTGTCGGAGGCTGAGGAGATGGAGCGTCTGCGTTTTGGCTTGAAGATTATCCGTCGCGAGTTGCCCGATGCCATTATCTCTGTAGATACGTTCCGTCCCGATGTGGCCCGAATGACAGTTGAGGAATTTGGAGCCGACATCATCAATGATGTGAGCGAGGGCAACGAAACCATGTATCGATTGGTGTCGCGCTTACGCGTACCTTATATATTAATGTCGCAGCAGCCCACGCTGAAGAGTATGCTCATGTCGTTTGCCCGTCAGGTGCAGCAGTTGCGTGATTGTGGCGCTTGCGATATCATTCTCGATCCAGGTTTTGGCTTCGGTAAGACGCTGGAGCAGAACTACGAGATTATGAACCAGATGGAACGACTGCATGTGATGGAACTGCCCCTGCTGGTAGGCATCTCACGTAAGTCGATGATTTTTAAACTCCTGGGCACAACACCACAGGAGTCTCTCAATGGTACAACGGTACTTAACACCATCTCGCTCATGAAAGGTGCCCACATCCTCCGTGTGCACGATGTCCGCGAGGCTGTTGAGTGCGTTAAAATGGTACAGTCGTTAAATAGTCAAATCGTCAAATAATCATGTTCTTCGAGTTTGGCATAAAGGACATCATCGACATCCTGCTTGTAGCAATGATTCTTTACTACATCTACAGGCTGATGCGCGAGTCACGTTCGCTCAACGTGTTCATTGGCATTCTGATGTTTGTCATCACGTGGCTGTTCGTGTCGCAGGTGTTGGAGATGAAGCTGTTAGGCTCAATACTCGATAAGTTGGTGAGTGTGGGTGTTATCGCACTCATCGTGCTCTTTCAGGACGATATCCGTAAATTCCTGTATAACGTAGGTGCTCACCGCCGTGTGCGGGCGTTTGCAAAGCTGTTCACGTCGAAGACGGGCGACGAAGATGATAAAAAGGCACTCAAGGAGATTATTATGCCTATCGTGATGGCATCGATGAATATGAGTCGTGGCAAGGTGGGTGCACTTATTGTGATAGAACGTGCTGTACCACTCGATGAGATTGCGGTAACAGGCGACCAGATCGACTCGAACATCAATCAGCGATTGATTGAGAATATCTTCTTTAAGAATTCGCCTCTGCACGATGGTGCCATGATTATATCCAAGAAACGTATCAGAGCTGCAGGTTGTATCCTGCCCGTTAGTCACGATATGGATATCCCTAAGGAGTTGGGCTTGCGACACCGTGCGGCGATGGGTGTTTCGCAGGAGAGCGATGCGGTGGCCATTGTGGTATCCGAGGAGACGGGTGGCATATCCGTTGCCGTTAAAGGCGAGTTCCGCTTGCGCCTCTCGGCCGAGGAACTGGAGAGTATCCTCACTAAGGAGTTAGAACAATAAAGAATTCATATATATAACATTTTAAAACAAATCAAAGTTATGGATCTATTAAGTCAAATTGTAGCGCGCGCTAAGAGTAACAAGCAGCGCATCGTGCTCCCTGAGGCAGAAGAGGAGCGTACACTCTGTGCAGCCGATAAGGCTCTGGGTGATGACCTTGCAGAAATCGTTCTGATTGGTAACCCTGCTAAGGTTGAGGCTCTGGCTCAGGAGAAGGGCCTGAAAAACATTAGTAAGGCAACCTTGATCGACCCTGAAAACTACGACAAGAGCGAAGAGTTGGCTGAGAAGCTGGCTGAGATTCGCAAGAGCAAGGGTATGACTATCGAGGAGGCTCGTAAGCTCATTAAGAATCCTCTGTACCTGGGTTGTATGATTATCAAGACCGAAGGTGCTGATGGTCAGATTTCTGGTGCACTCTCTACTACTGGCGATACACTGCGTCCAGCTCTGCAGATTATCAAATGTCAGCCTGGTATCACCTGCGTAAGTGGTGGTTTGCTGCTCATCTCTAAGCAGAAGCAGTATGGCGAGGATGGCGTATTGGTAGTAGGCGACGTAGCTGTTACCCCAATGCCAGATGCTGCTCAGCTCTCACAGATTGCTGTATGTACCGCTCAGACAGCTAAGAGCGTGGCTGGTTTTGCCGATCCACGTGTGGCTATGCTCAGCTTCTCAACAAAGGGCTCAGCTAAGCACGAGGTTGTTGATAAGGTAGTTGAGGCTACTCGCTTGGCTAAGGAACTCGATCCAACACTCAAGATTGATGGTGAGTTGCAGGCCGATGCCGCTCTGGTTCCATCAGTAGGTGCCAAGAAGGCTCCTGGTTCTGATATCGCTGGTAAGGCTAACGTACTGGTATTCCCTAACCTCGAGGTTGGTAACATTGGTTATAAGATGGTTCAGCGCCTGGGCGATGCTATCGCTATCGGTCCTATCCTGCAGGGTATCGCACGTCCTGTAAACGACCTGTCGCGTGGTTGCTCTATCGATGATATCTACTATATGATTGCTATCACTGCTTGTCAGGCAATGGACGCGAAGAAATAGTTAAGAGTTAAGAATTAAGAGTTAGGAGTTAAGAAAATATGAAGATTCTTGTATTGAATTGTGGCTCTTCATCTATCAAGTACGCCCTGTACAACATGGACGATAAGAGCGTGATGACCAGTGGTGGTGCCGAGCGTGTTGGCTTGGACAATGCCTTTGTAAAGGTAAAGCTGGCCAATGGTGAGAAGAAGCAGATTATGCACGATATCCCCGAGCATACCGAGGGTGTTAAGTTCATCTTCTCTCTGCTTACCGATCCCGAAATCGGTGTTATCAAAGATCTGAAGGAGATCGACGCTGTAGGTCACCGTATGGTACATGGCGGCGAGAAATTCAATAAGTCAGTATTGCTCACCGACGAGGTACTGAAGGCCTTCGAGGAGTGCTCTGATTTGGCTCCACTGCACAACCCTGCCAACCTGAAGGGTGTGAATGCTGTAAAGGAGCTGATGCCTGGTCTGCCTCAGGTAGGTGTGTTCGACACCGCTTTCCACCAGACCATGCCTGCCAAGGCTTATATGTACGCTATCCCTTACGATCTGTACGAGAAGTACGGTGTTCGTCGCTATGGTTTCCACGGCACCTCTCACCGTTACGTATCAGCTCGTGCTTGTGAGTTCCTGGGTATCAAGGCCGAGGGTACAAAGATGATTACCTGCCACATCGGTAATGGTGGTTCTATCGCTGCTGTTCTGGATGGCAAGTGTGTCGATACCTCAATGGGTCTGACTCCACTCGAGGGACTGGTAATGGGTACTCGCTCTGGTGATATCGACGGTGGTGCTGTTACCTTCATCGAGAAGAAGCTCGGTTTGGATGCCGATGGTATGAGCAACCTGCTCAACAAGAAGAGTGGTGTAGCTGGTATCACTGGCGGTTCGAGCGATATGCGTGATGTGGAGAATGCTGCCAAGGCTGGTGAGCCAAAGGCAATATTGGCTCAGCAGATGTATTTCTATCGTATTAAGAAGTATATCGGTGCTTATGCAGCTGCCATGGGTGGTGTAGATGTCATCGTGTTCACCGCTGGTGTTGGCGAGAACCAGATCTCTATGCGCTCAGAGGTTTGCAAGGGTCTGGAGTTCCTGGGCGTGAAGTTCGACGAGCAGAAGAACAACGTTCGTGGCGAAGAGGCCATCATCTCAGCCGATGACTCAAAGGTAAAGGTGGTTGTCATCCCAACCGATGAGGAGCTGATGATCGCTACCGATACCATGAATCTGCTGAAGTAATTCAAGAAATAACACTAATAAGACACTCCTCGCCAAATTCAATTGGCGGGGAGTATTGTTTTATTGGGGTGAGTTTAGGTCGAACCTGAGTCCCAACTGCAGATTGAAGCTTGTCGGTTTATCTTTGAAATAGTTATTGATAGTGCTACCGTTATCTATGTAGTGGCGGATACCCGGCTCTGCATACAAACTCAGCTGGGGGGTGATATGGTATGCCAATCCCAAGCTGCCACCTACCGACCACTGCATGCGGTCCTTATCCATTACCTGATTCACCCCATCGGTATTTGCTTCGGCCTTGATATTCCAGTCGGCCTGAGCACCTGCGGTGAGATAAAGACTGATGCCATGCCATTTTAACAGGAGGGCTTGCAGGTTGAGAGGCACGCCTATGTAGTGGAGCTTCTGATGGCGCTGTATCTGATGTTTGGGCATCAGGGTGGTAAAGGTTGAACTGAGTTTGGTATAAACCAAACCCGAACTGATTGACAGCCATGTATTGAGTGGATAGCCAACGGAAAGACCGAACGATATAGGTTGATTATGACTCTCACGCTCTTCGTAATCAACCAGAAAAGCACGCGATGCAGCTATGCGGTGTATCATCTGCGGGTTCATCATCACCGCATTCTTATTGCTCATGTCGTTGGTGTTGCCCTGGGCAAACAGTCCCATGGTAAGGCGAAGCGGCTTTTGCTGATGATGCTCCACATGAGTATGAGCTTTCGGCTCAGCTGAAATTGGGTAATGTGCCTGTGGGCTTGGCGTGTCCTCTTTGGGCTTGTTAGCCGTTTCATCGGGTTGTGTGGCCTTCTCTGTGGGTTCTGGATTGCTAACCTCAGGAGCAGCTGCAACCTCGGTTGGTATAGCAGTCTCTGCTGTCTGTGTAACTGCTTTTGCTGCAGTATATGCTTGAGCAACCATCTTCTCTGGGGCTGCAGGCGCCTCTTCCTTATCAGTATGATTGGTTGGTTTTACCTGTGTCAGTTGTGGCTGTGCGGGCTCGTTGTGCCACATCAGATTGGCACCACCAAACAGCACGCCAATGATAGCAGCCACCATCAACCAACGACGCAGGGCTACATGGCGCGTTTTACCCTTAGCCTGCTTGTCGAGCGAAGCCTCAATGCCCTCCCACAAGTCGCGTGTAGGTTCCTGGTGGTAGTCCTTCAGATGGTTATTAAGCCTTTCGGCCCATTCTTCTTGCTTCATATCTCGTGTTGTTTGATGTAATCTGTTATCATTTTGGTCAATATCTGTCGTGCTCTCGACAGCTGTGAGGAGGATGAACCTTCTTTGATGCCCAACTTCTGCGCTATCTCGCGATGCGAGCAATGCTCAAACACATATAGGTTTAGAACCATTCTGTAGCCCGAAGGCAGTTTGGCAATCATCTCCGTCAGCACATTGGGAGGTATCCGTTCTATCTCTGGCTCTTCGTCCTGTGTATCAGGGATGACATCGGTAAACGTCATACGCTCATGATGTTTCACAAAATCAAAGGACTTGTTAGCAACTATTCTGCCTATCCAACCTTTCAACGACCCCTCGCCCCGGTAATCGAACTTGCCGATGGAGGTCAGGATGGTAACAAAGCTATCCTGCACCACGTCTTCCACGTCGCTCACTTCGGGTATATACCTTAGTCCGATTGACATGGCATAGCCCTTGTAGCGCTCGTAGAGTTGCCTCATGGCAGCACGATCGCCTTGGTTGATGGCTGATAGCAGTTGCTGTTCGTTCTCCACTTCTTCTTATTTAACTCTTTCTATACTGGTGAACTTGAGCTGCATCGTAGGATTGAGCGTCTTGCTTTCCTTCTGCCCATCGATGATGGTTTCTATCTGTGTTACCGTTAGTATGTTTGTGAACGATGCGCCGCTACGATCAAGCAAAGCGGTAGATTCGGTAGGAGCAATCGTCAATACTACTGCCATCAGCGTGCCATCATCCTTGGTTACGATAAATGGCAGGTATATGGTGCCATATGTTTCGCTGGGCATCATCTCCAGATAGAACGATAGATCTGATATGCCGATAATGCGATAAGGAACGGCGAGGGTCGACTCCAGGCAACTTCCGTTTCGATAGTCAATCAGGGTCTGCATCCAAAGCTCTTCTTCGGGTGTTGGTGTGTTGCCATAGGGTGCTTCAGCCGAAAGCTTGGCCACCTTTACCTCGGGCAGGAATTTCTCCATGATGGCTGCATAAGGATATTCATCGCAAGCCACATAGTTACTGCCCTTAAAGTCGATGAGGGTGCGTGCATAGGTTTCATTGCCCTTGATGCCGTCAACAGTCCATACGCCTTTGAACGTGTAGTCGAGCGTGGGCTGGTTGCTTGGCTCCAGCTGTGGATTACCAATGTCGAGCTTATCTTCACTGATACTGCATGACATCAGCGTGGCTAACACGATGAAAAAAGGTAATATTCGCTTCATAATTGTACATGTTTAATTGCTTCTTTATCCATTAAACGATGAAGAAGGTAAAATACTGCATGAAGAAATGTTAAATATTCACATCAAGGATCTCATCCTCGGTCGAGAGATTGAAATCGCCTGGGATGGTATTCTTCAGGGCTGCGGCAGCTAACGAGTAGTTCAACTGCTTCTGCATGTCGTTAGGGAACAGACTGATGGCATGCAGCCAACCACCCATAAAGGCATCGCCCACACCAACAGGCTCCACCACATCAGGAATATCCATGATAGGCGCCTGCAGCAGTGTACCATCGGTATAAAGCAGGGCTGTAAGGGTGTGATGGTTCGAGCTTACGATATTACGCATACCCATCATCCAGTGCTTTACACGGGGGTAGGCAGCATGCAGTTCGTCGAACCACTCGCCATACTCCTTCATCTGCATGGTGAAGTTTGAATCAGTAGCGGTGAATGGTGGCTGTGGATGCTGCGACAGCCAATCGAACTCGATGGCATCGCCAAACATCATGTCGCAACGCGACAGCATGCGACTTAATGTCTTTCTGGGCTCAGCACCTTCGTACTTCCATAGGTTCTTGCGGTAATTGATGTCGAAGCAAACAGTAATGCCCAACTCGTCGGCCACGTCGAGTGCCTCGAAGGTAGCATCAGCAGCCTGTTGCGAGATAGCAGCCGTGATACCCGATACATGGAAGTAACTGCAATCCTTCAGAATCTCGCGCCAGGGAATCATGCCAGGTTTCAGGTCGGAATAAGCCGAGCCATTGCGGTCGTAAATCACCTTGGCAGCACGCATGCCGGCAGCAGGCTCAAAGTAGTAGGTACCAATACGCTGTCCGCCATAAAGCACATGGCTGGTATCCACACCAAGCTCAGCTAAGCTCATAGCGCCAGCATGACCTACTGGTGTATCTGGCAATCGGGTAATATAGGTTACATCTTCGCCCTGGGTAGCCAACGATACGGCTACATTAGCCTCGCTACCACCATACTTACTGGTAAACAGGTCGCCCTGAGTCAGTCGCAGTTGTCCGGGCTTCGAAAACCTGAGCAACAGCTCGCCAAACGTTACTATCTTCTTTCTGTTCATGCTGGTCATTTTCTGATAACTTCGCTGCAAAGATACATATTTTAATTCAAAAAGACTTAATGTTACATTAATTTTTATATCTGTAAGATAATATAATATTTCATTTTGAAAAGATATGCAGAAAAGTATTACATTTGCAGCTGTATTGAAAAGACTAAATGATGAAACTGTATCTGATTATATGGTTGATGTTGTGGGGCTCTGAGGTGTTTGCTCAGCGCAAAATGGTGGTGGCCAACTTAGAATCTAAAGTACCACAACGTGATATTAAGGTTCGCATCGACAATGGTGAAGAGTTTGTTACTCCATGGAATGGTGAGTTTGAGGTGCCCGACAGCTTTAAGCGTATCACCCTGAGTCATCCCAGGTTTCAGCACCGTTATGTGCTGCGCCATGAAGTGAGGGGCGATACCATTTATCTGATACCAAAACTACATGCTATCGATGAGGTGGTGGTGTATGGTCAGGATCGTCGTAAATCGATGATGGCTGGCATCATGATGCCTGTCACACCCAAAGAAGTGCCGCTGCCACAGGTGGTACCAGCCGGTCCTAATGTCTTGGCGATGTTAGCCTGGCTGTTCGAAAAGACCGTGGCCCCAAAGATTGAGACCAAACAGCGTAGGAAGAGAGCCCTGAAAGTAGTACGCCAGAAAGAGCAGGAATACGAAGCAAAATGGGATGCACTAAAGGCACCCCAAAAGTGACCACGATACTCTTTAACATATCTTGATGCAGTATTTTACTTCTTAGTCGTTTACAATCTTGATAGCGATGGTATTCGTATCGGCTATCACAACAAAACCAAGAGGAGAGTCTCCTATTGACTTCCCTCCTTTCGCATGAAAACTGACACCTGCTTCATTCGCGTAATAACCAACAACATTGGCAACAGACTGTCTAGATGCTTCATTTTTTAATGAGACATCCGTTATCTGATTCGTTTCCTTTTTTGAGTGATACCCCATGTCCCCAAGGCGTGCTTTTATGATCACGCAACCATCCCCAAGGCTGGAAAAAGGTTTTTCCATGTTCCATCCGATATTTATTGTATAAAGTATAATATCTTTTTCCTCTTATTATATCTGTTCTAACATAATATAAAGTTGAATTCTCAATTAACGGCCAACCTTTTTTATGATATTCGCATAATGGATCAACAATACTGTCCTCCGAAACACAAAATTTATCAAATGCATAAAAACTCTTATCTGATTTTTCTATAGCATCTTTATATACAATTTTATTGTCTTTCACAAGCAGTAATAAATCTTTATCCCAACTCAAGAAATCTCCATCTTTCCAATCGGCTCCAGTTTCTCTTGCTATATCTTCTTCGAACTCAGATCCTATAAGAAACAGTTTGTCATACTTGACGCCAACAACATCCTGCAAGTCAACTAAGCGCCAATATGTTGTATCTGTACATGCTGGCATATCTTTCTCCATATATTGAGAAAGTTTATTCTCAAATTTTGAGCAACTATATAATAATGGTAAAATTATTAATAATACCATATATCTATTTTTCAAGTCCTTTTTCATTTTTTGTTTGTATTATTTGAATTGCCTGTTGTAATCCCGTTTCCTTACCATCTGGATCAACCAATATGATTGGACTATTCGCGCAATAAACATACGAACTAACATTATAGTATTTCTCGCACAGCGGATCTATTCTATCCCATCTTGCAAGGATGGGGTTATACTGTCTTGCGCCATAGTCGTAGGTGTTCAGACCGTGCATCTTGTCGAGTTCCTTGCCATTGTATTTGAAGGTAAGAGTTCCGCTAAGCAGATATAGTCTCATGCTTTTAATTATTTAAGTAAGAAAGATGCTATAAACATCCGATGCAAAAATAGAAAAAAACAATTAAATAGATTACACTTTAACAAAGAATAATGCAACTTTAATTTTTTTATAACATAAAGCAGATAAAATGCAACCCCTTAACTTAGAATAGTAGTAACCAGTGAAGTGAACCCTGAAAGTTGGACACAACTTTCTGGGTTCACTTCATTGAGAATCAGCCTTTGTGTCGCCAAATGGAGAATTTGTATAAGTTATTTCGTAGTTATCCACGCCTTTGGGCTTACAAACAACGAATGTTGGTTCATACAAGTAAGCTTTATTTTGCCACTGTAATTGTTGGCCTTCAACAGAAATCCACCGATATCTATTTTTAGAAACGTGCATAAAAGCAAATTCTCTGGTATTCTCACCCAAATCCAAATCCGGCGCAAAAATGTCAAGAAAATCCCCATGATTGTTAACATTAGAAAGAATAATAGTTGTATAATCCCCTATAACAGTATATCCCACAATTCTTCGATTATACCAGTTTACATAATTATCCATCAGATCTTTTTTCTTTTGAAAAGATAAGAGATATACTTTTTCATGATTGAGCCACATAAGGTCTAAAACCACAACTTCCTGACATGTATCTATATTTAACTGTGTAAACACATTTTGAGCTATAGAATCCAATGACTTATTCCTAAGAGAAAACTCCTCTAGTGGAATATTACCAGAGCCATTGATACCATGCTTACAAGACACTATTAAACATAGAAATATAAATAATAAAAACTTATTACCATTTTTCATAACGATATACTCTTTTGGAATTATAATATTCAATTTCATTGGTTTGTTTATTCATAACACGGCTCACCTCTGGCTTATATTTGGAAACGGTACGCAAGCCTGCCACGGGACTGTCCCCTGGCAGGCTATTTTAATTTATACTCCATATATTTTAATAATTTGATTTTTCCATCGCTATAAAAGATATCTGCCTTATTTGGAATATATAGCATATTATTATTTACAATATAAGGAAAAGGCTGACTATAATCAATCCGATATTTTATTTGTTTATTCATATCAATAAGCCTAAAGTATGCTATCCATGGACCGTTTTTTATCTCAACTTCTTCCAAATGATAAACAGAACTATCCTTGATATCCCCAAAAAGCAATCTGTCTTTCTTTGTTTCGCCAATTGAAGCGGCCAAAAAAGCCGTACTGACATTTTTCGGCAGTTCATCATAAGTCAACTCTTTATGAGCTAACTCTTTAATATTGTAATCATAATCGTAATCTACTGCACAATTTGTTATGCTCAACACCAACACTATATAAAACAATTTTCTCATTATTTTCATTTTCTTGTATATTTAATCCAATCTTGCACTCTATTATGAGAGTTATGGTAATCTCCTACACTTTCTATTTCTATGGGATTACAATAAGTCATACCCGGAATTTGATTGGTATTATTAGCACGTCTATAATTTATAACACCCTGAGGGTTATCTACTTTTATATTTCTTGCGTTCTTAAATGTTCGTCCAGCTTTACCGATTTCCACGCTAAAGCGACCTACTGTTGTCTTACCACCATTTGCTTGTACGGGGTCTTTTTCATCATAAACGTTTACGTGGTTTACTTTTTTTTGAGCATTTTGAGACAATTGATAATCATCTCTAACGGGAGTGTTGATAGTTAATAAGTTAAAAGTTCTATCTTTAAAATCATTCATGCCGATCATTGTGTTGATAGCCTCTATACAGACATTGCCACCATGACTATGACCTACTAAAGTTATTGGCTCTGAACTATCAAAATTATTCAACTCACTTCTTACATGTTCAATCAATTGTCTAGCAGCGTTTGACCTTTCTTGTGCATTATTACCTCCCGTCCACATAAAAGATTCCCCAGTTGTATTGTCTCCAAATAGGTTGTTAGTTGCATTTAGTATTCCTTCAATATCCTTCCAAGTACTAGGGCTTGACCAAGTCCCATGAACGGGTATAACGACATTGCCATCAGGATCAATCAACTTTATCGGATTATCCTTACAATATACATACGGACTAACATTATAGTACTTCTCGCACAGCGGATCTATTCTATCCCATCTTGCAAGGATGGGGTTATGTTGGCGGGCGCCGTAGTCATAGGCGTTCAGGCCGTGCATCTTGTCGAGTTCCTTGCCATTGTATTTGTAGGGCTGGAAGTCGGGGTTGGTGGCGGCATCGGCATATGTGGCGCCGAAGGGATAATAATTTGTAACCTGCAGCACGTTTCCACTAGCATCTACCACTTCACGGATATTCCCAAGATGGTCTGGGGTGTAATAATAGAACGTAAAGTTATCGCTCGTTGTGCTGGTAGCCAATGCCAAAACTGGTGCAAACACAAGAAGACAAAGTAATTGTTTTATCTTATTCATATAATACTAGGGTACAGTTTCATAATTTTATATTTTAAGTTATTGTAGTGTTATAAAAACATCTGATGCAAAAGTATAAAAAGTACATTTAAACACAATGCGTTTTAACAAAGAATAATACAACTTTAAGTTTTTGTAACAAAAATCGATAAATTCCTTAGGTCAAGGAAGGTTGTAAGGTATATATTACCATATCGATTTATAATTAAAATTTTAATGTCATAACGTCATATTTGATGTAATCTATTGGAATTTAATGGATTACAGATGATGATATTATATGATATTAAAATTCTAAACGTCATATTAGGGCTGTTATAGGTCGCTAAGATAGGCTGTATAAAGTGTTTCATGCGGAGAAACACTTTGTTTCTCAAGGCGAAACACTTTGTTTCTGCCGATGAAATATATTGAAAACATAGGTTCTTTTATGTAGTGATGTCCCTTGTATGACATCATGTGTTTTGGTATGACATCATAACGTCATATATAACCACCTAAAAGTCAGATGGTTATAATGAATATGACGTTATGACGTTAAAAATAAGATTCTTGTTTGTATAATGCGTTTTTTATGGGCGGCTCTCACCTTCGATGTATTGCGAGAGCAACAGGTGCTCGCCATCGAACATCACATAGGAGAACTGACTAATCCAGTCGCCTAAGATAATCATGCGGGCTTTCTTGGTGAGCTGCAGGTCAACCTCGATGTGGCGATGTCCGTAGATGAAATAATCTACGTTAGAGTGGTACTGGATGTACTTCTTGGTAAACAGTACTAAGTGCTCGCGATTTTCGCCCATATAGGCAGGCTCTTCGCCGTTAGGGCGCTTCATGCGACTGTGCTTGGCCCAGTTTAATCCAAACCACATGCCCCAACGGGGATGCAATGACGAGAAGGCCCACTGACAAGCCTTGTTGTGGAAGATACTCTTGATAAGCTTGAACTTCTTATCAGGATCGCCCAGTCCGTCGCCATGTGCCAGAAAGAACATCTTTCCGTATATCTCAGTAGTCTCGGGCTTCTTATGCAGAATCACACCGCACTCCTTTTCCAGATACTCGTAGGCCCAGATATCGTGGTTGCCGGTAAAGTAATGTACTTCGACACCCATGTCGGTGAGCTCCGAGATTTTTCCGAGGAAACGGGTGTAACCCTTGGGGACCACATATTTATATTCGTACCAGAAATCGAACATGTCGCCCAGCAGATAGATGGCAGCCGCCTTCTCCTTGATGCTATCGAGGAAACGGACCAGTCGGCGTTCCTGCATGCGCTGGTGCGGAATGGCCAATGAGCCCAGGTGGGCATCGCTTAAGAAATATACGTTCTTCATATTAATCGAATCCAAGTTCAACTCTCGCTTCTTCGCTCATCATCGACTGATCCCAAGCGGGCTCGAACACGAGATTGACATTGGCGCCTTTTACGCCATCCACACTCTCTACCTTGGTGCGAACATCTTCAAGGATGAAATCTGCAGCGGGGCAGTTGGGCGCAGTAAAGGTCATGTCCAACTCAACAGAACTGTCGTCCTGTACATCTATCTTGTAAATCATTCCCAGGTCGTAGATGTTGACGGGAATCTCAGGATCGTAAACTGTCTTCAGTACATCTACAATCCGCTCTTCTATCTGTGTCTTCTCTTCTTGTGTCATGACTGTATATGTTTGTTTGTTAGCATTTTCCTTGTTCGCGATAGCTGTAGTAGTGGCCATCGGTAACGATGACGTGATCTACAAAGTGAATATTCATCAGCTTGCAGGCGTTCATGATGCTGATGGTTAACTCGTCATCTTGTTTGCTGGGCATGATGCCACCCGATGGGTGGTTGTGGCATGCCACCAGTTGTGTGGCGTTGCAGAGTACCGCCTCGCGGATAATGAGGCGTATGTCTACTGTTGTTGCGGTAATGCCGCCACGGGCAATACGCAGTTTCTTAATCAGTCGGTATTGCTGGTTAAGCAGCAGTACCCAGAACTCTTCTACATCCAAATCCTGCATCACAGGGCGCATGTGGTTGTAGATACGAGTGGCAGTGCCCAGGTCGGGGCGTTCTTCGGGAGTTTCCATCTGTCGGCGCTTGCCCAGTTCGCAGGCTGCCAGGATAGTGATGGCCTTGGCTGGTCCTACACCGTTATACTGGCACAGGTCGTGGATGGATTTCTTGCCTAAGGCATTCAGACTGTTGTTGCAGTCGGCCAGAATGCGCTTCATCAAATCAACAGCACTCTCCTTGGTTGATCCAGAACCAATCAGTATGGCTAATAGCTCAGCGCTGCTAAGTGTTTCGGCACCCTGCGCTGCCATTTTCTCACGAGGCCTATCTTCCTCGGCCCACTGGTTGATATTCAGTTTTTCGCTCATTTGTAGAAGTTTTTTTCGAAGGCGGTAAACTCGTCCTGTTTCAGTACGCAGCGTTTCCACCATGATTCGATGAAGCCGAAACCATAGCCCATCAACTGTACGAAGGCGGCAGGGATGCTGAGCAATCCTACCCACAAGCTCTTGTTTCGGATGCTTGAGTCGATGCAGAGCAATAGACTATATAATAATATAGGTACGCACGCGAGCGGCCAGAAAAGCGAAATGAGCAGCAGACCGATGACACCTAAGGTGAACACCGTAGGCAGCAAGTGTACTAACTTCATTGTGCCGGGATGGCGCTTTTCGAGATTGATGCGGGCAATACCACTATTATACACCTGACGGAAGAATTTGCGGAAATCGGTACGGCGCTTGTGCCATACCCATGCCTCGGGAAAGAGACGTGGCATATAGCCTGCCTCGACGATACGGTACGAGAAGTCGATATCCTCGCCAAAACGCATCTTAGTAAATCCGCCCAACTGGAGATAAATATCGCGACGGATGCCCATGTTGAACGAACGGGGATAGAACTTGTCGAGCTTAGCCTTACCACCGCGGATACCTCCTGTGGTAAAAAATGATGTCATCGAGTAGCTGATGGCCTTTTGTATCGGGGTGAACGATGGATGCGTGGCGTCGGGACCGCCGAAAGCCTCGCATGGGTTCTGCTTCAGTTCGTCTTCTACTGCCTGTAGATAGCCTTTGGGCAGTACCACATCACTGTCTAAGATGATAACATACTCACCATTAGCACGTTCGGCACCGTAGTTGCGACTCTGACCAGGGCCGCTGTTTTCCTTGGCGTAATAATGCAAATCAAGGATGCTTGCGTATTTATCGCAAACATCCTTGCATGGTTTTACTGATCCGTCCTCTACTATCAGAACCTCAAAATCCTTAACGGTTTGTTCACAGAGGCTCTGTAACAGTTCGTCTACCTCGTCGGGACGATTGTAGACGGGAACGATGATCGAGTATCTCATTATTCCTTTACACGCTGCAGGTAAGAACCGTCGCGAGTGTCAACCTGAATCAGGTCGCCCTCGTTGATGAACAGAGGAACACGAACCTCAACACCTGTCTCCAGAGTAGCAGGCTTCAGAGTGTTGGTAGCAGTGTCGCCCTTAACACCTGGCTCAGAGTGAGTAACGCGGAGAACGGTCTTAACAGGCATCTCAGCGTAAAGGATAGTACCATCGGTAGTGTCAGAAACAACCTCCACGATGTCGCTCTCCTTCATAAACTCATGACCGATTACGAGCTCGTTGTCGATGGGGATCTGCTCGAATGTCTCCTGATTCATGAAGATACGACCAGACTGGTCCTCATAGAGATACTGGTAAGGACGACGCTCGATGATAACATCCTCGAGCTTCTCACCGATGTTGAAGCGACGCTCCAGTACACGACCGTCTGAAACGTTCTTAACCTTGATAATCATGATGGTGTTACCCTTACCTGGCTTGCGGTGCTGGAAATCGATGCACACCCAGATGCTACCGTCCATGCGAATGGCGGTGCCCTTTTTAATGTCTTGTGAATTAATCATAAACCTTTAAAATGTTACTTTTATATCGTTTTCGGGTGCAAAGGTACTGCTTTTTTGGAAAAAAACATAAAAAGTT
>CADAOD010000042.1 GCA_902789415.1 uncultured Prevotellaceae bacterium
ACTTGGTCAATCGAGCATTTGTCCAAAAACTGGGTTACAGAACGAACCAAAACGCTTAGGAAAGTGAGCTAAAATTGGTACAACAAACTGGACACCCTAGTTGTTTGATAAAGGCTCGTCTGAACTTTGTAGCTTCGTGATTAGCATCAGCTTCAAAAGCTTTGCTGATATCGTTTATCCAAAGAGGGTCTTTTTCGTACCTGTTCGACCACACTTCGAATATCCTTTCCAAAGGATTGAACACGATACGAATTCTGCGTTCTTTAAATCGCTTATCCTTTACTTTTATTCCATACATGGCTGCAATCAGCGAGGTTAGACGTTGCTGTCCATCGATAACCAGATCTTCCGAACGTTTATAATTCTTCTCGTTCAGTCCTATCTGCTTCACATTTTCATAGTCCTCTGGTGCTGACCAAATCATGATATAGCCTATGGGGAATCCCTTTAACATCGAGTCAAGCAGATCTCTCACCTTGTTGTCTTTCCATACAAACGGACGCTGCAAATCAGGCAGTCCTAATTTACCCGACTTGATATCCTTCAGAAGGTCTTCCACCTCCATAGGAATGTTATCATATAATTCTTTAGCCATATATCGATTATCTTATTCCCTTTTCTAACATTTCATTAATCAAGTCTGTATCTTGCACCTTCAGTTCTCCAGACATCAAGCGAGGCAGGAGCGTATCGCGAAGCTCTGCTAAACGACGGGATTCTTGCTGGTTTTTAGATATTATATCATGGAAACTATATACAACATTGGTATAATTCATCATTATTTCATGAGAAGGCAATATTGTTTTAAAATTAGAAATATCAGAGATAAACAAACATTGTTGTACAGCTCCGTGTGCAGAGTGTATAATTTCATTCTTCTGTGCATTCATTGCATAATACAAAAAATGCGAAGAAACCAATTCTGCATTTGGTTTGATTATTGCGACGCTTCTTTGGAATTCGAAATTGGAAGGGTTTTCATTAAGCAAGACCATTTCTCCTATAGTTCCCACCGATGACAATAATATATCACCTTTCGCTAATTTCGTTCTATTACGCAATTTTTCGAATGTCTCTTTATCAATCTTTCTCTCATTATTCCCTATTGTAATCAAGCCACCCTTGATATTCTTGCAGCTTAGCAAATAATAATCTCCGTTTGTATCATCTTTAACTGAGTTATGCACACCATCAGTAATATTAACACATATATCTTTAAAAGCTTTTACATCCCACCCTTGTGGAATCATGCCAAGTTCAGAATCTACGAAGGGCTGGTCTTTGAAGGGTTCAAAATCAACAAACCAAGACTTAAACAAAGCCTGTGCCTGCTGCTCCAAATTCTCATTTATCCGCCTATTCACCTCGATTTTGTCATCGAGGGCTAATAACACCCGTGCTATTGCCTTTTGAATTTTCTCTTCAGGCATATTTATAGATATTTTAGCTAAATTCTTTTGTGATAAGGTTGGAATTGCGCTTCCCACTATAATAGCTTTCAATGAAGCTTGAAATGGCTGAGATTTTAAAACATAAGACAAAAATACATTATCAACCTTTACTTTTTTTAGAACGACAAACTGAGGGTTAAGCGTCATCGGATGTTTGACCTCTCTAATTCGCGCAGTACGACCGATAGAAGATCCTGTTTTTACAAGAACGATATCATCTTTTTCCAACATAATCTCAGGCGATTCATAATACTTCGGCCACTTTATATATGTTGGTTTCGATAAGTCAATTTCTCCAGCTACAATATTTGTAGGACTAAGGGATATAGCTCCATCTTTAGGATTATTCGTCAAATCATCAGTTGTGTATCCACGAAAGCCTATTCTGCCTACAATAGCGCAGACATCTCCCAACTTATATTCTTTCCAATCACTCATATATGATATTTTATTTGTTCATTTGTTGTTGATCTCTCTTTTTACGCAAATATTTTAGTATACGATATCGAATACTTCTTCGGGCTATTTTTGCTAAATTTGCGATATCTTTTATTATTTTCTTTAGCTGAAATTTAATATCCCTCCAATAAATACCTTTCTTATATAAGAGATACATTACTATAGTAACGAGACTAACATATAAGACGGATATGAATACTGTTAAAAACTTTATCATTCTTATGTCCCAAATGTTTATATTGATAAAACTATCTTGCATAGACTTCGCTAGTAAATAGGCAATCAATAATAAGAAAGTCCACAAAATAATTTCTCCAATGGGAACCCATAGCAATACAATTTTTCTCTTAATAGAAAAAGTGAATTTATTCTTCAATTTATATCTCTTATATTTTTTTCTCCCATAAAAATAAATAGAAGTTGCTGAAAGAGATAATAGAGCCGTTAATAAAGTTGTTAATATCAGTGATCTTACTAATTGCAAATTTGATAGTGTTGGCAATTTTATATGGTAATGTTTAAAATCATCTACTTTGCCTTCTTTTTTATTAAAATGGGTTACCTCAAAAGACCTTGAGGTAACGTTGTTACTGACAACGTCCATTGAAGACACCTCTATTGGTATATCGAAATACATTCCTAACTGTCCAACAGGAATATCTGATTTAATAGTGATTTCAAAATTGCATTGCGTCAGGTCTGCTGCACTAAAAAAATTAAGTGTATTAATTGTCTTGGTATAATTTAAAGACTGAAGATACAAGGTTTTAGTTTCATCCTCACCATAATATGTAATATATCTTGTTTTTAGATATTTATCATAATCATAGCCAACCTTCAGGTTATCGTAATTCATTACACCTTTCGCAGATATGTAATTGAATTGTTCATCGCCAGAAAGAGCAGCTGATTCACCTTCACTGTAGTTCTCCTCATAAACTTTAAATGGCAGGATGCTTGGTATCGTATTGGAATAAAAATCTATATCATAACAATGTTTAATATTGGTTTGATTCTTTACGATGTCCACCGTATCAGCATTAAGATATAGTCTTGTTGAGTCATTCTCACCGTTAGCAAATGCACAATAAGTACGGAATCCACTTTTTACTACGTCATTTATAACATTTAAAAAAGGATCATTATAATTAAACTTATCCTTCGAAAAAGAGTTCATAATAACGAGATATTTTAAAGAATCTCGTGAATATTCATTTTGAAGGACAATAGTGTCACCATTTAGTGTAAAGCTGTTTGTTTTTGGTTCAAAGCACCCCTTATACCCTTTGACTGATATATAATTTCTGAATGTTGCAACTTGATATGATTTGTAATAAAAAAACAAGACGCCAATAGTTAGAATTACAAACAACGCGCACTTTGTAATGCTTGCGTGAGCCGTTTTCCTTTCAATCTCCTTTGTCGAAGATTTCCAAAAACCAATCGCCACTATTAGAGCTATAAAGATATTGATTATATACATCTTGTAAGCTTTATAATATGTTATAATGTAAATACAAAGACCTCAATTGAGGTAGAAGGACGTTGCATAGAGTTGTTTGCCTATTAGCTGATTTATTACAATTCATAATTACTGTATTCAAAATAAACTTTATATATATCGATTATATTTCAAAGCCAATACTACCCAACTGTTTCTTTATCACAGCCTCTAAACGATGGCTCTCAGCAAACAGACCTTTTAACTCTGTGGTTAAACGCTTCATCTTATCCTCGAATGGCTCGCCATCATCCTCCTGCTCAGCTATGCCAACATAGCGACCTGGGGTTAGGATATAATCCTGAGCCTTAATATCTTCAAGTGATTTAACGGCACAGAAGCCAGCTTCGTCTTCGAGCGTTCCCTGGCGATAGGCGTCAAACGTTTCAGCAATCTTCTTGATGTCCTTCTCCTCATCCAGCTCTCGTACAGCACGAGTTACCATAGTACCCATTTCGCGAGCATCTATAAACAGCACCTTACCTTTTTGTGCTTTATTGCGAGAAAGGAACCAGAGCGACACAGGGATACCTGTATTATAGAAAAGCTGAGACGGCAGCGCAACAATACCCTCTACCAAATCATCCTCGATAATACGCTGGCGAATAGTACCTTCGCCACCACTCTGCGAACTGAGGGCACCATTAGCAAGCACGAGGCCTATACGACCAACAGGTGACAAGTGATGAATCATGTGCTGCATCCAAGCAAAGTCGGCGTTACCTGATGGTGGCAAACCATACACCCAGCGCTTGTCGTTCTGCAGTTTGTCAGCTCCCCAATCACTCAGGTTAAAAGGTGGGTTAGCCATGATGAAATCAGCTTTCAGCGTAGGATGCTGATCGCTGAAGAAGGTATCGGCATACGAAGAGCCAAGATTGGCATCCAAACCACGGATAGCCACATTCATCTTTGCCATTTTCCACGTGGTAGAGTTCAGCTCCTGACCATAGATACTAATACCTGAAAGCGATTTCTGATGATTAGCCAAGAACTTCGCGCTCTGCACAAACATACCACCAGAACCACAGCAAGGGTCATAAACACGACCTTCGTAAGGCTGCAGCACTTCTACTATTGTGCGCACAATACAGCTTGGGGTATAAAATTCACCAGCATTCTTTCCTTCGAGTGATGCAAACTTCTGCAAGCAGTATTCATATACACGCCCTAACAAATCCTTTTCTTCGCCAGCAGCATGCATCTGTATATTGGTGAACAAATCTACGACATCACCCAAACGACGTTTGTCAAGCTCTGGTCGGGCATATCCACCAGGTAGTACACCTTTTAATGATAAGTTTTCATCCTCAATAGCGTGCAGAGCCTTGTCGATAACCATACCTATCTCCGGCGTATGAGCTGCCTCCTGAATCACACTCCATCGAGCCTCGGCTGGCACGAAGAAGATTCTTTCAGCCTCGTACTCATCTTTATCCTCAGGATCAGCCCATTCATCCTCCTGCAATTCCTTGAACTTAGCATCAAATTTATCGCTGATATATTTTAGGAATATCAATCCCAAAACTACACTCTTATATTCAGCAGCATCCAAGTTGCCACGCAACTTATCAGCCGCTCTCCAAATAGTTTCCTCGAATCCTATCGAGGTTTTATCTTCTTTCTTCTTTGCCATATGCAGTTAAATTCTATCTAAGTAATATTCTGTTGCCATAATAGCTTTATTTCATTAATACCTTTACTGATTTTTCACCCATTTTTACGATAACTGTGCTACCTGTCTGGGCGTTTGTGTTCAGGACTGCAGCACCATTGCGGCTGATAGTTGCAGCCTCTTCAACGCCATTCAGGGAGTAAGCACTCACTCGCATGCCGTCTTCAACGCCATTGATAGTGATTATTCCACCATTATTTTGTATCAGAACAGCTCTGGCATTCACATTTGCCACACCATTAGTAATACCTTCGGTCTTTGGTTCTGCATCAATCCAGCATAGAGTGGCTGTTACCACTTCAGAATTCTCAAATCCTGCTTTGGTTGCATAAACGCTGATATTGTAAGTTGCTGAGAGAGTTATTTCTGAACTGTAGTGTTTCTTGATATCTGCATCTGCAATGTCTGTTACATACTCCACACCCTCTGTTGCGCAAGCCATCTTTAGCTCTCCATTCTCATAGCTGATTGTTGGAGTTTCGCATTTTTGGGTAGTAGGCGTTTCGCCACTTAATGCAACAACATTTCCAAAACTCTTCCATGGGTCAATAGCTTTGTAAGCGTTGACTGATTCAGAAGGTACATAAAGTGTTGCATATTCTGTGTATGAATCTTTAAATGCATCGATAACCGTGTTGGGAACACTATCAGCATAGCAATATACGTCTTTAAGATTGACACACTTTTCGAATGCACATTCGCCGATGCCTTCAATACCATTACCAATGGTGACAGTTTTTAGGTTAGAACAATTCTGAAACGCACGCATTCCTATACCCGTCACGCTATTGGGAATAGTTACGGTCGTGAGGCTTGAGCATCCTGCAAACGTCCACCAATCTATACCCGTCAGACTATTGGGAATAGTTACGGTCGTAAGGCTTGAGCATCCTGAAAAAGCCGCAATCCCCACATTCTTAACACTATTTGGAATATTAACAGTCGTTAGACTTGAACATTTACTAAAACTTTCCGATTCAATACTCGTCACACTATTAGGAATGGTAACGGATTTAAGGCTGGAACACCCCAAAAATGCCCAAGATCTAATATGCGTTACACCATTGGGAATTGTAACGGAGGTAAGAGCAGAGCATTCTTCAAACAAATACTTTTCAATTAATGTCACACTATTGGATATATTGATGGAAGCTAGACTCTTACAAGCACGGAAAGCTCCTTCTCCTATGCTCATAACACTATTGGGAATGGTAATAGAGGTAAGGGCAGAACATTCTTCAAACGCTGATACTCCAATGCTTGTTACACTATTGGGAATCGTAATAGAAGAAAGGCTTTCGCAGTTTTGGAAAACACTTTGTCCAATGCTTGTCACACCACTAGGTATGTTGATTGAAGTAAGGCTGGTACAATATTGAAACACTCTTTTACCTATACTTGTTACGCTATTGGGAATAGTGACAGAGGTAAGCCCGGAGCAATTAGAAAATGCAAAATCCACAATTCTAGATATACTATTTGGGATACTTATAGAGATAAGTTCAGAGCTTCCTGCGAAAGCAGAAGAGCCTATGCTAGTTACGCTATAAGTGACATTATTGTAATTAACTGATTCGGGAATTACAACACTTCCTGTGTACTTATTTGGATTTTTAGTTACTTCAGCGAAATTACCTTTCTCAATCAAATTATAATAGATACCATTGATTTCAACAGGATCTGCCCAAAGCATGATGGGAACGATAGCGAACAACAAAAATAGAATTGATTTTTTCATAACTGTATAGTCCATTTAATTAAAAATTTAAAATTAAAAATTATACTCTATCTCCCCATTCCATGCGGTGTTGATGGTGATGTGGAAGGTGATGTTGGCGCCGTGGGCGGCGCTTTTGATGTTCTCGATGATTTCGGGCCAGAGCGGGTCGGCTTGGGATGCGGGGTTCTGGCTGGCGTAGGTTTCTACCTTGGTGGCGAAACGCTGGATGCTGTCGGGCGATACACTACCAAGCGCACTCGACTCGGCATGGAGTAGCTCCATTTCGGTAGTTGACTGGAGTGACTCCTGGCTGCAACCAGCACCAACCAACAGCATGATGCCAAACAGCAACACACAAATAGCCCTGCCACAGGGGGCTAAAGCCCGATGCAGCAGGGAAAATATAACCTCGCTTTTGCGAATCTTCTTGTTAATGTATGTTAAATCGGGGGGGTGATTTTTTGAATCATCCTCAGTGCTAATGCGCTATGTGTTGATGTCGTTATAGTCATTCGTTATATTGATTGCCAATTTGCCTGCAAAGATAAAGCAAATATTTGTAAGCGCCAAAGTTAAAACTGAAAAAATGCATAAAATATTTGGAAGACTAAAGAATACCTCATATCTTTGCACTCAAAAAACGAGAATGGGAAATATCAAGATAATAAAAGGTACGTTTGAAACCCAACTGCCGCTGGAGCATGCTGGCATAAAGGCGGGGTTCCCATCGCCTGCGGGTGACTATCAGCACGAGACGCTTGACTTTAATCGTGACTTTATCCGACATCCCGAGGCTACATTCTATGGGGATGTGGAAGGCGACTCGATGAAAGATGCTGGCATATTTGATGGCGACAGAGTGATTATAGATAAAGCTGTGGAAGCTCACCATGGCAGTATAGTAGTAGCTTTTTGGAATGGAGAGTTCACCATGAAATATCTGGATTTAACCCACAAGAAAGATGGTTATATAGAGCTAAAACCAGCTAATGAAGCCTACCCTACTTTTAAGGTTGAAGCTGGAGATAATTTTGAAGTATGGGGTGTGGTGATTCACATGATAAGAACCTTTGAAAAACTATAATGTACGGTATCTGCGACTGTGATAATTGCTACGTTTCATGTGAACGAGTGTTCCGACCAGATTTGGTTGGAAAACCCGTGGTAGTGCTATCTAACAACGACGGATGCGTGGTGGCTCGAAGTAACGAGGCAAAGGCATTGGGGATAAAAGAAGGCACACCATACTTTAAGTTAGCAGAGGAATTCCCTGGACAAAAAATAGCGGTATTCTCGTCGAACTATGAACTATACGGCGAACTAACCAGTCGCGTAGTAAGCATCATCCGACATGAAACACCAGCCTACTTCAGATACTCCATTGATGAGTGCTTTATGTATCTGGATGGCATAGACGAAAGAAAACTGCAACCATGGGGCGAACATCTGTACAAACGAATAAAACGCGAGGTGGGTATGCCTGTAAGCATAGGCATCGCACCTAATAAGACACTGGCTAAGATTGCATCGAAACTGGCCAAGAAATACGAGGCCTACAGGCATTGCTGCATGATTGACGATGACTACAAACGTATGAAAGCGTTGGAATGGTGTCCCATAGAAGATGTATGGGGTATCGGAAGACGATATGCAGCAAAGTTACAGGCACTGGGATGCAGAACTGCCCTCGATTTTGCAAAGCACCATCCCGACTGGGTGCATCTTACTTTTAACAATATCAATATCATGCGTACCTGGCAGGAATTGAATGGTGAAGATGCTGTGCCTAACGAGGAGCTGGCAAAGAAAAAGAGTATCTGTACCAGCAGATCGTTTAACGGAATGATTAGCGACTACGAGACATTGCGAACCCATATAGCCAACTACGCCACAAGATGTGCCGAAAAGCTGAGACAGCAGCAGACGGTGGCACAGATAGTTGGTGTATTTGTGAACACCAATGCATTCAGAGAGGACCTTGCACAATACTGGAACTTTCAAGAGATACGCCTTATTACACCAACCAACAGCACTATACCAATAGTACAGGCTGCCAGCGAAATACTGCAGAAGATTTATATTCAGGGCTATCAATACAAAAAAGCCGGTGTGATAGTAATGGGAATTTCTGAAGACTCGCCTATTCAGCAGGATTTGTTTGATACGGATGCCGAGACTATACAAAAGATGAGAAGACTTGACGAAGTGGTAGACCGTATTAACCGCATGCATGGATCGGAAACAGTTGTTATTGGAGCTCAGCAATACACGCAAAAAAACGGAAAAGGAAAGGCCAATGTATTTGCCAATGCCATAAAGCACGACCACAAAAGTCCCTGCTATACCACTCGCTGGAAAGATGTGATTAAACTGAAGTAACGCTGTTGCGCTGTTGCGCCGTTGCACTGTTGCTTTAAGTAATTGCTACATTGTGGTGCGCGCGTTAAAAATCTAATATAATTTTTATATATATTATATATTATAATATATAATATATATAATATAATAGTCAACTTTTTTAGGCTACTTCGTCGAGAGCAAAAGCAACTGCGCAACTGCGCAACACTGCAACACCGACGAAGTTGACTAAAAAAAAATTTTTGATTTTATAAAAAATAATCGAGGGGAACTATTGTTTTGCATCTGAATTTTTCGTACCTTTGCATTGTCAAATTGAGAGAGTAAGAGCAGTGGCATTAAGACTAAAAATTGCGAGAATTAAATCTAGAAATTGCGCGCATTAATAGTAACAATTGAAAGTACTAATAGCTGTTGAAACCTGCACTCCAAGGCGAGAGCTTAAAATCGGCAACAAACCTGGTAAGCGATTCATTATGCGTCCTGAGCTGTATAGCCCAATCCAGGAGAAGAAAGTGTTCGCAGAGGCAGCCACCCACTCGGGTATCTCTGCAGGTGTAATTAAGGCAGCTTGGGATGCTGCAGGTGAAGTAATCCGTACGTGGGCCACCGAGGGCCACTCAGTGCCCCTGCCAGGACTGGGCACCATGCGATTCGGAGTGCGCAGTAAGGCTGTTGAGGAGCTGGAGGACGTGAAGGCAGGATTGATCAGTGTTCGTCGCATTATCTTTACCCCTAACGTGGACGTTAAGGACGAGCTGAAGAATACCAGCATCCAGATTACCTGCCTGGACGAGGATGGCAAAGTGCTGAAGCGTGTGACCAGCGGTGATAGCGGCGATATCGAGGACCCCGACCAGCCATCGAACGGCGGTGGTAATACCGGAGGCGGCAACGAGTCGAATGGTGATTAAGGGTTTGGGGCGAAAGCCCCGCCCTACTCCAATTAAGAATTTAGATTTTAGAATTAAGAGCTATGAATAAGAAAGAAACGATTAAGTTTATTGTGCAGATGATTGCAAGTATCGCTACGGCGATTGTAACGGCACTGGGAGCGACATCGTGCATCGGGGCTTAGCCCCGAAGAACTACAAGTTCTTGGACAAGCCAAGCGGCATAGCCGAGCGGCGTTGGCGCCATGTAAAATTGAAAAACAACAAAAAAAGCTGATATTAATTGCAAGTATCAGCTTTTTTTTGTAACTTTGCCGCCCAAATATATTATATTATAATTAAGATGGCAGAAACAAGTAACAGCATTCTACAAAAATTAGATGGACTGGAGGCACGTTTTGAGGAGGTTTCGACCCTGATTACCGACCCCGCCGTGATTGCCGACCAGCAGAGATTTGTAAAACTAACAAAGGAATACAAGGACCTGGGCGATATTATGGACGCCCGCAAACGTTATATTGCGTGCCTTAACAGTATTAAGGAGGCTAAGGATATTCTGGCCAACGAGACCGACCCTGAGATGAAGGAGATGGCACGCGAGGAGCTGGCTATGAACGAGGAGTTACAGCCACAGCTGGAGGAGGAAATAAAAATTGCGCTGATACCGAAAGACCCCGAAGATGCTAAGAACGTAGAAATGGAGATACGTGCAGGAACAGGTGGCGACGAGGCTGCCCTGTTTGCTGGCGACCTGTTTAAGATGTACAAGAACTACTGCGAGTCGAAGGGCTGGCAGGTGTCGATTACCTACGTATCTGAGGGTGCCGTGGGCGGATTTAAGGAGGTTGACTTCTCGGTAACAGGTGCCGACGTTTACGGTACACTGAAGTACGAGAGTGGTGTGCACCGCGTGCAGCGTGTGCCAGTGACCGAGAGTAACGGACGTATGCAGACCAGTGCTGCTACCGTGGCCGTGCTGCCCGAGGCCGACAAGTTTGAGGTACACGTGAACGAGGGTGAGATTAAATGGGATACCTTCCGAAGCTCGGGTGCCGGTGGTCAGAACGTAAACAAGGTTGAATCGGGTGTACGCTTGCGCTACATGTGGAAGAACCCTAACACTGGCGAGACCGAGGAAATCCTGATTGAGTGTACCGAAACCCGCGACCAGCCTAAGAACAAGGAGCGCGCACTCTCTCGTTTGTACACCTTTATTTATGATAAGGAGCACCAGAAGTACGTGGATGATATCGCTAACCGCCGTAAGAGTCTGGTTTCGACCGGCGACCGTTCGGCAAAAATCCGCACCTACAACTTCCCTCAGGGTCGTGTTACCGATCACCGCATCGGCTATACCACACACGATCTGCAGGGTTTCCTGGGTGGCGATATCCAGGCCATGATTGATGCGCTGACCGTAGCTGAGAATGCCGAGCGCATGAAGGAAAATGAACTTTAAAAAACAAAGATATGACCAGAAAAGAACTGATAGAACAGATTCGCGAGAAGCAGAGCTTTCTGTGCGTGGGACTGGACACAGACCTGGACAAGATGCCCAAAGGCCTGAAGGAGATTGTGAAGAAAGAGTATGAAGAGGAGGAGATGACCTTCGGCATGCTGTTTGAGTTTAGCACCCGCATTATTGATGCTACTGCTCCCTACTGCGTGGCCTACAAGCCCAACCTGGCCTTCTACGAGGCTTACGGCATTGAGGGTATGGCTGCTTTCGAGGGCATTATCGAATATCTGCAGGAGAACTAAAGCGCGGCGATATCGGTAACACATCGAAAATGTACGCCAAGACTTTCTTTGAGCAGTACAACGTGGATGCGCTGACCGTTGCACCTTACATGGGCGAGGATAGCGTTACACCATTCCTGGGCTACGACGGCAAATGGGTGGTGCTGCTGGCTCTTACATCTAATAAGGGCAGCCACGACTTCCAGCTGATGAAGGACGAGAATGGCGAGCGATTGTTTGAGAAGGTACTGAAGAAGAGTCAGGAATGGGGCAACGACGAGAACATGATGTACGTAGTTGGTGCCACACAGGGACAGATGTTTGAGGACATCCGCAAGCTGGCTCCTAACCACTTTCTGCTGGTTCCTGGCGTTGGTGCGCAGGGCGGCAGCTTAGAGGAGGTTTGCAAGTACGGCATGACTAAGGACTGCGGACTGCTGGTTAACTCAAGTCGCGGCATTATCTACGCCAGCAACGAGAAGAACTTTGACGAGGTGGCTGGACAGAAGGCCCAGGAGCTGCAGCAGCAGATGAAGCAGATCCTGACCGAGGCAGGAATTTGCTAAGTTGATAGTTGACAGTTGATAGTTGATAGTTAGTGAACGACGTTAAAATCATCAACGACCCGGTTTTCGGGTTTATCAAGATACCACGCGGCATGCTCTACGGGATAGTAGAGCACCCGCTTTTTCAGAGGCTTAACCGCATCAATCAGTTGGGGTTGGCCTCTGTGGTGTATCCTGGGGCCAGGCATACGCGATTCCAGCACTCATTAGGTGCGTTCCACCTGATGAGCGAGGCTATACAGAACCTGCAACAGAAGGGGCAGTTTATCTTCGACTCGGAGGCCGAGGCCGTTCAGGCCGCCATCCTGATGCATGATATCGGACACGGACCGTTCTCGCATGTGCTCGAAAATACGCTGATAAGCGGCATCAGTCACGAGGAAATATCGCTGATGATGATGGAGGAGATTAACCGATCGATGAACGGACAGCTTAACTTAGCCATCTCGATATTCAAAGGCGAGTATCCTAAGAACTTCCTGCACCAGCTGATATCCAGTCAGCTGGATATGGACCGACTGGACTACCTGCGACGCGACTCGTTCTACACAGGTGTTACCGAGGGTAACATTGGCAGCGCACGTATCATCAAGATGCTCAACGTGGTAGATGACTCGCTTGTAGTAGAGCAAAAGGGCATCTACTCGCTGGAGAACTACCTGACTACCCGCCGACTGATGTACTGGCAGGTGTATCTGCACCGCACATGTGTGGCTTACGAGAAGGTACTGGTAAACATGCTGAACCGCGTCAAGTGGCTGATACGTAACGGCCAGCAGGTGTTTGCATCGCCCGCCCTACTCTACTTCCTACAGAACGATATCGATGCCGAGTGGTTTGCCACCCACCCCGAGGCGCTACAGAACTACAGCGAGCTGGACGACAGCGACATCTGGAGCGCCATGAAGGCCTGGAAGCACCACAGCGATAAGATACTGAGCACGCTGGCTACGGACATGCTTGACCGACACATTTTTAAGGTGGAGGTACTGGAAGAGGAGCCCACCCCCGAACGCCTTGACGAGCTGAAGCACGCCATCGCCCAGAAGATGGATATACCTTACGAGGATGCCCACTACATGATGAGCCTGAACACCATCCAGAAGGACATGTACAACGTGGATGATGATAAGATACAAATACTTTACAAAAACGGCGAAATCAAGGACATTTCGGAAGCTTCAGAACTGCTAAATGTGCAGTTACTTTCAAAAAAAATACGAAAATATTATCTTTGTTATCAAAGATTTGAAGAAAAATAGTTATCTTTGCACGGATTTTTTAAACATTGCAAAAGGAATATGGAGTTTACAGCCAAACAAATTGCAGAACTGATACAGGGAAGAGTGGAAGGCAATGAGAATGCTGCCGTCCGCACTTTCGCTAAGATTGAAGAGGGCGTTGAGGGAGCCATTTCGTTCCTCTCGAATCCCAAATATACCCATTACATTTACGACACCAAGTCGAGCGTAGTACTCATCAACGAAGACGTAGAACTTGAGCACCCAGTAAGCTGCACGCTTATTCGCGTAAAAAACGCCTATGAGTGCGTGGCCAAGCTGTTGCAGTTCTACGAGAGCATGAAACCCGCCAAGGTGGGCATCGATTCATTGGCATCGATCTCGCCCAAGGCAAAGGTTGGCGAGAACGTGTATATCGGTGCGTTTGCCGTGATTGGCGACGGCGCTGTGATCGGCGACGGCTGTCAGATTTATCCCCACACCGTGATTGGCGATGGCGTACAGGTAGGCCAGAAATGCCTGTTCTACCCCCACGTAACCATTTACCAGGGATGCAAAATTGGAAATAATGTTACAATACACGCAGGTAGCGTGATAGGCGCCGACGGTTTTGGTTTTGCACCTAATACCGAGGGATACGATAAGATTCCACAGATTGGTATCGTAGTAATCGAGGATAACGTTGAGATTGGTGCCAATACATGTATCGACCGCAGCACCATGGGACAGACTACCATTCACAAGGGTGTGAAGCTGGATAACCTGATTCAGGTGGCTCACAATTGTGAGATTGGAGAGAACACAGTGATGAGTGCTCAGGTAGGTCTGGCAGGCAGCACCAAGATTGGTGCTTGGTGTATGGTTGGCGGACAGGCTGGTTTTGCCGGACACATTCAGGTGGCCGATAAGACATTTGTTGGTGCCCAGTGCGGTGTTATCAGTAACACCAAGGGTAATGGTGAACAGCTGATTGGTTCACCAGCCGTAAATCCAAAGATGTACTTCAAGGCTCGCGCCATCGACAGCAAGCTGCCCGATATGTATCGCCAGGTAGCTGCCCTGCAGCGCGAAATCGAAGCCCTGAAAGAAAAGTTGAAAGATTAAAATCAAACACAGAGGTACAAAGGCACAGAGAAAAAAAACAAAAAAACTCTGTAACTCTGTATCTCTGTGTTGAAAACAAAAATAACAAAAGATATGAAACAGAATACACTGAAAGGCAGTTTTTCTCTCTTCGGAAAAGGACTGCATACAGGTTTAAACCTGACCGTTACATTCAACCCTGCCCCCGAGAACACAGGTTATAAGATTCAGCGAATTGACCTGGAGGGACAGCCTATCATCGACGCTATCGCCGAGAACGTAATCGATACCCAGCGCGGTACCGTACTGGCTAAGGGCGATGCACGCGTTTCGACCGTTGAGCATGGTTTGTCGGCCCTCTATGCACTGGGCATCGACAACTGCTTGATTCAGGTAAACGGTCCTGAGTTCCCTATCCTCGACGGTTCGGCCATCCTCTACGTAAACAAGATTCAGGAGGTAGGCATCGAGGAGCAGAACGCACCCAAGGATTACTATGTAATTCGCAAGAAGATAGAGATTAAGGACGAGCAGACTGGATCGTGCATCACTATCCTGCCCGACGATGCATTTACCATCACCGCTATGTGCTCGTTCGAGAGTAAGTTTATCAACAGCCAGTTTGCAACGCTCGACGACCCCAAGAAGTATGCCGACGAGATTGCAAGCGCACGTACATTCGTGTTTGTACGCGATATCGAGCCTCTGCTGCAGGCCAACCTGATTAAGGGCGGCGACCTGGATAACGCCATCGTTATCTACGAGCGTCAGACCACTCAGGAGCGCTTGGACATGCTGGCCGACATGCTGCACGTAGAGCACCGCGACGCCACCGACTTGGGCTATATTCAGCACAAGCCACTGCAGTGGGAGAACGAGTGCACACGCCACAAGCTGCTGGATATCATCGGCGATATGGCACTGATTGGTAAGCCCATCAAGGGCCGTATCATTGCCACACGTCCCGGACATACTATTAATAATAAGTTCGCGCGCATGATGCGCAAGGAGATTCGTAAGCACGAAATCCAGGCGCCTATCTACGATCCAAACGAGGAGCCAGTAATGGACGTGAACCGTATTCGCGAACTGCTGCCCCACCGCTACCCCATGCAGTTGGTTGACAAGGTGGTAGAGCTGGGCGCAACCACTATCGTAGGTATCAAGAACATCACCAGCAACGAGCCTTTCTTCCAGGGACACTTCCCACAGGAGCCCGTTATGCCAGGCGTGCTGCAGATTGAGGCTATGGCCCAGTGCGGCGGACTGCTGGTTCTGAACACGCTTGAGGAGCCCGAACGCTGGAGCACCTACTTTATGAAGATTGACGACGTGAAGTTCCGTCAGAAGGTGGTACCAGGCGACACCCTGATTTTCAAGGTTGAGTTGCTGGCACCCGTACGTCACGGTATCTCATCGATGAAGGGCTACGTATTCGTTGGCGACCACGTAGTAAGCGAGGCAACATTCACTGCACAAATCGTAAAGAACAAGTAAAATATGGCAAATCAGATACATCCAATGGCTATTGTTGACCCCGAGGCAAAGCTGGGCGACAACAATATTATCGGCCCTTTCTGCGTAATCGATAAGAACGTAGTAATCGGCGACAACAACAAGCTGTATAACAGCGTAACACTGCACTTTGGTACCCGTCTGGGTAACAACAACGAGATCTTCCCGGGTGCATCAATCTCTACCAAGCCCCAGGACCTGAAGTTCCAGGGCGAAGAGACCACCTGCGAGATTGGCGATAACAACTCAATCCGTGAGAACGTAACCATCAGTCGCGGTACTGCCTCGAAGGGTAAGACCACCGTGGGTAACGGTAATCTGCTGATGGAGAACATGCATATCGGACACGACTGTGAGATTGGTAACGGCTGTATTATCGGCAACTCAACCAAGTTTGCCGGCGAGGTAGTGGTTGATGATAACGCTATCATCTCGGCCTGCTGCCTGTTCCACCAGTTCCTGCACGTGGGTGGTTACATCATGTTCCAGGGTGGTAGTCGTACCAGTCAGGACATTCCTCCCTACGTGATTGCTGGTAAGGAGCCTATCCGCTATGCTGGCGTGAACCTGATTGGACTGCGCCGTCGTGGTTTCTCTAACGAGACCATCGAGGCCATCCACGATGCCTACCGTATCATCTACTCGAAGGGTGTGATAAAGGAAGGTGTGGCCGAGGCCCGTGCTAAGTACCCCGACAGCAAGGAGGTAGAATATATCTGCTCGTTTATCGAAAATTCGAAGAGAGGTGTCATCCGCTAAGACGCTTATCGTGATTACAGGGCCAACGGCCGTAGGCAAAACAGCCTTGTGTCTCGACATAGCCCAGCACTTTGGCATCCCTATCATCAATGCCGATTCGAGGCAGATTTATAAGGAACTGAAGATTGGGACGGCAAGTCCCACAATCGAACAAATGCGACGAGTGCCCCACTACTTTGTGGGTTCGCTCTCGCTGCACGATTACTACAGTGCATCGCTCTTTGAACAACAGGTTCTGGAAATTCTGCAGCGCGAGTTTGAGCATAGCGACTATGCCCTGCTTACAGGCGGCAGTATGATGTATATTGATGCTGTGTGCAACGGGATTGACGATATACCAACGGTAGACGACGTGACGCGCGAAACCCTGAAACGCCGACTGGCCGACGAGGGACTGGAAGCACTGGTAGAAGAGCTGCGACAGCTTGACCCTGAGTACTACGAGATAGTTGACAAGCAGAACCCCCGCCGCGTGGTGCACGGACTGGAGATTTGTCTGATGACGGGCAAGACCTATACCTCGTTCCGCAAACGCGAGATTAAGCAACGCCCGTTCCGAATAGTGAAAATCGGACTGAACCGCGACCGCGAGGAACTGTACAACCGCATAAACCAACGCGTTGACCAGATGATGACCGACGGACTGCTGGACGAAGCAAAACGATTGTACCCCATGCGCCACATGAACGCGCTGAACACCGTAGGTTACAAAGAGATGTTTGCCTACCTTGACGGCACCTGGACGCTGGAAGAGGCCGTGGAGCGCATAAAGGGTAACACCAGGCGATACGCACGCAAACAGTTAACATGGTATAAGAAAGATGAACAGATAAGGTGGTTTCACCCTAACGAAATAGAACAAATATATAGTTACATATCTCAAGACTATGAGCAACAAAACAACTGAATCGATGATGGGCTGGCTGAAACTGGCTCAACAGAAAATCAAAGGCTTCTGGCCATGGTATAAAGGCTTGTATCAGGGACGTGCCTGGTACATTAAAATACTGGTAGCTATCGCATCGCTGGTGGTGGCTTTCTTCCTGTATTTGGTGGCAGTAGATATCAACCTGCTGTGGCTGTTTGGTAAGAGCCCCTCGATGAGCACCATCAAGAACAAGCGCCCTGCCGAGGCTTCGATGATTATCAGCGCTGATGGCAAACAGATTGGTAAATTCTTTAGCGAGAACCGTACCCCTGTAGGCTACGACGATGTAAACCCAGCCTTCTGGAAGGCTCTGATTGACACCGAGGATGAGCGTTTCTACAGTCACCATGGTATTGACTATCAGGCATTTGCAGCTGCCCTGAAGGATTACGCCCTGCATCACGATGCCCGTGGCGCATCTACCATCACACAGCAGTTGGCCAAGAACCTGTTCCGCACACGTTCGGAGTATTCTACAGGTTTGCTGGGTAACATCCCTGGCATTAAAATGCTCATATTGAAGAGTAAGGAGTGGATTACAGCCTACAAGCTGGAGTTCTTCTTTGATAAGAACGAGATACTGACACAGTATGCTAACACCGTTGACTTTGGTTCGAACGCATTCGGTATCAAGACTGCTTGTAAAACCTACTTTGGTTGCTCGCCAAAGGAGCTTACTGTTGAGAATGCTGCCGTATTGGTTGGAATGCTGAAGGCTACCACCTACTATAATCCGCTGATTAACCCCAACAACTCGTTGAAGCGCCGTAACATCGTGCTCGACCTGATGCAGAAGCACGGCGACCTGACTAAGCAGGAGTGCGACTCGCTGAAGCAGTTGGAGATTAAGCTGGATTACAGCGTAGAGAATGCCTACGACGGCGAGGCTAACTACTTCCGCGAGGCTGTGGGCGACTGGATGAAGGGCTGGTGTGCCGACTACTATGGCGAGAACAACAAATACGCTTACTACACCGAGGGACTGAAGATTTACACCACACTCGACTCGCGCATGCAGAAGTATGCCGAAGAGGCTGCCGTAAAGCAGATGAAGCAGGTGCAGAAGAGCTTTAACTCGCACTGGGGCAGCACAAATCCTTGGCAGGACGAGCGCCACATTGAGATTCCCCACTTTATCGAGGATCTGGCTAAGAAGACACCTTATTATAAATTTCTGAGTCATAAGTTCGAGGGTAATCAGGACTCTATCGATTACTATCTGAACCTGCCTCATAAGGTACGCCTGTTCGACTACGACAGCGAAACAGGCTATATCGAGAAGGAGATTTCGACACTCGACTCGCTGCGCTACATGGAGCGCTTTATGCACTGCGGCTTTGTGGCCATCGAGCCTCAGACCGGACACGTAAAGGCTTGGGTGGGCGACGTTAACTTTAAGACCTGGAAGTACGACAAGGTTACCGCTATGCGTCAGCCTGGTTCTACCTTCAAGCTGTTTGTTTACACCGAGGCTATGAATCAGGGTATCACCCCTTGCGACACCCGTAAGGACGAGTACTTCTCGATGAAGGTGATGGATCATGGCGAGGAGGTAACTTGGGCACCAACCAATGCCGACGGACGCTTTACTAACACCGATATCACCCTGAAGCAGGCTTTTGCCATGAGTATCAACTCGGTAGCCGTTCGCCTGGGTCAGGAGTGCGGTATCGACAATATCGTAAAGACTGCCCACGACATGGGTATCAAGAGCAAACTGGATGCTACCCCAGCCCTGGCTTTGGGTTCGAGCGACGTAAACCTACTGGAGATGGTGAGCGCCTACTGCACACCTTGTAACGATGGTATACAGCACGACCCCGTACTGGTAAGCAAGATTGAGGACCGCGATGGTAACGTGATTTACGAGGCTCCCACACAGGGCGAACAGGCCATTCCTTACCGCAGCGCATTCCTGGTACAGCAGCTGCTGATGGGTGGTATGAGCGGTACCAGCTCGCGCCTGAGAGGTTTTGTGGGCTACGACGTGACCGACACCGACTTTGGTGGTAAAACGGGTACATCAAACAACCACTCTGATGCATGGTTTATCGGCACCACACCTAATCTGGTTTGTGGCGCTTGGGTAGGTGGCGAGTATCGTTGCATTCACTTCCGTTCGGGTATGCTGGGTCAGGGTAACCGTACGGCACTGCCCATCTGTGGTTACTTCTTAGGTAGCTTGCTGAAGGATCCCGCCTTCCAGAAATATCACGCTAAGTTTGGTGCATCAAAGGATAACTCGCTTACACAGGCCATGTATGGTTGCGGCGGTTATCTGGCTATGCCTTCGGATTCCGACTCGATTAGTGTTGACTCGCTGAGCATCTCGGAGAGCGGCGAACTGATTGAGGTGCAGGGCGACGGCAGCATCAAGACCGGTGAGGCCGACCACGAGAACGCCAACACCACACCAACACCCAACAACAACGGCGAAGCTACCGAGAAAAAAGATTAATGCAAGCAGAACAGCAACTTGATTTGGACAACAAAGAGTGGCAAGACGCTCTCCAAATCATCAACTATACACGGCGCTCGCTTTTCCTAACCGGAAAAGCGGGCACTGGTAAATCTACCTTTCTGCGCTACGTTTCGAAGAACACCAAAAAGAAACATGTGATACTGGCTCCTACTGGCATTGCAGCAATCAATGCAGGCGGATCGACACTTCACAGCTTTTTTAAACTCCCCTTCCACCCGCTATTGCCCAACGATGTGCAGTACAGTTGGAAGAACCTGAAGAAGACCCTGAAATATAACGGCGCCCAGTGCAAACTGATACGCGAGGTGGAGCTGATTATCATCGACGAGATATCGATGGTGCGCGCCGATATCATCGATTTTATAGATAAGGTATTACGCGCGTACACGCGTAACCCCGAGCCGTTTGGTGGCAAACAGCTGTTGCTGGTGGGCGATATATACCAGCTGGAGCCTGTGCTGAAGGACGACGACCGACAGCTGTTGCAGCCCTTCTACCCTTCGGCCTATTTCTTTAACGCCAAAGTGTGGCAGACTATGCCGATTGTATCTATCGAGCTGCGTAAGGTGTATCGCCAAACCGACGATAAGTTTATCGCCATCCTGGATCGCATCCGTAACAACACCGCCACCCAGGCCGATCTGCAATCGCTAAATTCGAGAGTGGAGAAATCTCCTTCCTCCCTCCTCCTTACTCCTTCCTCGGACATCACTCCCTCCTCGCCCCCTTCACCGCTCTCCATCACTCTCGCCGCCCGCCGCGATACCGTTGACTTTATCAACGACCAGCAGTTGGATGCGTTGGAGGGCGAAGTGAGTATGTTTAAGGGCGAGATAAAAGGCAACTTCCCCGAGAGCTCGTTGCCCACCCCAATGGAGCTACACCTGAAACCAGGCGCTCAGATTATCTTTATTAAGAACGATAAGGAGAAGCGTTGGGTGAACGGCACGCTGGGCACCATAGAGTATATCGACGAGGAAAGCGGCGTGATTGGCGTGATGACCGAAGATAACGAGGAGTTTGATGTGGAGCGCGACATCTGGGAGAACATGCGTTACACCTTTAACGAGAAGGAACAGAAGATTGAGGAAGAACTATTAGGCACGTATACCCAGTTCCCTCTGCGCTTGGCGTGGGCTATTACGGTACACAAGAGTCAGGGTCTGACATTCTCGCAAATCTCCATCGACTTTGGAGGCGGCGGCGCCTTTGCGGGCGGACAAACCTACGTGGCACTTTCGCGCTGTACATCGCTCGAAGGCATTACGCTGAAAGAGCCCTTACGCCCCAGCGATATCTTTGTGCGCGCCGAGGTGGTAAGGTTTGCCAACCAGTACAACAATCAGCAGATTATCAACCAGGCGCTGCAGGAAGGCAAGGCCGACCGCGAGTACCACGATGCCGTAACTGCCTTTGACCGAGGCGATTTCAAATCGTTCCTCGACTCATTCTTCAAAGCCATCCATCTGCGCTACGATATCGAGAAGCCGCATATACGCCGCTATATCCGCCATAAACTGGAGATTATCAATCGCCAGAAACGCGAGATAGAACGCCTGAAGGCCGACCACGCAGCCGAGGTAGCTCAGCTGAAGGGCGAACTGGATGCTAAGCGCGAGATGCTGAAGCGCTTGGCTGCCGAATACACCATCATGGGCCGAGAGTGCGAACACGAACATATGACCGAAGCTGCCATTCGCAACTATCAGAAAGCACTCGAACTATACCCCGACGCCGGCGACGCTCAACGCCGACTTAAAAAACTACAGAAATAGGTCATTTTGCTATCGTTTATATAGCAATTTTAGTTAAAATTGTTTAATTAACGACTTTGTGTAGGCACACAGAGGCAGTTCGTCAAAAAAAAACGCGAAAAAATTTGTGAGTTTCCCAAAAAAACCTTACCTTTGCCACCGTTATCCTGAAAACAATCTTTTTACCTTAGAAGACTAATACCTATTGAAGATATGGAGCGATCGCTTGAGAAAGTCATTGCTCTTTTTTTTACCCCCACCCGAAAGGTTAATTTTTCATAAATAATAATAAACTATCAACTATAAACTATCAACTATCAATTAAAATATGTACCTTTGCACCCCGTTAGAGTCCGTTGGGGCAGAGTTAAGTGTGTACGAACGTATGCCGCCTCGCGGAAAAACCCCTAAATACAAATAAAAAGCAAATGTACGCAATTGTAGAAATTCAGGGTCAGCAGTTCAAGGCCGAGCAGGGCAAGAAGCTCTTCGTGCACCACATCAAGGATGTTGAGGCAGGCAAGACTGTTGAATTTGACAAGGTACTGCTCGTAGATGCTGACGGTGCAGTTAAGGTAGGCGCTCCCACCGTAGACGGAGCAAAAGTAGTGTGTGAAGTAGTGAACCCACTCGTAAAGGGTGACAAGGTCATCGTTTTCAAGATGAAGCGTCGTAAGGACTATCGCGTTCGCAACGGTCATCGTGAGCAGTTCACAGAAGTAGTAATCAAGTCGGTAATCGCTTAAAAACGTAGGAGGAACAACATTATGGCACATAAAAAAGGTGTAGGTAGTTCTAAGAACGGTCGTGAGAGCGCAGCTCAGCGACTTGGCATCAAGATCTTCGGTGGTCAGCAGTGTGTTGCTGGTAACATTATCGTTCGCCAGCGTGGTACTAAGCACAATCCTGGTAACAACGTTGCCATTGGTAAGGACGACACTCTCTACGCTCTCGTAGACGGTACCGTTAACTTCCACAAGGGCAAGTACAACAAGAGCGTTGTATCAGTAATTCCAAACGCTGAGGCCTAAGAGAATTATTAAGAAACACTTATTCCAAACAAACAACAGGATCCCGCACTCCGCAAGGAGTAGCGGGATTTCTGCTTTTTTTAGCTTATTTCTTTGGCTATTTAACCGATTATTTGTACCTTTGCGCCTTAGATAAAGAATATAAACTAATAAATACGTATTTAAGATGTTAACACTCAAACTCATCAATGAGGAAACAGAACGCGTAATTCGCGGATTGGAGAAGAAACACTTCGCCGGCGCCAAAGAGGCTATCGACAATGTACTGGCCGTTGACAAGCAGCGTCGCGAAGCTCAGCAGGAACTTGATAAATGCCTGAACGAGCAGAAACAGCTCTCAGGTCAGATAGGCCGACTGATGAAGGAAGGCAAGAAGGACGAGGCCGAGCAGGTTAAGGCTCAGGTGGCTCAGCTCAAGGAGAAATCAAAGGAGCTCGACGAGACTATGGCCAAGGCTCAGGAGGAGATGACCACTCTGTTGTGCCAGATTCCTAATATTCCTTACGACGAGGTACCTGAGGGCCGCGTAGCCGAGGATAACCACGTAGTAAAGAGCAACCTGAAGGAGTGCACCGCTAACGATACTGTTGGCAACTGGGACGTTAACCCATCACTGGGTATCGCTAATCCCCTGCCCCACTGGGAGCTGGCTAAGAAATACAACCTTATCGACTTTGATCTGGGCGTAAAGATTACAGGTGCCGGATTCCCTGTTTATATCGGTAAGGGTGCCCGTTTGCAGCGTGCCCTCATTAACTTCTTCCTGGACGAGGCCCGCAAGAGCGGCTACACCGAGATTATGCCTCCTACAGTAGTGAATGCTGCTTCGGGTTACGGCACAGGTCAGCTGCCCGACAAGGAGGGACAGATGTACCACTGCGAGGTTGACGACTTCTATCTCATCCCAACAGCCGAGGTACCTGTAACAAATATCTATCGCGACGTGATTCTCGACGAGAAGGATCTGCCTATCAAGAACTGTGCTTACACAGAGTGCTTCCGTCGTGAGGCTGGCTCATACGGTAAGGACGTTCGCGGACTGAACCGTTTGCACGAGTTCTCGAAGATTGAGATTGTACGTATCGATAAGCCCGAGCACTCAAAGGAGAGTCACAAGGAGATGTTGGAGCATGTTGAGGGACTGCTCAAGAAGTTGGAGCTTCCCTACCGCATATTGCTGCTTTGTGGTGGCGATCAGAGCTTTACAAGCGCCATCTGCTACGACTTCGAGGTTTACTCGGAGGCTCAGGGACGCTGGCTCGAGGTATCAAGCGTATCTAACTTTGACACCTACCAGGCTAACCGCTTGAAGTGTCGCTATCGCAACAGCGAGACCAAGAAGACAGAGTTGTGCCACACCCTGAACGGTTCGGCTTTGGCTCTGCCTCGTATCGTTGCAGCCCTGCTGGAGAACAATCAGACCGAGAACGGTATCAAGATTCCAGCAGCACTCGTACCCTACATGGGCTGCGACATGATTGATTAATCACCTACTTTACAAATACATTATGAACAAAATCGTTAGAAAAGAGCAGTTCTCTGAGAAGGTTTTTCTCTTTGAGATCGAAGCTCCACTGATTGCAAAGAGCCGTAAAGCCGGTAACTTTGTGATCGTGCGCGTAGGCAAGAAGGGTGAGCGCATGCCGCTTACCATCGCTGGCGCAGACATCGAGAAGGGTACCATCACACTGGTTGTACAGATGGTGGGACTCTCATCTAAAAAACTCTGTGCCCTGAATGTGGGCGACTATGTGACCGACGTGGTTGGTCCATTAGGTAACCCCACTAAGATTGAGAACTACGGAACAGTGGTTTGCGCAGGTGGTGGACTGGGCGTTGCTCCTATGCTGCCCATCATCCAGGCCCTGAAGGCTGCTGGCAACCGTGTGTTATCAGTAATGGCAGGTCGCTCTAAGGACCTGATTATCCTTGAGGATAAGGTACGCGAAAGTTCTGACGAAGTAATCATCATGACCGATGACGGTAGCTACGGCGAGAAAGGCGTAGTAACCGTTGGTATCGAGAAATTCATTGAGCAGGAGCCACACGTTGACAAAGTATTTGCCATCGGACCTCCAATCATGATGAAGTTCTCGAACCTGACCGCTCAGAAGCACAACATTCCCTGCGAAGTGAGCCTGAACACTATCATGGTTGACGGAACAGGTATGTGTGGCGCATGCCGACTCACCATCGGAGGCAAGACTAAGTTCGTTTGTATCGACGGTCCTGAATTTGATGGCGCTCTGGTTGACTGGGACGAGATGTTTAAGCGTATGGGAACCTTTAAGCGCGAAGAGCAGGAGGAGCTGGCCCACTACGAGGAGCATCTTGACAGCATGAACGCTGAGGAGAAAGCCGAGGTTAAAGGTACCGACATCAAAATGGACAGCGATCCTACCAACGACCCCATCGAGGTGCTGACCGATCGTAACGCCGCATGGCGCGACGAGCTGAGAAAGAGCATGAAACCCAAAGAGCGCACACAGATTGAGCGCGTAATCATGCCCGAGCTCGACCCCGTTTATCGTGCTACCACACGTACCGAGGAGGTGAACATCGGACTTACCAAGGAGATGGCGATGACCGAAGCTAAGCGCTGCTTGGACTGCGCCAAGCCAACTTGTGTTGAGGGTTGTCCTGTAAACATCAACATCCCATCGTTCATCAAGAATATCGAGCGCGGACAGTTCCTGGCTGCTGCTAAGGTGCTGAAGAACACCTCTGCACTGCCCGCTGTGTGCGGACGTGTTTGTCCTCAGGAGAAGCAGTGCGAGAGCAAGTGTATCCACCTGAAGATGAACGAGCCTGCTGTAGCTATCGGCTACCTAGAGCGTTTCGCTGCCGACTTTGAGCGTGAGAGCGGCAACATCAGTCTGCCCGAGATTGCACCAGCCAACGGCATGAAGATTGCCGTAGTAGGTTCGGGTCCTGCCGGACTGAGCTTTGCTGGCGATATGGTGAAGAAAGGTTATGACGTATATGTATTTGAGGCATTGCACGAAATCGGTGGTGTGCTGAAGTACGGTATCCCCGAGTTCCGTTTGCCAAACAAGATTGTAGATGTAGAAATCGAGAATCTGGCTAAGATGGGCGTTCACTTCCAGACCGACGTGATTGTTGGTAAGACCATCAGCGTAGAGCAGCTTGAGGCTCAGGGCTTCAAGGGCATCTTTGTTGGTTCGGGAGCCGGACTGCCTAACTTTATGAATATCCCTGGCGAGAACAGCATTAACATCATGTCGAGTAACGAGTATCTTACCCGTGTGAACCTGATGGATGCTGCCAACCCCAAGACCGATACCCCACTGAACCCCGCCAAGAGCGTGCTGGTTGTAGGTGGTGGTAACACCGCTATGGACTCTTGCCGTACAGCCAAGCGCTTAGGTGCCGATGTAACATTGGTATATCGCCGAAGCGAGGTTGAGATGCCAGCCCGACTGGAAGAGGTGAAGCATGCTAAGGAAGAGGGCATTAAGTTCCTCACCCTGCACAATCCTATCGAGTACATTGCCGACGAGACAGGTGCTGTTAAGCAGGCTGTTCTGCAGGTAATGGAGCTGGGCGAGCCCGATGCATCAGGTCGCCGCAGTCCTGTTCCCGTTGAGGGCAAGACTGTTACACTCGATGTAGATCAGGTGATTGTGGCCGTTGGTGTATCGCCTAACCCATTGGTACCAAAGAGTATCCAGGGCTTGGAGCTGGGTCGCAAGAACACCATCGCTGTGAGCGAGGAGATGCAGTCAAGTCGTGCTGAGATCTTCGCTGGTGGCGACATCGTACGTGGTGGTGCTACGGTTATCCTCGCTATGGGCGATGGCCGTCGTGCTGCATTGAACATGGATAAGCATCTGCGTGGAGAAGCTTAATCAAGATAAAGAGAGCCATCGCCTGTGGCATCGTTTGAATGAGCGATTCGTCAAGGCGATGGCTACTTATCATCTGATAACAGATGATGACCACATACTCGTGGGCCTATCGGGCGGTAAGGACTCGCTCCTGTTGCTCGAGTTGCTGGCCAAGCGTTCACGCATCCATCACCCACGATTTGAGGTAGAGGCCTTGCACGTGAGGATGGCCAACATCCACTACGAGACCGACACCAGCTACCTGCAACAGTTCTGCGACAACCTGGGCGTTAAGCTACACGTACTAACAACAAGCTTTGAGGTTACAGACGGGTCCCGGAAGGGAAAGACGCCCTGTTTCCTGTGCTCATGGAACCGCCGCAAGCAGATGTTCAATCTGGCGCAGGAGTTAGGCTGCAACAAGATTGCCTTAGGGCATCACCAGGACGACCTGTTGCATACAGCACTCATGAATCTCACCTTTCAAGGAAGGTTCGACACCATGCCCGCGCTGCTCAAGATGCGCAAGATGCCACTCTCTATCATCCGTCCGCTGTGTATGATTGAGGAGAAAGACATCAAGCTATATGCCGAGTTGCAGGGGTATCAGAAACAACAAAAACTCTGTCCCTACGAGACCTTCTCGCACCGGGCAGACATCAAGCACATCTACGATGCCATCGAGCAGATGAACCCCGAAGCCCGATACAGCATGTGGAACGCACTGAATGCAGACAACAAACTTATAGAAGAATAAGATATGAACCTGAGAAGAATTACGATATTCGCATTAGCCGTACTGCTGTCGCTCCCGATGGCAGCACAGAAACGTAAACGTGTAAAGCCCAAAGCTAAGCCAGCACCTGTGATTGAGACACCACAGGAGGATCCACGCATTACCAACATGCGCGAGATGACACAACAGATTGTGATCATCGATAGTATCGTAACCGATAAGAATCAGTTCCTGGCTTCTATCCGCCTTTCATCCGAATCGGGTGAGCTGATGCCTACAGGCACTTTCTTCAACAATCAGCTGCAGGGTTGCCTTTACATCAACGAGATGGGCAACAAGGTGTACTTCAGTCAGCCTGTCGACTCGTTGCAGCAGCTCTTCACATCCGACAAATTAGGCAACGAATGGAGCCGTCCGCAGCGCCTTACTGGTATCAGCGAGGGCATCAGCGAGGCCTCCTATCCCTTTATGCTGGCCGATGGCGTAACCTTCTACTTTGCCGGTAAAGGCGAAGAGAGCATTGGTGGCTACGACATCTTTTTAACCCGTTACGACTCGCGTAGCGGCTCGTTCCTGAAACCCGAGAATATCGGTATGCCTTTCAACTCTGAGGCCAACGACTATATGTACGCTATCGACGAAACCAACCGCATAGGTTACTTCGCCAGCGATCGTCGCCAGCCTGAGGGCAAGGTGTGTATCTATATCTTCGTGCCATCCGAAACACGTAAGACCTACGCCGCCGGCACCTATTCTACAGAAAAGATTCGCCAACTGGCCGATATCCATCGCATAGCCGACACCTGGGGCGATGGCACCGAGCGCAAGGCCGCACTCGAGCGCATCAAAGCCAAATATGCTGCCACAGGCACATCAGGCGAAATGGTAAGTACTAACAGTCAGGACGCGGCTGTAAACTTCCAGTCGAAAGAGGCCAAAATACTGTATCAGGACCTGCTGAAAGAGCAGAACGAGCTGAATAGCGTTAACGCCCGCTTGGCCCAGCTGCGTCAGGAGTTCCACAACGCCAACGCCAGCGCCAAGAAGGTGATGAAGAACGAGATACTGAAGCTTGAGGACAAGGTTTTAGAGCTGAACACCAACGTAAAACAATTAAATAAAGCGATACGTAATGCAGAAATTAAAAGTAAAAAACAATAATATTCACAGTCTATGAAGAAGAATTTCCCAGAATCAGAATTGATTATCAATGCCGATGGTTCATGTTTCCATCTGCATCTGAAGCCAGAACAGCTGGCCGACAAAGTGGTGCTGGTAGGCGATCCAGCCCGAGTAGACACCGTTGCTGCCCACTTCGACACTAAGGAGTGCGAGGTTAGCAGCCGTGAGTTCCATACTATCACAGGTACATATAAAGGCAAGCGCATTACCGTACAGAGTCATGGTATCGGTTGCGACAATATCGATATCGTAGCCAACGAGCTCGACACACTCGCCAACATCGATTATAACACCCGCGAGGAGAAAGCCGAGCATCGCACCCTCACCATGGTACGTATCGGTACCTGCGGCGGTTTGCAGCCCAACACCCCTACCGGTTGCTTTGTAGCATCGGTAAAGAGTATCGGCTTCGACGGCTTGCTGAACTACTATGCCGATCGTAACAAGGTATGCGACCTGAAGCTTGAAGAGGCTTTTAAGCAGCACATGAATTGGAACCCCATCAAGGGTGCGCCTTACGTATCGGTAGCCGACGCCGAGCTTATCGACCGCATTGCTAAGGACGATATGGTTCGTGGTTATACCATCTCGTGTGGTGGATTCTACGGTCCTCAGGGTCGCGTGCTGCGTGCTAACATCGAGGATCCAAAGCAGAACGAGAAGATTGAGAGCTTTGAGTATGATGGCTTGAAGATCTGCAACTTCGAGATGGAGTCATCAGCCCTTGCCGGTATGGCATCGCTGCTGGGCCATCGTGCTATGACCTGCTGTATGGTTATCGCCAACCGCTACGCCCAGAAGATGAACACCGAATACAAGAACAGTATCGATACCCTTATCGAAAAAGTTCTCGACCGCATCTAATTTTCAATCTTCAATGAACGAAACAATTTGCGCACTCGCTACCGCCCCTGGCGGAGCAATAGGAATAATAAGAATCTCAGGCCCACAAACGCTTGAGATTCTTTCTCGTGTATTTACCAAAAATCTCACACAAGCCCAGCCCAACACCATTCATTATGGGCATATCAAGAATGGCGAAGAAGTAGTTGACGAGGTGCTAGTTTCAGTATTCCGTGCCCCCCACTCTTACACGGGCGAAGAGAGCGCAGAAATCAGCTGTCACGGATCACGTTACATCCTTAATAAGGTATTAGCCTTGCTTATAGCCAACGGCTGCCGACAGGCTGGTCCGGGTGAGTTTACCCAGCGTGCCTATCTGAACGGTAAGATGGACCTGAGTCAGGCCGAAGCTGTGGCCGACTTGATAGCCTCAACCAATCTGGCTACCCACCAGATAGCGATGAGTCAACTGCGTGGACATTTTTCATCCAAGCTGGCCCAGCTGCGCGAACAGCTGCTCAAGCTCACCTCGCTGTTAGAGCTCGAGCTCGACTTCTCCGACCACGAGGATTTGGAGTTTGCCGACCGCAGCGAGCTAAAAGAACTCACAAAAACAATTGACAATCATATTACCCGTCTGGCCAAGAGTTTCGAAACAGGTCAGGCACTTAAGCAAGGTATCCCCGTGGCCATTGTGGGTAAAACCAACGTAGGCAAATCTACGCTTCTGAATCGTCTGTTGAAGGACGATCGTGCCATTGTGAGCGACATTCATGGTACCACCCGCGACACCATCGAAGACACCATCGACATCAATGGCATCACCTTTCGTTTTATCGATACAGCTGGTATCCGACAAACCCAGGACGAGGTAGAACAGATAGGTATCACCCGTACTTATGCCGCTATCGATAAGGCCCGCATCGTGCTTTGGCTGATTGACGAAGAGCCCTCAACCGAAGAAATAAACGACATCTTACAACGAGCTGAAAACAAAAAGCTTATCATTATTAAAAATAAAGCAGATAAAGCGGATAACAATAGTTACAATCTGTTAAATCGCCCATTTATCACCATCAGCGCCAAGTTTGGTACCGGTATCGACGAATTAGAACAAGCCATCTACGAGGCAGCTAACATCCCTGCCCTAACAGAGAACGATATCATTGTTACCAACGCCCGCCATTACGATGCTTTGGTACGTGCCCACGACTGCATCCAACGCGTGATCGACGGTCTGGAGATGCAACTAAGTGGCGACCTTCTGAGCGAAGATCTCCATCAGGCCCTCGACACCCTCGCCGAAATCACCGGCGGACAGATCACCCCCAACGAGGTGTTAGGAAATATCTTTAAAAACTTCTGCGTGGGAAAATAGAATACGATTAACGGTCATCACTCGATATTACTCGATATGACTAAATCGTTTATTTTCAAGCAATTCCACACTCGTCATATCATCAGCGTTAATCGTTGATGATATTTTTTTCGCTCATTTTTGTACGTTATTTGTACGTTTGGGAAAATCCCAACGTTGGCACATGCTCACTCAATTGGACACCATTGGATTGCTAAACGATGTCCTCGCGTGGCACACATTGGACACATTTGGACACATTTAGACAGACTTGGACAGAGTTGGACAGAAAACAGGAATAATAACATACAAAATAGGACATATGGAAATAGTTAAGAAATGCGAATGGTGTCATAAAACCTTCATTGGCCAGATGGTCACAGCAAGGTTTTGCAGCAGTAAATGTTGCAATCAGGCCTATAGGTACAAGAGGAATGTGCAATCAGGAAAGTGCACACCTCCCGACAGCACTATCGATTTGAGCACCTTATCAAGAAGAGTTGATGAGAAGAAGCACTTCAATGACACGCTGAAAGACAAACAGTTTCTTTCTCCCTTAGAGGCAGCAGAGCTTCTTGGCGTTTGCCGAAGTACTATCTACAATTATCTTGGGCTGCAAGAACTGAAGGCAAAGCAGTTTCGAGGAAAGACCATCATCAGAAGGAGCGACATAGAAAAACTCTTCGATGAAGCCCCATCCTATAAGAAACGAGGCAACATCCTAAAGGGAAAGAAAACTCATAATGACTATTATTCCCTCAAAGAGATGATGGAGAAATTCAAGATCAGTAAGCGAACGGTATTCCGCAGATGTGAACAGTTCGGTCGTGCAGTACGACCTGAAAGACTGGTATAATGCCAAGCAGATAGAGGATATTTATGGGATGAAGCGTGCAGCTCTAAACAAGTATGCTCTTCGCCATAATGTGCCACGCATCCAGTTTCAGAACGTCACTTACTTCTCTAAGAGCCATATTGACAACCTCAAACGACTTGCCAAAATACCAGATGGCAACTACTACACCGTTCAGGACATTGTCAAAAACAGCAGTTTCTCAACATCCCAAGTTCGTTACTATGTCAAGAACGAAGAACTGAGAGTGAAGAGAGTCAACGGACTGTTGCTCATACTGCGGACTGACTGGGATGCATTCGTAAAACGATACCAGGCAAGCCATCTCTCTGAAGCACCCAAGCCACAAGAACCCAATTCTTTCTACACCATTGATGAAATTATTGAGAAGTACAAGGTCAAGGAAACGACCATCTATCGCATTGCCAAAGCGCAGAACATAGATGTCTTTACTATCGGGGATAAGAAATGCTTCCCCAAGACTGGCATCGACAACTAT
>CADAOD010000043.1 GCA_902789415.1 uncultured Prevotellaceae bacterium
TATAGCCTGTACTACTCATTACAGACTCTCGTGAGATTGACGTGCAATAACATCCTCCTGCTGCTCGCGAGTCAGGTCGATGAACTTCACAGCGTAACCCGATACACGGATGGTGAAGTTAGCGTACTCAGGCTTCTCGGGATGCTCCATAGCATCGCGCAGCTTCTCAACACCAAACACGTTCACATTCAGGTGGTGAGCACCACGGCTGAAGTAACCGTCCATCACGCGAACCAGCGTGTTAGCACGCTCCTCGTCGTTCTGGCCCAGGGTGTTGGGGCTGATGGTCTGAGTGTTCGAGATACCGTCGAGGGCATACTCGTAAGGCAGCTTAGCTACTGAGTTGAGCGATGCCAGCAGGCCGTTCTTCTCGGCACCATAGCTTGGGTTAGCACCTGGCGACAGAGGAGTACCAGCACGACGGCCATCGGGCAGGTTACCTGTGTACTTACCATATACCACGTTCGAGGTGATGGTGAGGATAGAGCAGGTTGGGGTAGCGTTACGATAGGTAGCGTGCTTGCGAATCTTCTTAACGAAGGTCTTCAGCAGCCATACTGCAATCTCGTCGGCGCGGTCGTCGTCGTTACCATAGCGTGGGAAGTCGCCCTCGGCTACATAGTCAACGTTGAATCCCTCCTCATCGCGAATCATTTTTACTTTCGCATACTTAACGGCAGAGATTGAATCGACAACGTGTGAGAAACCTGCGATACCGGTAGCGAATGTACGACGTACGTTGGTATCAATCAGGGCCATCTCGGCAGCCTCGTAGAAGTACTTATCGTGCATGTAGTGAATCAGGTTCAGGGTGTTTACATATACACCAGCCAGCCAGTCCATAGCCTGGTCGAAGCGTGGAGCCAGTTCCTCCCAAGTCAGGTACTCGTCCTTGATGGGGCGGAAACCAGGAGCAACCTGCTCGCGGGTCTTGGCGTCGACACCACCGTTACATGCATACAGGAAACACTTAGCCAGGTTGGCGCGTGCTCCGAAGAACTGCATCTCCTTACCAGTCTGTGTAGCACTTACACAGCAGCAGATGCTATAATCGTCGCCCCATACAGGACGCATCACCTCGTCGTTCTCGTACTGGATCGAGCTGGTCTTAACCGAGATCATGGCAGCGTACTTCTTGAAGTTCTCGGTCAGACGTGGCGAGTAAAGTACGGTGAGGTTTGGCTCGGGCGAAGGACCCATGTTCTCCAGGGTGTGCAGGAAACGGTAGTCGTTCTTGGTCACCATGTGACGTCCGTCCATACCCATACCACCTACCTCGAGAGTAGCCCAAACGGGGTCGCCCGAGAACAGCTCGTTGTATGATGGGATACGAGCAAACTTAACCATGCGGAATTTCATTACCAGGTGGTCGATGAGCTCCTGAGCCTCGCTCTCGGTCAGGGTACCCTCCTGCATATCGCGCTGGATGTAGATATCAAGGAATGTAGATACGCGACCTACCGACATGGCAGCACCGTTCTGAGTCTTGATGGCAGCCAGGTAGCCGAAGTACAGCCACTGTACAGCCTCGCGAGCGTTGTTTGCAGGCTGAGAGATATCGAAGCCGTAGATTTGAGCCATAGCCTTCATCTCCTTCAGGGCCTTGATCTGCATTGAGATTTCCTCACGCTGACGGATCACGTCGTCGCTCATCACACCGGCACCGCAGTTGCGCTTGTCGGCCTCCTTCTCGGCAATGATAAAGTCGATACCATACAGAGCCACACGACGGTAGTCGCCTACGATACGGCCACGACCATAAGTGTCGGGCAGACCAGTCAGGATGTGGTTGTGACGTACGTGCTTCATCTCCTCGGTGTAAGCATCAAATACGCCGTCGTTGTGGGTTTTGCAATACTTTGTGAAAATCTCGTGCAGCTTCTCTGATGGCTTGTAACCGTAGTTGGTGCAAGCCTGCTCGGCCATCTTAATACCACCAAAAGGCATGAAGGCGCGCTTAAGGGGTTTATCGGTCTGCAGACCAACTACCTTCTCCAGGTCCTTCTTACTCTCGTCGATGTAGCCAGGGCCATAAGCTGTCATGCTCGATACGATCTCTGTCTCCATGTCGAGCACACCACCCTTGGCACGCTCCTCCTTCTGCAGCTCCTGCAGACGGCCCCACAACTGGTTGGTAGCATCTGTAGGCTCAGCAAGGAAGCTCTCGTCGCCCTCGTAAGCTGTGTAGTTGTTCTGAATAAAGTCTCTGAGATTGACCTCTTCGGTCCACTTGGTTCCTTTAAAACCACGCCATTCTGTACGCATAAATCAATTAGTGTTTTTATATAAAAAAAATAATACCTATTGCAAAATCGGGTGCAAAGGTACTATTTTTTTTTGAATTACGCAAATATTTACGTCGCAATAAATGATTATTTTGATTTTGCGCAATAGTTTTACTTTACCAACTTTTTGCCATCTACAATGTAGATGCCGTGTGGCAACTCGTCGATGTTTTTGGCTTGTAGGCGGGTGCCGTTCAGGGTGTATATGCCTTTCTGTGTGTTGGCGGGCTTATCGGTTTTGGTGCTGCTGATGCCGCTGGTAAGCTTGCCGCCCAATCCGCGCACAAAGCCTGCATAGGCATGCTTGCGGTAGTTACTCAGGTCCCAGATGCCCACAGGTTCGCCGCCACGCCAGCCGCTGTTTGATGGCGCATCGTTGGTACACCATTGGCAGATGCCCCATTGCTGCTCGGCAGGTATCAGGCGGAAGTACTCCTTAAGTATCCACTCGTAAAATTCGGCCATCTTCTGGTGTTCGGCCTCGGTAAGCTGATCGGTCTTCAGCGAGCTTCCCCATCTGTTATTGCCGCGCACATAGCCCATGTCCATCTCGCTTACACGCACCAGTTTGCCGCTGGCTGCCATCACCTCGAACATGGTGGTGATATGCTGCTTAATGCTGTTCAGGATATCATCGTTCTCAAAGCAGCTGATGTGCATCTGGGTGCCTATACCATCAATCTTGGTTACGCCGTCGGCCTCCCATTTCTTTATCCAGCCCACCAGGCTTTTCACCTTCTTGTTGTTGTCCCAGTCGCTCTCCAGGTTGTAGTCGTTAATAAACAGCTTTACGTCCTCGGGACCGTACTTGCGGGCCAGTCGGCATGCCTGGCGCACGTACTCCAGATCGCCCATGTAGTCCTGCCAGTAAAAGGCGTCGCCGCCCACATCCCATGTGCCGCTCTTGTAGCCCTCTGAATGCTGCAGCTCGTAGTTGCCCTGTCCGTCGTTGCCACCGCCGCTGATGGCCTCGTTAACCAGGTCCCAAGCCTTTACCTTGCCGTCGCAGGCCTCCATCATGCCCTTAATCCACTTGTCCATGGCATAAACCAGGGTGTCGTGGCGCTCCTGCTGGGTTTGGGGCACGGTGGCACCCTGATAGCCCTCAAACTTAATGTTCTTGATGTAGATATCGCCCACAAAGTCGCCACATTGCAGCATAAAAAAGCTGCTCTCTACGGCGGCCTTATAGCTTACCTCAACGGTTTTCCACTCGGTGGTAAACGCTATGTCGGGATAGTCGCCGTTGCTCCAGTCGCCCAACTTGCTGTGCAGCGTTCCGGCTTTCGATCCCTTTACCGTCATGGTCATCTTGTAGGTTTTGCCCGTGGTGGTGGGTATATCGGTCATGGCCAGGAACTGCACGTCCCACGAGTTATCGCACTTTTTGGTGGTGTGTATGTTCAAGCCGTTGGTGGCGTTAAAGGTTAGGGTGTAACCATATTTATCCTTGTCCGATGTCCAGCCCACGCTTTGGTTAGATGTAAAATCCTTGCTGGCTATAATGGTAAGCACCTCTTGACTGCTACTGGTGTCGGGCTTGTCGGCCAGCAGACGTAACAGCCATCCTTTGGGCTGTTGCGAGTGCCATGCCAGGGTGTGACCATACACGTTCAAACCAGCTTGGGTGGCAGCGTTTACGTAACGTTTTACGGTCTCGAAGTTCATGTTGCCGTTACCGTCAACGCAGCTTGCCATCTTCATGGCGTTGCCGGCTACCGTCTCGGTAAAGTTCTTGTTAATCATATCCTTTACCAGCGTTTGGTTCAGATAATCGTTAACGGTGGTGCCAGCACCCAGTTTAAAGTTAGGGTACTTGGTGTAGTCGATGTAATCCTTCAGGGCTTGATACTCATCCAGATAGCGATAGTTGCTGTTGTTAGGTTTACCCTGTTCAAATTTCTCCTGTGCTGCCGCTGCTGTTGTAAGGCTGGCTGCCAAAACACACATTAGTAATTGTTTCATTGTAATTTTTTTGTTGATAATTAATTAGAGATTTGATTAATTGGTTGCAAAAGTACACTTTTTTTTCGAGAAACCGCCAACAAAACACAAAAAAGAGGCAAAACTTTTTTTGTTCTGCCTCTCTCGATATGATACTGTCTGAGTTTTGATACCTTAGTATCCCATGCAACTGGTAGTGCCCAGCGCCGTTACTATCGCCGTTGCGATACTTGCAATCATCTGCAAGATGAACTTAATTGTTTCTTTCTTAGTCATAATCTTTTAATTTTTAATCGCCGTTCGACTCGTTGCCACCTGAGGTGTTACCACCGGTGTTGTTGCCGCCACCATTGCTGTTCTGGTTCTCGTTGTCGGGGTCCTCAACGTTACCGCTGTCGCTACTGGTTACGCGCTTTACCTCCTGACCGGTGCGGTCAAAACAGGTAATCTGTACGGCGGTCTTCGAGAGCTCTTCCTTCAGGTCTACATCGGGGGTGAAGATGATGCGACGACTGGTGATGAGTCCGGCCTTTACCTTGTTCACATCGTCAACACTCTTGGCGCGCAGGCCGAATCGCATCGTACCCAGTCCGGGCAGCGCCACGCTGTGGCCCTCGGTGGCCCATGCCTTGATTACCTCGCCGGCTGCATCCCAGCATGCCTGCATTACTCCACGGCTAACTCCGCTGCGAAGGGCAGCCTCCTTAATAACCTTGTCCTGAGTCAGGGCGGTGTACAACTCGGGCAGCATAACGTAGCGGTAGGTACCGGCGTAAGTGCCAATCTTAATCAACTGTTCGGTTGCTTTTACTTTAAGTGCCATAAATACTTTTTTTAAAGGGTTAAACATTAAATTTTTGCTGCCTAACTAGGGAGATTTTTTTCTCTAACTAGCGAGATGATTTTCTCCTTTGTTTCGACGTTACAAAGGTACAACATTCGCCGCCATCGTTTGGGCGATGGCTGGCGATGCTGTGCGATAGGTGGACTTTTTTTTGCCACTTTTTTAGGGCTCGCCTAAGTGTTCTACGATAGCTTTTACCTGCCGTGGGGTAAATGCCTTGCAGGTGGGCTGATAACCGGTGGCTTGCAGCTGTGCCGACAGCTGGGTGCAGCGGGTAATCCACGCCATCAGATGGCTAACGGCCGTGCGAGGCATGCTATCAGGAAAATACATCAACGCCAGCTCCTTCTTGGTATAAGCCTTAATTGTAAACGTATCCATGTTATTTGTTTTTTGATGTGTAATATTCGCTAAAATCCTTGCAGCCCTTGGGCAGCTGATGGTGCTGCAGATTGGGCAAAACCTGCTGCAACTGTAGGAACAATCGCTCGCCTGGCTCATCCTGGTCGGGATACATGTGGAAGGTAGTTGATAGTTGAGTGTGGATAGTTGAGAGTTGTTCCACATCCTTTTTGGTGAGCAGGGTGGCCGAGGGGATGGCGATGGCTTTATGACCAGCCGATAGCATGGCCCAGCAGTCGGATGCGCCCTCGGTAATAAACAGCGGTTCGCCTGGCTTCAGCAGGTTGAGTACGGGCAGGTTGTAAATGCCGCACTCGGCGCCTGGTGGAAATCGGAATCGGGGTAGGGCACCTTTCACCAAGTTGCGGTTCTGCACACCCACCAGCTTTCCCTCCTTATTATAATAAGGTATTTGTAGCCATGGCGTGTCGTTTCGGTCGGTCCACGAGTTTAACCGGCACCACCACACCACGCGGGGATCAATCAGTCGCTCGTAGAACAGGAACTTACGTGCAGCCTCGTTCAGCCACGGGTGCTCAAAGTATGGCTCGTAGCGACTGGCATCGAATGGCTGTGGCGCATTGTCCTTTTGGACTGGTTGCCACTCGTCAATGATTACATTGTGCTGATCGGCCAACCATCGGCATGCATCTTTAAACTCCATGTGCAGGTAGCGCATCACCAGATCGATAGTGCCACCCGTAGCCCCGCACACAAAGCAGCGGTAGGTGTTGGTCTTGGTGCGAAACGACAAACTGGGGTGACTGTCGGCATGAAACGGACAAAGACTTTTGTGATGCTTTACGCGAAGTCCAAGTCGCTCGGCGACCGCCTCAATAGGCAGGTCGCGGAGCTTTTGCAGTTGTTGCTTATCCATAATTACTTTTTCTCATTTTTGGCATTTTGCAAGTACAACTCGGTCTTGGTGTATAGTCCTGTTTGGGCGCTATACTCTATGAACTTACGATGCAGCCATTTGCGCAGCTGATTGCCGGCACCCTCAATGGGCTTGTTCTCACTTTCGCGTAGAGCCTCCAACTGGGCCTTGTTGAACGTGTCGGGCAGGTCGTCGAGCATATTTCTCGGTCCTCGGCGCTGCGTGTCGTTCAGTCGTTCAGTTTCCTTTGCCAGCATGTCGCCAAAAACAGCCATCTTGCTCCAAAGGTCGTGATAAACCAGCCATTCCACCAGCTCGCCCATCGCCTTGCTCCACGTCTGGTTGTTGAGCACCCACAAGATGCATCCCGCTTTCCAGGCCGACACCAGACTGCGGTGAGAAATCTCGAACAGCAGGTCGTCGTCGGTCAGGTCGGCCAGCGTCGCCATGTCCTCGGCCAGCTTGTCGATCAGCTTATTCAGCGGGCGGATGATGTAGCGACCCTTGCAGATGGCCAGACGGGTGAGATACTCGTCGAGCTTCTCGTAGAACTCATCGGGGTAATTGCCCTGTCGGGGGATTTTCCCCTTGCGTTCGCCGCGCACCTTGTAGGAGAACACCATGCGGCCGAAGGTGCCGTTGGTAAGTTCGTATTTATAGAACTTGCGGGTTGATTCCGGGTTCGACGAGATGGTGATGCAGGCTCGGATGATGGGGTTGCCCGTGATGCCATCCGACGTGGCGCGCAGCGCTCCCGCTTTGGCCCGGTCGTACACATTGCGTAGCAACACCGACACCTGTTTGTGGCTGCCACACAGCTGGTCGGCCATTTCCACCTCGGGCAGGTTGAAGAATTGCGTACGGTTGCCCTGCGCCTCAAGTGCGATGGCATTTTTAAGAAAGGCGGGCTTGGTAGTGTCGGATGGCGGGAACCAGTAAGCCAGTTGGGGTTCCTCGGGTTTATCCTTGTTGGCCCCTCGGGCGTTTTTCTTTCTCTGCCATGCCAGATATTTCTTTTCCTCCTCCTCGTCGTGCTTGCTGAAATCGCGGCAGATGGCTTCGGCAAGCTTTGTCAACTGACCCTTATTGTCGCCAGAATGAGCCACCAAGTTGGCCATCATGCCCGTTGGTTCCTTCCAACTGTTGTCGGGGTACTGAAATTCGGTGTCGCTGATATGAGCGCCAAAGATAGGGAAAAACATGGGAACAAAAGGTTCGTGCATCTCTGCTGATGCCTGCGAGAGCAGGAGTTTGATGCATTCTGTGCCGCGGCCAAGGTTTGGCATCGCCGGCGCTGTGTTTGATGAAATATCGTATCTCATTGAAAATCTGCTTTTTAGTGAATTAATACTACTAATGATATAACCCTCGCGTTCCAGTTCCAGTTGTTCCAATTAGTATTCTGATAGTACCAATTGCCCTTATTTACTTATGTAACTATCTATATATCAATTAGTTATAAATGATTAAAAGGGCTATTTGCTCCGCAAAATAAAACTGGAACAATTGGAACTGTCACACGTTTCAGGGCCATTTGCTATCGGGTTACACTTCCTCTATAAGGCCACTCAATCCCTCGCAAAGTTCCATGTACACCTCGTAAACATATCTCGACAAGGTGAGCCTGCCGCCAATATGCATAGGCTTAAAGTTAGGTCGGTACGTGCCATCATCGCGTCGGGTAATAGATATGCGCTTACCGTCGAACACCTTAGGATTGTGCTTAACCGGCGGCTTTGGTGGCATCTCAATGAATGTAAAGTGCTCATCGTACAGAAACTCATCGCACTCCACATCGCGGCTCAGCACGCCCACATAGTTCTTACCAGTCTTCGCCTGTCGATCCTTGCGAAGCAATGTTTTCAAATTCACGCCAATATGCGTGTTGCAATTCTTTTTCATTTTTCTTATTATGAAATTAAAATTGCCCTCTTGCACTTACGCGATGACATAGAAAGCGATTTTCATCTCGCGCTCGGAGCCGTGCTCAGTTTTTGTCTGCCGACTAACATCTATAAAAGAATGCAGCAGAAACTCCGATTTAGAATTCCTGCTGCAAAGATACGTTGATTATGGTTTATAAACGAGTGAGATTATAAAACTGAATCTCAAATCTGTATTCAGTTTTTTATTCTGAACGAAACGTTGTAAAATTAGTCTTTTCGTTAGGCATTTTTAATAGCCCTAAGAATAAAAGTCTTATTTTCATTGCCTTTAATGAAACACCTAATAGTCTTGCCATGTTTCCAACTACGCCGTTAAAGCTTTGCCATGTTTCTGGTTGGTCAGGATTGAAATAGAGAGGATGAAAACTATCACCATATACTTGGTGAACAAATAATTCAAAGAGTAGAGCATACAATTTGCGAACAAGTTTCTCAGGCATAAGGATACAAGAGGCAAATCTGTTAGCCTGATATTCAAGCCTTTTGGAATCATTTTTGCTGATAGAAAGTGTTTCTTCTGATTCGCCAATAGAAACGACTCCTTGGTCTTTAAAAAGTGGAACGTGTAGTATATGATGTCCTAATTCATGAGCCATAGTAAACCTGTATCTATTGTTATTGTCTAAAACTGTGGTGTTCAAAAATACTCGATTAGATATTACATCCAAACGTCCCAATTGTGCTTTTCCTTCAATAGCCTCTTTATCATAGGCTAGGCCACATGAGTCGGCATAGCTAAATGGATCCAAAGAAAAGTCATTGTTTAGCAGAGAAGATTCTTTTAGCATTTGAATTCTTTTTTCGACATCATCTTTTGTTATCTCATTTGCTTTTTTCTCTATTTCGATATCCGATAAATAGGGAATCTTTAGTAAACGATGTTTTTTTACACAAACATCATTATCACTCAGAACATCTGTCAAAGAAGATGTTAACTTCGTTCCATCCATAATAAGTATAGGGGTCGACATCGGTTTTGCACCATTCAATACTTCAAGGTCATGTGCTCTTTTTACGTAGTCTTCTATCGAGCGTGGTAGGATATAGTTCTCGTTTGTCATTTCTGAGTTTGGGTTGAGACGAACAAAACCTATATTTCTGTTTAAGGCTAACGACCTAACCTTTGGAAGTAACCCCGAAGATGAAACAATGTAGAGTTTTACGTTTTTACCTTGATATTGTCCAGTGAGTTCATTTAGTTTTTTTTCTTCAAGCACACCATCAATAAACTCATATGTTTCTATATGGGATGGATTGTGATCTTTCAGAAACTGCTTCGATTTGTAGGTCTCTACAGATATGGCAGGACTGATGTCGCCATATTGAGGTCTGATGCAAACTTTCGAGTGTGGAAACTTGTCTTCATCATCTTCTACTTCATGTCGCAGATACGTTACCAACAGATCTTCTAATGTTGGCGTGCTTTCTTTTTCGGGCAAAGCTGTGATAGGCTTGTTGTCGAGTAAATCTTCTACATCTTTAACATGATGGCGTGCCAGGTGCCCGCTAAACTGTTCGTCCAGTTTCTTAAGCTCGGTTTTAAACGGATAATGCTCCATGCTCGCTGTTAACTTATTGACGGTTTCGCCTTTCTCAAATGCGTCAGGACAGAATTTCAATAATACACGGGCGAAGTCTTCTCGTTTTAACCGGATGGTTTTGTGGTCTTTTCTTAGTTGGCCAAGTATTCCTCTTTTCTCACTAACAAACCTCACAACCTCCCAGAATTGTTTATTGTGTTTGCCTACCCAGTCCTTTATACCATGTTCTACAGCATAAATCCAGTTTACGGCCTCGTCAGGACGTAAAAATAAACTAGCTAATTCTGCATCAATAGCTATTATATCTTTAAATGTAGTGATTCTCATTATAGTTATTTGTTACCTTAGAATTTTGGATTGCAAAGATAACAAAAAAGCACCAATCGAAAGAACGAATTTTCTGCAAATTTGAGATTTGATTACATATTTTCTTATTTTCTCGCATAACTTTCCATTTGGTGCACAGTTTCCATATTTTCCGGCTTAAAATGATACGTTTTATGAGTAAAGGCTTGACAAGGTTAGTCAGCTGTTATCATAATGAATAAGGTGGCGAAAATGTCAATTATCATAAACTTTTCGGATGAAATATTGCTATTATCATAAAAATAATGTATATTTGCAGCGTAATTCTAATTTTAACGCTTATGAGTACCCAGATGATGAGCCAGCAAATTGCCGAGTACTTCAAGACACAACCTGTCGTGAAGGCCTGGATTTTTGGCTCATATTCGCGTAATGAGCAGAGACCATGGAGCGATGTCGATATCCTCGTTCAGTATGACAGAAGTCGTCCTATTGGTCTGATGAAAATTGCAGGTATGAAGGTGGATCTCGAAGATTTGTTGAAATGCGAGGTTGATCTTGTGGAAGAAGGCACACTTCGTCCATGGGCTGTGGAAAGCGTAAACCGTGATAAAAAACTGATTTATGAGAGAGCATAGCAGAGACCGCGGGCGCCTGGAGGATATTCTGAAGTATGCCCAAAACGTAGAGCAGATTGTCAACGGCATCACCTACGAACAGTTCGTGGCCGATATCCGAATATATTATTCTGTAATGAAGAATGTGGAAGTTATCGGAGAGGCTGCCAATATGCTTACCCGCCATTTTCGCGAGACACATACGGAACTCCCCTGGCGACTAATTGTTAGCATGCGAAACGTACTGGTTCATGGCTACGCACAGGTATCTGATGCCGACCTTTGGCAGACGGCGACTAACGACATTCAGCCCCTTCGCGAGCAGGTACAGCGTTATCTATCTGATATTGACTGGGAGCAATGGGCACAGGGCGAAAATCCTTACACCGAAATTGATAATGCTGCCTACAAGCAGGCCGTAGAGTCAGCTCGCCGCATGAAGGCGAAGGGCTATGCCGTTAAGGATATTGCTGAAATTACAGGTCTTACTTCCGAGGAAATCGAAAGGTTGTAGATATTCGCGTCGGTCGCCGTAATTCACTATGTAATCGGAATAGGCAAGGCACTACTGAAACATTATAACGCCATTAATTTGATAATTAATTGATTTTTTTCAGTACTATTCCTGATTTCGCATATATTTTTGTTTGTTTTTTTGTTTTTATCCATTTCGTGCTTGTAAATCCAAAAACTATTTGTATCTTTGCAGCAATAATTAAAAACTATTGGAGTATGAAGAAAAACTATTTTTGCATGAGAAAAAGAATCCTTTGGTTCCTCACCACAGTGATACTGTGCGGAACAACAGCAGTAGCACTCAGCTCCTGCTTTGACATCTACGACAATCCCGCCGTGACGCCCATCGGCGACAAGATTGTAGGCAAGTGGTATGCAGAAACTCCTAAACAGGTAACCCTTGGCACGGGCGAGAATGCCGTGGAATGTGCCAAGGTGGTGCTCGCCTGCTCGAAGTGAAGGTGGACGACCTGCTCCGCTTCGATGACCTGCCGGAGATAAAATGATAATAATTCTAAGAATCTAAATAATAAAATGAACATGAAGACTAAAAACCGTAGTTATTTTCTTTCCGCAATCCTGATAGGTATTGTGATGATGCTGACAGCCTGTGCTGTAGAGCGTGACAATGCAGCGTGGAACAATCCGCTGGGTGATAAAATCTATGGACTGTGGTATGCCGACTATCAGGCATCGGGCACTATAGGCAGCGACAACATCCCCTACAGCCGCGTGCTTCAGGCCGTAAAGTTCAACAGCGACGGCACGGGCAGATGGTTTTGGGCAGCCTTCAATGCCGACAATGCCACCACTCCGCTGCTCTTTGAAGGCGGACAGTATAACGGTGCCTTCAGCTACACCGTGGCTACCGACGGCACCATCACCGCCAAGCCGCAGATGGACAACTGCCCCATGCCACGCTCCTTCCGCTTTGCCGACGGAGCCATCACCTTTGATGACAACGGTGCACAGACCATGAAGGCTGCACCCGAAGGCTACGAGAACATGCTGCTGGCGTTAGAGAAATCGACGTACGGCGCCGCTGCCGACGACTACAACATCAACGACAAGGACTTTACCCCCGACAATTGGCGCCAGCAGGAAGCCATCTTTATCTACGACGGTGTGAGCAAGGGCATCAAGGACGAAAATGGCAACGAGGGTTATGCAAGTGTCAACCTGCCTTGGTACAACGGAACGATAGTAAGCAACCTGCCAATGGATTTCTGCGACGACATTACGCCTGAAAACGGATGGGTGCTGCTTCTCAACAACTGTGGTTTGCGTAGCACGCCTAACGGCAACTTCTTCGCCCTATATAACAATTATCTCGGAACACTTCGTTTCTTCTACTATATGCCTCAGGGCTACTCAGCCGGCAACGACCATCTGTGGCAGGTAACGCTGACGCAGGGACTCGCCGAACGTTACGATCTGCGTTATGGCATACCGATGGACAAGACCGTCAGCGCCAAGGATGCTTGCGGCTTGACGCAGGACGGCACCTCATGGGCAGACTACATGACACCTTATGTCAGCACGATGAGCAACGACGGGTTTATTACGCCTAACGGAGGATGGTGGGCTTTCGATGTCGATCTCTCGCTCTATCGCTCAGAGACGATCGACCCCAATGCTGAGAAGATACGTCTGCAGATGCGTTCGTGGAATAATAGCCACGTCTCACTCTACAGCACCTTTACAGCTGAGAGCAAGGGTGATATTATTGACCTCACAAAGGCTTCAGCCAGTAAGTCAAAAGGCTTGTTTGGCAAGATAAGTGATGTTGTCAAGACCGGTACAAGTCTTGGCAAAACCGTTCTCAGTCTAAGAAAAGGAGACCTCAAGGGTAGTATCACCAATGGCATAGCGTTCGGAAAGAATGCTGCCAGTCTGAAATCCACCTTCTCTGGCGGAGGCAGTTCTGAGCCATCACCTACAGGAACCATTTCGATTAACACCCAGGGTACTGCCGACACCGATGGTACCATCAAGAGCTCGCAGCCCACTGTAGGCATCGTTTCGCCGACATTCTTCACGAAGGATTTCCATAGTGGTTCTACTCTCGGTCAAGGTATATGGAACATCAAGAGCACGCCCAAGATTTACGCTACCAATAGCGCAAATACCATCCAAAATTTTATACCGGATGATAGAAAGATTGACAGATTTGCCCCTCATTTCTATGACTCATGGCTTACAGATGCTGCCAACTGGATGTTCTTCGACCCCAGCAGCGTAGAGGTGGTGCTCAATCCTAACATATTCCCCGAAGACCAGATAGAGTGGATGCAGGTGGACGCAGTAGCCGGCTCTCGCAAGTCTTTGACAACGGACGAGGTTGACAATTACAGAGCTGCTCTGGGCATGGAGGCTCTTGCTAAAAAGACCGTCGTAGATGATCAGCTGCGCTGGACAAAAGACTACGGAAGCGAAACAAACGACTATGTATTCAACTTCGCAGCTGCAGAGAATTCTCCGGAACAGACTTTGGAGTTAACTTACCCGAAAAGCATAGATAATGGTAAAACCGGCTATAAAATTAATACGTTATTAGCTCTAGATGAGGTTTATGAAATTGATAATAGTATAGAACAAGAACTGAGAACTTTCGGTGCCGGAACGGAAGACGATTATATTATCGAGCCGCAAATGACGTTCTGGAGAGATGGTATGTATAATATGCGTTGGGGCACGCCCAGTAATCGTGAAATTTTGATGGATAAAATCGCAAAGTCTTGCAGAGCAGATGACAGAAATGGTAAACCTGCTAATTTTGATTATAACTATATCCAACAAAGTGAAATTTTTCCGGATCCTACGGATGAAACAAGCTATGTCGTTGGTTATGATGATGATGGTAAGAATGGGTATCCCAAGCCTTCAACTGCAACGATAGATATTAATTACATCCCTGCTCATTTCCCGGCAGCCGAAATCAACGTGACGCTGACCATCAAGATGAAGAATATGGCTGAACCTATCGTCTTTAACCGCATCTACCTTCCAGAATACGAATATGTGAAGGTGGTAGGCGACGAGAAAGCCTCACTGGCAATACTCGACCGCATCTTTGCGAAGAAGAATCTCAGCCCGAAGACTGCTGGCCACACCCAGAGCTACGATTTCCAGGCTGCCCGCATCAACAAGTGCTTCAAGTTGCTCTTCGGCTACTCCAGATAAATCGTGAATGTGAGAATTACGAAATAGTCATGGGAAAATAGTCATGGGGCCAGGCACCTGGGTATGGGTGCCAGTTCCCCAAAGATGAGAATAGAGAAACGGAAGTCAGCGGCTTCCGTTTCTTTTCGTCTGGGCGGTGTTTTTGTGAGAAAATAATCGGGAAAACGTTTGCTATTTCGAATATTATTTGTACCTTTGTCGCTTGCGCTCATCGGGCGTGCTGAACGAATATATCATACCATGCTACGATGTATTGCATACATTCAGCAAGGAGTATATATGCGATAAAATTATTCACTTTTTGTCTTTTGTCACATTGATCGTGTGTATGAGCGTTCTTTTAACGCTGGTTATTTTGTATGAGTGGAGTGGGAGGATATAATTCGTTAAAATCTTAAATAATTGAATTATAAACCTTGATTTCGTGAAATTTTCACGAAAAGCGTGATTATAATTGATAATATATGTTTTTTGTTTCACTTTGTTTGTATCTTGTACCACAAGAAAAAACAAAATAATGCCTTGGAATTTGCAAAATAGATAAAAATAACGTATCTTTGCACGAAGTTAGGAAGTTGTGCATATATGACGCAAGAAAACAAGGACAGACTATTGAGATTGCTGCAGCAGCATAAGGAGCTGGGCATATCTGATCAGATAGATTACCGCAAGTTCTATCTGTACTCTATCATCACTCACTCTACAGCCATCGAGGGTTCTACGGTAACGGAGTTGGAGGCGCAACTGCTGTTTGATGAAGGTATCACCAGCAGTAAGCGTACTATGATGGAGCAGATGATGAACCTTGACCTGAAGGTGGCCTACGACTACGGCATGCAATGGATTAAACGTCACGAGGATATCACCGTTGACTGGCTCGTGCTGCTGGCATCAAAAGTGATGGCGCGAACAGGCTCTGAGTATCACGCAGCCGCTGGTGATTTCTCTGCCGCCAAGGGCGAACTGCGAAAGCTGAATGTCACGGCCGGATTTGGTGGCAGGTCGTATATGTCGTATCTGAAAGTGCCCGCACGATTGGCTGCTTTCTGCGACGAACTTAATCGCAGGCGCAAGGCCATCGATGCCAACGACATTGCCGCCATCTACGATCTCAGCTTTTGGGCTCACTATGAATTGGTTACCATCCATCCTTGGGCCGATGGTAATGGGCGCACCTGCAGACTGCTTATGAACTTGCTGCAGATGGAGTTCGACGTACTGCCGACAAAGGTGTTGAAAGAAGACAAAGCCGAATATATTCAGGCGCTGGTTGATACACGTGAACAAGAAGATGTTAATATATTTCTTGATTGTATGGCCCGCTTGCATTGCCAGCATCTGAAGACAGATATCGACCAATATATGGGTTCTATATCGGAGAAAGTGGTCGATAAACAGACGTTGAGGCAGAAAATGGTCGATAAATGGTCGATAAAACCAGTTTTGGCCGAGAAATTGGTCGATATTTTAGAGTTCGTGGTCGAAAAGGATGAAGTCACCACCGAACAGATTGTTAATAACTTTGGTTTCAATGCTACTACAGCTAAGCGCTATCTGCGTCAACTCGCCGAGTATGGCTATCTTGAGGCGCATGGTGGTAACAAGAATAGAACTTATACTTTAACTTCGCTTTTGCTGTAATATATCCCCCGTTAAGTAATGCTATCGAGATAAAACGGCAGGTAACGACAACTTGCCAAGATTGGATTGTGTATCTTCGCGATGTATTAATCATTAACGAAGTATTACAATGAAAGAAAATCTAAATGACGTTCGATTATCGGCCCATTTTATGCTGGGCGAGTTTATTAATCTGAAAAAGTACCCCGACAACGTGCCCGACACCGAGCAGCTGTTCTGTCTGCACTATGGCTGTCTGATGTTGCTTGAGCCTGCCCGCCAGGTGGTTGGTCCTATCATCATCAATTCTGGGTTTCGCAGCAGTCGGGTGAACACTCTGGTTGGTGGCGTTAATAACTCGCAGCATCTACTCGGTCAGGCCGCCGACATCCGTCCTCGCGACCCAGCCAAGTTTCAGCAGTTGATAGACTTCCTGCAGCACCACCCTCAAACCGACCAACTGCTCACCGGCTCCGGTTGGCTCCACATTTCCTGGTCGCCCCTCACGCCGCCCCGCCACTTCATCCGCCTTGGTTATTACAAATAGCCCAGGCGGTTAATGTATCACGAAGACAACAACATTCTTTGAGGCAGAAAATGGTCGATATTTATTTGTATTTCCAAAGGATTATCAATTTTATTTCGTATTTTTGCAAGCGATATGAGAGTGATTAGTAATAACTATACCCGCTGGCATTTGCTTGTGATGCTATTGCTGGCAGTAGCGACGGTTGAGGCGAAGACTGTATGGAGACTGCAGTTGGATGAACATCATCTGCTGCTGGATGCGGATGCTGAATCGGTTGATAATCAGACGTTTGTGTTTAATGACTTTCAGGAGGTGGTGAAGCATCTGGGTGATAGTTGTGTGCTGTATGTGGCGCCGGGGGTGTACTGGGTGGACGATCCTGACGATCCTGAAATCAAAGTGGGGAAGGACGGACGAGAGCCTTTCGGATGCGTCGTCAGATGTAGGAATCTGCGCATCATCGGACTCGATCCGCAGGCGCAGAATACCGTGCTGGCGGCCCAACGCGGACAGACGCAAGGGGCCATCGGAAACTTCACGATGCTCGACATCTGGAGCGACTCGCTGGTGGTGGAGAACCTGACGCTGGGCAACTACTGCAACGTGGATCTGGACTATCATCAAAACCCCGCGCTCTCGCGAAAAAAACGTAGCGACGCCATCACGCAGGCTCACGTAGGCTACGTGCACGGACGCTCGCTCACAGCGCGCAACGTGCGGTTTATCAGCCGACTGAACCTGAACCCGCTCAATGGCGCCGAGCATTCCTACTACGAGAACTGTCACTTCGAATGTACCGACGACGCGATGAACGGCACCGCCGTGTATCGCCATTGCACGATTGACCTCTACGGACAGAAGCCCTTCTGGAGCACCTTTGGACGGGGAGCGATGTTCGTGGATTGCGACTTCAATGTGATGACCAATAACCGCGAGATGTACTTCTGCAAGCAGGGTGGGCCACTGGCGCTCATCGACTGCCGCTACCATGCGCCCTCAGACAGCATCTATATCGGCTGGACAGCCTATCCGCAGAAATGGCTGCGCTGCTATCAGAAGAACTTCACGCTGAACGGCCGTCCTTACATCATAGGCACCAGGCAGCAGGAGAACACCATCGTGATAGACGCGCTGCCCGTGCTGCCCAACGAGCCGCCTTATCTGGCCATCAGTCGCCACGAAGCTGAGATGCAGGTGGGTGGCGAGCCGCTGAGGCTACACGTGCAGGGCAACGGAAGAAAGGTGGTGTGGCAGATACCAGCACCCTACAACCAGATAGCTACTCTGGATGCGCCAACGGGCGACTCGGTCGTGGTGTCGGTTGCTTGCGAACAGATTGACGATCCTGTAAGCTTCCCCGTGACGGCTTATGCTGCCGATGGCCATAACATACCGGCAGTAGCCGTGTGCCAGGTGACGATACAGCCACCGCTGTTGCCGGCGCCAACCTTCGTGCGCCAGCCTCGGATAACCATCAAGAACGGTGTGGCTCGTGTCGACTACCAGCTCGACTTGCAGGGTCACAAAGACCATACGCGCATCGTATGGGGCCGACTGGATAGCGACGACTGCCAGCAGGAGGCCTTTCTGGCCGATAGTAATGACGGGCCGCAATATGCCTACAAGCTGCGCCCCAGCGACGTAGGTCGCCGACTGATGGTGAGCCTGCTCCCAGCTAGCGACAGGAGCACTAAAGGCGAGTTGGTACAAATAGTGAGCAGGCAGATTCGTGCGAAAGACATCAGGCAGCCATACTGTCTGGAGACAGATTTTAGCGATATCCGTTGCAATACCAGCAAGGGTTTGGTGCCCGATGCCTGGCAGGCTGACGGCTATAAGCCTGCCGACACAGCCGAATATCCATGGACCTTCGACCCCAAGAAACCCATGTGGGAGTATGGCGAAGGATTCAACGGCGCTGTGGGCAAGGGCTTATTGCAGGCTCAGCGTGGCGCCCGACTGATGTACACACCTGCCCAGGGCAGCTATGCCGACATGACGCTGACGCTACAGGTGGACCCCACGAAGACGGCCGGACAGGGCTTCGGCTCGGCCACAGGGCAGTATATGGATGTGTGTCTGAAGTTCGACACCCAGACGCTCACCGGTTATGGGCTGCGTATCATCCGTACCACCAAGCATGCTAAGGCCGTAGATTTCTATCTCGTGGCCTATCACAACGGCACGATCCGTCAGATATCCCAAGCCATCAGCGCCACCTGCTATCGCACCGGTTGCACCATCACGCTGGCAGCCAAGGGGCGCCTGCTGACGGCTCATGTAGAGACAACAACGCCAAAGCCACAAGAGAGCTCATTGCCCCATGTGGTAGATCTGAGCGCACAGATAGAGCCGGTGCCCTTTGGCGGTGTCGCCATCCAGCACACCGGCTCGTGTGGCGAGAGTACCACCATGCTGCACCACCTCGTAGCTACTTGGTGAAGACATGGTGTGATACACTCGTCTATCATCGTAAAGAATGGGTAAAAAACATGGAATTATAATTTTTGTTTTGTATTTTGTAGAATAGAAAAAGAGGCGAAACAGAAATGTTTCACCTCTTTATTATTATGGAGTAGGGGATTCGGAAATCCCCTACCACGATTCAAGGATTAGTCCTCCCAGTTCTCCTGAGACTTGCGGATGTAGCTCTTGTAGCGGAGCTGAGCCATACGCTGTGCCTCGGCGAAGAGCTCCTCGGCCTCGTTAGGATAAGCCTTCTTAACCGACAGGTAACGAACCTCACCGAGCAGGAAGTCGTGGAAGTTCTCCCAGTTAGGCTCCTTAGAGTCGAGTGAGAATGGGTTCTTGCCTTCGTCAGCCAGAGCT
>CADAOD010000044.1 GCA_902789415.1 uncultured Prevotellaceae bacterium
ACTTGCAGGGCACGGGCTTCCCCTACCTTTGCAAAGGAAAAATCAAAGCAGCCCTGACGCTGGAGAGTTCTCAGAAAAATGTTATGACAACAATCAGACGTCGCCAACGTAGTGCGGCAGCATGGAATAATGAGCAAGCATCAGGAAATGGAAATCAACGCCAGCACGGATAACGAAAGGAGTGAGAAATGAGGCATGAGAGACAGGGCGCCAAGAGCAGACACGCCCAAGGGCAGCAGACCTGACCTGCATGGTCGAAGAAGCAGCAACGGCAGCCCCGAAGACAATGTGATGGAACGGATGTTATCCTCGGTACGACGGTGAAGTCAGGTAAGGGAACAAATGGATTGTCACGCTTTGCAGTATATATGATGAAGCACGGAATGCCCACAGCACAAAGCGCCATACCATAAAAAAGACAGGCCATCGTCTCACGACGCAGACCTGCCGGGTAATTTACGTTTAATTATTTAATCCGAGTCACAGAACGCTTTCAGGACATGTACATTAAAGATTCAGTTCAACTGTTAGGGTACTCGTTCGTCTGACCACCGCGACCCCAGGCAACAGGATAACGCTCCACGCCAATGCAGAGGGTGTCGAAAGCATCAGAGCCATCGGTGCGGGCTTCTAGGCGGTCTTCCTCCGTCTCTGCGAGTTTCTCGCCCGATTTATCCTTCTTTCCGTTACGCACACCTGCCGACTGTATGGAGATGAGCAGATCAGGGTTGTTGTCACGATTGATGAGCACCTGATGACGTGCACGGCCCTGGAACATACGGTTGATGAGTTCGCATTTCCTGATATGGTCCCAAGGTTTGCCGATATATTTTTCACGCACGGCCCATCGATGACGGCGGAACATACTCTTGATGATATTGGCAAAGCTCTGCCCCTTAGACGAGGCATATTCCTGACCAAGGAACGTGGAGTCATAATAGAAGATGACCCGATGACTACGATGATATTGGTAATAAGCGAGGAAGTCCTCACACAGTTCCTCGAGTTTGCGATCATACTTCACGAAGAAGCTCTTCAGCACCCTCAATTTACCGTCATCGCCCACCTGACCACACACCAGCCAGTTGATAAGAGCATTGGCATCGAAGGCAATGATAATAGGTTTATCAGGCTCGAGATCGCCGTCGGTACGACAGTCATTCGGGATACCGCCCTCGGCATTAAGAGCCTCCAGCTGCAGCACGCTGTTATTCGGAGCCGTGTAGAGGTTGACCGACTCGCGCAAGCCACCATAGAAACCGTCGAGCGATATCATCACACGGATACACATGATAGATGTCATGAAGGTAAGCAGAGGCAACTCACGCTTCATGCGCTTGACGAACTCAGGACCTAACACGGCGAGGTTCGTGATGCTGGAGTACTTACAGTAGAGCAGGCACTTGGAGCGGAAGAAATTAAGCTGTTCTTCCTCTTTACGGATCTTCTGCTCGTAGTAAAGTGCACGATCAGGATGCTTTCTCATCTTCTGTTTGAGCACCCATATATGATTCACCAGCCCCTCGATGACGCGCACGAGTGCCGGATCCATCTGTTCCTCATATCGGAAGTACCAGGATCCTTTCTTGGTCATGGCCGTATCAGATGTGATGGTCATGCCATGGTGCATGTAGCACTTGCCGAAGTACATCTGATTACCACGGTTTGCCTGAAAGGTCTCATCCTTGAGCTGCTCGAAGTCGAGAAGCTTTGCTTCATCTAGAATCACGTAGTCGAGAGACAGTGAGTTACTGGTACCGCTGCGGTCCTGACTGACCAGATTGATGATGGAGCCATTATAGAATGCAATGGTATTCTCCCAGTTGGCAGGCTCGAAAATTGGTTTCTTCCAGCCGAGAGCCTTCCATGGTTTCTTACCCACGGTATAATGGCGGTCGCGACGCAGGCCCCAGTTCTCCCAGTGTACCATCCATGACGGAACAATGTTAGTCAGACCGCGCTTGACGGACGGACAGACAGCAGCACCGCAGGATCCTTCCATTTGCTGTGCTGCAGTAAGGCCACGGCCTGCCTGCACAAGGCCCTTACCGAAGCCACGCCCACACTCGGCTACGAGGTCGCGCGGCATCATCATCAGCATATATGCCTGGCCGTCGTTGAGGTACTGCTTAAATATCGGTTCCTGCTCCATCCTCTTCTACCTCTTCGTAATCGGTAAATTCCTTCTCATTCTCAATCTCACGGCTATAGCGCTTGTTCATAGCAATGATATCCTTACGCAGTGAGGCTTCGTTGTCGTAACCTGGGATATTAAGCGCAGAAGGATTGCTGGTGAAGACAACACCGAAGAGCGGGATACGATCGTAATTCGTTTCCGGCTCATCCTCCTTATCGGTGCGGTTGTTGAGCACGCGCACCTTTTCCAGCGAGGCGACAGAGCGGTAATCGCCCTGACGTCTGGCTGCCCGAAGATCTGCCTCGAGATCCTGGTTAATCTTCCACCGCATGAAGTTGCGTGTAGCCTGCTGCATATTGCCCAGCAGGATTTGCACCAGGCGCACGTCATCGTAAGCCTGTGCACGGCCCACGCCGAAGAGTGATATATCCTGCTGCAGGATATCACGCTCGAACTTATCCGGGAACTGGAGCCAGTAGGCGTACAGTCCACGCAGACGATGCAGCCGCTGAATGACAGCAGGGCTGACGTGCTGATCGCGGAGCTCTTCATCATTCATGACGATGTAGCTCACATATTCATCGATGTTGACAGGCAGAGGCATTGATAATTGAGAATTGAAAATTAGATTGTTATTTCACTAAGGCATCGCTCGATGCGCTGCTGACAGTCGGCAATGGCCGACGGGCTGCCTACACGCATCAGGTCGAGCAACTGAGTGCGTACCTCGCAATCGGTTTCCTCGAGTCCTTTATAATAAGCACTGCGTGCTGGATTACCGATGGTGTTGATATCATCGAGCAGCTGCACTTCGTCAATATCCAAACGGAAGGACACCTGCGACGGGGTCATTAGTGTCTTCGCGCAGGCAGTTATCTCTTTCAGTAATTCTGTTGAATAATCCATTGAGTTGTATTGAGTTATTATCCACGATATCGCGCAATCCGCTGTACAGGTTATAGAACGCCATCTGGTCAGTAGTAACCATGGTACATTCGGCACGGTCGCCGTATGTCTGGTTCTGACTGGAGATGACAGACACCAGGTGTTTATCATTCTGCACGAGCACTATCTTAGAGTGGTTCATGCCCAGATACACCGAGTCGAAACAGCACTGCATCTGACGATAGAGATGCAGCGTCTTTCGCGAGGCCTTCAGGTCTGCCAGCAGAACACTATGACCAACGAGATGCTTTTTACGGAGGTTGTAGAAGCCATTCAGGAACGCTTCAGAGGTACTGAAGGTGCTGACGTACACATCAGCACGCCCGGTCTGCTGAAGAATCCAGTTCAACAAACCGAGCGTATGAAGCCCAGTACCGAGATAGGTCTGGGTAGCACATTTATTGAGCGGCTGAAGGATCGTCGCTATGTTCCGGCCCCTGCTCATCCGAATCAGCAATCTCGAGAGTTATATCAGCCTCTATGAGCTTTGTTCTCAGTTCATCCTTGATGACCTGCTTACAACGAACCAGGACATCGACGCGCTGCTGGATCTTCTCACGCCAGCTCTCCAGTTTATCCTGCTGCTCCTTGGTGAATCCCTCTTCCTTGGCAAGCTTTACCAGGTCAAGCAACTTAGGCAGGTTGTTGGAGATATAAGGACGTGCGGCGTTGATGGCCTTGATATCCTCTGCAGACAGCTGCAGCTGATCAGCTGGAGATGTCTGAGTGCCGGCTTCGTCGTTGACAGGAACGAGCACGTAGTGGTCGTAGGTGTCGAAATCCTTTTTATAGTCGGCCCACAGCTCTGCGATGGCAGAAGTGTATTCGTAGCGATCGCAGGCAGCGGTAAGAGTCTTACAGGTCTCGTGAGCCTGCTTGATCTTCTTATATCGCTCTGCGTTCTTATCCCAGATGGCACGGATGACCTCAGGCAGAGAGTCATGGTCTGTACGCTTGCCGCGTGCGACGATGGTATCAGTCTGACTGTAGGGCTCCTCAGGAGCAAGTGCAGGAGCAGGCAGGAAACTGTTTGCAGGAATCTCACCAAGGGCTGCTGCAGCCTTATCAGTGGTTTCCTCAGTTTCAGCGATGGCCTTGCCGATGACAGGGAGGATCCTGTTCTCCATCGACTTGACATCATCGAGAGTCAGATCATCCTTCAGATAGCGGAGATGCTTACGAAGCTCGTAGGCAATCTTATCCTCGTAGCGAGAAGGGCGGCGCATAATCGTGTTGTAGAGCGCCTGGTTGCGGTTGCACTGCAGAACCATGGTAGCACCCTCGACCAGTTCAGCCTCGGTATGCGTTGTCTTTGAGAGCCATTCAGAGACCCTGGCTCGAAAAAGTTTGTCTATTCCGTTCATAATCTATTGATTTAAAAAAGGCGGAACGAGGCAACCTTGCCGCATCCCGCCTCCGGTTTAATCATAACTCTATTTTCAAGAAAAAGTACCTACTTTACTCTCCAGTCACGGTGACTGCCACACTCACAACCTTGTGGGTACGATCAGACTGTCCGATGATAGTAGTGGTACCAGCAGCTTTACCGGTGATCTTACCAGTGGCATCTACCGTAGCAATAGTGGTATTGCTAGAAGACCATGTGATGGTCTCATTGTGTGTAGATGGCGTAGCTGTCAGCGTAATCTGCTGTGTAGCATTCTTAGCTATAGAGCAGCTAGCTGGGCTGGCAGAAAGAGCTGTGAGGTCTGTAGCAGATGTGACAACACCTGTAGCACAGTCGAGAATACCATCGCTCAATGGGAGAGTGCCAACGAAGAAAGGAGCGGGCAGCTCATCGTCGGCAACGATCTCGAGCACTGTCTGGTTGGTGTCAGTAGGACTCTGGCCTGTATCCTGTGAAAGATTGGCCTCGGCAGGGAAATCGTTTGAACCGATGACGCGGAACTTACCCGAGCGGGTGGGAACCACGGCAACAATCTCAGCATTGAGCAGCTCAGCGATCAGGCCGGTAACCTCCTCTTCGGTACCAGGAGCATTTCCCGTATAGGTACACTTGAAGGTCTTAGAGCCAAAGGTGCCCTGTCCCTCGACAGCGATCTTACCATTGTTGTTGATGATATCAACAGCAGCAAAGAACTTGCTCTGTGCCAGAACAAAGTTGCCCACGAGCACAGGAACCTTATCCAAAGTGAAGCCAGCAGCATCGCGGTTAGGCTTCTGAGGGAAGGAAACGACATCGCGGATGTCTGCGATATACACGCGCTTCTTGGTACCAGGAAGCGACTTTTTACCCTGGCAGAACTTTACGTCCTGCAACAGGGTTTTCTCAGATGAACAATCTGGCATAATAAATTATGTTTTTAAATTGTCTTTTTTGAATTTAATAATGGGTGGCGGCCTAGAGGCACTGAATCCATAGCCGCCAGCCCGTATATCAGAGATTCCTACAGAACATAGTAGGTAGTGTTCTCACCTGGAGTAGTGTCAGTGGTAGGCACATACTCGTTGCCACTCTTCACATACCAGCCCTCATTCTTAGGGTTCTTACCAGTTGTAGTTTCAACAGCAGTAGCGAAACGAGCAACACAGAGTTTCTCCTTGTTGATGCTCTCATACTGCTCACCATAGAACATGTTGGCCAGGAAGTCAACATCATAGTGAGAAGTGAGGGACTTCTCGCAAAGGAAGGTCTCATCAGCGGTGCGGAGGTTCCAGAGAGCGAGAATGTTACCCTTTGGGGTAAGAGAAAGATAGTTCTCGGGAACGTTTGACAATGCGACGAACTCTATATTCATCTTGCCCTCGAGATGAGCCTTGGTGAACTGAAGGTTATAAGGCAGAGCACCATGATTGGTCTGATAGGCCACCTCATAGAAGTGCTTAACTGTCTCGCTCATGAAGAGCTTGACAGGCTGACCGCGGAGCAAAGTGTGAACACCTTGCCATCCTGCAGCAGCGTCACCCCATACGAAGTCGTTGATAATGTCCTCTGCATTCAAAGCTGTTATAGCTTCAGGCAGCCAATATAAGTTACCAACTGCCTGCGACATGGCACCACTGGCAATCTCAATGTTCTCAAGGGTCTTGAATCCATTGAACCACTTCGAAGTGTGAGTGGTATCAGTAGGATCATGCTTGGCAGTCCACATTTCCAGAAACATGTTCTCGCCGAGCTTCTTCATAATATAGGCGCATACGCGCTTTGTCCAGTCGACATTCTTCAGGGCCTCGCCCTTGGTAACGTCGCTACCCCACAGTGTCTGAACGATACTATTAGGATCGATAGGCTCGATACAGTTACCAAAGAAGGTCTCCAATGTGCGCTGTACGATAGCAACAGCACCGTCGCCCTTCTTATACTTATCATAGTTACCGAACTGGAAATTACCCTTCATCTCATGGATGTGCTCCTTATAGCGGATACCATCACGATGCCCCATGTGCTGCAGAGCAGCAGACATGGCAAACATTGGCATAATGATAAGCTCCTTGCGATACTTCTGGAACGAGGTGCTCAGTTCCTCAGGAGTAAAGGTTACCTGCGGATCTACCACAGGCTGACCAAGATTAAAAACAGGACCCATAGATTAATCTACATTTACACTGTTAAACAACTCAGCGGCAGAATTGATATCCTGCACACCATTACCTTTCTCTCCGGGCGAGGTTGTATCCTCTACCCCTGCAGACTTCTTGAGGTTGGCAATCTGCTGGTCGCGCTGCTGCACGTCCTGAAGAGCCTTGTCGAGCTTAGCCTGGAGGTCGGCCTGAGCATCCTTGGCTGCCTTCTCAGCATCCTTAGCTGCCTGGAGATCCTTTCCCAGCTGATCCAACTGACCCTCAATCTTGCCTGCATTCTCCTCGGTGATGGTAATCTTACCGTCAGTCACCTCGAAGTCCTGTACAGCCAGCAAGGCGCACAGGCAAGTAAAAACTTTCTTCATAGGGTTTGAACTCTCTTCGGCGAAAAGTTTAGGAAATCGCTTCTGCATCCATGCAGTCGCCTTCTGCATGAAACCTTCAGCTGGATTACCTTCCTGGTCCACTACGGCAGATAAACCCTCCGTAGTGTCCGCAGGCAGGGAAGGAAGACCGAAATCCTTGAATATAGAATTAGTGAATGTTGTACGCAAACGGTTCGACTTCTTTTTGACGTCCTCATCATCCACGATGTGGTCGATCAGTCCGAAGTCGAGAGCATCCTGAGGTGACAGCCAAGCTGCAGCTGTCATCTTCGTCATGCAGTCCTCAACACTCTTGCCGTTTTTCTTGGCATAGAGTGAGGCAATGACGCGGTCGATGGTGTCCAGATCCTTGCGTTCCTTCTGGAATGCAGCTATAATCTGGTCGAGCTGCTCTTTGTTGGCCATCTGCCACTCCAGCACCTGAGTTGAGACATTGTGGATGAGCATAAGCGATCCATCCACCATGTCAACCTCCTTGGCTCCCATGGTGAGGAAGGTTGCTGCACTTGCCGTCATGCCTATGATGTGGCAATGAACACGGCCATGATTCTTGATATGCTGGTAGATCTGCAGTCCTGCATCGACGTATCCGCCGGGAGAGCATACTGCAATATGAACGTCCTCATCCTTATGGGCATCGAGGAAGTTCTTAACCTGGTTAGCGGTGGTACCACGCTGGCCTGTCCACCAGTCGAAGGCAACACCGATTTCTCCGGAAATGATAAACTGATATTCCATTGCGTCGTAAATTTACAGCGCAAAGGTATATCAGAACACGGATAGCGAAAAATACCTATTATTATAGGATATACGGGATTAAACGTGGAGACTGCCATGTGACAGTGACCTCGTTAAGCTGATTTTCGGTCACGTTTTCAGGCATATTCTCGAGTACCGATGCAATCGGATAAGGTCTTTCATCGGAACCGATCAGGCGATATCGCCCATCAGACAGCTTGCAGCGGTAAGCCCAACGGCCACGATCGTCGAACTGCTCGCAGGTCTTGAATACGAGCTTGGCTGTAAAGACGGTGGCCCTATCCTCGACTTTGTCGCTGATGGTAAGCTGCGCATGGGGCTTTATTTTCAAAGACTGCCAACTAATGCCGGAAGGGAGACTGACATTAGTTGCTGACTTTCGGATCATTCCCTGGAGGCTGGTGACAGGAATACGATCCACCGCTGTGATGATGTTGATCTGTTTCATAAATTATCGGAGTTTAACGGGTAATCACGGGTGTTAACGGGTAGTAACGGGGTTTAACGTGGTTTAACGGGTAGTAACAAAAACAGCCATCTCATGGTGATGAATTTTATAGTTATTTTTTGTTAAACGGATTATCGTGGCTACGCATCCGACGTCGAAGATCGATACCCTTTTTCACATAAGAATTACGAAGCCTGTTATATCTCATCAGGATGGTGCGGTCATAATCGATATCGATGCCATGCATCTCACACCAGGCATCGATGGCCCCCAGTACCGAGCAACCGACATCAGACATATCATTGAGTTCATTCCACATCATAAGTTTGAATGTGCGTTCGATGCAATCGATGACAGCCTCTTTACCCTTAGGTGCCAGATAGTTATATGTGGCAGGATCTTTTTTCTCATTATCGGGAATGCACACAGCAGTCAGCCCATCAGCGGCAGTATCTGGCTGCCGGCCTTCAGGAAGTTTCTGGGTAAACTGCAGGATGGTGGAGTTCTCGACCGACTGAGGCTGGAACTTGACTGGATTACCGAAGTGATGATGTAGCCACTGAGCTACGAAAGGTTGGAGTTTTAGGTAAACGACGAATTTGCTCATAGGAATCAGTTTTTGGGTGCAAAGATATTTAATTTTTTGATAATCACCTAATAATGACGGAAATATTTTTCCTAGCCTGTTGGTTTTTGGAGCACTTTTTACTGTATTTTTTGTAAATGGGGTCAAAAATCGCTGGAAATGCCCATAAACACTAGGACCTTATGTTTATAAAAGGTTCTGAAAACCGATTTGTATCGCCCCACCCCCATTTGTATATGGCTGTAAAGCCGTTATTCCGCGTTAAAAAGTGTAAACGAGGTTTTCACATCCTTTATACAAATATACAAAACTATTATTCTGATTACAGATAAGAAATGTATATCTGTACAACAAAGAATAGGCCGCAAACCCGCATAAACACAAGGTTTTTTCACGTTTCGCAAATTGGAATATACAGATATACAGACGAAATGCACATTCAGAGAGAGGGGAAAGGGAGAGGGAAAACGGCTACTTGGCGAAAATGTTGACAAAACAGAAGGCGGCCACCGCATCCGTATATGGAATGTTGGTGGTCGCCTCGCCAAGTACCTAAAACCAGGTGTCAGAAAAGAAATGTTATGTATCTGCAGAACCCCAGATGTCCTGTGTTACCGCCTTCAGACGCTTTTCCTCGTCGACAGTACGAAGATGTATCATCTCGAACTGAATGAGCTCTCCGTTGACAGGATCGCGTGAGGTCTGTATGTTGCGTCCTTGGGTGTTCAGTACGTCCTGAGGGTTCAGGGCATAAATCCACGACGCCCACTTGGCAAAGGCCTTCAGACGGCCAGAGAAGCGTCGCATGGAGTCCTTTGTGCCAGGACAGTCCTTCAGATATGTCTCGTAAATAGTCTTGCGCACCAGCTGCTTGTTGACGTTAGGCCCATCAGGCGCAAAGAAGCCAGTGGCCCACTCCTCGAATTGTGGGCCCATCTCGGTCTTCAGCTTGCGCTGGATGATGTTCTGCATAGGTGGCAGGATCTTGATGGATTTCATGGCGATAGACAGATAGAACTGCTCGCATTGCATCAGCAGGTTCAGGTCGGCATTCCATTCATCCTCGCCATAGAATGAATCGAATAATACCTTCTGGAAGTCATCGTAGATTGTGCGGCTCTCATGGTAGCCAAACGGGTTCTCAGCCGTGCACTGATGATAATAGTCAGAGAATGTCACGTAGAGCATACGAGCATCGCTGCTGGCGTCGAAATCACTGGGCACGTAGTTGGTCGAGAACAGGAACTTAGGGCTCTCAGAGAACGGTATGGTGTAAGGTGTGAGGCCTTTAGGATTCACACGCATATCGCCGCTGATCAGGTTATAGAAGTCCTTTACGCTGGTGTACTGGTTGATATCCTCGACACGTACCATACGGGTGTATCGTGTCACATCAGACAGTGCATGGGTATCCTTCTGCAGGTCGAGCACCTTACCATCGAGTGTGGTGATATCGAGGTGCAACAGCTGCTTCAGGGCCTCGGTAAAGAATGACTTACCGCTACGGCCATTGGCCTCATTAGTCTCTGCTATGCGGTTATCCATCAGGAACGCAGCCCAGGTGCGTGACGGAGATTTGTAGGCATGCAGCAGATAACCCAGAGTGAAGAGCTTGTTAACCAGGCACTGAGCCTGCTCTTCGCGCTGCTGATCGGTAAGGCTTTCGCCTGCTATCTCGAACGGGTGCAGTTCCAAATATGCACGCTGTGCATCGGGCGAGCCCGGGAACTGTTCCTCGATCTCCTGGCGCCAGTACAAACGTGAGGTATTGATGAGATAGCCGAAGAGGTGGCTTGACTTGGAGTCTGTAACCTCGAGATTGAACTTCGGAGTGCGCCCGTCGCTCATCATCTCACCAGGCACCCACTCTATCTTGAACATCGGTTCGAGCTTGCGGAAATCATGTGGAATCACCTCCTGGCTCCAGACACATTTATCAAGTGAGTGGTCGCGGTACAGGTGCAGATCGTAGCCATCAGGATGACAGTGCACCAGACCATTGCGGAAATAGAAGTCCTGGGTGGTAATAGTAAAACTGGTAAAGTCAGGATCGATGGCAGTAAGCGCTGACAGATAGGACGATGTAAACGCCACATCGGTAAGTATCAGATTGCGCACGCCATGCTCCAGGCGTATCATAGTGTCCTGACGCAGTGTCTCGCCGGGGCAGTCAGGGTCCTTAGCACCCAAAGCCCACTGCTGTACAAAATCGCGTACGTCTCGAGGGCGCTTTTTATATACAATGTTATTCTTTACGCGCACCAACTGCGGTTCATCGGCCAGATCGTCGCGCAGGATTGAAAAGCCATTCAGGCGCAGGAACTGATGCAGGCAGGTAGCATCAATCTTATGACGTCGCTCGCCGGATTTCTCACTGGTCTTTGTGACCCAGAACTTAGCCTCGACGGCACGGTCCATCAGGTCGAAATAGTCAGTCATGGTGGGGAAGTACTGGCACCAGTCGCGGAAATCCTTTGAAGGACGTCCGCGGTTGTCCTTCATATCCTTGAGCGACTCAGGCAACCAGCATGTTTTCATCTCCATATATTTGAGTGCCTGGGCAGAACCACGGGAGATTCCTGTGGCGTCGAGATCAGGGATATTGACCAGTTCGCCTGCATAGCGGATGATGGTCATATAGTCATGCTGATCAAGGCGTGCTGTCTCTGAGTTCAACCATACTGGGCAGTCGCCACGAGCGGCCACACAGAGGGCATCACGTTCGCCTGAGCAGAGTACAGCACGATAATAGCGGGTAATGCCGCGATCGACGCCAGGGCGAGGGATATCACAGAGCTTTGATGTCTGCCAATCGTCGTTCTCGTCGCGCTGCTCCTTATTAAGTTGTTCGTGAGCTTTACGAAGTTCGGCCAGGCCATTGATATAGTTTGTAGGCTTGGCACCTTCAGGGAAATACATGAAACGCCATTTCTTATCGGGTTCGTATGGACGGTAAACCTTATAGAATCGATCGGGCTTCCCCTCTTCAGGATGCTCGATGAAGCATTCACGCAGGAAGATGGGGAACTGTTCGTTAGAGTGGAACTCTTTGATACGACGGTCCTTGACCTTACCCAGCCACTCGAGAGCGTGCCAGTGAAGACGCTCACAGGTGTCGCGTGTTACCATGGGGCCGAGGATCTTCAATTCGCGGTCTGTGAATTCACGTATCTCATAATACCACTGACCCTCCAATTCCTCTTCATTGGCCGCTCGCTCAACCACACGGGCAAAATTCTTGTCGGGTGACAGTTCGTCTTTAATGCCGAACTGCTGTGCGATGGCCAGTACTGCAGCACCGAAGCGACTACGGTCCCAGCCGTTGACGCGCATCCATGCATCGATAGCATTGAGATCTTCATCGTCACCACCGAAGTCATGAACCACCCAAAGGCCTGCCTTGTTCTGGCGGATGGTGGCCGATGGCGTCTTCTCAGAGAGACGCATCTTAAACTGTTTGTTTTTGTTGCCCACACAGTCTTTAGCCTGTGGGTAGAGGTCTAATAGGATGTCGAGTCCGTTCCTGGTCTCGTCCATCACGCGCTGTCTGTCGATCATATTTTATTCATTTCTTTTCCGGATGCAAAAATAATGTGTTTGACTGGAGCATAAAAAACACCATCGAGGTGTACAGTTTTACACTACATACATTAATTTGGCAATAATTCTTTTAGGTCTTTCATCATCTGAAGCTGCGCCTCGAGCTCTTTGATGCGAGCATCTTTGGCTTTAAGCTCACGCCAGGCTCGTTTGAACTGGCGCTCAGCACGGACGATCCATTTTGTTCGAGGATAGTGTCTGACACGGAAGTGCCAGTCATAGCAGACCTCGCCGGTATCCTTATATATTCTCAGACCATTTGCGGCCTTTTTTAGCTTACGTGGTAAGCATGGTTTGCTTTTTTTCATATCTATTCAATTCTCTTTTTAAAATAAAAACCAGAGCCCTCTTCTTTTGTATCCATGGCCAGCATGCAAGGAACAGCAGCATTATACAGGAACTGGCCACAAACCTTCATCAAGTCGCAGTACTTGACGCAGATATCGCTACGCAAGTGCGAACTGTTAAGCTGCTGTTCACCAAGATCCAGGAGATCGTAGGTGGTATCATTGATGGTGATGGATACTTGTTTCATAATCAGAGCTCTAAATCACATAAATCTTCATCTTCAATATATCTGGGGCAGCCATCACATGTCTCGAGTTCAGCATGATCACAGGTAGTCTCTTCAACATAAAGACCAGACTCAACAGAGTTAACGCAATGAACTGTCATAGGGTCATTGGCTATCTCTTTATCGGCACAATGGCTGCACAGCTCATGAGTCTCATCAACCCACCAGCAACAACCCCAATCCGGATGATAGCAAGGATCATTCTCTGTGCAACCACAGACTTTACAAACACCGTACATACCTTAATATAACAAGTTACATTCAAGATTCAAGTGTCTCACCACAGAAACATTCATAACGAAGACATGCTTATCGATATCTTTATTTGCGGTAACGTGAATGTCTGAGAAAGGCTCACCATACTTATCTTTTCTCTCAGAGAAGATTAACTCAAATGGACGGCATCTCGGATATTTCTCCAGGAGCTCATTCATCTTCTGCTCGATATCGGCCTTGATGGCATAGATGCAGTTGGCATGGACAACAGCCTGGTCATATCGCTCAACCACATATTTATTCAGCTCCAGCCCCATATTGTTAACAGACTGGTAGGCCATTACAGTTATAAAATAATATCTATCCATATCACTTTTTGTTTGACTTAAGAACTTTCTTCAAAATCTCACGCTGGCGAGCATACTTTGATATCTCTTTGTTTTTACGCTCGCGGTCGATGGTGGCCACCACATGGCCCCAGTCGATAATTGCCTCACAATATTCATACATCATATCACTCTCTGATTAGATAATTCAATCTTGAAATCTTTGCCGATGAGAGAAGGTCGCTTTGATTCGACGAAAGATCTGACTTCGGCTTCGGTGCAAACATATAGCGGATTGCCGTCTATTATCTCCAGGTGGCCAACCCAGCGATAGGGCAACTGGCACAGGAACCGGCCATTCAGCACGATATCCAACAACACCGTAGGTGGGGGCAGCATTTTTGTTTTCATATTACTCGAATTTTAGGTCAAACTTTGAATCCCGCTCGTATGGGAGTGAGGTTAGATTATATTCACTCACGCAGTCTTCAGATCCCTCATTCTGAGCATAGGCAAAGGCTCTGCCGTTTTCATCCCACATGATATAAGTGAGAGTGTCAGGAACCTGACCGAATGCAGAAATGACCTTACCACCAGTATTATAGCGATATCTGATGCTTAACAGTTCGCATCCGATCGCATCGATGGCATTTTCAAAATCAGTACGTCTCATAATAAAAATAGTTTATTCACACGGTTTTTTATTTATTCTATCCAGATAGCAACTGCATTTCAAGCACCAAGCGCCGTTGATGCAGTTGCGTTTATCTTTGCAATTTTGACAGTCAATATGCATAACCAGGTAATTAAAGATGCCGCCCCGCCGAAAAGATCGATTATTGGCATCTACATTATTATCTATGGCTATGGCGAGGCGGCGAATGTGGTAGAGCGACCTATATGTTATGCATTCTCATAACCTTAATAATCTCGCGGCAGTTCTTGGCTCCAGTCTTCTTTTTGATGCTATGGAGCTGAGCCTTAACTGTCTGAGGAGACTTGCCCAGCTGACGTGCAATCTCATCGAAAGTCTCACCATAGAGGTAAAGGTTTGCAACCTCGCGCTCTGCAGGCGAAAGTTTGATTAAGCTCTGCGGTTTACAAATCACACCTTCATCTGGGCAGTATTTTCCACGAAGCGGGCAACGCACCTCTTCAAAATGGAGAATTTCGTGCTCGATATCAGGGGTTAGAAGATCATTTTCACCGAAGTTACAACGGATGAATCTGTCAATCATGGCGAAACAAGCTGGATCCATGTGGGCAGGATCATTGGATTTAGGCTTGTAAATAGTTTTAAGCCTCGCCCATGCGCCAGGGAACTTATCATGAATAAGCCCTAGCACATGCACACACACCGTCTTTTCAAAGCGTGTGAGGCGTCTTTCTGGCTTATTACCTTCTTTGAAGTATACCTCACCATCAGGAGATACACGGAACTCTATTGCTTCCATACACCAGATGTTATAACACTCTCGATATTCTCACGTTCGTCAAGACGCAGCTTTGCTACATTAGAGGTACCGTTGAGTTTCATACTCATTGTACGCGGATTGTATTCATACCTGACAAACAGGTATTTCAGGAATTTGCCTCGGTCAGATCTGCTCAAGGACTTGTAATAACCCTTTACGTCTAAGCTTGAATTTTTCTCCATAATTTCTTGTTTATTCCAATTTTAAGTTTTAAATTTGCTGCAAATATAAGGCTAAAAAACCGTATCACCAAATATATCGGGAAATATTTCCCATTATAATGGTGGTTTTAACTATTTTTAAAATGAGGTACGAAAGAATTTATGTTGATTTAGAAAAGTTGAAGTCTATAATCAAAGCTCGAGGGCTGAGAGAAAGAGATTTCTGTGTACTAACATGGGGTGAAGAAACCCATAGGACAATTAAGGAGTTTGTCCGAAGACCAAACATCACTATTGAAACCGCCATGAAGATATGCAATACCCTAGACATATCTCTCGATGAGCTGTTCAGCGGTTCGGACAAAATTGGAGAATCACCCTATATAATTGGAAACCAGAATATCGTTAATTCCGCAGTCTTCAATCAGGATCAATTATCACTGATGGCAGAAAATAAAGCATTGAAAATGCTTATAAAGGAAAAAGATGAGAGAATTAACGATTTAAAAAAGGTTAACGGCCAACTTGAAACGATGGTTGACCTGCTGAAACAGAAGGGACAAAACTCGGACAGTAAAACATCGGATTCATGAAAAGACGAAAAAGCCCATATTTGCAGGCATTAGAAGGCGCTACAACTGCTACAAAAATCTCAAAAAAATGGGATCCTGCCTCCGCAACTAAAGAGAGATGCAAGCTTTGAGGCTTGCATTTTTTGTTTTTATCCCCCACCCTTACTAAGGGCAACAGATAACCCATACAAAAAAATGATCCGATCGTCAGGGCTGATGCCCTCGACAATCGGATTATCAGATTACTTGTTCATTTTTGCCATAACCTTTCGGTAGTAACGATTGGTAGCCTTAATACCATAACTTCTACCACCATTCCAAGAACGTATAGCCTTCTCGACGTTGTTCTCTGGGTTAAAATAGCTCTGAATCAGAAGGAACATCTCTTTCGATTTTTCTACACTATAACGGTCAGCTAAAGTGTATCGCTTCTTACTCTTGCGTTTACTCAGAATCTCATTACATTCTTTTACGAGTATAGGAGTAATCTGCATCGCGCCTACCGAGTTTCCACTCACGGCCTTAGGATTTCCTTCGCTTTCCACTTTAATAATAGCCTCCATCACTGGAGTCCAGTCGAAACCTGATGTCGTAGTGCTCTTTGAACTTCTTCCGTTTGCGGATGTCGTTATGCTCACTAGCAAAAGAGCCATCAGGACGACTGTCTTTTTAATAAATTGAATCATATCTCTATACTTTAGACGGACCCTTGCGGGCACCGCGTTATCCTTTAGATCTCATCTTCATTTGGTCGACTTCGCGTCGATTTCCGGGTGCAAAGTTACGAATTATTCCGATAGGTGGTTCAAACGTTAGACAATTTTAACGTTTATTGTGTGCGCACACTGACATAGGTCAATAATTTAACAAATTCTATTCTAAATCAACAACTGTTACACCTGAGCCGCCAAACTGAACATGTTCGTCGCGGTAGTGGGTTACATTTGGAATAGTGGCCAGGTACTGACGTATCAGCTGTCGCAGGATACCTGTTCCGGTACCATGCAGAATGCGTACTCTGCTCACGCCAACCAGTATGGCATCATCAATAAAATAGGTAATGGCATTGATGGCCTCGTCGCCACGCATACCACGCACATCTATATCCTGTTTAAAGTTTAGTTTGCGATTATCAATCACATTGCGGGTATCTTTTGATACCACACCATACGAGCCTGCAATATTGCTGTTACGCTCCTCGGCCTTGGTCATCTGTTCCTTTGGTTTCTCGGCATGTTCCAGACGCTCCAGGCGCATCTTGGTTTTCATACCGCCAAAGATAACCACAGCCTTTCCGCCATCGATACTATCGATAACACCCACACTGGTCAAGCCTTTGATACGCACGGTATCGCCAGCTACCAACGGTGCACTTGCTTTGGGCGCAGCTGCCACCTTTGGCTGCTCGGCATTCGCTGCACGCTGTTCGTGCTTCTCGGCCTTACGCTTCTCTCTGCGCTCCTTACGTTCCTGAATCTGGCGCATCTTCTTGGCGATAGCCTCGTCGGTAGCACGGGTGTCAACCTGTGCCAACTCCTCCTTAAAGGTATCCAGCTCCTCGCGAATCTTGCGGGTGCGCTCCTTCTCGGCCTGAGCCTCACGTATCTCGCGGATGGCGTTCTCAATCTTCTTATTACTCTCGCGCAACAACTCCTCAGCCTGCTCTCGGGCCTTACGCAGAATAGCCTTGCGCTCTGCTTCAATCTCCTCAACAGCAGCCTCAAGTCGCTCGCCGCTGGCCTGCAGTTTCTTTTCGTGCTGGTGGATTGTCTGTCGCTTACCCTCCCAGTAACGCTTATCGCGCACAATATCCTGCAGGTATTTATCACTCTGGATATAATCCTGACCCACGATATCACTGGCATCCTTAATCACCTCTTCGGGGATACCCGTCTTACGGGCAATCTCGATGGCAAAGCTCGAACCAGGCTGACCAATCGACAGCTGGAACAAGGCCTGCATCTCATGCCGGTCGTACAGCATGGCACCATTCACCACACCCTCGTGATCGTCGGCAAAATGCTTCAGGTTCTGATAGTGAGTGGTAATAACACCAAAGGTACGCTTCTTCCAGAACTGCTTCAGCATGGCCTCGGCAATAGCACCACCAATGGCGGGCTCGGTACCGCTACCAAACTCATCAATCAGCAACAGCGAGTGTTCGTTAGCCGATTTCATCATCTGCTTCATGTTCATCAGATGACTAGAGTATGTCGAGAGATCATTCTCAATACTCTGCTCGTCGCCGATATCAATCATAATACTCTCGAAGATGCCTGATGTAGAGCGATCACCGAAAGGAACAGGCAAACCGCACTGCAACATATACTGCAACAAACCAACCGTTTTCAGGCATACCGACTTTCCACCAGCATTAGGTCCGCTGATAAGCAGCAGTCGTTTTTCGCGTTTCAATATAATATCTAATGGCACCACATGCCCACCCTTTTTCTCCAACGAGAGCTGTAGCAAAGGATGGATGGCACGAATCCAATCGATAACAGGCTCGGCCTTTACGGTTGGTTCAAAAGCATGGGTCAATTCTGCCCACTTAGCCTTGGCCTGAATCAGGTCGATCATGGCCAGCAGCTGATACGAGTCGATAATCTCGCGCACATGCGGGCGTACTTCATCAGTAAATACCGTCAGGATACGAATTACCTCACGACGTTCCTCTGCCTCCAGCTGGCGCACCTTATTATTAGCCTCGACAACTTCGGTAGGCTCAATAAACACCGTTTTACCAGTAGCACTCTCATCGTGAACAATACCATTGATACGCCGCTTTACCTGAGGAGCCACTGGGATTACCAGTCGTCCGTCACGCATCGATGGAGCCGCATCCTTATCTACCAGTCCGTCGCGTTGAGCTGCGTGTAATATAGTATATAATGTACGCGAGATACTTCCCTGCGTTTTCTCCAAGTCATGACGGATGCCAGCCAGTGTCATTGAGGCAGAATCCTTCACCTTACCGAACTTATCCAGAATAGAGTCGATACGACGTATCATGGCAGGGAAGGTTGCCACACCATCTGTCAGGCGGTACAGTGCCGGATAGGGATATACCACTTCGCCGTTAGGTTTCTCGTCGCCGTTACGCTGCAAAAAGCGCACAATATTGGCGATAGTCTCTAATGACCGACGCAAATCCCATACCTCATCCTCTTCTAAATGGGTATTCTCCAATCGTATACGCGCAATACTCTCGCGCACATCAAAGAAGTATTGCATGGGAAAATCATCGTGTTCGGCAGTCAACCTACGGAACTCTCGCACCTGCGTTAACCATTCATTTACCACATCGGCATCAGTAGAGAAAGCTATTTCGTCAACTTTCTCCTGCCCCAAGGTGCTTTGGCAACGGGCCTTCAGCAACCTGCGAATTTCATCGAATCCGAGCTTACGCTCAAAGTTATTTGGATAAATCATAGCGCAAAATTACGCATTTTCGGGCAAAAAACCACTATTTTTGCAATTTATTTATAAAAAGTTGGCGAAAAATTTGTTTATTCCAAAAAATCTCCTTACCTTTGCACCCGCTTTCGAGACAGAAGAGCACTGGAGAGATGGTAGAGTGGTCGATTACAGTAGTCTTGAAAACTACCGTGCTGAGAGGCACTTCGAATCCCTCTCTCTCCGCAAAGAAAAGACGCAATCGTTTGGTAAACAAACGGTTGCGTCTTTCGTTTATAGGTGTCCCGTAAAGAAGTATCTCCGATGGTCGAAGAATCAAAGATAGAATGCGAATTTTGAGCCTTTTGCTCCGATGCCGTCGTAGTCGGCAGGGATGGGAAACTGGCAGCATAGATCACCTATTGCATCATCATCGAGCGTGACTGTCAGTTCCAGTTCAATGGCCATCCGTCGCTCACTGTAACTGAGATTCCAGATACATTCACCCAGAACGGCATTCACCACCGTTCTAATCTCATCTTGCGTGCGCCATATGAAATCGTAGTCAGTCATAGTATTCAATATTCAGTTCCTCGCTGACGTTGAAATCATCATGGAAACCGTCATCATACGAATAGACGATTCGCATGCCTCGATAGGTAGAGGGAACCTTCAATGTTTCCAGCAGATGCCATTTGGGACGGCCAAAGTCGTATGATTCCCTGTCAAGGAGGATGCGGTTGGAAACAAAGTCAAAGTGGTAATACCCACCGCCGATGCATTGGTCACCAGACTTCAGCAGATGCTTATGCTGGTTGACCATGCCAAGACGGAAGTAGCCATCCATTGTTATGATGAACTTGGGGAGAGTCATAGGCCGAGAAGTTCGATGTAACGATTAATGTTGAATTGTAATTCCTCCAGGTCAATGAACTGAGAGGCGCGATAGACTTCCTTACCATCCATCAGCAGCAGGACTGTTGGCCCTGAATAGACGAGGAACTGACCTGCTATCAGAGGCTCTTCGGTTATATCCGTATAGAAGGAATGTACCGCAGTGATACTGTCTGCCAAGCGCTCCACTTTGTCGAGCATAACATTGCAAACTCCGCAGTCAGGAGCTTTGATGTAGAAAAGACACAGGCGATTGTCTGCTATAGCCTTCTCGATATCCTTTATGCTTGTCAGATGAATCATACTATCTGATAATCTTTGCTTTTTGCAGATTGTCAAAGTCATCCCAGAACTCAGCCTGCTCTTCATCACTGAAGGTGTTCGAAGCCACCTCTTTGAGGATTTCATCCAACAGTTGCGTCTTTGTTATCTGCAGGTCTGGAGCCACATCAATCTGGTAAGTCAGAATATCGCCCAATGAGCCGACGTGAACGTTGGTAATAGTAACCTCACCATTCACCAACTTCACCTGAATACGTCTGTTTGCGCCATATTCAGGCTTCGTCTCACGCAGCTTCTTGTACAACGCTGACTCGCTATACTGCTCTGAATCTACTGAATTGATAAGTTCTCGTAGTGTCATGCGATACCTAATAGTTCAATTTCAAAAATAAGAGTCGAGCCACCAGGGATGCCAGGCTGGGAGAATTTGCCATAGCCCATCTCTGCTGGGATATAGAGTTCCCACTTGTCGCCAATATGCATCTGCTGAATGGCGATGATCCAGCCCTCTATGAGATCACACAAGCGGCAAGCCAGAGGCACACCACCACGGCTGCTGTCGAACTGTTTGTTGGCTTTCGCCTCCAGCCAATCCTTGTTGGCCTGTATGTATTCACGCTTTACCATATTAATCGTTAATATAGGATTTCGTCGTCATATCATAATATAATGCCTCCAATTCTTGAAGGGTCAACTTCTCCACAGAGTGTTCGATGATACGTATCAGTTCCTCGCGCCGATAGTCATCTGACTGATATTTATTCATGTATGCTATAGTTCTTAATTTGTCATTAGTATGATTACACCGCTGATGCAGATATAGGCATAGACGATGTAGCGGAAGATGCGGTTGGGGATATGCTTGAAAATGTAGGTACCCAGCATCGTGCCGATGATGACACCGCCGAGGCCATAGAGATAATCAACTGCTACAGTGGTGGTAAAAAAGCCGTTGTATGCTCTCACACCAGTCATATCAGAAAATAGGTCTGGGCCATTGCCATATAGTGTTCCTTCGTCGGCTCACTCTGGATGAAATAAAGTACGGCAGGCGGGCCTTGCATACCGAAAAAACCACCCATCAGTCCGCTCAATGCTCCTGCACCTACCTGCACTTTTTTCGTCGTTGGCAGTTTAATACGAGTACTAAACAGCATAAAGTAGATGCTGATCAGAATGAGTGCCACACCAAGAATACGTCGTAAG
>CADAOD010000045.1 GCA_902789415.1 uncultured Prevotellaceae bacterium
TTTCAGAAAGGTTGCTTGCGCGACCTTTCAAGAAATTGAAACGGTTTGTTCATTTACCCAAGTACTTCGAAAAGTACTCGCTTCTTGTACTACTTCTGTCTATGTAAATCTTTCAAAGAACTCATTTTTTGTTTGCTTATCAGGTGGTGTTCCTGATTTGCGGGTGCAAAGGTACGACATTTTTTAATACCAACCAAATATTTTCGAAAAAAAATTCCCAAAAACATGAAAGTTTTCGGGAATGTTTACAAAGACTTGATTACACCTTATATATAATATAGAGGCATTACTCAAATATCTCTTCGATGTCGTTTTCGCCTTCAGAATCGTCGGGATTCTCACCACTGAGCGGACATGGGTTAAAATCGGCCGGAATATCAAAAATCTCGTCCTGGCGATAACCCAAACGTGAATTCTGATACACTTGTTGCATGTAGAGCGCAAAGATTGGCAGTGCACCCGAGGCTCCCTGACCCATGGCCATAGAGTTGAAGTGGATATCGCGATCGTCGCCTCCTACCCAGCAGGCATTAACCAATGTGGGGGTAAGACCAACAAACCAGGCATCGCTATTATTATTAGTGGTACCAGTTTTACCAGCCAACTGTCCGGTGAGGTGATACTTGAAGCGCAGACGACTGGCGGTACCGCCATCTACTACATTGCGCAGCATATAAATCATCTTATGTGCACTCTCCTCGCTGATAACCTCGTTGAGACGGGGCTGGAACTGGGCAATGACATTACCCTCGCTATCCTCGATCTTAGTAACGAACATGCAAGCGGCACGAATACCGTGATTAACAAAAGCGGTATAAGCGCTGGCCATCTCGCCCACACTGATATCACAAGGACCCAAACAGAGAGCCATTGATGGATGGATATCCGGGTTGCGGATACCGTACTCGCGCAACAGGTCGACGAAGGCACGGGGATTGAGCTTACTCATGAGGTAGGCCGAAATCCAGTTGTTCGACTGCTGCAAGCCCCACTTCAGAGTTACCATCTCGCCGTAACGGGCCTTACTACCATTACGTGGTGTCCACGCCTGACCTGCTACGATATAAGTCTGCTGCACGTTAGGTGCCTCGTCGCAAGGGGTGAAACCATTCTCCATTGCAAGCGAGTACAGATAAGGTTTGATAGTAGAACCCACCTGGCGGCGACCTTCCATTACCATATCGTAAGCAAAGTGCTCGTAGTTAAGACCGCCCACGTAAGCTTTCACATAACCGTTCTGAGGACACATGCTGACAAAACCAGTACGCAGGAACGATTTGTAATATTTTATCGAGTCGAGCGGTGTCATTGTTGTATCCACCTCGCCATGGTATGTGAAGACCGACATTTTGGTCTTGGTACGGAACGAGCGGTAGATCTCGTCGGCTGTTGCCCCACTCTCTTTGAGCACACGATAGCGCTCGCACTGACGAATAGAACGGTTCAGAATCTGCTCTACCTGGGCAGCGGTGAGGTTAGACGAATAAGGCGCATTCTTCTTCGAAGCCATCTCCTTATCGAAGGCGGGCTGCAGGTATTTTACCACGTGCTGATAAGCAGCCTTTTCGGCATACTCCTGCATGCGCGAATCGATGGTGGTATAAACCTTCAGACCATCGGTATAGATGTTATAGTTACCGCCATCGCGCTTCTTATTTTTGTTACACCAACCGAACAAAGGGTCTGTTTCCCAGTTAATTGAGTCGGTAACGAACTTAGCCATATTCCACGAAGGATAATTTTCGCGGATAGGTTTTTTGGCGGTCATATACTGGCGCAGATACTCGCGGAAGTACTGGGCCAGACCTTCCTTATGGTCGGCCACATGAAACTTAAGTGTGAGTGGCTGGACGCTTAGCGAATCGTAAGCTGCCTGGGTAAGATAACCGGCTTTAACCATCTGACCGAGCACCACATTACGACGGTCGCGACTGCGCTCCGGATTGCGCACGGGGTTAAAGTAAGACGGGTTCTTACACAGACCTACGAGCACTGCCGACTCGGTAACACTCAGGTCCTTAGGTTCCTTACTAAAGTAGGTATTGGCAGCTGTTTTGATACCCACAGCATTGTGCAGGAAGTCAAAATAATTCAAGTACATGGTAATAATCTCGTCCTTGGTGTAGGTACGCTCCAGCTTGACGGCTATCACCCACTCGATGGGTTTCTGCAGCAGGCGCTCGACAGTGGAGTGAGCCTGCTCGGAATACAACTGCTTGGCCAGCTGCTGAGTAATGGTAGAACCACCACCGGCACTCTTCTGACCCAATATACCTCTTTTTACTATCGCGCGCGCGAGGGCGATGAAGTCAACGCCCGAATGATCGTAAAAGCGCACATCCTCGGTAGCCACCAATGCCTGAATGAGTGATGGGGCGATTTTGTTGTAATCGACCATCACACGATTTTCACGATTATAATTCCAGGTACCCAACAGCTGACCATCGGCAGAATAGATCTGGGTGGCAAAGCGACTGATGGGGTTCTGGAGGTCTTCGATAGGTGGCATATAACCAATCCAACCCCTATCGATGGCATAAAATGCACCGGCCGTGGCCAGGATGGTTAATGATAATAATGTCCATAGAAAATAGACAAATAGCTTCCTCATATCCTCTTTTTAGTTACTTTTTGGTGCAAAATTACTATTTTCTTTCAAAATACGGCACGGAAATCAGAAATATTGTGTAATTTTGTGCCGAGAAAATTAAATTATTGATGAAAAAGCATAATTTTGTAACAATTGCCGATCTCACAAGAGAGAAGATTCTCTACATGATTGAGATGGCGCAAGAGTTCGAGAAGCACCCCAATCGCGAGTTGCTGAAGGGCAAAGTTGTGGCAACCCTTTTCTTCGAACCCTCAACCCGAACCCGACTGAGTTTTGAAACCGCAGCTAACAGATTGGGCGCACGCGTGATTGGCTTTGCCGACCCGAAGATTACCAGCGGCACCAAGGGCGAAACCCTGAAGGACACCATCCTGATGGTATCGAACTACGCCGACGTGATTGTGATGCGCCACTTTATTGAGGGAGCCGCCCAGTACGCATCGGAAGTGGCACCTGTGCCCATTGTGAATGCGGGCGACGGCGCACATCAGCACCCCTCGCAGTGTATGTTAGACCTCTACTCGATTTACAAAACACAGGGTACGCTTGAGAACTTGAACATATATCTGGTGGGCGACCTGAAATACGGACGCACGGTGCACTCGCTGATTATGGCTATGAGGCATTTCAACCCCACCTTCCACTTTGTGGCACCGAAGGAACTGGCCATGCCGAAGGAATACAAGATTTACTGCGACGAGCACGGCATTAAGTATCAGGAGCACACAGCGTTTAACGAGAAGGTGATAGCCGATGCCGACATATTATATATGACGCGCGTGCAAAAAGAAAGATTCAGCGACCTGATGGAATACGAACGCGTAAAGAACGTATATGTGCTGAACAACGACCTGCTGAAAAACGCCAAGCCTAACATGAAGATATTACACCCGCTGCCACGCGTAAACGAGATTGCCTACGAAGTGGACGACAACCCACATGCTTACTACATACAACAGGCCGGCAACGGACTGTTTGCCCGCGAGGCCATCTTCTGCGATGTGTTAGGTATTACACTCGACGAAGTTAAAAACGATAAAACAATCATTAAGTAGTTGATAATTGACAGTTGATAGTTGATAGTTATGAATAAGAAGGAACGCTTGGTTGCCGCGATTGAGAACGGCACTGTGATTGATCATATTCCAACCGATAAGACGTATCAGGTGGCCAGCTTGCTGGGACTGTTTACACTGAAGACACCTGTTACCATCGGTTTTAACTATCCCTCAAAGAAGGTGGGATCGAAAGGTATCATCAAAGTAAGCGATAAGTTTTTTACCGACGATGAGATTTCGCGCCTCTCGGTGGTTGCGCCTAACGTGATACTGAGCATTATTCGCGACTACGAGGTGGTTGAGAAGCGCAGCGTGGTAACACCATCGGAAATCAAGGGTATTGTAAAGTGTAATAACCCCAAGTGTATTACCAACAATGAGCCTATGAAGACCCACTTCCACGTAGAGAACGGTATTCTTACCTGTCACTACTGCGAGAAGGAGCAGGACATTAACAAAGTGGAACTGTGCTAGTTGATAGTTGACAGTTGATAGTTGAACAATAAACATTTACCCCAATAAACAAAACAATGAACAGAGACAACACAATCTTCGAGTTGATTGAGAAAGAGCATCAGCGCCAGTTGAAAGGCATTGAGCTGATTGCAAGTGAAAACTTCGTAAGCGACCAGGTGATGGAAGCCATGGGATCTTACCTGACTAACAAGTACGCCGAGGGTTATCCTGGACACCGTTACTATGGTGGTTGCCAGGTAGTTGACGAGGTTGAGCAGTTGGCTATCGACCGCGTTTGCAAGCTTTTCGGTGCTGAGTACGCTAACGTACAGCCTCACTCAGGTGCTCAGGCTAACGCAGCCGTACTGCTGGCCGTACTGAAGCCAGGCGACACATTCATGGGCTTGAACCTGGATCACGGTGGTCACCTGTCGCACGGTTCGCGCGTAAACACATCTGGTTTGATCTACAACCCCATCGGTTACAACCTGAACAAGGAGACCGGTCGCGTAGATTACGACGAGATGGAGCAGCTGGCACTGGAGCACAAGCCAAAGCTGATTATCGGTGGTGGTAGCGCCTACAGCCGCGAGTGGGACTACAAGCGCATGCGTGAGATTGCCGACAAGGTTGGCGCACTGCTGATGATTGATATGGCTCACCCCGCTGGTTTGATTGCAGCAGGACTGCTTGACAACCCAGTGAAGTACGCTCACATCGTAACATCAACAACCCACAAGACACTGCGTGGTCCTCGTGGTGGTATCATCCTGATGGGTAAGGACTTTGAGAATCCTTGGGGTTTGAAGACACCAAAGGGTGTAACCAAGATGATGAGTCAGTTGCTGAACTCAGCCGTATTCCCCGGACAGCAGGGTGGTCCATTGGAGCACGTGATTGCTGCCAAGGCTGTGGCTTTCGGCGAGGCTCTGCAGCCTGAGTTCAAGGAGTGGGCTAAGCAGGTACAGAAGAACGCTAAGGTTCTGGCCGACGAGCTGATTAAGCGTGGATTCGGCATCGTGAGCGGTGGTACCGACAACCACTCAATGCTGGTTGACCTGCGCTCTAAGTATCCTGAGTTGACTGGTAAGGTTGCCGAAAACGCTCTGGTTGCTGCCGACATTACCGTTAATAAGAACATGGTTCCATTCGACAGTCGTTCTGCTTTCCAGACTTCTGGTATCCGTCTGGGTACACCTGCTATCACCACACGTGGTGCTAAGGAGGACCTGATGGTACAGATTGCCGCTTGGATTGAGGAGGTTCTGAACGATCCTGAGAACGAGGAGGTTATCGCCAGCGTTCGAGCTCGTGTTAACGAGAAGATGAAGGAATATCCTTTGTTCGCTTATTAATAAATAAAAGCCCCAGCCGATTGGCTGGGGTTTTTATTTGTTACTTCAAATTTTCATTGAAATGATTAATGGCCTGGCGGAATAAGTGATTTCTTGTGTTTCCACCAAAGATACTGTGATTGCGGTTGGTGTAAACAATCTGACGGAAATCCTTATCGGCCTGTACCAATGCCTCTACATACTCGGCTGTGTTGCGGTAATGCACGTTATCGTCGGCCAGACCATGACAGAGCAGCAAGGCGCCATGCAGGTTCTGTGCACGGGCGATGGGGTTCACATCATCGTAGCCGCTGGCATTCTCCTTTGGTGTACGCATGTAACGCTCGGTATAGATTGAGTCGTAATAACGCCAGCAGGTAGGAGGCGCGATGGCCACACCGGCACGGAACACGGGACGACCCTCCGACATAGACATGAGGGTGTTCCAACCACCATAGCTCCAACCCCAGATACCGATACGATCCTTATCAACATAACTCTGCTGTCCCAGCCAAAGGGCTGTCTCAACCTGGTCGCGAGCCTCGAGTTCGCCCAGGCGCAGGTAGGTACACTTCTCGAATTCGGCACCACGACCGCCAGTACCACGGTTATCAACGCACACGCAGATGTAACCCTGCTGGCACAGGTACTGCTCAAGGATAGCACCATTGCCGTTCATACCGATACCCCACTGGTTGAGCACCTGCTGCGAACCAGGACCACCGTACTGATACATGATAACGGGGTACTGCTTGTTAGGATCGAAGTTGGCGGGCTTTACCATCCAACCGTTCAGCTGTACGCCCTCGCTGGTGGTAAAGGAAAACATCTGCTTCTGCCCCAACTCGTAATCGGCCAACTTAGCCTTGAGCTCGTGGTTGTCGATGAGTGTGGCAAGCTGTTTGCCGTTGTTCTGGCAGATGGTGTACTGGGCGGGAGTGTTGATATCGCTCCAGATATTGATAAAGTACTTAAAATTCTTGCTGAAGATGGCGTTGCTGACACCCGACTTAGGTGTGAGCGCCTCGACCTTACCATTCTGGTGAGCCACCATCACCTGCTGCTCGGTAGCACCGGTGGGGTTAGCGGCAAAATAGGTATCGCCGGTCTTCTCGTCGTAACCGTAAACATCCTTCACCACAAACTTTTCGTGCACAATCTGACGCAGTAACTGACCGTTCAGGTTGTAAAGGTACAGATGGTTATAGCCATCGCGCTCACTGGGCAGCAAGATATGCTTATCGGTCAACTGGATATCATCGAGCACCTCTTCCTTGATGTACTTAGGTGTTTTATCCTCGATAGCCAACTTGCAAACAGTTGAGAGCGGGTTGGCCATATAGATACGCAGCACGTCCTGGTGACGGTTCATCGTCATGATGGCCACCTTGGTAGGATCGGTTGTGGCTTTGATACGGGGGATATAGTCCTCGGCATCCAGGGGCACATTGATTTTGCGGGTTTGATGACTCTTGATATCGTAGCTCCACACGCTAACCTGCGAGTTAACCTGTCCGGGCACGGGGTACTTATAGGTATAAGCACCAGGGTACTCGGCAAACTCCTTGCGCTCGGGCTTGGCACCCTTAAACAGCTGCATAGAGTACTGCTTAACGGCGCTCTCGTCGTAACGAATCCACAGAATCTGCTTCGAGTCGGCCGAGAAAACCATCGACGAGTTGGTTGAGAACTCCTCCTCATACACCCAATCGGGGATACCATTAATCACCTCGTTACGCTTGCCATCCTTGGTAACCTGACTCTCGGCATTATCGTAGAGCAGCTTTACCAGGAAGATGTTGTTATCACGCACAAAGGCAATCTGGTTGCCATCGGGCGAGAACACGGGTGTTTGCTGAGGACCGCCATCCGACAGAGGCTCGAGCTTGTTGTTGCGGATGCTATAGATATAATAGGTAGCGGTGAACGAGCGGCGGTAGATGGCCTTGGTATCGGTCTGGATGAGCAGACGGGTGCCATCGGGACTCATGATGTAACCATCAATACCGTCGAGTTTAGCGCCACGGGCGGTAGCTGCATCGAACAGCACGCCTACCTGTTTGCCGGTTTTAAACGAGTAAGTAACAATCTGCTTACCATCGCTAGTAATCTGGGCGTAAGTCTCGCCATCGGCCATGGGATAAACGGCGCTGATGGACTGACTGCGGAACTCGCCTTTGGTAATGTCGGTAAGCGTAAGCTGACGGCCCGCCTGGACACTTACAGCCAGCGCTAACCACGCGCCAAGGGAGAATAATCTTAATTTCTTCATATTTTTTGAGTTTTTACTGTTTCAGACTGCAAAGATAGCGTTTTTTTCGTTAACTTTGCACACTGATGGATTTAAATAAAGTGAATACACCCTATTATAACGACTACGGCACGTGGATACGGCGCCAGTTTGAGTTCCGTGTACAGAAGATATCGATAGATGCCGGTTTTACCTGTCCGAACCGCGACGGACGGATATCAACGGGCGGTTGCATTTACTGCGACAACCGCACGTTTAACCCCAGCTACTGTCAGCGCCGCCTGTCGGTGAGCAACCAGTTGGCCGAGGGCAAGCAGTTTTTTGCACGCAAATACCCCGACATGAAATACCTGGCCTACTTCCAGGCGTTTACCAATACCTACGCCCCTATCGCACAGTTAAAGGCGCTGTACGAAGAGGCGCTGCAGGTAGAGGATATCGTGGGCATTGTGATTGGCACCCGCCCCGACTGCGTATCCGACGAGCTGTTGGATTACTTAGCCGAGTTGAATGAGCGCACGTTTGTATTAGTGGAGTACGGTATAGAGAGCACCAACAACGACACGCTGTTACGCATTAACCGCGGGCATAGCTTTGAGCAGTCGGTTTCAGCTTTGGAACGCACACACCAGCGCGGGCTGCTAACCGGCGCGCACATCATCTTAGGACTGCCGGGCGAGGATGCCGCCGAGAGTTTGCGCCAGGCCCCTATCCTATCGCAGCTGCCCATCGACATCCTGAAGATACATCAGATGCAGATTATCCGTGGCACCCGACTGGCCGAAGAGTTTGAGCGCGAGCCGTTCCACATCTACACGGTGGATGAATACATAGAACTGATTGCCCAATACATACAGCGCCTGCGACCGGATATGGTGCTGGAGCGTTTTGTATCGCAATCGCCTAAGGAACTGCTGATAGCGCCGCATTGGGGATTAAAGAACTACGAGTTTACCAACAAACTGGTAAACTACCTGAAGGCGAAGGATATACATCAAGGTCAGTTGTTTTTGCGGAACTCAGAATAGTTGTTGTTACGCAACATCTGGTCGATGGTAAAGTTGTGGGTCTTCATGTAGCGCTCAACCATACGGGTATAAACGCTACTGAACACATGCTTACCCATGGCCTGATTAACAACCCACTGGATTTTACCGATATGCATGTCGCGCTCCTGCTGACTGAGGGCACGATCCTGCGGCATGGGGTACAGACTGAGCAGGTAGAAGCCTGCACAATCGGGCACGATATAGCTGCGGTTCATGGTAGCCAACTGACTTTTAGAATAACCGTAAACCGGATTGCGATAAAGCGCATTATCGCTGCCTAAGTACTTATCCAAACAGATACCAATGGAGCCGTTGCCCACAATCACGCTCTGATCGAGCGATCCTATCTGGGCATAAATCTCGGGCACCTCGATACCAGGAATACGTTCGCTGAGATACTTGAACACCTTGGTAAAGTCGGCATTGATATCATCCATATTGGCATACTGCTGCTCGGATTCGGAAATAAGCGCCTGCAAGGTAGAATCCTGATAGAATCGCAGGAACTTGGTGTTAATCTGCTGATCATCAACCTTACCAATGTGCAGCACATCCTCAATCAACGTGCGGGTTTGCATGGGATAAACGGTGTTCATCTGCTGCAAAGCCGAGAAATCGCCAGTGGTAAGGTAAAGGCTCTGGATACGGTCGTAACGATCAACCGTAATGGCATGCTCGTCGTCGGCTGTGAATTGCCATTCACAACTGATGCATCCAAGGAGCACTAACAACAGGAAATAATATACCTTTCGCACGGGCTATTGAGCAGAATGTTATACTTTTGTTAAAAAAATCGTTGCAAATATACTAAAAAGTATTTTAAAAACCAAATTTTAACCTAAAAAGTTTAAATAAAAGTATAAAATAATGCACATTTTTGTTTATTTGTGTAAAAAACGGGCGCCATTTAATGGATTTTGCTTACTTTTGCTCCCTGCTAAGACAAATAAAAAGATGAACAAGAAAATGATAACGTTGGCACTTGCTGCCATCACTGCGATGACTGCTCAGGCTCAGCAGCAGCTGACCGTGAGCGTAACTAACCCATCGGCTGCAGCACGCACCGATCAGGCGGTAGTAATTCCCCTTAACAGCTACGGCGAAGTGCGCCGCGCGCTGGTTACCTGCGAGGGCAAGGAGATACCCTGTCAGTTGGACGATCTGGACCAGGACGAGGTGTACGACGAGCTGTGCTTTCTGGCCGACTTGAAGGGTAAGCAGCAGCTGAAGTACGATGTACAGCTGTTTACCGACCTGTGCGACGAGCCCACAAAATACCCTGCCCGCGTGTTTGCCGAGATGCTGATACGCAACGACAAGGTGAAGCAGAAAAACAAGCACAACAACTTTATCGAGGCCATCACGGCACGCGGCGACTGCGCTAACTCGTATAATCTGCAGCACCATCACGGTGTGGACTTTGAGAGCGAGCTGAATGGTATCCGCATCTACTTTGACAAGCGTCAGACACTGGACCTGTACGGCAAGTTCCAGAAACGCCTGGAGCTGGAGGCCACGCAGTTCTACACACAGCCCGAGCAGAAAGCCCAGGGCTACGGCGACGATGTGCTGTGGGTAGGCAACACCTTTGGACTGGGTGCATTTCGAGGATGGGACGGAAAGGAGCCCACGATGATCGACCCAGTGGCCTCGCGCACACAGCGCATCATCTCGTACGGTCCGCTGCGCACCATCGTTGAATTAGTAGATAAAGGTTGGAAGGCCGAGGTCAATCGTCCCGCCATCAACATGACCGTACGCTATATCCAGTACGCCGGTCATCGCGATACCGATGTGGAGGTATATTTTACCAAGAAGCATACCGACGTGAGCAGCTACCGATTCTCGACCGGCGTGATTAATGTGAAGGGTTCGGAGGAATTTACCGACCACAAGGGTTTGCGCGGCTGCTGGGGTAGCGCCTTTGCAACAGGCGACACCATTAACCTGCCCCGTGAGACGGTAGGCTTAGGCATTTGGATACCTAAGCAGTACATCGTAAGCGAGGAGCCTGCCAACAAAGATAATTATGCTTTTGTGGTGAAAGCCAACCAGAACGTACTAAAGTACAAAGTGGTGTATACATCTGATAACGAGACATTTGGCTATCACAACGCCAAGGATTGGTTCAACTTTATGAAGCTATGGCGCAAGGAGGTTGAACAACCCGTAAAGGTAGTGATTACCAAGCCATAACTAAAGGGGCAAGGCGCTGAACAGCTTGCGCCCTTTAGCATAATACTGCCAGAGCAAAGAGAATGATTTTTGCTCTGGTATTTTTTGTACCTGGCGCGAAGCCTGGATGGTCTTACGGTCGGCTTCAAAATCCTTCTTCCAGCGTTTAAAGGCACGACGGGCACGGTAGATGGCCTTGAAATCGCCCCAGTTACGACCCAGAATCAGAGTTTCCCAAGCGGCCAGATAGTCCAGGAACCAGCGCCAACGCATCACGTACTGCAACTCGCCATCGGGCAGACATTTATACAGCATCGTGAGGTTGTTGCGGAAGTTCAGGTAGGTCTTCATCGGGTTACCCTTAGGCAGCGTGCCGCCGCCTACGTGGTACACGTAACTATCTGGAATGCAGACGATACGGCGACCACGAATGCGCAATCGCCAGCACATATCAATCTCTTCGTTATGGGCAAAGAATCGGGCATCCAGTCCGTTTACAGCCCAGTAATCGGTGCTACGGATAAGGAGTGCAGCACCTGTGGCCCACAGGATATCGGCCACATCATCGTACTGACCGTTATCGGCCTCGACAGTGTCGAAGATACGCCCACGACAGAAGGGATAGCCAAATCGGTCTAAGTATCCCCCGCTGGCACCGGCGTACTCAAAGCGGTCGCGATCAAAGATGGAGAGCAGCTTAGGCTGACAGGCAGCCACATCGGCATGAGAATCCATGTACTCGATCATCGGGGTGAGCCAATGGTGGGTAACCTCGATATCGGAGTTGAGCAACAGGTAGTACTCGGCCTGTATCTGCGCCAGGGCCTTGTTATAGCCCTCGGCAAAGCCCCAGTTCTTATCCAGCACCACCGTTTTTACCTCGGGATAATGCTGCTGCAGGAACGCCAACGAATCGTCGGTTGATGCGTTATCGGCTACATACACCGTGGCCTCGTCTTTTGAATATTGCAGAACAGAGGGCAGATACTGCTCGAGCATCTGGCGACCGTTCCAGTTGAGTATAACGATTGCTACTTTTTCCATCTTACGCGCGCGTACATTATATAATACACATTAACGACTCTTTATCGCGGGTCATCTCGCCCAACTTCACGGTGATGAGCTGATTGTCGAAATCGGGGTTTGCATCCTTAGCGGGCAGCTCTACACGGATATAGTTCTTAGTAAAGCCGTGCATGGCGCGACCGCGGGTAGCTTTCTCGAACAGCACCTCGGCCTGCTGACCGATATAACGCTCATAGAAAGCATGGGTTTTCTGGTCGGAGAGTTCCAGCAGGCGCTTTACGCGCAGCTTCTTCTCCTTCTCGGGCACCACATAGGGAATGCTGAGGGCCGATGTACCAGGGCGCTCGGAGTATGGGAACACGTGCAACTGGGTAACATCCAGACTATCCAGGAACGTGTAAGTCTCGTCGAAGCACTCGGGTGTTTCGCCACGACAGCCCACCATCACGTCAACGCCGATAAAGGCATCGGGCATGAGCTCTTTGATACGATGTATCTTTTCGGCAAACAGCTCGCGATCGTAATGACGATGCATGAGCTTGAGCACCGTGTTGCTACCACTTTGCAGGGGAATATGGAAGTGCGGCATGAAAGCACGACTCTGAGCACAGAACTCGATGAGCTCATCCGAGATCAGATCGGGCTCGAGCGAGCTGATACGGTAACGCTGAATACCCTCTACCCCATCGAGCGCCTTAACCAGGTCGATAAACTTCTCGCCGGTAGTCTTACCAAAGTCGCCAATGTTTACACCGGTGAGCACAATCTCCTTACCGCCCTCGGCAGCAGCCTCCTGGGCCTGCGCTACCAGCGACGCAATGGTTGGATTGCGCGAGAAACCACGGGCATAAGGAATAGTGCAATAGGTGCAGAAGTAATCGCAACCATCCTGCACCTTCAGGAAATAGCGCGTGCGGTTACCCTTTGAGCAGCTGGGCGCAAAGGTTTTGATATCCTTGGTTTTCTGGCGGAAGAACTTACCTGTATGATCTGTTGAGCCAGTAGTCCAGGCATCCGACAGGAACTGGATTAAGTTTGCTTTCTCGTTAGAGCCTAACACCAGGCTTACACCCTCGATCTTTGCCACCTCGTCGGCCTCGAGCTGGGCATAGCATCCCGTTACCACCACGAAGGCGCCGGGATTCTCGCGCACCAAGCGGTGAATGGCCTGACGACATTTCTTATCGGCCACCTCGGTTACCGAACAGGTGTTGATCAGGCAGATATCGGCCTGCTCACCTTTCTGGGCCGTACGAACGCCCAAATCCTGAAGCATCTTACCAAAAGTAGATGTTTCAGAAAAGTTCAACTTACATCCGAGTGTAAAATAGGCAGCCTTTTTGCCTTGAAATGCTGAGGTATCTATCATATATAAAATAGGTGTATTGTTTGCGGGCACAAAGGTACTACATTTTTTGCAAAAAAACGCATTTTGAGCGATTTTTAAGTTACGTACCAAAAATACACTAATTTTAACATTTCGTAAGTGCTTGATTTTCAGTGCTTTGCAAAAAAGTTACAAAAACACCTAAAAAAAAATCGAAAAAAATGATACGTCGTATTAAAATAATGCTTACCTTTGCATCGTTTTAATAAACAAATGATTGTTTTACAGATTTAAAAGCTTAGAAAAAATGAAAAAATTAGTATTCATGTTCGTAGCAGTTGCTGCTATCTCTTTCGCATCATGTGGTAACAAGGCTCAGGCTCCTGCACAGGACACTGACTCTATCGCCGAGGTAGTTGACACTGTAGCTGACAGCCTCGCTGTTGACACAGTTGCTGCTGATTCAGTTGCTCAGTAATTGAACGAACGATTGAGAGAAAGAGCCCGTAGAACTCAGTTCTGCGGGCTTTGTTTTTGTATCCAGCCCCCACCCTATAGCCAGGAGCAAAAACAAGCCGCACAAATTAGTGCGGCTTGTTTTTGTAATCAATTCGAACCAGAACTGCTACTGCCATTGGAGCCGCTACCACCGCTCTTCACGTCATCGTTTGTGATAGAACGCTCGGCCTTCTTAACGCTGGCCTTCAGCTCGCCGATGCGATAGCTGATGCTGAGCGAGAAAGTCTGACTGAGGTTCCTTGACCAGTTGGCAACCTCGAAATAGCTATCGGTAGTACGATAGTTGAAATACTTATACTTCTTCAGGAAGTTTGAGGCAGTAAGCGTAAGATTAAGGCGCTTTTTGAGCCACGATTTCTGGATGCTGAGCGAATAATTGCTGTAGCTGCTACCACGTCCCTGGAGGCGCACGTTTGGCGTAAATGCATAGAGATTGCACGAGATGCGCCAATCCTTAGGCAGCGTCTGCTGGGCCCCACCATAGGCAAAGAATTCCCATCCTGAGTTAGACAGCGTGCCACCATCGTTCATATCGGTGTACGAAAGGCGGCTGTTAACATAAACACGGGTGTTCTTACTGGCATTCCAGTTAACATACGCATTGAGGTTAACGCCCTCGCGATGACCAATATTCTCGTAGCTGGTGTAGAGCACATCCTTACCTGTGGGGTTCTTAAGTCCGGCAATCTCGGTATCGCGCATCATCTTTACCACATCCTCGATGCTGTTACGAGTAAAGCCATAACGCAGGGCGAGATTGATATTGAACTTGGGAGTGAAATTGCTGAAGCTGAGACTGAACGAATGACTCTTCTCGCTGTCGAGGTTAGGATTACCCTGATTGATGTTGGTGGGCGTAGAATCGTCGAGATAGGGATTGAGATACCAGATACCCGGACGATAGATGCGCATATCGTAGCCCAAGCGCAGATTGGTAGTCTGACCAAGTTTATAGCCAAGGCTAACCGATGGCACAAGATCGTTGAAGTGCTTGGTAAAATCATCGCCACGACCGAGCTTATACTCCACATCCTGCAGGGTATGCTCGTAGCGCAATCCCAAACGCCCTGATAACTTCTTAATCTTCAATCCATAACCCAAATAGGCTGCCATGATATCGTTGCGATGCTTATAGTGCGACGAGTAATCCTGGTCGAAGACATCACCCTCGTAGCGGTCGTCCTCGGAGGTATTGTTGCGCAGGATATACTTTAATCCCATCTCGATGGTGTGATACTTGGCGAATGGCGTGGTATAATCCACCTGGAACGTATGCTCGGTGGTGTTATGACTGCCATCGTTGCGCTGATTCTTTAATCGCTGCAGGAATGTTTCCCAACCATCGGCTGCCTGCAGGTCGGCATAATCTACGTACGAGTCGCTGTTATCAGGTTCGGAGCCTATCTTATACGACAGCGTGAACAAACGATCCTCGACGGAGAAAGTGCGCTGATAGTCGATACCGCCATCGATATAGGCATAGCTACTCTTTGAGTGATGGAGCGTGTTGTAGCTATACAGATGATTGCCCGTGAGCGGCGATGTGGCCAAGAGAGAGCTACCACCTTCGCCCTTGCTGCCACCACCATAGAGATCGAACGAGGCAGTAAGCAGTCGAAGGGTGTCGATCTCATAACTGGCCTCGAGCGAGCCGTACTTAGAGTTGCCGTGATAATCCGACCAGCTAAAACTCTCGATGTCGGACGACGACTCGCTGACGTTGCTTACGGTTTTACGGGTGCTACCCGAATAGCTGCGCGGACGATCGTTGTAGTTATAGTTAAGGTTGGCACTCATCGTAAGTTTGCCACTCTTGATAGTAGTATAAGCGCCGGCACCCAGGCCCTGATTGTTTACGTTTGCGCTAAATGTAGCGGTATAGCCCTCGATGTTTTTGCCGTGGGTGATGATATTTATGATACCCCCAACTCCTTCGGCATCGTACTTAGGACCTGGATTGGTGATAACCTCGATGCGCTTAATGCTGCTGGCGGGCATGCTTTTCAGCACTTCCTTTGGATTGTTAGACATCATCTGGTTAGGCTTACTGTTGACATAAACCTTGAACGAGCTAGAACCGTTAACCTGAATGTTATCCTCGCCGTCGACGGTCACCATGGGCACCTTGCGCAGCATGTCGAGGGTGGAGTTCGCCTTGGAGTCGGGATCGTCCTCGATATTATAGGTAATCTTGTCGATATCCGACTTAACCAATGCCTTTTGTTTAACGACCTCGACGCCTTGTAGTTCGAGTGACTTAAAAATACTGTCGGCCCTGAGCGAATCGGCCTGCGTTTGAGCCATAGCTCCATGCACCGAAGCTAATGCCATGAGAGTTGCAAATGTTAGTTTTTTCATTTATATAATGTTCTTTATGTAATTTAGCGGTGCGGTAGCGCGATAGCTGCTAAAACTTGTTGTTGCCGAAGCGGCAATCAGTACCCAAAACACCAATACGGCGTATTTCTGTTTCATCTTCATCAAGGTTTATTATTCTGGTTGCAAAGATAACTACTTTCGAGCAGTTAAGCAAGATTTTTACATTATTTGGCAAAAAAAAATCCCGAGGGGAAACCCTCGGGACGCTGTGTCATAATAAATAATGATGCCTTACAGCATGTTATTAATTGTTATGATTTAATCTTTTTGAGTTATGCCTCAGCGGGAGCATCGATTGCCTCGAGAGCCTCAGCCTCGTCGGCAGCCTCAGCAGCCTCAGCCTCGTTAGCAGCAGCCTTCTTTGCATCAGCAGCAGCCTTGATGGCAGCCTCAGCCTCAGCAGCAGCCTGCAGCTCAGCAGCATTCTCAGCAACTACCTTTACAGGGAGCTCAACGATTACCTCCTTGTGGAAGTGTACCAGAGCTACATAGTCGCCTACACGCTTGGCATCCTTCATGGTGATGATCTTGCGATCAACCTCCTTACCCAGCTTAGCGAGCTCGTCGGCAACCTGAGCAGCACCAACTGAACCATAGAGCTGGCCAGTTACGCTTACCTTAGCGGCAACCTCTACAACTACACCATTGAGCTGAGCAGCCTTCTCCTCGGCAGCAGCCTTGAGGGCAGCCAGCTTGTGAGCCTGCTGCTTCAGGTTCTCTGCGAGAATCTTCTTTGCTGAAGGGCTAGCAATAACACCCTTACCCTGAGGGATGAGGTAGTTACGGCCATAGCCAGACTTTACATTCACGATATCGTTCTTGAATCCCAGACCGATAATATCTTCTTTCAGTATAATTTCCATAATCTTGCGTCCTCCTCTTTAATTATTTCATCAAATC
>CADAOD010000046.1 GCA_902789415.1 uncultured Prevotellaceae bacterium
CAGGTCCTTGATGTCGCCCAGCGCCTCACTGCTCAGCACACTCTCTCTTGCCTTCATCCAGCCGCGGTTACCACGAATGGTGTTAATCTCACCGTTGTGGGCCAGCAAGCGGAAAGGCTGTGCGAGTTTCCATTTAGGGAATGTATTAGTTGAGAAACGCGAGTGAACCAAGGCCAGTCCGCTCGTGAAGTAATCGTTCGAAAGATCAGGGAAGTAACGTCGCAGCTGTCCGCTGGTAAGCATTCCCTTGTAGATAATATTCTTGCTCGACAGCGAACAGAGATAAAAATCCTCATCATCTATGCGGTTCTCTATGCGCTTACGTACTTTATATAATATACGCTCAAACACGGGCACGTTATCCTCGGATACGCCCGTTACAAAAATCTGCTTAATGTCGGGTTCCACCTCGCGAGCAGCCACGCCCAGCACCTCAGGGTTGGTGGGCACCGTGCGCAGATGCATCAGTTGCAGGCCCTCGCGCTCAATCTCCTCAATCATCACGCTCAGTATCTGCTGCTGAGCCTTCTCGTCCTTAGGCAGAAAAACCAGACCTGTGCCGTACTTACCCTTTTCAGGCACGGGGATACCCTGTAACAAAATAAACTCGTGGGGTATCTGTACCATGATACCCGCACCATCACCGGTCTTGTCGCGTGTCTCGGCGCCACGGTGTTCCATGTTGGTTTGAGTTTGCTTTCTTTTTGTCATATTATCCTTTATTAATCTTACATTTTGTCCGTTTTCGACCGCAAAGGTATAACGTTTTGCTATCAAACAAGCCAAAACGCTGACGTTTTTATCTACATTTTTACCAAAAATAACAATCTGTAAGCAAAACATAGGCGTTTGCTTACAGATTGAAACTAATTTTTCTTTTTCTTATTAACATTTAACGGTATACCGCTTGGATAAGCTACACTATAAGCACCGTCGATGGGGGCAAACCGCACGCTACGCGCTACAGTGCTACAGGATGAGATCTGTTTCTATTAATAGTAGCAACTGTTACCATTAATAGCAGCAACCAGCATAATAAATACCATGTCCGAACTCATCGAGCACTGGGGGGCAACCAGCTGCATGAGCATGTGAACAGAGCGGCCATCAATTAACGAGATTGGTGGCTGTTTTTGCTTTAATCTGTAAGCAAAACAGCAGCGTTTTCTTTCAGATTGATAGTTGGAGTCAAAATGTAGATTTAAAAATAGTGCCAACTGTTGACTGGAAACGCTAAAATGCTTACCTTTGCAGTCCATAAAAAGGATAAAGGTTTTTATGGAAACAAAGTACATTTTCGTTACAGGCGGTGTGGTTTCTTCACTTGGTAAAGGAATCATATCGGCCAGCATAGGCAAGTTGCTGCAAGCACGCGGCTACAAAGTGACTATACAGAAATTCGACCCGTACATTAACATCGACCCAGGTACGCTGAACCCCTACGAGCACGGCGAGTGCTACGTAACAGCCGACGGTTTTGAAACCGACCTTGACCTGGGACACTACGAGCGATTTACAGGCATACACACAACACGAAACAACAGCATAACAACAGGACGCATTTACAAAACAGTGATTGACCGTGAGCGTCGCGGCGACTACCTGGGTAAAACCATCCAGGTAGTACCACACATTACCGACGAGATTAAGCACCGCATGCTGCGCGAGGGTCTGGATGAGGGCTTCGACTTTATCATTACCGAGGTGGGCGGCACCATCGGCGACATTGAGAGTGCCCCATTTATGGAGGCCATCCGACAGCTGCGCTATCAGCTGGGTCGCAACGCCGTATGCGTACACCTTACGTACGTACCTTACTTAAAGGCTGCCGACGAGCTGAAAACCAAACCCACCCAGCACAGCGTGAAAGAGTTGCAAGGCATGGGAATTCAGCCCGATATCCTGGTACTGCGCACCGAGCGCCATCTGGATGACGGCATGCGCATGAAGGTGGCATCGTTCTGCAACGTTGACCTTGAGTGCGTGGTGCAGAGCGAGGATCTGCCCAGCATCTACGAGGTGCCCGTGAACATGCAGCACCAGGGACTCGACGCTGCCATCATGCGCAAGATTGGCATCCCCGTGGGCGAGACACCTGCCATGAAACCCTGGCGCGATTTTCTCGACAAGCAGCGCAACGCCACCCGCGAGGTGCACATCGGACTGGTGGGCAAATACGACCTGCAGGATGCCTATAAGAGCATTCGCGAGAGCCTGAACCTGGCAGGTATCTACAACGATGTAAAAGCCAAGCTGCACTTTATTAACAGCGAGGAGATAACCAAGGCCAACGTGGCCGACAAGCTGAAAGGCATGGCAGGCATCGTGGTTTGTCCGGGTTTTGGTCAGCGTGGTATCGAGGGCAAGATTATTGCCGCCGAATACACCCGCACCAACGATATCCCCACCTTCGGCATCTGCTTAGGCATGCAGATGATGGTGATAGAGTTTGCCCGCAATGTGCTGGGCTATACCGATGCCAACAGCATGGAGTTCGCAAGCGACAACCAGCACCCAACAGCCACCACCCAACACCCAGTCATCGACATGATGGAGGAGCAGAAAACCATCACCGAGATGGGCGGCACCATGCGACTGGGCGCCTACGAGTGCGAACTGGTTAAGGGCAGCCGTGCCTACGAGGCTTACGGCGAAGAGACACTCATCAAAGAGCGCCACCGCCACCGCTACGAGTTTAACAACCAATATCAGGAGCAATACGAGGCTGCCGGCATGAAGTGCGTGGGCATCAACCCCGATGCCAACCTGGTAGAAATCGTTGAGATTCCCGAGAAGCGCTGGTACATCGGTACCCAGTTCCACCCCGAATACTCATCAACGGTACTTAACCCACACCCACTGTTTATGAGCTTCATTAAAACATTGAAAATTGAAGATTGAAAATTGAAAATTGAAATTTTATGGAGCAACTGAAGCATGAGTGCGGAGTGGCGATGATTCGCCTGCTGAAACCGCTGGATTACTACGAGAAGAAATACGGTAGCTGGGCCTACGGTTTTAACAAGCTGTACCTGATGATGGAGAAACAGCACAACCGCGGACAGGAGGGCGCTGGTATTGCCAGCGTGAACCTGACGAACAAGCCCGGCACCGAATATATGTTTCGCGAAAAGGCCGAAGGCAAGAATGCCATCACCGAGATTTTCAGTCGCGTCACCGAAGAGATGAAGGGCGAGCTGTTGATGGGCCACCTACGCTACTCGACAACCGGCAAGAGCGGACTGACGTTTGTACATCCCTTTCTGCGACGCAACAACTGGCGCGCCAAGAACCTCTGTTTGTGCGGTAACTTTAACATGACCAATATCGACGAGGTGTTCGACTTTCTGACCGCCCAGGGACAGAGTCCACGTATCTACAGCGACTCGTACATCACTCTGGAGCTGATGGGCCACCGCCTGGATCGCGAGGTTGAGCGCCTCTATCAAGAGGCCACCGCACAGGGCCTGACCGGCACCGACATCACCAGCTACATCGACGACCACATCCAGATGGCCAATGTGCTGCGCACCACCATGCAGCACTACGACGGCGGTTTTGTGATGTGCGGCCTGACCGGTAGCGGCGAGATGTTCTCGGTGCGCGACCCCTGGGGCATCCGACCTGCCTTTTACTATCGCGACGACGAAATCATAGCACTGGCCAGCGAGCGCCCCGTGCTGCAAACCACATTTGATATCGACAGTACCGACGTGCACGAACTGCTGCCAGGTCAGGCACTGATAGTACACAAAAACGGCGAAAGCCAACTGGAGCAGATTATGCCTGCCCAGAAGCTGAGCGCCTGCTCGTTCGAGCGCATCTATTTCAGTCGCGGGTCCGACTGCGACATCTACCAGGAGCGCAAACGTTTGGGCGAACAGCTCACGCAACCCATCTTAAAGGCCATCGACGGCGATGTATCCCATTCAGTTTTTTCCTACATCCCTAACACCGCCGAGGTGGCCTTTTATGGGATGACGGATGGATTCAGAAAGATGCACGGCGACGTGCGCACCGAAAAGGTGGTGTGGAAGGATATCAAACTGCGCACCTTTATCACCGACAACAGCGAGCGCAACGACCTGGCTGCCCATGTTTACGACATCAGCTATGGCAGTCTGCAGGCCGGCGTTGACAACCTGGTGATTATCGACGACAGTATCGTGCGTGGCACCACGCTCAAAGAGAGTATCTTTAAGATTCTGGACCGCTTGCACCCCAAGAAGATTGTGATGGTATCAAGCTCGCCACAGATTCGCTACCCCGATTACTACGGCATCGACATGGCCCGACTGGAGGAGTTTTGTGCCTTCCGTGCCACCATGGCGCTGATAGAGGAACGCGGCATGTGGCAACTGGTGAACGACACCTACCTGGCCTGCAAGCGCGAGCTGGAGAGAATAAAAGAAATGCAACGCTCGGCTATGCCGCTTTGCGAAGCAAAGAACTGCGTGCGCGCCATTTACGAACCGTTTACGGTAGATGAGATAAACAAAAAAATTGTTGAGATGTTGCGACCAACCGACATGCAGGCACCTATCGAACTGGTATTCCAGAGTATCGAGGGCCTGCACAAGGCTTGCCCCAACCACCCAGGCGACTGGTACTTTACAGGCCACTACCCCACTCCGGGCGGCGTAAAGCTGGTTAACCAGGCATTTATTAATTATGTGGATAAAACAACAAAAAAGTAGGTCGAGATGACCTACTTTTTTTGTCGTTCCTTACTTCTTCAACCACGTTTCGATGCGATGCAGGGCTTCGTCGGTCTGTTCGTGACTGCCGAAGGCCGTGAAGCGCACATAGCCTTCGCCCGAAGGGCCGAAGCCCACACCCGGCGTACAAACCACATGGGCACCGTACAGCATCTCCTCGAAAAACTTCCACGAGCTCGATGTCTCGGGTGTCTTAGCCCAGATGTAAGGTGCGTTCTCACCACCGTAGCACTCAAAGCCTAAGCCACGCAGGGTGGTAAGCATCTTCTTGGCATTAGTCATATAGTAATCAATCGTCTCTTTAATCTGTTGTTTTCCCTCAGGCGTATAGATAGCCTCGGCGGCGCGTTGCGAGATATAGCTGGTGCCATTAAACTTGGTGCACTGGCGGCGGTTCCACAGTGGGTTAAGTGGTATGCGCTCGCCATCAAGTGTGGCAGCGGTAACCTCCTTAGGCACGATGGTATAGCCACAGCGCACACCGGTAAAGCCAGCCGTTTTAGAGTACGAGTGGAACTCGATGGCGCACTTACGGGCACCACGAATCTCGTAAATGCTATGTGGAATCTCATCGTCCTGGATGTAAGCCTGATAAGCAGCATCATAGAAGATGAGTGTATCGTTCTTAAGCGCGTAGTTTACCCACTTGCGCAACTCGGCCTTGGAGATAACGGTACCTGTGGGGTTGTTAGGATAGCACAGGTAGATCACGTCGACACGGCGGTCGGGCAGCTGGGGCACAAAACCGTTCTCGGCATTACAAGGCATATACAGCACATTAGACCAACGACCATTCTCCTGAACTCCCGCACGACCAATCATCACGTTCGAATCGATGTAAACAGGATAGATAGGATCGGTAACGCCGATAGAGTTATCCCAGCGCACCAGTTCCTGAATGTTACCCGTATCGCTCTTGGCACCATCGTTGATAAACACCTCGTCGCGATCCAGATGGATACCACGTGGCAGGAAATCGTTCTTCAAGATAGCATCACGCAAGAAATCGTAGCCCTGCTCAGGTCCGTAGCCACGGAACCCCTGACGGGTGGCCATTTCGTCGGCAGCCTTGTGGATAGCCTCGATAACGGCTGGTGCCAGTGGTTGCGTTACATCGCCTATACCCAGCGAAATGACATCCACCTTGGGATGCATGGCCTTAAAGGCGTTTACCTTTTTTGCAATGTCGGCGAACAGATAATTGTTCGGCAGCTTCAAGAAGTGGTCGTTTACTAATGCCATATAATATAAACCTATTTAATTTCGGGTGCAAAGGTAGCACTTTTTGGAAGAAAATTCAAAAAATACTTAGCATAATCACCTTCGATTTAATTAAAAGTAACAATTCGTAAGCATTAATAGTTGTTTTGCTTACAATTTAAAAGCAAAACACTGTTAACGCTAACAAAAAGATAACGGTACATAATCTTTTGTAACAAAATGAAACAAAAGCACTTGTTTTACTTACAAAATGCATTAACTTTGCACCCAAGAAACAACAAAGTGTTATCATTTTAACGATTTTATATATTAATAGGTAAAAAGTTTAAGAGGTATGAAAAAGATTGAAGCGATTATCCGAAAGACTAAGTTCGAGGAGGTGAAAGCTGCTTTGCTATCATCCGACATCGACTGGTTTGAGTACCACGACGTTCACGGCATTGGTCAGAGCCGTCAGGAACGCATCTATCGTGGTGTACAGTACAGTACCGACGTGATCGAGCGTGTGGCCATCACCATTGTGTGCCGCGACATATTCCTCGATCCAACCGTAAAGGTTATTCTGCAGGTAGCACACACAGGTGAAATCGGCGACGGTCGTATCTTTGTAAGCGATGTGATTGACACTTGGAGCATTCGCACAGGCGAGAACGGCGACACTGTATTGAGAGACAAGAAGTAATTAGGGTAACAACATTAAAATTTTCAGGATTATGAACGAAATTGGAATTTCACTCGATACCGTATGGATGCTATTGGCAGCTATGTTGGTTTTCTGGATGCAGCCTGGTTTTGCGCTGTGTGAAGCTGGATTTACACGCAGTAAGAACACCGCTAACATCCTGATGAAGAACTTTGTGGATTTTATGTTCGGCTCGCTGCTGTTCTTCTTCCTTGGCTTCGGCTTTATGTTTGGTGGCGACGTGCTGGGCGGTTTTATCGGTATGCCTAACTGGGGCGACCTGAGCTTCTACGAGAGCGACCTGCCTGTTGAGGGTTTCCTGATTTTCGAAACCGTATTCTGCGCCACTGCCGCAACCATCGTAAGTGGTGCTATGGCCGAGCGCACAAAGTTCTCTATGTATCTGGTTTACAGTGCAGTTATCTCGCTGATTATTTACCCTGTAGAGGGTCACTGGACATGGGGTGGCGGTTGGCTTTGCAACGATGCTGCCGATAGCTTTATGATGACTACCTTTGGTGATGTGTTCCACGACTTTGCCGGCTCGGCTATCGTACACAGCGTAGGTGGTGTGCTGGCCCTGGTAGGTGCTATCGCCCTTGGTCCCCGTGTAGGCAAGTATGGCGAGGACGGTAAGAGCCGCGCTATCCCTGGACATAACCTGGCCATGGCTGCTCTGGGTGTATTCATCCTGTGGTTGGGATGGTTCGGATTCAACCCCGGTTCACAGTTGGCTGCCAGCGGCGAGGTTAACCGCATTGCCATCAGCCACGTGTTCCTTACCACTAACCTGGCTGCTGTAGCTGGTGGAACTGCTACCATGTTCCTTACCTATATTAAATATGGCAAACCATCGCTCTCACTTACCCTTAACGGTATTCTGGCTGGTTTGGTAGGTATCACCGCCGGTTGCGACCTGGTATCACCCTTCGGCGCAGTTATCATCGGTATGGTTTGCGGTATCGTACTGGTTTACGCCATCGAGTTTATCGATCACAAGCTGCACATCGACGACCCTGTAGGTGCATCTTCAGTACACGGTGTTTGCGGTATCCTGGGTACCCTGATGACCGGTCTGCTGTCAACCTCAAACGGTGCTTTCTACGGTCACGGTTTCGGTTTCTTCGGTGCTGAGCTGTTCGGTATTCTGGTTATCGACCTCTGGGCAGCTGCCTGTGGTGTAGCTCTGTTCTACGGTATCAAGAAGATTCACGGCCTGCGTGTTAGTAAGCGCATCGAGGAAGAGGGCTTGGATATCTACGAGCACGGAGAAATGTGCTATAACTAATTGAAAATTGAAGATTGAAAATTAGAGAGAGAGATTTGTACCATTAGTTAAAAATTAAAAGTGAACGAATTATGAAAAAGATTGTTTTAATGGCGCTTATGTTCGCCACAGGAATTGGTGCTTCGGCACAGGATGAAGTTGAAACTACTGTTGCTGCAGATGTAGTAAGTTCGTATATCTGGCGTGGCCAGGATTGCGGAAGTGCAGCCATCCAGCCTACACTGGGCATCGGCTACAAAGGCCTCTCGCTCACAGCATGGGGCAGCTACGGACTGGTTGACACCAACGATGCCAAGGAGTTCGACCTGACACTGGCCTACACTGCAGGTGGTTTCAACATCGGCTTGACCGACTACTGGTTTAACGCTGGACTGGATCCTGAGGGTCGCTACTTTAAGTACGATGCCCATGGCACCAACCATATCTTCGAGGCAAACATCGGCTACGACTTTGGTGCCGCCAGCATCCAGTGGTTTACCAACCTCTCGGGTAACGACGGTTTAAACAAGGATGGTAAGCGTGCCTACAGCTCGTACGTAGAGCTGGGCGTGCCCTTCAAAGTAGCCGCAGTAGATTGGAGCGCCACCGTAGGTGCTGTGCCTTACGCCACCAGTTTCTATGGTACCGATGGCTTTGCCATCACCAACCTGGCACTCAAAGCTACTAAGGATATTAAAGTTACCGATTCGTTTAGCATCCCTGTGTTCGCTCAGGTAGCTGCTAACCCCTGTGCCCAGAAGGCATACTTCGTCTTTGGATTCACGCTTCAGCCGTGAGTCCAAGGACTCCTTTTTCCTAAAACAGCAAACATTCAAACAACTATAAAAAAATAAAATATTATGTGTGGAATAGTAGGTATTTTCAACATTAAAGAGCAGTCGCAGCAAATGCGACAAAAGGCCTTAAAAATGAGTCAGAAAATTCGCCATCGTGGACCCGACTGGAGCGGTATCTACTGTGGCGGCTCGGCTATCTTAGCCCACGAACGACTGAGTATTGTTGATCCAGAGTCGGGTGGTCAGCCCCTGTTCTCGCCCGACCACAAGCAGGTGCTTGCCGTTAACGGCGAGATTTACAACCATCAGGAGATACGTCGCCGCTATGCCGGTAAGTACGATTTCCAGACGGGCAGCGACTGCGAGGTTATCCTGGCACTGTATCGCGAAAAAGGTATCGACTTTCTGGAAGATCTGAGCGGTATCTTTGCCTTTGCCCTTTACGACGAAGAAGCCGACGAATTCCTGATTGCTCGCGACCCAATTGGCGTTATCCCACTGTACATTGGTTGCGATGCCGACGGAAAGGTGTATGTAGCCTCGGAGCTGAAAGCACTCGAGGGCCAGTGCGAGCACTACGAACCATTCCTGCCCGGCCACTACTACTGGAGTGCCGACCCAGGACAGAAGCGCTACTACAAGCGCGACTGGATGGAGTACGATGCCGTAAAAGATAACCCCGCATCGGTGGCTGCTATCCACGATGCACTCGAAGGTGCCGTTAAGCGCCAGCTGATGAGTGACGTGCCTTACGGTGTGCTGCTGTCGGGTGGACTCGACTCGAGTGTTATCTCGGCCATCGCCGAGAAATTCAGCGAGATGCGTATCGAGGACGACTCGAAAACAAAAGCCTACTGGCCCCGACTGCACTCGTTTGCCGTAGGATTGAAGGGCGCCCCCGATCTGGCCAAAGCTAAGTTGGTGGCCGACCACATTGGTACCGTACACCACGAAATCAACTACACCATACAGGAGGGCTTGGATGCCATCCGCGACGTGATCTACTTTATCGAGACCTACGACGTGACCACCGTACGCGCCTCAACACCTATGTATCTGCTGGCGCGTGTCATCAAGTCGATGGGTATCAAGATGGTGCTGAGCGGCGAGGGTGCCGACGAGATTTTCGGTGGCTACCTGTACTTCCACAAAGCTCCAACGGCCAAGGACTTCCACGAGGAAACTGTTCGTAAGCTCTCTAAGCTGCACCTCTACGACTGTCTGCGTGCCAACAAGAGTCTGAGCGCATGGGGTGTTGAGGGCCGTGTGCCATTCCTCGACAAGGAGTTCCTGGATGTGGCCATGCGCACCAACCCCGAGGCCAAAATGTGCCCAGGCAAAACCGTTGAGAAGAAGATTGTGCGCGAAGCCTTTGCCGACATGCTGCCCGAAGCCGTTGCCTGGCGCCAGAAGGAGCAGTTCAGCGATGGTGTAGGTTACTCATGGATCGACACCCTGAAGCAGATCACCGCCGAGGCCGTTACCGACGAGCAGATGGCCCACGCCGCCGAGCGATTCCCAATCAACCCACCCAAAAATAAAGAGGAGTATTACTACCGCTCTATCTTTGCCGAGCACTTCCCCAGCGATTCAGCTGCCCTCAGCGTGCCCAGCGAAGCCAGCGTGGCCTGTTCCACCGCCAAAGCCCTGGAATGGGACGAAGCCTTTAAGAATATGAACGACCCCTCTGGCCGAGCGGTCAAAGGGGTCCACGAACAAGCTTATTAATACGATTACAACGTTACTTCAGGTACCACCTGACCATCGAGCAGGTTAATCACACGCTGGGCATAACCGGCATCGCGTTCCGAGTGGGTTACCATCACCACGGTGGTACCCTCTTGGTTCAGTTGGGTGAGCAACTGCATCACCTCCAGACCATTCTTCGAGTCAAGGTTACCAGTGGGCTCGTCGGCAAGAATCAGTTTGGGGTTCATCACCACCGCACGGGCAATAGCCACACGCTGTTGCTGACCGCCAGAAAGCTGCTGGGGGAAGTGGTGAGCACGGTGACTGATGGCCATGCGACGCAGCACCTCTTCTACCTTCGCCTTGCGCTCCTTCTTGGGCACACCCAGATAGGTCAAAGGCAACTCTACATTCTCTTCCACATTCAATTCATCAATCAGGTTAAAGCTCTGGAACACAAAGCCAATCTGACCTTTACGCACCTTGGTGCGCTGACTCTCCTTGAGCGAGCCCACATCCTGACCATCCAGCAGATACTGACCGCTGGTAGGATTATCGAGCAACCCCAGAATGTTAAGTAAGGTTGATTTACCACAGCCCGAAGGACCCATGATGGCCACGAACTCGCCTTTCTTTACTTCGAGCGATACACCGCCCAATGCAACGGTCTCCACCTCTTCGGTACGGAACACCTTCTGAATGTTTTCTAACTTAATCATAAGCTTATTTTATTTAAAGATTTACTATTTATTCGTTCTTAAGATAATCTACCGGATTGCTGCTGGCCACACGATAACAGCCGATGCAAACCACCGAGAGGATAACCACCACTACTGCCAGGGCACAAAGGCCGAAGAGTACTGGCGACAGGACAGCCTTTTCGCTGAACTGCTCTAACCACAAGCGCGACACATACCAGCCACCGATGGCACCGATAACCACTGCAGGCAAGGCCAGGCGCAGAATATCGCGGATAAAGAGCTGCAGCACGTCGATGATATGCGCGCCATTCACCTTGCGCACGGCAATCTCCTTCTGTCGGCGAGCCATCTCACCAGCCAGATAGCCAATCAGTCCTATCAGGGCAATAATCAAAGCTACCATTCCACCAATCATCACGGTACTGCGGAAACGCTGCGCGTCGGTATAAAGCTGGGTCATCAACATGGTATAGGGGCGCATGGCTACATCGGGATTCTCGGGAATCAACTCGTGCAAGCGCTTGTTAGCGGCATCGAGCGCATCCATATCGTGGAAACGCACAGTGATATGGTGGGTGTATCTCATATGCTGGTCGTAGAAACAGATGCTGGGACGGGCATCGGGATAGGTGATACTACCGATACGGGGATCGTCGAACACACCCACGATGGTGTAAGGACCTTCGTACGAGGTACAGATGACCTGCTTGCCTACAGCCTGATCCCAACCAGCCAACTGCTTCATCTTCTCTTCGAACTTACGACTTACCATTGCCTCGCGCATGGTGTCGGTCTGCTGCGTAAAGGTACGACCAGCAATCACGGGTATGCCCATCACCTCGAAGTAATCATCGCCTACATCAAACAGGTCGGCCACATTCATGTATTCCTTGTCATCGCCTGGCAGGAAGATGTTATCACCACTCTGCATTTCGGGCAGATAGGCATAAGATGCGGTAACACCTTTCACCCCCGACAGTTTCTTCAGTTCGTCAACCACCAATCGGGTCTGCGTCAGCGAAAGTTCGTCGGTATTCAGGTCGGCCAAGGTCGAATAGTCGTAGCCCGGATTATCGTTCACCATCAACTGATACTGGCGACCTACCACCAGCAATAGTACAAAGAGGAAGGTGGCCGAACCGAACTGCAATCCCAGCAACAGCAGTTTCCACACGCGGTGCGAATGATTGTAGTGCTTAAAGGCGGCAGTCATGGGGATGTGGGTGTAGGCCCAACCTGGCACCACACCGGTGATAGCCAGCACCAGCAGACAGGTAAGGGCGATGAACCAGATATTATGCCCCGTGGATAGCATCACCGTGAGTGGTGTGCCAGTGAGATCCTGAATGATATCCTGGAAGATGAACAGCAGAATGGCAGCCAATGCCAACGATAACAGCAGGTGCAGCACACTCTCGGTCATCACGCGACCATAGATATTACGCACCTCGGCACCATAGCAACGGTGCACAGCCATCTCACGAGCGCGGCGACTAATGCCACCAATCACCAGCAACAGATAGTTCATCACAGCACAGCCAATCAGTACTGCAGCCAACAACGAGATAATCCATATCATACGACGTGTAGCATCGTCCTGCGTGTGATAGTCGGCCAATGGGCGCAGTGAGTAGTCGAGATCCACACCGGCCTTTTTCAGTTCGTCGGCTGGCAGATTGTCGCGTCGCATCTTCGCAATCTGTGCTTTCAAATCGTCGGGAGTGATTCCCTCGGCCAATCGCACATAACCGAAGTAGCGGTCGTTGCCCACCCAGTTGTCGCGACCATCCCAAGTCATCTGAGGCAGTGTGGGCATCGATACCAGCACCTCCAAGTCATGCAGGCGGCTATTCAACGGAATATCCTCGTAGATACCACCGATGGTCAGCGCCAGATTGCCGCGCTTATTATAATACACCTTCTTGCCAATCACGTCGCCACCCAGTTTCTCGGCTATCGACTGTGGAATCATGCAGTAGTTAGGCTGACTGAGCGTCTGCTTGGCATTACCCGCCAGGATGCGGAAGGGGAACACATCGAAGAAACAGCTATCGGTAAAGAAAAAGTTGGTACGTATGCGCTTGTCGTCTTCGGTAACCAGTGGCAGGTCCCAACCAAAGCCGGTGTAGCGGGTGGCAGCCTCAACCTGGGGGCAGTAGCGCTTCAAGCCGTGAGCAACAGCACCCGAGGTCTGCGAATAATGCGTATATTCACCACCGCTAATAATATCCTCGTAGAGCACATACGTACGGTCGCTCGTATCAAAATACTTATCCCACGACTGCTCGAAACCAGCCTTGCCAATTAGTACGATACCCGTAGCCAGACCAACAGCCAGACAGAGAATCTTGATCCAGTTGTGCTGTCCGCGCTGATTGAGAGATTTTAAAACGTTCATATTTGCAATTTTATTCTGTCTTAATGTTATTAATCGGATTCTCAGAAGCAGCGCGCCAGCTCTGGATGATGACGGTGAGCACGGAAATGATGAAGCAGGTAAACCCGGCAACAGCGAAGATCCAGGGGCTGAGCGCGATGCGATAACTGAAGTTTGAGAGCCAGTCGCGCATGAAGTACCAAGAGACAGGCACAGCAATGACAAACGAAATCAGCATAGGAATCGAGAACGTGCGGAGCATCAGCAGCAGCACCTCGCCCGATGTCGAACCCATCACCTTGCGGATGGCTATTTCCTTCTGTCGCTGACGGATAAAGAAGAGCGACATGCCGATATATCCCAATATAGAGATGACGATGGCGATGATGGTGAAGAGCGAGATGATCTTCAACGTGTTGCGCTGGTCAGCGAAGGTGTCAGCAATACTCTCCTCCAGCGACTGCACATACCATTCCATATCGGCCTCGGGCACACCTTGTTCCTTCAGCATGGCTGTGAAAGTCGCCTTGGCCTGCTTGTCACCATTGGTCTTCACCAAGTACGAAGGATAATTGAACGAATCCTTGAATTGGATGACAAAAGGCTCGACACCTTGCAACACATTGATACGATGAATATCGTTAAGCACACCAGCGATAGGTTTATTCCAAACAGTTTGTGTGGTGGTGTCGGTATATTCCATCTGGCGCATGGTTTCCTCCGTCAGATAGTAGCCGTCGCTGGTTTGTCCATAGTCTTTCTTTTTCTTAAACCCATAAAGGTTGTAGGCCGTTTTGTCAAGGTCTAATAAGTAGAGA
>CADAOD010000047.1 GCA_902789415.1 uncultured Prevotellaceae bacterium
AAGAGCTTATTAACCTCAACCAGCAATGCTATTTTCTCATCCTTTGTCAATTCTTTCATTGTCTTGCCATATTTATGGTTTGTTGATTTGGGCGCAAATGTACTATTTATTATCAATCTTTCTTTGCAGATCCCAAAGCTTTGTCAATGACTAAGAAAAATGAATAAGGATCATCTTTTAGTTTATCCTTATGGATGGTTCTGATATAATTCTTGATGATAGAGTAGTTATCGAACTCATCACAAAGTGTAGCTCTGCGTTTTTCGGTTAGTTTCTTCCCCTTTCTAAATAATGCCTTAGCATACTGCATATCGGGTGTCTTATATAAGTAGACATCACCTAAGAACAAGTCCCATGCATCATAGATAGTGACATTCTTGCTTTGATAAAGCACATAACACATACTGGGATAACCGTATTCCATAGGAGTTTCGTTACCATAATAATAATGTACTGGAACAGCGTGGCTAATCAATACCTCATCTGGTTCAGTATCAAACCATATATACATACTGTCTATGTCTGTAGTTGCATGTGTCCTGCTTTTGCTGAATAAACCATCCAGATTATTTAACACAACTGTTTCATCATAAACACATACGCTATTATGCCCATTCTTTATATATCCACTATCGGTAGTTCCATCTTTCAACCAAACCTTGGCATGCCAGAAGTTCTTTATTATTTTCTCCTTTTGTGCAAATGTACCAACAGGCATCATGACAGCGAGCACAAAGACTATCAACCTTAACTGTTTGAATTTTGCTTTTTTATATGCGTCTTCAAATACTTTTATTTGTTTCATCTATAATCCGAATTTGATTTGTGCGCAAATGTACTAATATTATTTCGATAAGCAAAATGTTTGCTTGGAAAAATAGAATCGTAATTCTGGTTTCTAAAATAGCGATAGCCTACCGACAATGATAGGCTATCGTAAATCCAGTTATTTTATCTAAAACCTAAACATTATCAGAAATATACACCAAACGATACGGGGTGGAAATTAATACCATCGCCATAGGTAGAATTAAGAATACTCATTGGCGAGTATTTGGCATAGATGCTTACCTTGTTATAGATACTTAACTCACCCATAATATCTACTGTGATAGGGCGCTGATGAATCTGCTTATACACATCCTTGTGTTTGTTACCATCAGCATCGCGATATCTGTTCTTGATGCTGGCGTAGGTATTGAAATTCATGACCGGACCTAAACCAAAAGTAAATTTCTTGGTACGATATTTCCACATCACAGGAATCTGCAGACTGAATACCTTTATACGAGAAAAATCAGGCTCATAACCTGCAGGATAGTTCTGTTCCGACAGCATGCCATCGCCGGCCTTATAAAAATACTGACGACCATCGATACGGAAATTACGCCAATCAACACCAAAGCCTACTGAAAAACCATTGTGCTTACCATACTTATATTTCTCCCATTCCATAATAGTCCACATGATTTCCCAGGAGCTACCTACCGACTGTGAACTGCTATATTGTGCATTGGCACCATAACACAAACCAACAGCCAATCGCATACTTGCAAAATTGGACTTTAATGGATAACCTGTACCTTTAGCATGTTTCTTTACAAAATCAAAGTTCCAGGTATCTTTATTAATATTGGTCTCGCTCACATAGTTAGAGTCAACCAACAGAATTTTACTTTCGTAGGTGTACTTATCATCATTCTCACGTCCATAAACTTTTACTTTTTGGATGGAGTCGCCTGTAATGATACGCACCTTTTTGGGTTTAAGGATGGTAAGGGTGTCGTTATCGGCAACTGTAGTTGCATTTACTGTGGCTGATATAGCCATGAGTAATAGAATAAATAGCTTTTTCATATCGTAATACTTTTATTTAATTAATTCTCGTAATGTATCCAACGAACTGAGCGTACCTTCCATATAGATAACCGTAACCTCATTGTTACTACGCTTGTAGCACAGAAAACGGTTGTGGTTGTCCTCTTTGGACAGTTGTAGCATCAAGGTCTCCTTTGAACGACTCTTGGTACTTGAGTAGTTATCAGAATAAATATTGTTAGGATACTTTTTCTTATCGAGTTCTATCAGATCGTGTACACGAGTAATCTCCTGTTTGTTGTTGGCCTGAAATCGCACACTGTGGAATAAGGTAAGCTGATACTTGGAGAGCATCTTACCTTTTACTCGTGTTTCAACCATTCGCTGCTGAGGGATAATCTTACCTGCAAAGAGCGGTTCTATGTTCAGTCCACTCTGTGCATTAGCTGTAAGCAGCATCCAAAAACACGCCATGAAAATCATCAGTACTCGTTTCATATCTCTACTAATTGCTAAATAAATCGTTCAACTGTTGTTCTATCTCATTCTGAGTATTATCCTCAGTCATCTCACCCATCGTTCGCTTCATTTCAGCCATAACGGTCTGCTGGTCGGTATATTTCTTACCATATATATAAGCTACACATTCATCGCTGCTTTCTACTTTCAGCACACGAACTGTTACCATCGATATACCTATCAGCAACGATGCAACTGCGAATATAGCTATCAAGCGTTTACGTACCATTGATCTGGCTCTGCTCAGCGTTTTACGCACAGCTACCTCGGTTGAACCAAGCACGATAGCAATCTCCTTAGTTTTCATACCTTGCAGATGATGCATTTGCAGAATGGTTCGTTGCGTAGAAGGAAGTGAGTCGATAACGCGTAGCATCTGTTCTATCTGCTCACCATCATCGCTCAAATCATCTTCGTAAGATAGTTGGGTGATATCTACTGTGGGATGCTTTCTGCGCAGACAATCGATACAGAGGTTGCGAGTAACCATACAGGCAAAAGCTGAAATAGGCGATTTCAATTGTTCGCGCATTAGCCAGAGTTTCACCATCGTATCCTGTACGATGTCCTCAGCCTCATCAGTAGTGCCCAGATATCTCTGAGCCACACTAATTAGTTGAAGCCTAAGCCCTTCTGCCTGTTGTTTAAACTCGTCAGTTGTCATTCTTTTTCTTTGTTGCTTTTATCCTTAATACGCAGAAAGTTCAGAAATGTGACATCCAAGCAACAACTTTTTTACTAAAGAATGATATTTTTTGCAAAATGCCAGATGATAATGCCACCTGTTACTGATACATTCATGGAGTGTTTGGTACCAAACTGAGGTATCTCTAAACAGCCATCCGAAGCATCGATTACTTCCTGATGAACACCTTTTACCTCGTTGCCTAACACCACAGCATACTTATTATTATTAATAGGTGTAAAGTTCTGAAGCATGGTTGAGCCATGAGCCTGTTCAACTGAATATACTTCATAACCATCAGCCTTCAAAGCCTCGACAGCCTGAAGTGCAGTATCGAAGTATTTCCATGTTACACTATCCTCGGCACCAAGAGCCGTTTTATGAATCTCGGCCATAGGTGGTGTGCTGGTAATACCACAAAGATAAACTGCCTCGATGCGGAAAGCATCGCCAGTACGGAAAACACTACCCACATTATGCATCGATCGCACATCATCTAATACCACAATGAGTGGCAACTTGTCTGCCTGCTTAAACTCGTCGACAGTCAGACGCTCCATTTCTATTGTACGTAACTTCTTCATTCTGCCTGCAAAGTTACTACATAGAAAACAAACTACCAAATAATTGTGGAAAAACCTGTTGATAAGTGTGTGGATAACTATGTTAATAACTTGTTAATTATACCCTACACCCTTACATTTGGGGATATCCACAGATTTATTACGTATATTTTCGCAAGTTTTCCACACTTTTATGCCGAAATAAATAATAAACTTATTAATTTTGCACCGAAATTGGAAATTGTGGATAAGTATGCTTAGTGGTTCATTATCAGACAGAAAGAATTAACAGTAATGGTTAATAAGTGATTTTTTGTAGTTAATAGTAAATTATACAATAAAAACGCTGAAAAGTTATCAAGATATTCACGGCATATCATACTACTTATTCTATTTTTAAGAAATAAATAAAAAAAGAAATATAAAAATAATATGGTGTTGACAACAAATGAGCTGAAAGCTGAGATTCGTAAGATGTGTGAGGAGAAGGATGCTATTATCCTGGCTCACTATTATACGATTGGTGATATTCAGGATATCGCCGATTTTGTAGGTGACTCGTTGGCTTTGGCGCGTAAGGCTGCAGAGACTGATGCCAAAGTTATGGTAATGTGTGGTGTGCACTTTATGGCCGAAACCTGTAAGTTGCTATCGCCTGATAAGATTGTGCTTTGTCCTGATCTGGCAGCTGGCTGTTCGCTGGCCGACAGTTGTAAGGCCGAAGACCTGAAGAAGTTTAAGGATGAGCATCCTGGTTATCAGGTTATCAGTTATGTAAATACCACAGCAGCTGTTAAGGCATTAACTGATGTGGTAGTGACCAGTGGAAATGCCAAGAAGGTAGTTGATCAGTTACCAAAGGATGCTAAGCTGATATTTGGTCCTGACTATAATCTTGGAAACTATATCAACGAGGTAACAGGCCGCCAGATGTTGCTTTGGAATGGTGGTTGCCATGTACACGAGCGTTTCTCGGTTTCGAAGATTCTGGAACTGAAGAAGCAGTATCCCGATGCTGTTGTGATGGCACACTTGGAGTGTAAGGCACCTGTATTGGCTGTGGCCGAAGTTAAGGGTAGCACAGCTACCATGCTGAACTATGCCCAGCAGAGCGATAAGAAGCAGTTTATAGTGGCTACAGAGGCTGGTATTCTGCATGAGATGCAGCGAACCTGTCCTGACAAGGAATTTATCCCTGTACCTCCCGAAATCAGCGAGAGTGGCTTGGAATGCAGTTGTAATGAGTGCAACTATATGAAGTTGAATACACTCGAAAAAGTATATAACTGCTTGAAGACGATGAGTCCGCAGATTGAGGTGGATCCTGAGATAGCAAAAGAAGCTGTAAAGCCTATTAATAGAATGCTGGAGTTGAGTTAATTAACTCCAGTATTTTTTTTAGTTGATAACGGCTATTTTACAAACGGTACCTTTCTTACCATCTGATGTGGCTGTTATCACCATATAAACACCGCTTGCTACGCGTTTTCCTTGCTTGTTACAGCAGTCCCAGTTAAACATACCGCCATTACTACGTCCTTCGGCTACAATGGCGCCAGTGGCTGTTGTAATCTTCACATCGGCATCGTAGCTTAATCCAGTAATAGTAACCAAGCCAGTATAATCGGGTGTAATAGGGTTGGGATAAGCTATCACGTTATCTTTAGTCATCTGCTCGTTGGGTTCTACAGCATTACTCTGGTACGAACATAAACCATTATCCGAGAGGAAGAAAACCTCGCCTGATTGTGGATTGATGGCGATAGATGAGATGTTGTTATAAAGCAGCTTTGAATTATCGGTAGTAAAGCTCTGTTCTTGTATCAAATTATCTGACGAAATAAGAAAAACGCCAGCGCCATCTGTGCCAAACCATTTACGATTTCCACCATCTACGGCAATGCTGTTGATGGCTACACCATTCAACAAATAGTCAGCATAATTCGTACCATCGTTACGTGGCACTTTAACCTGATAGAAGGTTACTGATGACTGTCCGATTTCTGACTCCTGAATCATAAACGGACCAACATCTGTACCTATCCATATATTACCTTCTTTATCTTCGGCAATGCAGTTGGTGTGGTAGATGGCATATTTGGTATCGTCTTGATTAATAATCTGGTCGTATTTCAGTATCAAGTCCTGATTGGTATCGTAGCAGAATACTGATGGATTCTGCCAAAAATTGTTTGTAAACCAAAGCAGTCCACGACTATCAAACATCATATTTGAAAGTCCTGATACTGTAATTCCATTCTCATCAGTAAGCTCTTGGTGGTGATGACTTATCCATTTCTTATCGGTAGTAAGTTCCAGTAAGCTAACCCCGTTAGCCAAACTGTTAAGTACCCATAGATTACCTTTAGCATCGAATTTAATACCTAATATTAATAGGTAATCGTTACCAAGTTGCTTACCTCTGTCGATGGCAGCCATCAGCGGACTGTTATCCTTATTATAATAGGTAATAAGCTTACCGTTCTTAAATTCGTAGAGTCCGCATCTACCTCCGGCAAACACATGTTCTGGGTCGTTAGGATCGGCATCAATACAGCAGATATCTACATAAGCGTAGCCTGTTATCTCGTTTATCTGCTCCTGATACAGCGTCCAGTTGCTGCCATCGTATACCTGAATAGTGCCTGGAAGGGCATTATCGGGCATTGCAGGCAGGAAATAACCACCTGTGGTATATAGCTTGCCATTAACGAATTCCGACTTGTAGAAGCGGTTATACGTTGGTCCGCCTGGGTTCAGGGTTGATACAGTTTCGATATATTGATTGTAATCATCCTGATAAGGTTGCAAATCGTGTGGATAATCTGGGTGATTCTTAGTATAGGTCTCTGATATCTCAGCCTTCAGCATGTTTACTTTAATGATAGCAAAACTGGTGGTGAGATAAGCGTACACATCATCGATAGCGATGGCTGTTACTGTTTTATCCTCGGTAATCGATTTGGTATAGAGGGCTGATATGTTGATGATATCGCCATCGGGTTCTATCAAGTCGATATTGGAGTTCTCGTAAATAGCTATTAAGCGCTTGGCTTTAGCATTCCAAGCTATATGAGTGATGCGGGTATCACTTAACCCGTTTACTTTATCGTAGGTTATGATACTCGCATCATTAAGATTATACTGATAAAGACCGTTTGATGCCAGCACAAACAACTCGTTGTCGGCCTTGCATATCTGCTGAACATCGTGATAGGCCAGATAGTTGTGCCATGTACCTATTTGTGCTGTTGCCATAAAGCAATAGCATACTGTAAATACGATGGCCAGCAACCTCTTCATACGCTACCTTTTTAATAGATAATCGGCCAGCTTTTGTACAGCTTTGGCGCGATGACTGATGTTATTCTTAATACCTGTGCCCAACTCGGCAAATGTCTTGTTATAGCCATCAGGCATAAAGATTGGATCGTATCCAAAACCTTCGCCACCACGTTTGGCCTCTGTAATAACACCGTTTACGATACCATCAAAAGTGGTTACCTTACCATCTATAATGAGGGCGATAACGGTGCGGAAACGGGCTTTACGATTATCGTTGTTCTCGAGTTCAGAGAGCAGCTTTTTCATGTTAGCCTCTGAGTCGTGACCTTCGCCACCTGCATATCTGGCGCTGTAAACACCAGGTGCACCTCCAAGGGCATCAACTTCCAAGCCTGTATCATCGGCAAAGCAGTTTACATGATATTTATCGTAAACCCACTGGGCTTTAATCAGGGCATTATCCTTTAGTGTCTGTCCCTTCTCAGGTATGTCGTCGTGACAACCTATCTCGCCAAGCGACAGCACTTCGAACTTATTGCCAAGAATCTTTCTTACTTCAGTAAGTTTATTAAGATTGTTAGTTGCAAATATTATTTTCACTTTCTTATGATCCTCCTTTTTTATTTTTACTTTCATTTCGTCGAATCCCTCACCATATACACCGATAACGCTCGACTGTGATACAAAGGCGTTAGGGTCTATCATCTTGATGAGTCGGAACATGTTTACACTCTCGTTCTTCTTGGCCAGGATGCAGAGCACTTTCATCTGCTTACCCGTGTACCATCCATGACCATCAAGAATAGTCACACCATGATTCATCTGGGTGCCGATAGCGTTGGCTATCTCTTGCCATTTGCGAGAGAATATAAAGAACTGTACCGACTGTCGGCGAGCGTTCATCACATAGTCGAGTACGTAGTTTTCCATGGCCATCACACAGAAACCGAACATCACCTTATGAGCACGCTCCAGATAGGTGCCGAACTGTGGGAAGAACATACAAGAACCGATAATACAGAAATCGGCTGCTATCAGTACAGAGCCCAAAGACACGTTGTGATACTTGTTGACTGATGCTGCGATGATATCCGTGCCACCAGTAGAGCCATTATGCAGGAATACGGTAGCCAGGGCGATACCTGTGATAACACAACCGATGATCATCGACATAAAGTCCTGACCCTCGCCCATAAGCTTGAACGGCAAGCCATTTTCCTGCTTAGGAATAAGATCCTGCGCAAACTTCAGCATGAAGTAAAGCGTAAAGATGGCAAAAATGGTCTTCATCAGGAACTTATAGCCTAATATCTTCAGAGCTACCACCAGCAATATGCCGTTGATAATGATATAGGTATTTTCAAGATGGAAACCTGTGGCGTAGTAAATGATAGCTGATAAACCAGTTACGCCTCCGGCAACAATCTGATAGGGCATCAGGAATACTGTGAAGGCGATGGTATAGAGAAGAAGGCCAAGGGCTATAAACATATAGTCCTTGACCTCATTCCAAATCATCTTGTGATCGATAGTCATTATTTCTTCAAAACAATGTTCACCATACGCTTAGGGACGATGATAACCTTTGCTACCTGGAAACCTTCGAGGTACTTCTGAGCACGCTCATCGGCCAGTACAGCCTCCTCGATGGTCTTATTGTCAGCGTCAGCTGGGAAAGTCATATCAAAGCGAGTTTTACCGTTAAAGGCAACACCAAGCTTGGCCTCGCTCTCAACCAGATATTTCTCGTCCCACTTTGGCCACTGTGAGTCGCATACACTACCCTGCTCGCCCAGCATCTCCCAAAGCTCTTCGGCCATATGGGGTGCAAATGGGGCAATCAGTATAACGAGTGTCTTCAGCATCTCCTTGTTCTTACACTTCTGCTGGCTCAGCTCGTTCACGCAAATCATGAAGGCCGAGATAGAGGTGTTATAGCTGAATGTCTCGATATCTGTTGATACCTTCTTGATAAGCTTATGTACGCTCTTCAGGTTCTCTGGTGTAGCAGCACCCTCGTCGAATCCATTCTGGAAGAGGTTCCAGAACTTTTTGAGGAAGCGGTGACAACCGTCGATACCGTTGGTATCCCAAGGCTTACTCTGCTCAACAGGACCCAGGAACATCTCGTAAAGACGCAGGGTGTCGGCACCATACTTCTCAACAATCATATCGGGGTTAACCACGTTGAACATCGACTTCGACATTTTTTCTATTGCCCATCCGCAGATGTATTTGCCATCTTCGAGGATAAACTCGGCATTGTTATAATCTGGGCGCCAAGCCTTGAATGCCTCGAGGTCCAGAACATCAGCCGATACGATGTTTACATCTACGTGGATAGGAGTAGTCTCCTTGTAGTTCTTTCTCAGGTTCAAGCTAACAAACTTACCCTTATCGGCACCCTCGTCCTCGATACGATAAACGAAGTTAGAGCGACCCTGAATCATACCCTGGTTAACCAGCTTCTTGAATGGCTCGTCCTCGCAGCTGTAACCTGAATCGAAGAGGAACTTGTTCCAGAAACGAGAGTAAATAAGGTGACCAGTAGCGTGCTCGGTACCACCTACATACAGGTCGACGTTACGCCAGTATTCATCAGCATCCTTGCTAACAAGAGCCTGCTCGTTCTTGGGGTCCATATAACGCAGATAGTAGGCCGATGAACCTGCGAAACCAGGCATGGTGTTCAGCTCGAGTGGGAATACGGTCTTGTTATCGATCTCATCCTTCGATACCACCTTATCGGTCTTTGTATCCCAAGCCCACATCTTTGCACGACCCAATGGTGGCTCGCCGCTTTCGGTTGGCTTGTACTCATCAATCTCAGGCAGCTCGAGAGGCAGACACTCCTTTGGAATCATGTAAGGCATGTCGTCCTTATAGTAAACAGGGAATGGCTCACCCCAGTAGCGCTGACGTGAGAAGATGGCATCGCGCAAACGGTAGTTAACTTTTACACGGCCCAAGCCCTGCTCAGTAACGTATTTCTTAGTGGCTGCGATAGCCTCCTTAACAGTCAAGCCATTCAAGCTGAACTTAGCTGATGACGAGTTGCAAACAATACCCTCCTTGGCATCGTAGCTCTCCTCGCTTACATCAGCACCCTCAATCAGTGGGATGATGGGCAGGTTAAAGTGCTTAGCAAAGGCATAGTCACGACTGTCGTGAGCAGGTACAGCCATGATGGCACCTGTACCATAACCTGCCAGTACATATTCTGAAATCCAGATGGGGATCTTTTCGTCGGTAAATGGATTAATGGCGTAGCTACCCGAGAACACACCTGTTACCTTGTGGTCCATCTGGCGCTCACGCTCTGTGCGCTTCTTTACATATGCCAGATACTCATCTACTGCAGCCTTCTGGTCGGCAGTTGTCAGCTCGGCTACGAGATCTGATTCTGGAGCCAGTACCATGAAGGTAACACCAAACATTGTATCGGCACGAGTGGTAAAGATGGTAAAGTGCTTATCGCTATCAGCTACATTAAACTCAACCTCAGTACCCTCTGAACGACCAATCCAGTTGCGCTGGGTTTCCTTCAGCGAGTCGGTCCAGTCGATAGTATCAAGTCCGTCAAGCAGTCGCTGTGCGTAAGCTGATACACGCAAGCACCACTGGCGCATCTTCTTCTGCTCTACAGGATAACCACCACGCTCGCTTACACCGTTGATTACCTCGTCGTTGGCCAATACGGTACCAAGAGCAGGGCACCAGTTAACCATTGTCTCAGCCAGATAAGCTATACGATAGTTCATCAGTACCTCCTGCTTTTTCTTCTCCGAGAAGGCGTTCCACTCGGCAGCAGTAAAGTGCAGTTCCTCTGTACCAAGGGCATTACAGTTCTCGGTACCCATCAGCTCAAAGTGCTCAATGAGCTTAATGGTAGGCTGGGCCTTGTGCGATGAAGTGCTGAAGTAGCTCTTAAACATGCGCTGGAAAGCCCACTGGGTCCACTTGTAGTAGATAGGATCACAAGTGCGCACCTCGCGCTCCCAATCGAAACTGAAACCGATTTTATCCAGCTGCGAGCGATAACGGTTAATGTTATCGAAGGTGGTCTTCTCAGGGTGCTGACCTGTCTGGATAGCATACTGCTCGGCAGGCAGTCCGTAAGCATCGTAACCCATGGGGTTCAGTACGTTATAACCCTGCTGACGCTTGTAGCGGGCATAGATGTCACTGGCGATATAGCCAAGTGGGTGTCCTACGTGCAAACCAGCTCCTGATGGATAGGGGAACATGTTCAGTACATAGAATTTTTTCTTGTTCTTGTCTTCCACCACACGATAGGTGCCATTCTCAACCCATCGCTTCTGCCATTTCTGTTCGATGTCTCTGAAATTGTAATCCATTGTATCTATATATTATTTTTGTTTCCGTACATTATTTATGCGGGTGCAAAGATACAAATTAGTAAGCAGAACACCAAAAGAAAAACCAATAAATTAAATCAAATTACGTGTTCGATGATGAAATACGTCAATAAGCCCAAGATTACTGATATGGCAATGAGGCCTATTATCAGTACGACAAAGGCTCCTACCACCTTCAGGAAGGTGCGCTTGTAGCTGAATCCCGACAGTTGATGAAGCGGGACGAGCGTGAGAATAGCGATCAATATATCAAAGATGGCATGACCGGGGAAGAAGAAATTGCAGATTATTGATATAATTGTCATCATATTTGTGATATACACCATCGCCACGAAGAATTCAGAATAGCGTATGTCTGGAATGCGTGGATTATGGACGAAAAACAGATATAGCGGCCCTGAGAGGAGTATCAGCCATATGAGTTGTAAGAGTGTTTGATTATCCAGCATCCATTTGGATATACCTTTTATGTTGTCCAAAATTTTTAGGTTGATATCTTGTCCGTCTAATTTTACAGCATTATCTCCTGTTTTCTCTATAGTAATCTGTTTCCCCTTCAGATTGATAGTATCTTTGCGAATTATGTTTTGGGCTGTCATCTTCTGGGCAGACACAATGGAATCGGTGTTATTATTTTTATCAAAGGTTTTCACTATATCTTCCTTCTGACGCTTGATATTGTTTTGCATCTTGATATTGAATCCCGAATCTACCAGCACAGAGAGGGCTATGAGCAGGAAGAACATCTTGAACGGAGGGAAATACGCCATCTGCATGCCACTGAGATAGTCGCGAATCATATAGCCGGGACGGAACAGCAGGTCGCGGATGGCTCGAAACATGCCGCGATTGCCCAATCCCCAGACGTCCAAAAACAACAAAAATGCCGATTTGAACGAATATCTGCCGATGGTGGCGCGCTGGCCGCATCGCGGACAATAGTTGCCATGAAACTCTGTGCCGCAAGTAGCGCACACATGCTTCTCGGCCGATAGTTTGCCTACCTCGTGAGGCTTTATCTGCCAAACTTTAAATCTTTCGTATTTGTCTCTTAACTGTTCCATTACGTTTGCAAAGATAACAAAAATATATTTTAAATGTATCATCCATATATTAGAATTGTATCATTCGCTGTTATTTTTTCTAAATTTCTTGGTTGTTTCGAGATTAAATTATAATTTTGTGGCTTGAAACGAAAATCATTACTTTATTAACAAACTCATTTTAATATGAACAACGTACCTAAAATTAAAGTTGGAATCGTCGCTGTATCTCGCGACTGTTTTCCTGAGTCATTAGCTGTTAACCGTCGTAAGGCTGTTATCGCTGCGTATGAGAAGAAATTCGGTAAGGATGGCATCTACGAGTGCCCTATCTGCATTGTTGAGAGCGAAATCCACATGCAGCAGGCCCTCGAGGATATCAATAAGGCAGGATGTAATGCACTCTGTGTATATCTTGGTAACTTCGGTCCTGAGATTTCTGAGACCATGCTGGCTAAGTATTTCAATGGCCCAGCTATGTTCTGTGCTGCTGCCGAGGAAACTCAGAACGACCTGATTGATGGTCGTGGCGATGCTTACTGTGGTATGCTGAATGCCAGCCACGCTCTCTCTCTGCGTAAGACTCGTGCTTATATCCCAGAGGAGCCAGTTGGTGATGCCGACCACTGTGCAGAGCTCATCCACGAGTTCCTGCCCATCGCTCGCGCTATCGTTGGTCTGCAGAACCTGAAGATTATCAGCTTCGGTCCTCGTCCAAACAACTTTCTGGCTTGTAACGCTCCTATCCGTGCCCTGTATGATCTCGATGTTGAAATCGAGGAGAACTCAGAGCTCGACCTGCTCGAGTCGTTCCAGAAGCACCAGGGCGATCCACGTATCGACGATGTAGTGAAGGATATGGCTAAT
>CADAOD010000048.1 GCA_902789415.1 uncultured Prevotellaceae bacterium
CTGTTGCACGGCACTGAACTGGAACGCCAGATAGACCGCTATCAGTTCTTCTCGTATTTCTTTGATGGTTCGCTGCGCATGGAGCCCGACGAATGGCTCAGCATCACGCAGTTGGTGGCACAGATGCGACAAGAGTTGCAGACGCACGAGGATTCACCTTCACTCCGAAGCGTGCTGCTGGCTTATCTGCGCCTGATACTGGAATACTGTAATCGTATCTATCAGCGCCAGCTTTTCGAAGAGGACAAGGGAGAGGCTGACCTGCTGAAGCGCTTTCACAACTTGCTTCAAACCTATTTTCGTGAGAACCGTCAGCTGATGCAGGGTTTGCCTACCGTCGCTTGGTGCGCTTTCACAACTTGCTTCAAACCTATTTTCGTGAGAACCGTCAGCTGATGCAGGGTTTGCCTACCGTCGCTTGGTGCGCTTTCGAACTGGCTTATTCGCCTCGTTATTTTGGCGATATTGTCCACAAGGCAACTGGTGGCACAGCTATTGGCTACATCCACAACTACGTTATCAATCAGGCGAAAATTCTGGTATCACGGGACTTACACCCAGCGAGTTCATAGGGAAATCCGGTGCTGGCTCAAAGACAGACATTGCATCGTGACATGTCGTCCGAGGGTGTCGCTTAGAAACTATAAGAGGCAAATGGTGCCCCTGGTGCATGCGATGATAGGAATTCTTCCATGATATATTGCTCGATAGATGCTGCTGACATACCTGAGAAGTCGCAGACGGCCTTTCCCTGGTGGATGTAGGTCATCTCGTCGCAGATGTCAGCGATGGAAGCAACGATATGTGAGGAAAGGATGACGCAACGGCCCTGGGCCTTTAGGTCCTTGAGCCACTGTCTTAGGATGATTGTTCCGGCAAGATCGATGCCGTTGAAGGGTTCGTCCATGATGACGATGTCGTTGTCCTGCAGCATCAACGTCAGCAGCATCAGGCGCTTTTTCATGCCTAAGGAGTATCTGCTGGCGTATCTCTGGAGCGGCAGGGCGAACTTCTCATTCAACTGCTCAATCTCGTCTCGGTTGATGGTCTTACCCTTGGCACGCAGACAGAACTCGATGTGTTCCATGCCTGTGACGTAAGAGTAGTAGAAGGGCGTATCGTTCATGTAACCAATCTGCTTGTTCTCGTTGACGACGACTGAACCGTCATACGACTCGATTCCGGCAATACATCTGAACAGCGTGCTCTTGCCTGCGCCGTTCTCGCCCATGATGCCATACACCTTGCCGCCATCAAACGAGTGGCAGAAGTTGTCGATGACCGTGAGCTCACGATATTTCTTTGTTAAGTTCCTGATTTCAATCATCATTTATATTTCTTGATTACTAAATAGGCATGATAGGCCAGCATGACGGACACGATGACGGAGAGCACTAAGGCCTGTGGCACCAGTGCCGACACGCAGAAAATGACATTCAAGGCCACATACACAAGGGCTGATATGAGATCGTTGCCACTGTTGGTTCCGCCGCTTACGAAGCAAAGCATCTCTACTTGAAACAGCAGAAGACTTGCACCAAGGCAGTAGGATTCGCCTAAAAGCAACTGCGACCAACTGGGGGCAACAAGTAGCAGACATACGATAAAAGGCAGAAAGATGATGCACGCATTTCTCAGGGCAAACAGCAATTTCAGCAGGAGAAACCTCGCAGCACTCTTGTAATGAAACAGATACTCCATATGCCACTCGCGCATCATCAACATGCTGAAGACAGAAACGGCTATCATACTGACGCCGATGACCAGATGGCGGTTGCCGATGTAGGCACCAATGGCTCCTGCCGCCATGAGTGGCAAGAGTAGGGGGAGCGTGAGGCGCGCTGCCCGATGATATTCGTAACTGCCGGAGGCCAGACACGGGCATGTGGGCAGGCGCAAGGAGATGCCTCCGCAAGGCAAGAAGCACACGATCACCAATGCCAGTAGAACGATGGCTACAGCCCAAGGTGCGTTACGATAGAGGAAGAAACACAGGAAAGGGGCGGACAGAAGCGTGTATTCCGCGAAGAACAACATCTTCGTACGTCTTTCGCAAAAGATGGAGCAGAGAAACACGCTATCGCTGCGCGTGAGGTGCCAGGCCAATAGCAGGGTTACATCAACCAGCACGCTATAATAGACGGGAGCCGTCCCCAATTCTTTCCATGTTATCACTCCCAATAACATAAGGAGCAACAGGGCGGGAACAGCCGCGAGTTTCAGCTCCCTAATCATCCGCCACAGGCATCTGATTCTAAGTCCCCCATATAGCCTCAATATGTCGTACATGTTATATTCTGCTTATGTCTTTTAATAGTTGTTTATTTGATGGTGCAAAGATAGGTACTCTCAAGAAAAAGATTGGTTAAGCGTATGTTATCATTATGTTATTTTTGGGCAATGAGATTTGTGTTTCACCAAACATTAATACCATTTCATTAGTGTCCCATTTTAACGGGACACTAATGTCCTTGCTTAATATGTAGGTTTTTTATCACTTTTCTTTCTCTGTTTTCATATAATTTGGTCTGTCATTTCACAAAACATATTAAAAGCTACGGCAAAGATAGTAAAATTAATACCCGAGGTTTTCGCCTACCAACACTACTGTAGTTCAGGATGTCCCTCCTCGCTCAGAGCCGTAAACGTATTACCGTTCTCTTTGGGGCTTCCGTATCGTCGATGTCAGCAATCACCTGTTTCACACTTGTCGGCACCTCCTGTTTGCGCGTGCCTCTTAAGATAATCAAATAGGTTGATGGTGCCAGCTTGCTCCTCGATATTGAGGGAGGGCACTTTCTCAACCATTTTGGTGGTGCCACTTGCTTTATCTACATAGAAATGCACAAAAGCGCCTGTATAGCTTCGGAATACTACCTGATACGCAGAGTCGGTTTCTTCGCCCATCTGCACGTACATGATATCAGGGTTATCCTTTGCAGCGCTCCAGTCGTACTCCTGATGGCAATAGTTGCTCACGCCCTCTAAAGCCATTTCTTGTGTAATCTGGTTATGATGGCATGAGCATAATAACAAGGCTGCCATTATGAATGTAAATGCAATATGCTTCATATTTCTCGATGATGTTTCTATCCACAATATATTTTACGTCCAAAACTCTTTCTCGCCAGTAGGCTCCATCTCGCCTTGACACTTGGGACAGGTGTGCTTGTCCCATAGCTTGATGTTATCGCTGCCACATTGCAAGCACAGGCGCCCCACCTCGCTTCGGTACGATGGCGCCACGTCGGCAATAATGCCACCAACCACAATATTCTGGATGGTTTGGCAGTCGGGGCATGTCATCGCCGTTATCTCCTGGCGGAACAAACCACGCCCTTCGTATACCTCGGCTTCGTAGCCGCACTGCCTACAGCGATATTTCAGTTTCCAAGCCATTGTTTCGTTTTTTATCTTTGGCTTGTTTTGCAAACTTGAATAACTCGAGGGGCAGATGACAGTAGCCATCAGGATTCTTGTCGAGATAGTCCTGATGATACTCCTCGGCTGTGTAGAAGTTCTGCAGCGGCAGTTTCTCTACGGCCAGGGGCTGATCATAATTCTTCTGTTCCTCGGCAAATGCCTGCTCGATAACGGGCAGATCGGCTGCATCGGTATAATACACGCCTGTGCGATAGCGGGTGCCCTCATCGTGGCCCTGCTTGTTCAGACTGGTTGGGTCGATGGCCTTAAAGAACATCTGCAACAGGAATTCAAGACTTACCACATCGGGATTGTATCGCACCAACACGGTCTCGGCAAAGCCTGTTTTATCAGTATATACCTCTTTATATGTAGGGTTCTCGGTGTGTCCGTTGGCAAATCCAACTTCGGTTGCAACCACGCCCTCAATCTGCTTAAAGAAATGCTCGGTTCCCCAAAAGCAGCCACCGGCAAAATAAATTTCCTTGGTGTACTTATCAATTTGCTGTTCCATCTATCCTAACTTTGATATAAAACGTTCTCTGTCAACAATAAATCTCAGGTGTGTACCCTCGCCAAGCAATGCATCGCCCGAATAGGCTGCCACCTTAAACTCAATCTTCTTACCATCAACCTTGGTTACCTGGGCTGTTGCTGATACCTTGTCGCCAATCTTCGATGGTTTCAGATGCGACGATTCTATATGACCACCAACGGTGGTGCAACCTTCGGGCAGTTCGTCGGCCACAGCAAGCATAGCCGCATTCTCCATCAGGGCCATCATGGCAGGAGTGGCCAGAACAGGCATATCGCCCGATCCCATCTTGATAGCGGTAACAGCATCGGTAACCGTCAACTCGCTTGTATGTTTCAATCCTATTTCAATCATTTTTTTCTTAAAGTATTGTAAACTTGGATGCAAAGATACTAAATTTGCGTGTAAAGATACTTAAAAATGAAGAATAATAGCTATCTTTGTGCCAAGTTTTAACAAAAGGTGTTACTGTACGTGTAATTTACAATGATTGAGATAAGAGAAGCAGTCGAGAGCCAGGCAGCAGCGATAGCCAGTTTGATAATGACGGCCATGACCGACGAGTGTTGTCTGTACTTCTGTGGCGAAGGCCGCGGATTGGACGATTTTCGCCAGATGATGACTATGCTGGTTGAGCACGATGACTCGCAGTACAGCTATCGTAACACGCTGGTGGCGATGGATGGCGATAGGGTAGTGGGCATATCGGTTAGCTACGATGGCGCACATCTGCACCAATTGCGCCGCGCCTTTATCCAGGCTGCCAAACAGCAGCTGGGCAAGGACCATTCGGGTATGGATGATGAAACGCAGGCTGGCGAACTTTATCTCGACTCATTGGCCGTGCTGCCCGATTATCGCCGACAGGGTATCGCCCGCAAGCTGCTGTTGGCTACTAAGGAAAGGGCCAACCGTATGGGCTTGCCGTGTGTAGGTCTTTTGGTTGATAAGGGTAATCCCGCAGGCCAGGCATTATACACCTCGGTAGGCTTCAGGTATGCAAACGATAACCAGTGGGGCGGACATCCCATGAAACACTTGATATATTAAGAATACTACATTTACGAATTATAATATGGCAAAACGAGAGTACATACAGGCCAACAAGGATTGGTTAGAGGCAAAGGCCAAGGAGCAGGGTGTAAAGGCTTTGCCAAAGGGTATATATTATAAGGTGTTGAGCGAGGGCAATCAAGATAGTGCTACACCTACGGTGCGCAGCATTATTACTGCCCACTATACAGGTTGGACTATCAACGGCAAAAAGTTTGATAGCAGTCGTGGCGGTGCACCTTTGGCTTGTCGCTTGTGCGACCTTATCGAGGGTTGGATTATCGCCATGCAGCAAATGCATATCGGCGATAAGTGGGAATTGTACATCCCAGCCGAAATGGGCTATGGTAAGTTTTCGCAGCCCGGCATTCCTGGCGGCTCAACACTTATATTCGAGATCGAACTTTTAGGCATTGCATAATGCAGTATAACCGTATACATAATGAAAATGAGTAATACCGATTTAAAGTGGGTGGCCTGTTGGGGTAATGCCACCTCGATTACCGACCGTCGCGAGGCCGTTTATGCCAAGAATCTTACGTTGCGTTATCCCGTGCGCATGCCGTTTGCCGGTAGTGCCTTGCGTTTCCGTTTCTCTAATCTTACAGGCACCGAACCTGTAACACTCACTAAGGTGTTTGTGGGCCACACGCCCATTACCTTTGGTGGTGCTACCAGCGTTACACTGCAGCCTGGAAAGGAAACCGAGAGCGATGCCATCAGCTACGCTGTGCACCGTGGCGATACCATCGATGTAAGCATGTATATGGCCGATTACACCCAGATGAATAGCGGCACGCTGATTACCGGTCCGCTGTCGAAGGGTTTTTATGCTTATGGCGATTTTGCCGAGGCCGATGAGCTGCCGCTCGACCTTACACGCCACACCAACTGGTTCTACTTCCTCAATACCATCGATGTGCTCACATCGCCCGATAACCGTGCCGTAGTGTGCTATGGCGATTCGATTACCGCCCAATCGTGGCCCGATTATCTGGCCCAGCTGGCCTTTGGCACCAACGTGGCCATCATCCGTCGCGCCGTTAGTGGCACGCGTATATTGCGCCAGTACGATTGTATTACCTATCAGGCTTACGGCCTGAAGGGGGCCACCCGTTTCCCCATCGAGATGAATGTGGCAGGTGCTACCGACGTGATTATCCAGCACGGCATCAACGATATCATCCACCCCGTGGGCCAGGATGTTAACCCCTTCCGCCCTTGGAGCGATCTGCCTACTGTTGATGAGATGCAGCGTGGGGTAGAGGATATCTACGTAAAGCCCGCCAAGGCCATGGGGCTTAAGGTGTGGAGCGGCACGTTGCTGCCCATCTATGGCTGGCGTACCTATAACGAGAAACGCGACGCCATGCGCAGCGAGTTTAACGAGTGGTTGCGCTCGTCGGATATTTTTGATGGTTGCATAGATTTTGATGCTGCCGTGCGCAGCACCACCAATCCCAAGGCCTTTGCCGATGGTTTTGACAGTGGCGACCACCTGCACCCCAGCGAGCGTGCCTACGAGGCCATGGCTCAGGCTGCGGCCCACAAGTTGATACGCCACATACCCTCGCAGTACGACCACGAAGAACAGTACTGATAATAATAACTTATAAACAATCTGATCATGAAGAGAATGAGTAAATGGATGCTTGCCGCCATCCTAACAATATGCGGCGCAGGCACGTTGGTGTCGTGTGGTAATAGTGATAATCGTGCTTTGACCAATGTCGCGCCGCTAACCAAGTGGCAGGCCGGTAAAATCGTAAGTGCTGAGGCTGTAGAAGCCTACGGCGGTATCGACAAGTGTTTTGCTGCAGAACCGATACCCGACGACGTTTGGGAGCGCATGCAGGGCAAAACCTACAAGGAGAACCCCTATATCGGTCGCGATGACCTGCGCCATGTACGCGCTCTGCATTGGGACTACGACAACCGTATGCACGTGGGCGAGATGGTGTGCAACAAGCAGATAGCCGACTGCGTGGCTGGTATTCTGCGAAAGCTGTTCGATGCCAAATATCCCATCCAGCGCATGCTGTTGCCCGATGTGTATGATGCCGACGACGAGACACAGATGCGCGACAACAACTCGTCGTGTTTCTGTTATCGAAGTATCGCTGGCTCTGCCAATCTGTCGAAGCATGCCCGCGGTTTGGCCATCGACATCAATACGCTCTACAACCCCTATTATAAGGTGCGCGATGATGGCACATTGTTTGTCCAGCCCGCCACGGCAGAGGCCTATTGCAACCGCGACTGGGACTTCCCCTACAAGATAGACCACGACGATCTCTGCTTCAAGCTCTTCATCGAGGCCGGTTTCGAGTGGGGTGGCGACTGGACCACGTGTAAGGACTATCAACATTTCGAATTAGTAGAATAACAATTCGTCCCACCATCACCAACGGCCTCATGGTCTGTTTCGTAACCGAGCAAGCATAAAAAAACACCCTGCTTCAATTTGTTGAGGCGGGGTGTTTTGGTATTTAGGGCCGCGGCCTGATACTAGTACTGACGCAGGGCGGCAATCAACTCGCTGTTTTCGGTCTTGGTGCCGATGGTGATGCGCAGACAGTTCTGGCAGAGTTGCACGCGGGTGCGGTTGCGAACAATGATGCCCTGATCAACCAAGTAGTTGTAAATCTTGGTGGCATCGGTCATTTTAGCCAGGAAGAAGTTGGCATCGGTGGGGTACACCTGCTCGCAGATAGGCAGTATGCTGAATGCCTGCATCACGCGGCCGCGCTCCTCCTTCAGAATCTTTACCCAACCATCTACTTCGAATGGGTCCTGCAATGCCTTGAGTGCCTGCTGCTGGGTGAGCAGGTTGACATTGTAGGGATACTTCACCTTATTAAAAATGTCGATGATGCCTTCTGATGCGAAAGCCATGCCCAGACGGATAGCGGCGCAGCCCCATGCCTTCGACATGGTGTTGAGCACAATCATATTTGGGTACTTGCCTAACTCGGCACGCAGGGGCTTCTGCGAGGCGAAATCGCTGTAAGCCTCGTCTACAATCACCAGTCCGTCGAACTGTTCAATCACCTTTATCACCTCTTCGCGCACCAGGCAGTTGCCGGTGGGGTTGTTTGGGGTGCACAGCCAGATAATCTTGGTATGGGCGTCGGTAGCAGCCAACAGCTTGTCGGCAGTAATCTGATAGTGCTCATCTAAAAGCACTGGGCGATACTCTACATTGTTGATATCGGCGCACACCTTGTACATGCCGTAGGTGGGCTCGATGGCAACTACGTTATCAACACCGGGCTCGCAGAAACAACGATAGGGCAGGTCGATGGCCTCGTCGCTACCGTTGCCCACGAAGATGCACTGGGCAGGCACGCCTTTAACCTTGGCGATGGCAGCCTTCAGCTCCAGCTGCAGTGGGTCGGGGTAGCGGTTATAAGGCGCGTTGTATGGATTCTCGTTGGCATCGAGAAATACGCGTGCCTCTCTACCGGCATACTCATTGCGAGCACTGCTGTAAGGCGCCAGGTTCCATATATTCTTTCTTGTTAATTCTTGAAGCGATTTCATAATTGTCAATTATCAATTATCAACTGAGCGCATGCGTACGCGCATCGCGTTAGCGTGTGCCTCCAGCTGTTCGGCTTCGGCCATGAGTTCTACAGCGCGACCGATGCTGCGGATACCATCCTCGGTAAGGTGCTGGAAGGTTATCTTGCGACAGTAACTATCCAGATTTACACCGCTGTAGGCAGTGGCATAACCATGGGTGGGCAGGGTGTGATTGGTGCCGCTGGCATAGTCGCCTGCGCTCTCACAGGCATACTCGCCCAGGAACACGCTACCTGCGTTAACCACCTTGCTGGCCACCTTATTATAATCCTTTACCTGCAGAATGAGGTGCTCGGGGGCGTAGGCATTCGAGAGGTCGATAGCCTCCTGCAGACTGTTAACCAGTACCAAGCGACTGTTGTCGAGTGCCTTGGCAGCCATCTCCTTACGGGGCAGCAGATCCAGCTGACGGTTCACCTCGGCCTGTACGTCGAGAATCACCTGCTCGGAGGTGGTGATGAGGAATACCTGCGAGTCGATACCATGCTCGGCCTGCGACAGCAAATCGGCAGCTACAAACTCGATGTTGGCATGCTTATCGGCGATAACGCACACCTCGGATGGACCGGCGGGCATGTCGATAGCCACGTCGTGCAGACTAACCTGCTGCTTGGCGGCCATTACATACTGGTTGCCAGGACCAAAAATCTTATATACCTTGGGCACGCTCTCGGTACCATAAGCCATGGCGCCGATGGCCTGTACGCCACCTGCCTTGAATATCTTGCTTACACCTGCAATGCGGGCTGCTACTAAGATGGCGGGATTTACCTTACCATCGCGACCTGGAGGGGTGCAGAGCACAATCTCCTCGCAGCCAGCAATCTTAGCTGGTGTGGCCAGCATGAGCACGGTTGAGAAGAGTGGGGCGGTGCCGCCGGGAATGTACAAACCAACCTTCTGGATGGCTACACTCTTTTGCCAGCAAACCACGCCGGGCTGTGTCTCAATCTTCTTGCCCTTGAACTGCTGCGACTCGTGGAAGGTCTTGATATTGTAGTGAGCTACCTGGATGGCTGCTTTCAGATCGGCACTTACCAGCGCTTCGGCTTCGTTCATCTCGGCCTCGCTTACTGCCAGTGTAGGCAGATCTACGTGGTCGAACTTCAGCTCGTAGCCCTTCACGGCATCATCGCCACGTTTCTTCACATCAGCCAGAACCGATGCTACGGTGTCGTTGAGCTGCGAAACATCCAAGTGCGGACGCTCTACAATCTTAGCCCACTCGCTACGTTCAGGATTTCGAATAATAATCATAATATCATTTTTTCGATTGGGGTAACCAGAATGCCCTGGGCGCCCATTTCCTTCAGTTTGCCAATAATCTCCCAGAACTGCTTCTGATCGAGTACAGTGTGAACCGAGCACCACTCCTCATCAGCCAGAGGGATGATGGTGGGGCTCTTCAGGCCTGGCAGCACGTTGATAATCTCCTGCAGGCGGGCCTTGGGGGCGTTCATACGTACATACTTCTTGTCCTCGGCATCCTTTACGGCCTTAAAGCGGAACAGCATCTGCTCGAGGATGGCTTTCTTCTCGTCGCTCATCTGCTTGTTGCCAATCAGCAGAGCCTCACTCTGCATTACAATCTCAACTTCGCGCAGATTATTGCTCACCAGGGTAGAGCCTGATGATACGATATCAAAGATAGCATCGGCCAGACCAATGCCCGGGCTGATCTCTACGCTACCTGTGATGACATGGATTTCGGCATGAATATGATGCTGATCAAGGAAATGTCGAAGGATTTCGGGGTAGCTGGTGGCAATCTTCTTGCCGTTGAACCACTCTACTCCCTTGTAGTCGATCTCTTTGGGAATGGCCAGCGAGAGGCGGCATTTTGAGAAGCCGAGACGTGAGATGATATCAGCATCTTCGCCACGCTCAACAAACTCGTTTTCGCCCACTACACCGATGTCAGCCACTCCACTGGCTACACTCTGTGGGATGTCATCATCGCGGAGGTAAAGAACCTCCAGCGGAAAGTTGGACGACTGCACCAGCAAGGTGCGTTTTGAGGCACTAACCTTGATGTCAGCCTCTGACAACAGGTTCATGGTGTCCTCGAACAGACGTCCTTTTGATTGTACTGCAATTCTTAACATATCGTTAAATCTAAAAAATATCGGGTGCAAAAATACAACTTTTTCGCGAAATAAGTGCCATTACTGACCAAAAAGTAGTACCTTTGCACCGTTTTTACTAACAAAATGCTGCAGATTGATGCAAAAATGGTATAAATATGTCGGTTTTGGAGCGGCTTGCATCTTGTTTCGAGAAGAAGCAGGAACAGGTGGTGGCCCCCTGGGGTGTGGTAGGCGATACGATACCCACTACCGACGAGTTCGACCTGCACGATATTCAAACCAGTGGCGAGCTGATTATGGCAACCACCAGCGGACCAACTACCTACTACGAGTATCATGGTAAGTACCTGGGTACGCAGTTTTTGATTTGTCAGCGATTTGCCGACTCACTGGGTGTGCGCCTTCGTGTAGAAGTGTATCGCGACAGTATGGAGTTGGTAAAACGTTTTGCCGAGGGCGAGGTGGACATTGTGGCTTGGCCCACACCGGGACATATTGAGGCCGATACAGCTAAGAACGACCTGATGAAGGAGTTGCGCACCTGGTATCGCCCAGAGCTGATAGCGGCTGTGCAGAAGGAGGAGAACGACTTGCTGACGGTGCGTAAGGTGCATCGCCGTATTTTCTCGCCCATGCTGGATGCCAAGGGCGGTGTGGTATCGCATTACGACAGCTACTTTATGACGTATGCCCGTGATGTGCGTTGGGACTGGCGATTGCTGGCTGCCCAGTGTTATCAGGAGTCGACTTTCGACCCTCGTGCCGTATCGTTTGCAGGTGCTAAGGGTCTGATGCAGATTATGCCTGGCACAGCCGACCACTTAGGTGTGCCACGCAGCCAGTTGTACGAGCCCGAGGCCAATATCCGTGCAGCGGTGAAATATATCGGACAGTTGCAGAATACCTTCTCGGATGTGCGCGACCAGTACGAGCGTACCAACTTTGTGCTGGCTGCTTATAATGGTGGTGCGCACCATATTCGCGATGCCATGAACTTAGCAAAGCGCGACGGGCATAACCCACACCGTTGGAACGAGGTGGCGCCTTATGTGCTGAAGCTCAGTCAGCCACGATATTATAACGACCCGATTGTGAAGTATGGTTATATGCGTGGTTCGGAAACGGTTGATTACGTGCAGCGCATCCGTCAGCGCCATGCGGGCTATCAAGGTGTGAAAACGCCTCACATGGGATTCCACGGAGTAGGCAAGCCCCGCAAGGCTGATAAGCGAAAAAGCAAGTACGATATTAAGAATTAAAAAACACAGAGATACAGAGGAACAGAGTTTTTTTGAATTGCTAATCCATCAAAAAATTAAACCTCTGTATCTCTGTACCTCTGTGTTTAAATTATTTCTGTACGGGGATTTTATCCACGCGCTTCTGGTGGCGGCCACCTTCGAAGCTGGCGGTAAAGAACTCGTCCATAATCTTGCGAGCCATGTTGTTATCGATGAAACGGCCTGGCATTACCAGTACGTTGGCATCGTTGTGCTGACGGATGAGATGGGCAATCTCAGGAATCCAGCACAGTCCGGCGCGCACCTGCTGGTGCTTGTTCAGGGTGATTGCGATACCCTCGCCACTGCCACAGATGGCAATACCAGGATAAACCTCGCCACTCTCGATACCCTCGGCCAGTGCGTGACCAAAGTCGGGATAATCTACACTCGCATCACTCCATGTACCATAGTCTTTAACGGGGTAACCCTTCTCCTCCAGGTACTGGAGTACAAACTGCTTTAAAGCGAAGCCTGCGTGATCGCAAGCAACTCCAACTGTCTTTACTTCCATAGTCGTTATATTTTAAGAGGCACGGATTACGCAGATTAACACGGATTAATTATATTCGTGAGAAAATCCGTGAAATCCGTGTAATCCGTGCCAAATTATTTATCCAAGAAGGGCTTTAACCTGCTTGTAAACATTCTCTCCGGTGAAGCCGAGCTTCTCGTCGAGCACCTTGTAAGGAGCTGAGAAACCGAAGCTCTCCAGACCCCATAACGGGCAGACCAGCGGTCAAGCCGAACTTCTTAACACCAGCGGGCAGTACGCTCTGCTGATACTCCTTGCTTTGGCTGCGGAACAGGCCCTCAGAAGGAACGCTAACCACGCGAACCTTAACGCCATCCTCGCGGAGCAGCTTAGCACCAGCCTCGAGAGTAGAAACCTCAGAACCTGAAGCCAACAGGATTACATCGAAATTCTCGTCTGAACCAGCTACAACATAAGCACCCTTAGTGGCCTGGTTGTAGTCGTTGCCCTCGGGCAGCATGTCGATATTCTGACGAGAGAAGATGAGGGCTGTAGGAGTATCAACATTCTCCATAGCCATGCGCCAGCAAACGGTGGTCTCCTCGGCATCGGCAGGACGAACTACCAATACAGAGTTCTTACCGTGGTGGTTCTTCAGCTTCTCCATCAGGCGGATCTGTGCCTCCTGCTCAACAGGCTCGTGGGTAGGACCATCCTCACCTACACGGAAGGCATCGTGAGTCCAGATGAACTTAACAGGCAGCTCCATCAGGGCAGCCATACGCACGGCAGGCTTCATGTAATCAGAGAATACGAAGAAGGTTCCGCAAGCGGGGATAACACCACCGTGCAGAGCCATACCGATGCAGCAGCAAGCCATGGTGAGCTCGGCTACACCAGCCTGGAAGAAGGCACCGCTGAAGTCGCCACGAACCAGGTCGTGAGTCTTCTTCAAGAAACCGTCGGTCTTATCTGAGTTGCTCAGGTCGGCAGAAGCACAAATCATGTTGGGAACCTGCTCAGCCAGAGCTGACAGTACAGTAGCACTTGCACCACGAGTAGCGGCACCAGCCTTCTGCTCAACCTTGCTCCAGTCAATCTTTGGAGCCTTGCCGCTGAACCACTCCTCAAGCTGCTTGGCCTGCTCGGGGTGACCCTTAGCCCACTCAGCCTTCTCGGCGTAGCGCTCAGCAACAATCTTCTTCAGCTCCTCGGCACGCTTAGCGTACATCTCCTGAACCTCGGGGAAGATCTGGAATGGGTTCTCAGGATCGGCACCCAGGTTCTTCATGGTGTTGATGTAAGCATCGCCACCGAGAGGAGCACCGTGAGTAGCGCAGTTGCTCTCGTATGAGCTGTTGTCAGCCTTACGACCTGAGCCTTCTTGATGGCCTCGCGAATCTGATCAACATCGTTACCGTTAATCTTCTGTACAAACCAGCCCCATGCCTCGTACTTCTTGGCGGTATCCTCGCAGGTAACCACCTCGGTCTTGGTAGAGAGCTGAATATCGTTTGCGTCGTAGAACATGATGAGGTTGTCGAGTCCCAGGTTACCAGCGATACGACCAGCACCCTGTGAAATCTCCTCCTGCACACCACCATCGCTGATGTATGCGTAGATAGTCTGGTTCATGACGTTGCCCAGACGAGCCTTCAGGAACTTAGCGGCGATAGCAGCACCTACAGCGAAACAGTGACCCTGACCAAGAGGACCAGAGGTGTTCTCGATGCCGCGCTCAATCTCGCGCTCGGGGTGACCAGGAGTTACAGAACCCCACTGCAAATCCTCGAGTGTATACTTACCAATCAGGGCAAGCTGGCTGTAAAGCATTGGAGCCATGTGACCTGGGTCGAGGAAGAAGCGGTCGCGACCCTCCCATGCGGGATTCTCGGGATCGTAAACCAGGAACTCACTGTAAAGGGTGTTGATGAAATCAGCACCACCCATAGCACCGCCGGGGTGCCCCGACTTTGCCTTTTCAACCATCGAAGCAGCAAGGATACGGATGTTATCCGCTGCCATGTTCATAACTTTGTTGTCGTTCATAATGAATAATTAATTGAAAAACGTTAAATTTGGGGGCAAAGATACAAAATTATTCCGAAACTAATCACGGTTTCGGAATAATTATTTGATTTGGAGCAAAAAATTATTGTAATTTTACACTTATTGCTTGGAAACCTTTAGTTTTTTTTGTATCTTTGCTGCCACATTATATAAATAAGGTATGAATAAAATGAAGATAGCTATTGTACAACACGATATACCCAGTAGCAATTTTTTAAATAATATGGACCGTCTTAATCCGTTGTTAAATCAGCAGCCGGATGCCAATCTGTATGTGTTGCCAGAAACCTTTGCCACAGGTTTTATGGCCGAGGGCTATGTAGGTGGGGTGGGTGCTCAGGCTCACTTTATGTTGCAGTGGATGGCGTACCAGGCCATGCTGCATAATGCTGCCGTTGTGGGTAGTGTGGCTACCAAGGATCAAGAGGGACAGTTGCGTAACCGCTTGATTTTTATGCATCCTGATGGCAAGTACGACTATTACGATAAGCGCCATTTGTTTACGTTTGCCGGCGAGACTAAGGATTACGTGCCAGGCGATCGCCGTGTGGTAGTAGAGTGGTGTGGTGTGCGTTTCTTGTTGCAGGTGTGCTACGATTTGCGATTCCCGGTGTTTTCGCGTTCGCGTGGCGATTACGATGCCATCATCTACGTAGCCAACTGGCCCGAGAAGCGTCAGGATGCTTGGCAAACCCTACTCAAGGCACGTGCCATCGAGAACCAATGCTTTGTGATAGGCGTGAACCGTGTGGGTAAAGATGCCGCTTGTAATTATATAGGTGGCTCGGTAGTGATTGATGCCTACGGTCGCACCATCGCCCAGTGTACCGATGGTAAAGAGGAGGTGGCATTCGCCGGACTTGATATGGAACAGCTGCAGCGTTTCCGCCAGAAGTTCCCCGTGTTGGATGATGCCGACAAGTTTAGTGTTCTCTGATGCTTTTTGGTTCTACGTGTACGGCTATGTGTGTGTCTGGGCCGTAGTGCTCACGTAGAATGTTTTCTACCTCTTCGCTCTTGTTGTGAGCCTCGCGCAGACTGATGTCATCGTCCATCAGTATGTGCAACTCTATAGCGTAGTGGTTACCCAATCTACGTGTGCGCAGGGCGTGTGGCTCGGTTACCCCTGGTATCGAGCCTGCCAGTTGCAGTATCTCGTCCTCCACCTCGTCGGGTAGCGACTGCTCCATCAAATCGCCAATGCCGTTGCGCAGCAAATCAATCGATACCTTAATAATAAAAAAGCCAACGATGATACCTGCGGCGGGGTCGAGTACTGTCCATCGCTCTCCTAAGAAAATGGCGCCGCCAATGCCGATGGCTGTACCTATACTCGACAGGGCATCGCTACGGTGATGCCAGGCATTGGCCTCTACCGCCTGCGAGTTCAGCTTGCGGGCCACTACCATCGAGTAGCGGAACACTGCCTCCTTCAGCACTATCGACAACAGCGCAGCCCAGAGTGCCAGCATGCCGGGTGCCTTCAGCTCCTCGCCCTGTGCCCAATGGATAATCTTGGTAAGTCCGCTATACACAATACCGATAGCTACCGCCAACAGCGCTACGCCAATCAGCGTGGTGGCCAGCGTTTCGTATTTGCCATGCCCGTAATCGTGCGATTTATCGGTAGGTTTGCCGCTGATGTGTACAAACACCAGCACAATGATATCTGTTACAAAGTCGGATAGCGAGTGTACCGCATCGGCTACCATTGCGGCACTATGCCCTACGATACCCGCAACAAACTTAAACAGCAGGAGCGCCACATTTACCGCGCCACCCGCCATCGTTACCTTATATATCTCTTTATTCCTTTCCATTGTAGTGCAAAAGTAGTAAATTGATAGCAAATAGCAAAAAAAATCGTGTTTTATTTGTCAGAAAGAAATAAAAACATTACTTTTGCAGCGCAAAAAATAATATTCGGGGTGCTGAGGCATGTGCCAAAGCTGAGAAAATACCCATAGAACCTGAAGCGGGTAATGCCGTCGGAGGAATGCAATATGAAAGTAACGATTAACAACAAACAACACGTAACGCAAGCCAAAACTGTATCCGAGCTTGCCGCCCAATTGCAGTTGCCCGCCAAAGGTGTGGCAATAGCCATCGATAATGAGTTGAAACCACGCACATCTTGGGATGCCACCATCCTACAAGAGGGCGCCAGTATCACTATTATCAAAGCTGCATGTGGGGGGTAAGGCCGATGTTACAGTTTATTTCTCACTACACCGAAAAGTATAGCTACTTGGACAGCATCAACCTTGCCTTGCAGGGTGGGTGCCAATGGATACAGCTACGCATGAAGGATGCTACCGACGACGAGGTGCGCCCCATTGCGATAGAAGCCCAGCAGCTATGCCAGAAGTTTGGCGCTACATTTGTTATCGACGACCGCGTGGCATTAGTAAAGGAGCTGCATGCCGATGGTGTGCATCTGGGTAAGAACGATATGCCCATCAGCGAGGCACGCCGGTTGTTAGGTACCGATTATATCATAGGTGGAACGGCTAACACGTTCGAGGATGTGAAGAGCCACTATGAGTCGGGGGCCGATTATATCGGTTGTGGGCCCTACCGATTTACCACCACCAAGCAGAAGCTGTCGCCTGTATTAGGGCTGGACGGCTACCGCAGAATAATTATCGAGATGCGTGCGGCACATATCGATATACCCGTTGTGGCTATCGGTGGCATTACCCAGGCTGATATTCCAGCCATACTGGCCACTGGTATCACAGGCATAGCGCTGAGTGGCACTGTGCTGCGAGCCGCAAACCCCATTGATGAAATGAAACACTTAATAAGCATTGTCAATCATGAGTAAATTAGTTATTGCAGGACGAGAGTTCGGCTCTCGTTTGTTTCTGGGCACAGGCAAGTTTAACAACAATGCGCTGATGGCCCAGGCTATTGAGGCTTCGGAATCGGAGATGGTTACCGTAGCCATGAAACGTGTGGAACTCGACGATAAGAACGACGATCTGTTGACACACATCACCCAGAATCCACGTATACAACTGCTGCCCAACACATCGGGTGTGCGTAATGCCGAAGAGGCAGTGTTTGCAGCTCAGATGGCCCGCGAGGCCTTTGGCACCAACTGGTTGAAGTTGGAGATACACCCCGACCCACGCTACTTGTTGCCCGACTCGGTTGAGACGTTGAAAGCCACCGAGCAGTTGGTAAAGTTAGGCTTTGTGGTGCTGCCTTACTGTCAGGCCGACCCTACACTGTGCAAGCATCTGGAAGAGGCTGGTGCAGCTACGGTAATGCCACTGGCTGCCCCCATCGGTACCAACAAGGGCTTGAGAATGAAGGATTTTCTGCAGATTATCATCGAGCAGGCCACGGTGCCTGTAGTGGTTGATGCTGGTATCGGTGCCCCCAGTCATGCTGCCGAGGCGATGGAGATGGGTGCCGACTGCGTATTGGTGAATACCGCTATTGCCGTGGCAGGTGATCCTGTAGCGATGGCAGATGCCTTCCGACAGGCAGTGATTGCAGGGCGCCAGGCTTACGAGGCTGGTCTTGGAGCCATTGCCGACAACGCAGAGGCCTCAAGTCCACTCACTGCGTTCCTGAATGTTTAGGGTTGTAAAATTGAAAAATTGAAGAGTATGATCAATGATCACAAAGCTTACGCACAGCGTGAGAAATTCTATATGCAGGGAGAAATTTACCCTGATGTAAAGGTGGGAATGACCAAGGTAAACCTAACACCCACCGTTACCCGCGACGAGAAGGGCATGCCACACATGGAGCCCAACGCACCAGTATATATCTACGATACCAGCGGTCCTTACACCGATCCCAACTACACGGTGGATTTAAAGAAAGGTCTGCCCCCGATGCGCCAGCAATGGATAGCCGATCGCGCTGCAAAAGGACAGGGCATCACCCAGATGGCGTGTGCCAAGGCTGGTATCATCACTCCCGAGATGGAGTATGTGGCCATTCGCGAAAACATGAACTGTCAGGCATTGGGTATCGAGAGTCATATCACCCCCGAGTATGTACGTCAGGAAGTGGCTCGCGGACGTGCCGTTATCCCCGCTAACATCCATCACCCCGAGAGCGAGCCGATGATTATCGGACGCAACTTTGCGGTGAAAATCAATACCAACATCGGTAACTCGGCCACCACATCCAGCATCGATGAGGAGGTGGATAAAGCCGTATGGTCGTGCAAGTGGGGTGGCGATACGCTGATGGACCTCTCGACGGGTAACAACATTCACGAAACCCGCGAGTGGATTCTGCGTAACTGTCCTGTACCCGTAGGCACCGTGCCCATCTATCAGGCCTTGGAAAAGGTGGATGGCAAGGTGGAGGACCTCTCGTGGGAGGTGTATCGCGATACCCTCATAGAACAGTGCGAGCAGGGTGTGGATTACTTTACCATCCACGCCGGTATCCGTCGCCACAACGTGCACTTGGCTGATAGCAGATTGTGCGGTATCGTGAGTCGTGGCGGTAGCATTATGAGTAAGTGGTGCCTGCTGCACAATCAGGAGAGCTTTTTGTACGAGCATTTTGATGATATCTGCGATATTGTGGCCAAGTACGATGTAGCCCTGTCGCTGGGTGATGGTTTGCGCCCTGGCTGTACAGCCGATGCCAACGATGCCGCCCAGTTTGCCGAACTCGACACCATGGGCGAGCTGGTTACCCGTGCTTGGGACAAGAACGTGCAGGCCTTTATCGAGGGTCCCGGTCATGTGCCCATGCATAAAATCAAGGAGAACATGGAGCGCCAGTTGGAGAAGTGTCACGAGGCACCCTTTTATACCCTCGGACCTATCGTTACCGATATTGCTCCTGGCTACGACCATATTACCAGTGCCATCGGTGGTGCGCAGATAGCCTGGCTGGGAACCGCCATGCTCTGCTACGTAACCCCCAAGGAGCATCTGGCCCTGCCTAATAAGGACGATGTGCGCGCAGGTATCATTGCCTATAAGATTGCTGCCCATGCTGCCGACCTGGCTAAGGGGCATCCCGGTGCCACCATCCGCGACAACGCCCTGTCGAAGGCGCGTTTCGAGTTCCGTTGGCGCGACCAGTTCCACCTGTCATTAGATCCCGAACTGGCGCTGCAGTACTTTGAGGAGGCCGGACATACCGATGGCGAGTACTGTACCATGTGCGGACCTAACTTTTGCGCAGCCAAACTCACTCACGACCTAAGGAGAATTAAACGTTGAACATTGACCATTGAGCATTGAACATTAATGGAACTCAGTCGTGAACAATGCCGGCGTTATAACCGGCACCTGATACTGGAAGGTTTTGGGGCCGAGGCGCAACAAAAGTTACTGCATGCAAAAGTGCTGTTAGTGGGTGCAGGGGGCTTAGGCTCGCCTGTAGCCCTGTACCTGGCAGCGGCTGGTGTGGGCACCATCGGCGTGGTGGATGGCGATACCGTGAGTATTACCAATCTGCAGCGCCAGGTGCTGCACAGCACACCCGATGTGGGGCGCCCAAAGGTGCAGGTTGCTAAGGAGCGCATGCAGGCCATCAACCCCAATGTGAAGGTGGATACCTACGAGACCTACCTGAGCGAGACCAACGCCATGGAGCTGATTAAGCCCTACGATTTCGTCATCGACGGTACCGACAACTTTGCCACCAAGTATCTGGTAAACGATGCCTGTGTAATGCAAGGCAAGGCTTTTACTATGGGTGGTATCAGCAAGTATAGCGGACAGCTGATGACCCACGTGCCCGGTTCGGCCTGCTACCGTTGTCTGTTCCCCGAGCCCCCTGCCAAACAGGATGTTGAGACCTGCGCCATGGTGGGTGTGTTAGGCTCGATAGCCGGCATGTTAGGTACCGTGCAGGCCACCGAGTGTATTAAATACTTAGCTGGGGTGGGCCAGTTACTCACCAACAGTATGCTTACTTTCGATGCCCTCAGCATGCAGTGGCAGCGCTTTGATTTTAACCAGCGCCCCAGCTGCGAACTCTGTGGCACTCATCCTTCGATACACCAGTTGAAGGAGTATGCTTTCAAACCCTGTAAATCAAAATAAACGAAAAGATGTTTAGTGACGAACTTAAAAACATTAGTTGGCAGGAAACCACCGAGCGCATTGCCAGCATGACCGATGCCGATGTGCGCCGTGCCTTAGGCAAAAGTCGCTGCGATGTGAACGACTTTATGGCCCTGCTGTCGCCTGCAGCCGAACCTTACTTAGAGCAGATGGCCCGACTCTCGCGTAAATACACCGAGGAGCGTTTCGGGCGCACCATGTCGATGTTTATCCCGTTGTATATCACCAACTCGTGCTCCAACTCGTGCGTGTATTGCGGTTTCCATCGCGAAAACCCTATGGCGCGCACCATCCTCACCCCCGAACAGATTGAGGACGAGTACCGTGCCATCAAGCAGTTGGCACCCTTCGAGAACATCCTGCTGGTAACCGGCGAGAATCCTGCCAAGGCGGGCGTGCCTTATCTGGCCAAAGCCATCGATATTGCCAAGCGTTACTTCTCGAACATCAAGATTGAGGTGATGCCGCTGAAGATGGAGGAGTATCGCGAGCTGACCCATCACGGACTGAACGGTGTAATCTGCTTCCAGGAAACCTACAACCGCGAGCACTACCAGCTGTACCACCCACGTGGCATGAAGAGTAGGTTTGAGTGGCGCTGCGATGGGTTCGACCGTATGGGTCAGGCTGGCGTACACTCTATCGGTATGGGTGTGCTCATCGGACTGGAGAAAGAGTGGCGCACCGATGTTACCATGATGGCGCACCACCTGCGCTATCTGCAGAAGCACTACTGGCGCACCAAGTACAGCATTAACTTCCCCCGCATGCGCCCCGCTCAGAATGAGGGCTTCCAGCCCAACTGCTTCATGACCGATCGCGAACTGGCACAGGCCACCTTTGCCATGCGCATCTTCGACCATGATGTCGACATCTCGTACAGTACCCGCGAACCCGCTTACATCCGCGACAATATGTGTACCTTAGGTGTAACCACCATGTCGGCCGAGAGCCATGTTAATCCTGGTGGCTACCACACCTATCCACAGGCATTGGAGCAGTTTACGGTAAGCGATGAGCGTACGGCTAAGGTGATTAATGCCCGACTGAAAGAACTGGGTCGCGAACCCGTTTGGAAGGATTGGGATGCCTCGTTCGATATGTTTAAGAAGTGTGTATGATTATCGTTATTACGCGCCCGGATTTCTTCGAAGGCGAGGCCGAGAAGATTGTCCAGCTGCTGCAAAGCGGCAGGGCCGATTTAGTGCATATACGTAAACCTCAAGCCAGCCAGAGCCAGGTAGAGCAGCTGTTGTTATCCATTCCTACAGCGCTCTACCAGCGTCTGGTGTTACACGATCACCACCAGCTGGCCATCAAGTATGGCTTGCATGGGGTGCATCTTAACTCGCGTAACCCCCAACCGCCAGCAGGGTGGAGTGGGGCGGTAAGCATATCGTGCCACTCGCTCAACGAGTTGGCCGAGTGCCGCAAGCAGCCTTATGCCTACATGAGTCTGAGTCCAATCTTCGACAGCATCTCTAAGCGTGGCTATTACTCTACGTTTACACCCGATGTCATTGCCACAGCCTACAAGGTAGGATTGATAGATGAACGCGTGATGGCCCTGGGCGGCATTACATTTGATAAAATAACTGAAGTTGAAAAAATGGGCTTTGGAGGAGCCATGATCCTCGGCGACGCATGGAAGTAGTATTATCAATAGCTGGTAGCGACTCATCGGCAGGTGCCGGCATACAGCAAGATCTTAAAACCATCACGGCCCATGGCTGTTATGGGGCAACGGTGATAACATCCATCACCGCACAAAACACGTTAGGCGTTCAGAGTGCCATGCCGGTACCGCCCCAGATGGTGGCTCAGCAACTGCGTGCTGTTCTGAGCGATTTAGAGCCTAAGGCTATTAAGATAGGTATATTGCCAAATATAGAGGTGGCTCAGGTGGTGGTAGATGAACTGCGCAGCTACCTGGAGCAGCACCCTGTGCCGGTGGTTTACGATCCGGTGATGATATCCACCAGTGGCTATCCGCTGATGACGGAAGATGCTATCGCTTATATTGTCAATCACCTTTTTCCGCTTTGCACACTTGTTACCCCCAATCTGCCCGAAACCACCTGCTTGCTGCAACTTATCGATAAGTTCGTACTCTCATTGTTTGTGCAGTTGGCTGGCGAAACCTTAGCCAAGCGTTATGGTTGCGCCTTCCTACTGAAGGGAGGGCATGCCGATAAGCCACAGATGATAGATCTGCTGTTCGAGCCTGATGGCTGCGTAAGCACTTATGTCACCGAGCGTATCGCTACCAGCAATCTGCACGGTACGGGCTGCACACTCTCATCGGCCATTGCATCCAACTTAGCTTTAGGCCGAAAGCTACCCGATGCGGTGGGGCAGGCCAAGCAGTTTATTTCCGAGGCCATCCGCCGCTCGGCAGGTGTGCGTATCGGGCATGGCAACGGTCCGCTGCAGATGCCGTAAAATTGCCGACATAAAAAAAGGACACCCTCCGTTACCGGAAGGATGTCCTCACTATCCCATGGATTAAGATTATAAACTCTATTACTTATTCAAACCGCGGTTGTTGATAGTAACGTTCAACAGCATGAGGTACTTCTTCATCTGTGTAGCGTTCAGAACACGGCTCATACGCTTAACATCAGTCTTGATGGCGTTCTTAACCATTTCATCGCGGTTGGTGTTACCGTACTGAGCGGCATAAACCATCTCGGTGCTGAATACGCGGTGAATGTTCTCAACAGCAGCCTTCTGGTTCTCGTCCAGGTTCAGCGCGTCAGAGAGCTTATTCATATTTACGTCAATCTTGTAAGCCTCTACGTTGGCTACTGCGTTTGTGTTCTCATCCTCAGCAAATGCGGTTGTCATACTCAACATTGCTACCAAAGTCAAAATCATCTTTTTCATCTTTTTACCCTTTCTTAATTTTACTCAGTCGGCCTTTCACGGTCGGCCTACTTTAAACATTTTTGTTATCCTTTGTTTCTTTTTGACGGTGCAAAGGTACGGCGACTTTTTGAATTAAACAAGCATTTTTATCAAATTGTGTGCGAACACAATGCTTTTATTGATACAAATCATGTTATTGATTCAGGTCAACCATAGATACAAAAAGTCCGCCTACGATTGCAAAGTTTGGCGCGTTTTTTGTCGTCCGATGGCAATCAGCTTCTCCGATTTGTCGTAGTCGAACCCGCCGTATCGGGCCATCTGTATGTCCACCAGCACATCAGGCTTGGTTAGCTGGGCCATCAGCAGCGAGTTCTGACGAATCATGAGCGAACTTACGCGCGATAGCATGGTGTAATAGTTAAAGTCGAGATGGTCGGGCAGCAGTCGGTTCAGTATCTGTTGCGATAGCGAGGTACTGCGTTTGCGCTTCTCGGTAATCTCCTGCTGAATCTCCCACTGGGCCTTGTAATCGTGGCCGCTCACGTCGATACCTATCAGCAGGTCGCCCTCGTGGCGCTCCACACGGTTAAGGGGTATAGGGTTGGTAACGCCACCATCTATCAGTATCATGCCATCGCGGCGCACGGGCTCGTAAAAGGTTGGCAGCGAGATTGAGGCGCGGATGGCCTGGAACAAACTGCCTTTGCGGAACACCACCTCCTTGCCCGATATCCAGTCAGTAGCCACGGCGCAGTAGGGTATAGGCAAATCCTCAATCGGCACATCGGGCACAAACTCCATGATGGCCTCGATAATGCGGCTGCCTTTTACCAGATGGTTCAGACTGAATGAGAAATCGGTAAGCTCGAGCATCTTTTTGCGGTCGATGGTTTTCATCCACTCCCTGAAGTCCTCCAGCTTGCCTGCAGCATACACGCCACCTATCAGCGCACCCATCGAGCAACCAGCTATCGAGGTGATGTGAAAACCCTCATCCAGCAGCTCTTCGATAGCACCGATATGCGCCAAACCACGGGCACCACCACTCGATAATACCAGGGCCACATCGCCTGGTGCAATTGTTTTTGTATTCTGTTTACTCATTGCAATCATTCTAATTTCGCGACAAAAATACAAAAAAATAGGCACGAATTACACGAATTTGCGCGAATTTATTAATTTTTTCGTGTTAATTCGTGAAATTCGTGCCAAAACATTTATCTTTGCATCCTATATGACACAACAAAGTATCTTCCAGCGTCCTGTTTGGGCTGCTCTGATGGCTTTTACCGCAGCGTTCCTGTGGGGATGGGCCTATCCGTTTATCAAGTTAGGTTTTGCCGAGTTCCAGATTACAGCCGATATGACGGGCAGCAAGATGCTGTTTGCCGGTATCCGCTTCTGTATCTCGGGTATCATCATCCTTACCATTGCCCGCTTTACCCATCGCCAGTTCCGGTTCAAGGAGGCTGCCAAACCCAATCTCGTGAGTAGCGCTTTATTCCTGCTGGGCTTCACCTTACTTAATACTACGTTGCATTACGCCGCTTTTTATATCGGCTTGTCGCATAGTCAGGGCAGTCGTGCCGCCATCCTCAACTCGCTCAGCGTGTTTACCTTGGTACTGCTGGCCTGTATGTTTTTTAAGAGCGATAAGCTAACCACCCGTAAAATCCTGGGTTGTACCATCGGCTTTGGCGGTATCCTGTCGCTCAACTTAGGGGGCGAGGGTAGTGGCCAGTTCACCCTGCTGGGCGATGGCATGATTATACTCAACGCCCTGTGCGGTGCTTTTGCCGGCTTGATGACACGTGGCGTAAACAAGCGTGTTGATGTGTTTGTGGGCACCGGCTACAGCTTGGGCATTGGTGGTGCCCTACTCATTATCCCAGGTTTGCTGTTGGGTGGCACGCTGCCCCAGGTAACCCTGCTCGGATTGTTCTATCTGTTGATGCTCATCGGCATCTCAACCATCGGCTTTACCCTCTACAACAAACTGCTTACCTGCAATCCCGTAGGCAAGATTGCCATCTGGAACTCGCTCATCCCCGTGGTAGGCGCCGTAACATCGTGCCTCTGCTTGGGCGAGCCCTTCCTGCTCAAGTACATCCTGGCCGCCACCCTCACCACGGCTGGTATATACATTATTAATAAAGGAAAGGTATAAAAAAATCGGGTAGCCACCTGACATATGCTTACTGCCATTTCTGAGTTCGGAACGCTGCCCATCGCTTTTCAAACGAAGCGAGATGCTGTTGTTTTAGATCCTCTGTCAAGAATGACTTCGTGATGCTCAGGCGGAAGAGTTGCTCCAGTTCGTCAAGACTGAGATTCCATGCCACTACTGCAGCAAAAACATCATCTACATAGGGGTTGCCCTCTAAGTAGGCAGGGTCGTCGTCGCAAAGCACCACACTAACTCCCTGACGGATATAGTCTTTGGCAGGATGCTGGGTGAGGTCGGCTGCATAACCCAGGTAATGGTTAGAGATAGGACACACCTCCAGGGCGATACCCTTTTGTTTTACTTGCGCAAGTACATCGGGATATTTATACAGATTGAAACCGTGACCTATACGCTCTGCACCCAGCGACAGGGCGCTGCTTATCTCAACGTTGTCTGACTTCAGACTCTCTCCTGCATGAAGTGTGAGGTGCAGGTTAGGATTCTGTTTGCGGGCATTCGCCAACAGTTCTTTGAATTCCGTAAGCCTCACGCTCAGGTCTTCTTCATTTACCAAGTCTAAGCCTACGAGGAAATCCTTGAGCCCGGCTACGGTGTCCTTCAGATTCAGGCTTACATATACGGCATTATCAATAAGCATTTCGGTATATTGCGTTTTGTCATACGCATCAGTCTTGGCCTTTAATCCACAGCCTATAAGGCGCACGCTGAACTCGGGGTTCTTCTTGCGAGCAGTGTTCATGGCACGATAGAAAGCACGGCCTCGTTCCAAAGCCGCAGCATGGCGCGTGTGTAATAGTCCTCTAACAACGAAGCCGATGATGTCAGGTTTATGTTTTTGTCAAAGATACCCTCAAACCAGTCCCATGCACGCTGAGTTCCTGCGCCTTTTATCGTCCAAGCGCGGACGAAATCATCTTGCGTGCATCCGCTCTTCAAGGCATCGGTCATGGTCTTGTAACCTTCGGGACAAGGCGTACCGTCGCCAATATAGCGCAACATGCCAAAGTCATTTCCCGCAACACAGCAAACAACCAATTCGTTGGGATGATCGCTCACAAACTTTATCTGCTCCACGATGGGCAACATTGCATCACAATGCACATGCAGGTCGGCTCCCTTAGGCATTGCCTGACACATTCTGTAGAGCGAACTT
>CADAOD010000049.1 GCA_902789415.1 uncultured Prevotellaceae bacterium
CGAGAGTCAGAGTCGATGTTGATCTTGCAAACAGCGCTCTTAGAAGCCTCGCGGAGCTGCTCCTCGGGGATACCTACTGCGTCGGGCAGGTTACCACCGTACTTGTTGATAGTGTCAACCTCGTCCTGAGGAACTGAAGAAGAACCGTGGAGAACGATGGGGAATCCAGGAAGTTTCTTCTCGATCTCGTGCAGAACGTCGAATGCGAGTGGGGGAGGAACGAGCTTGCCAGTCTTGGGGTCACGTGTGCACTGCTCAGGCTTGAACTTGTAAGCACCGTGTGAAGTACCGATAGAGATAGCCAGTGAGTCGCAACCTGTACGTGTAGCGAAGTCGATAACCTCCTCAGGCTTTGTGTAGTGGCTCTCCTCAGCTACTACCTCATCCTCAACACCAGCGAGAACGCCGAGCTCAGCCTCTACAGTTACGTCGAACTGATGAGCGTAGTCAACAACCTTCTTTGTCAGGGCGATGTTATCCTCGTAAGGCAGTGAAGAACCGTCGATCATAACGCTTGAGAATCCCATATCGATACAGTCCTTACAGAGCTCGAAGCTGTCACCATGGTCGAGGTGGAGAACGATCTCAGGCTTCTCGCAACCCAACTCCTTGGCATAGGCTACTGCACCCTCAGCCATGTAACGCAGGATTGTAGCGTTAGCATAGTTACGAGCACCCTTTGAAACCTGCATGATAACAGGTGACTTTGTCTCAACGGCAGCCTGTACGATAGCCTGCATCTGCTCCATTGTGTTGAAGTTGAAAGCGGGGATAGCATAGCCACCAGCTACTGCCTTCTTGAACATCTCGCGAGTATTCACGAGTCCTAAATCCTTGTAATTAACCATAATATCTAAAAATTTAAATGAATAATTGTCGCTTTAACGCCTGCAAAGTTACAAAAAAAAGTAAAAAGGTAAAGAAGTAAAAAGGTAAAAGTTACTAATGAATTCTTAATTTATCACTTTTTTACTTTCTACCCCTTTTACTTTTTTACCTTTTGTAAAACGCAGTTTGCAATCTTACACCAGCGTATGCTCGTCGAAGTACTTCTGAACCTCTTCCTTGTAGTTGTCGGAGATAGGAATCATCACGTCGTCGAACACAATGCGGAACTTATCAACCAATGGGGTTTCCTTCATGTGTACGATGAACGAACGGTGGGTTCGCAGAAACTCTGGCTTGGGCAGATACTCCTCTAATTTCTTCATCGACATCAGCGACATCACCTTATCGCCATTCTTCAGGTAGAAACGTACGTAATCCTTTAATCCCTCGACATACAGAATATCGTCGAGTTTTACGCGTTGCAGTTTGTAGTCGCTCTTTACAAACATAAAGCGGTCGCGGCGGTATACGTCCTGTCGCAAGGTAACGGCAAACCATTCAAGTGCTTTGTCGGTAGCCTTAATGAAGTCGTCGTATGAGATGGGCTTCAGCAGATAGTCCAAACCGTTTACTTTAAAACCCTCAATGGCATACTGTGGAAACGCAGTGGTGAAAATAATCTTAGTATCTTTTGGTAGGATCTTGGCAAACTCGATACCAGAGAGCTCTGGCATCTGAATGTCTAAAAACAGCAGCTGTACGGGATTCTCACGAATATCCTTCATGGCCTGTACGGCACTGTTGTAAGTTCCTTGTAGACTCAGATATGGAGTCTTTTTAACATAGCTCTCGAGCAGGCCAGCTGCTAGAGGCTCATCGTCAATGATAGCACAAGTAATAGTCATAACTGGATATGTATTGTTGATGTGTAAATATTTCCTTCTTTATTAACGCCCTTCTCCCAGGTGTAACATCCGGGATAGGATAGATCTAAGCGGCGCTGAACCTGACTGAGACCGATACCATGACCACTGCGATCGTCGCGCGACTTGGGGTGATTAGAGTTTTCGATCTGGCAGGTGATATTATGCTCTGTGGCAGTAATGCTGATATGTACGAAACTGGGTTCGACTGGACTTACGCCATGCTTGAATGCATTCTCGATAAGCGAGATGAAAATTAGTGGTGCTACCTTGATTCCCGGCAAAGCAACCTGTCGGTGGAACGTTACTTCTACGTTCTGCGACAAACGGATCTTCATCAGGGCAATGTAGTTCTCGATAAACTGCATCTCGTCGGCCAACGTTACTTCGCGTTCCTGATTATCGTATAGCAGGTGGCGAAGCATTTTTGACAGTTGCTGGATGGCATTCTGGGCGCGTGTCTGGTCGATGGCTGTCAACGCATAGATATTGTTCAGCGTGTTGAGCAGGAAGTGAGGGTTAATCTGCGAGCGCAGGTTTTTAAGTTCACTTTGGATGCGTGCAGTCTCAGATTCTCTCAGCTTCTGTTCGGCAGTAACCCATTTGCGTGCCAAGGCAAGGGCTGTAGAACCACCAGCGAAAATGCAGAAATTCAGTCCTTCGCGCATGATGTTGACCACGTCGTTAATCGTATCGTCGAAACGCTGGTGTACGCCGTAAAGATCGTTGGCAAAGTCGGTCCAGTAGTGTAGTGCAATACTAAATACTGAAATCATTGCCAGGTTGATGAGCAGGTCGTAGCGATGTTTGCCTGCCACGAAGAGCTTTGGAGCAAGATACAGATAGTTGAGATAGAACACTATCATCAGCATTGCTGGCTGCATACAGTACATAAGGTACTGCATGAACTTGATTCCTGTGCCTCTCCAGAATGTAAGAGGCGACAGGAACATAAATGCCCAAAGGGCTACGTGGCATAGGCCTGCTAGATGTTTATTCATGTCTTATAGCTTCTATAGGATCCATATTAGCTGCTTTTTGTGCAGGAATGTAACCGAATAGTACACCGATAAACACGCATACCATGAACGAAACGTAGATACTCCAGGCTGGTACGCTTGATGGCATGCCGAACGATGATAAGAACGTACTGGCACCTACACCTACTATCACACCTATCAGTCCACCTGTAAAGGATATCAGCACACTCTCAATGAGGAACTGTAGCGATATAACGGGACCGGTAGCACCTACCGCCATGCGCAGTCCGATCTCCTTGGTGCGCTCGGTTACACTTACCAGCATAATGTTCATAATACCAATGCCCGCTACCAATAGCGAGAAGGCTGCTGCCACAACCAGAATGATAGTGACGGTGTCCATCGTACTCGACATGGTCTCCATCATTTCTGCCTGTGAGCGGATGGTGAAGTCGTCGTCGGCATCCTCCTTCAGTTTGTGGTTGTTGCGCAGTATCTGTGTGAGTTCCTCGATGGCAGCATCGCTCAGTTCCTCGGTTACAGCCGAGCAAACGATACTCGAGAAATAGGTCTGGGCAGCAATACGTTTCATCACGGTGGTGTAGGGGGCAATAATCACATTGTCCTGGTCCATGCCCCATGAGTTGTAACCCTTCGACTTCAGTACACCCACAATACGCATGGGGATACTCTTGAAGCGGATGGTTTTGCCGATACACTCGGCACCCTCGCCAAACAGTTCTTTTACGATGGTGGCACCTACCACGCATACTTTCGAGGCTTTTTTGATGTCCTCCTCAGTAAAACATTCGCCTTCTTCGATAGTCCATAGTCGGATATCCAGATAGTCTATCGATTCGCCATACATCGAGGCGTTGGTGTTCTTACTGCCATAGATGGCCTGACCGCTGGCTGTCACCTCGGGCGATACCTTGGTAACAAAACGCTTCTCACGAACAATACGCTCGTAGTCGGCCATCTTCAGTGTCTGCATGCTCGACGGATCCTGTCGTACACCACCTCGCATATCGGCACCAGGACGGATGGTCAGCAGGTTGGTACCCATTGTTGAGAGTTCGGCACGAATGCTCTCCTTCGAGCCCTGACCGATGCTCATCATGATAATCACTGCTGCCACGCCGATGATGATACCCAGCATCGACAGGAACGAGCGCATCTTATTGTTCGCTACGGCCTTCAGACTTACTTTAAATAAATTGAGAATATTCATCTCTATTTTTCTTAACTCTTAACTCTTAATTCTTAATCGTCCTGCGGAGCGGGCAACTGTGCCAGTGCCTCGGCTGCCGACTTGATATTGGTATTGATAGTATCCTCGCGAATCTTGCCATCGCGCAGATTGATATTACGGCTCGAATACTCGGCAATCTCAGGATTGTGGGTCACAAAGATAATGGTGTGGCCCTGCTTGTAAAGCTCCTGGAATAATACCAGCATTTCGAACGATGTACGGGTATCGAGGTTACCTGTTGCCTCGTCGGCCAACAGCACAGCGGGATCGTTAACTAACGCTCGGGCAATTGCTACACGCTGCATCTGACCACCCGACATCTGGTTCGACTTGTGATACATACGGTCTTCCAGTCCTACGGCCTTCAGGGCTTCCATGGCTTTACGGCGACGCTCCGAGGCCGAAATCTCTGAGTTATACATCAGTGGCAGTTCCACATTCTCCAAAGCTGTGGTTTTGGCCAGCAGATTGTAATTCTGGAACACAAAGCCAATCTTGCGGTTGCGCAGTTTGGCACGCTGTGTCTTCGACATGGTGCGCACGGCAATACCATCCAGCAGGTATTCGCCGCTGGTAGGCGTGTCAAGACACCCCAACTGGTTAAGCAGTGTACTCTTACCAGAGCCCGATGTGCCTTGGATGGTAACGAACTCGCCCTCGTAAATCTTGAACGAGACGCCTCGCAAGGCTTTCACCGTCTCACTGCCCACTTGGAAGTAGCGCTTAACGTTCTGCAGTTCAATAACTACTCTCTTCTCTTCTTCCATAATTTTGGCACGGATTTCACGGATTAACACGGATTATTTTCTCTGCGGTGCATTTCCGCCGCCGTTTCCACTCTGTTTGTTATTATTTCTTGGGCGTGGCATGAATGGGTTGGCCTGCTGCTGCTCAGCGTCGGCAGCACCGCCGCTGATGTTAAAGTCGGTCAGAATCTCTGTACCAACCTTGATGCCGCCGGTAATCTCGGTCATGATACCATTGCTGGTACCAATCTCAACCTGATGAGCCTTGAATACAGTTCCTTCTTTGGTCCACAGTTTGTGGTCGCCCTCGCAATCCTCAATAGTCTCACCCTCCTGCAACAATGCCTCGTTGGGATGGAATCGCAGTGCCTTGGCAGGTACGGCCAATACGTCGTTCTTCTCCAAAGTGAAGATGGTGACGTTGGCAGTCAAACCAGGTTTCAACTTCAAGTCGTTGTTGGGGGCCGAAATCACCACCTCGTAAGTCACTACGTTGCTCTCGGTAGTGGCCTGCTGACGAACCTGTGTTACGCGACCTTCGAACTGGTCATCGGGGAAGGCATCTACGGTAAAGCTCACACGCTGTCCCTCCTTTACGCCACCTATGTCGGCTTCGTCGATGTCGGCAATCACACGCATGTCGGTCAGGTCCTGTGCAATCACAAACAGCTCTGGGGTGTTGAACGAGGCAGCTACGGTCTGACCTTCTTCAACAGATTTCGACAGGATGACACCATCGATAGGCGATGTGATGGTGGCATAACCCAGGTTTGTCTGTGCGCGTTGCAGACTCTCTTTCGAGGTGCTCACCTGCTCTTTGGCTTGCAGATACTGCAGTCGGGCACTCTCAAACTCATCGGCACTTACCAGTCCCTTATTATACAGTTCCTTATACCTATTATAATTACTCAGCTGATAGTTCAACGAGCTTTGTGCACTGCTCAGGTTAGCCTTGGCGGTGTTCAGCTCACTTATCAGGTTGGTGCGGTCCAACTCGGCAATCACCTGTCCCTTCTTTACTACGCTGTTGTAATCTACATACAGATGACTCACGATACCACTCACCTGTGTACCAACGGTTACGCTGGTTACAGGCTCGATGGTGCCAGTAGCTGTAATGCTGGTCTGGATATTTGTTTTCTCTACCTTTGCGGTATCAAAGCTAATCTTCTCTTCTTTCTTGCCGCCAGTGCATTTTACCAGGGCAACAATCACGATAACGGCCACGATGCCGATACCAATCCATCCTTTCTTACCGATCTTTTTCATATCTCTAAAATTCTCAATTCTCAATTGTAAATTGTCAATTATTACATCTCTCCCGTTTCGTAGAACTTCAGCATCTGCTGGTTGTAGATGGTCTGATACTTCGACTGCAACTGGTTCTGCTGAGCCGAGAGCAGGTTGTCCTTACCAGTCATCAGTTCCACGATGTTCTTCAGTCCCAAACGGAACTGCTCCTGTAGCAGGTTGTAACTCAGTTGCTCGCTCTCAACAGTTGCGCTGGCGGCCTTGTACTTCTGCTGGTTGGTTTGAGCATTCAACCAGTACTCCTGAATAGTAGAGTAGAGCGTCTTTTGTTGATCTAACAGATCGAGCTGAGCCGACAACTGTTGGATCTTGGCCTTGTTCACCGATGTCTTGGTTGAACGGCCATCATAGATGGGTACACTAACCGAAACACCTGCCATTGCATCAAAGTTGGTCTTCATCTGCTTGCCCCAGCCGTTCGAACTCAGTGAGTTAGTGCTGGTGCCAAAGCTACCTGTCATACTAACGGTGGGCAGCCAACCGGCTTTTGCTACCGAGAGGTTCACGTCGCTGCTCTTGATGGCTAACTTAGAACGCTCAATTTCAGGACGGTTCAGCAGTGCCTGCTCGTAAACACCCTGCAGGGTGGGCACCTCTTTCAATACCATCGTGTCGGAAATCTCTGGGATAGCCACGTCAAAGTCCGTTTCATCGGTAATCTCCAACAACTGTTTCAGTTGCAGTTTGTAGTTCAACAGCTGACTGCGCGTTTCTACAATATTATACTCGTCGGTGGCTCGCTGAGCACTCAACTGGGCCAGGTCGGCCTTGCTCATCTTACCTACGTTCACCATCTCCTGTCCGCGCTCCTCGTTTTTCTTGGCGGTTTCCAGCATCTGCTCGTTCACCTTTACGTTCTCGGCCAAATACAGTATCTGGGTGTATAGCTGGGCTATACGCTCCTGAATGCTGTTGGCCGTTTCCTTACTTTGCAGTTCGGCTTCGTCTTCGCTTATCTTGTTCAGCTTGATGGTATTGGTGTTTCGGTTGCCGTTCCAAACAGTCCATTGAGCGTTAACAGCATACGAACCATTATAGTAGGATTTGTCAACTTTGGTGTTTACCATACCGTTAGTAACAGTAGATACGCCCGAATCCTTCCAGGGCTGGTAGCCCACGCTCTGGTTGGTAGATGCGTTCAGAGTAGGCAGCAATGCAGCCTTCGAGCCCTTCAGGTCTTCGGTTGCACTCTGCTTCTGCAGTTTTGATTTCTGCAGAGTTATGTTGTTTGCCATGGCATAGTCGATACATTCTTGCATGGTCCATTTTTTCTGAGCTGATATCGTCAGCGTCAGCATCAACATACTTAATACAACTAATTTTTTCTTCATCCCAATCATAATTGATTTCGTCGGCAAAGGTAATAAGTTTATCGATAACTTCCAAATAAAATAGACAAAAAATTGACGGTTAGTAGAATTTAACCGCCAATTAGTGGATTATTTCAATATTTTTATAATATTTTGTTAACTGTAAGATGCTATTGTATGTTACCTAACTGCTTGATACGTCGTTCGAAACTCTCGCGATTGTCAAGTGCGCCGTTTTTGATACGCGCACGATAATTATAGATGGTGTTGACACTGTAATGCAGGAATTCCGCAATCTTCGACGAGTCTTCGATGCCCAGTCGAATTAGGGCAAAAATTCTTATTTCTGTGGTCAGTCGGTTCTCCTCCTTGGGGTGTACCTGCATGTCGTCTTGCAGCAGGGCATTAAAGTCGTTCACAAAGTTGGGGAACAGGTGCAGGAACACTGAGTCGAAGTTCTGATACAACTCTTCCAGCTCTTTCTCTTTCAGCTCGGTAGATTTGGATATCCGGAACAGGTCCTCCAGCTCCTTGTTCTTCATCTTCTTGTTCACCATCTTGCGATAGTCGTCCAACTTGTCGATATACTGCGAACACAGACTCATAAATCGTCCGATATACTCCTCTTTTACGCGATTACTCTCAGAGAGTTGGGAGTTGAGGGTTGAAAGTTGAGCATTGAGGGCAGAGAGTTCGTTGGTTTGTTTGGCTAACTGACTGTTGGCTGTAGCCAGTTCGTCATTCTTGCCTTTCAGCGCCATTCGCGCTGTATCGAGTTGACGGTTTCTCCGGTGTAGGAAGAATAGTACACCGAGCAGTAGCAACAGCAGTAAACTGATGATAACTAATGTTAGTCGTAGCTGGGTGGTGGTTTTCTCGCTACTGCTTTTATAGTTCTTGGCTATGTGTGTTAGTAATGGTGCAATCTGCCAGTTACGCTGGCGCGACCCGTAACGATTGGCGCAATCGCTAGTGAAGGCAATGTAGCTCGATGCTTTGTCGATATCGCCGTTCAGCATTAGCTCATTTGCCAGTTCCCACATCGACCCTTGGTCCATGGCGGCGTTGCGTATATCGGCCAATACCGATTCTACTAGCCAGTACATCATTTGGTCGCGGTCGCCTCTCAACTTATATTCTATGTATCGGTATAGGGCTACCATCGCGTATGGATGACTGCCCGGTGCGACTGTTTTCAACCATTGGTTGTTAATACGCATGGCCTCATCTAACTTTCCCTCGCCCTGTGCCTGTTGCTCGCGACGCAAAAAGCAAGTCTCGTATGTATTAGGCAGTGTCTCCAACATGAGTAACTTATAGTGGTCAGCCTTTCGCTGGTAAATGCCCTTCATATGTTCTAAACGCGTGTAATAGGCTAGTTCGCTGTATACATTGTTGTATGCCTCGTAGTATATACCCAGCGACAGCGAATCGATGCCAGTTGGGGTAATAGAATCGAGTATATTCAGAGCTTCGTCGTATAAACCTATGTTTGAACACCTGATAGCCAACTGTGAGCGGCACTTTACCGATGCTGAAGCATCACCAAGACCGTCGGCAAGTGAGATGCACTGCCCAAGGAAATACATGGCAGAATCACTCACAAATGCTCGGTAAAGTTCGTATAACTGGTAGTTGCGGTCGTACTTTGCTTTAGCCTTTGTCTCCAATTCTAGTGCGCGTCGAACCTCACCTATTTTCTTTTCGTGTGCTGCCACATAGTCGTCCGAGTGCTCAATAGCCTCGTCAATCTGTTTGCAGTAATCTGCCATATTAATGGCTTCATCGGCAAGCACACAGTTAGTTAATGCGAGTAATAATCCAATTAGCAGTCCCTTTTTCATTGTTTTATGTCGTTATGGCTGCAAAGATAACCATTTACTCTGAGAATACCAAATTTTTGGGAAACAAAAGTAACAAAAAAGGAGTCGACATCGCTGCTGACTCCATTCACTTTTAACTAATTATCAACTATTATGTACCTAAAACTTTTTTTAATCGGTAGTTGGTCCGAGGCTGTGCCAATAAGTGCCTCGTACCAGCCTGGCTCACTGCGCCAACTGCTTGTGGCCTCGTCGTAGTATTTTAGTGCGTCGGCACTGATGGTGAACTCAACGTTGCGAGTCTTGCCTGGCTGCAGATATACTTTCTGGAAGGCCTTGAGTTCCTTTACTGGGCGATCAATTTTGCTCTGCTTGGCAGCGATGTACAGCTGTACCGTTTCGCTACCAGCCACCTTACCGGTATTGGTTATTGGTACGGTAATGGTGAGCTTGCCATCGGCGGTCAACTCGTTCTTGTCGACGGTAGCCTTACCAACTTTAAAGGTGGTGTAGCTCAAGCCGTGACCGAATGCGAAGAGAGGCTTCAGACTTTTGCGGTCGGTATAGCGGTAGCCCACGTAGATGCCTTCCTTATATTCTTCGTCTATTACCTTATAGTCCTCGCGCCATGTGCCTGGATAGCTCTTGGTAGCGTGTGCACCACATTGGTCGAGCGATGCGTACCATGTGAATGGCAACTTGCCCGATGGGTTAACGTCGCCTGTCAGTACCGATGCGATAGCCTCGCCAGCCTCAGAGCCGATAAACCAAGCCTGTACCACGGCGGGCGCCTTGTTAATCCAGGGTAGGGCAGCGCCGTTACCCGATATGTTCACGTAAACCATTTGTGGATTTACTTTCAGGATGGCCTCGATTACTTCGTTCTGGGCATAAGGCAGGTCGTAACTCTTGCGGTCGTGACCCTCACAATCCTGATAATCGCTTTTGTTCAGTCCGCCTACAAAGATTACAACGTCTGCCAAACGTGCCTTCTCTACAGCCTCGGCTGTAAGTTCTTCCTGACTTCGGGTTTCGTAGAGCGAGCGGCCAACGGTCACACCATTGTAACTCTGAACAGTATCGCCTATATAGCCGCGTGCGTAATCTATATCAGCTCCAGCAAAGCGAGCCTTGATGCCATCTAGAGGCAGAATTTCCTTTTGCACTTTCAGCGATGAAGAGCCACCACCAACGGTCATCATCTTGATTGCGTTCTCGCCTACTACCAGTATGCGCTTGGTCTTCTGCAGGTCGATAGGCAACATGTTGCGATCGTTCTTCAGCAATACGATGCCCTCCTGGGCTATTTTCAGTGCTGCATAGTAGTGACTTTCGCTGCATAGGAATCCGTATGGTTTGTTGCGTTTCATGGTGGTGCGGAAGAAAAGGCGCAGCACTCGGCGCACCTTCTCGTCCAACTCCTTAGTAGTGTACTTCCCTTGCTTGATGGCCTGTTTGTAGGCCTCAGCCATATAATAATTGTCGTATGCGTTGGTTGCACCCATTGTCAAACCGTCAGTCCATGTGCCAAACTCCAGGTCCAGTCCGTTCTTTACGGCTTCATCGGTATCGTGGCAGCCGCCCCAGTCGCTAATCACCACACCATCAAAGCCCCAGTCCTTTTTCAGAATCTTGTTCAGCATGGTGGCGTTGTGACAGTTGTGCTGGTTCTGGTACAGGTTGTAGGCACCCATAATGGCCCAGGCACCACCCTCCTGCACAGCGGCCTTAAAGGCTGGCAGATAAATCTCGTGCAGTGCACGGTCGCTCACAATCACGTTCACCTGATGGCGATACTCCTCGTCGTTGTTCAGGGCATAGTGTTTTACGCAAGCGGCCACACCTTTCGACTGTAAGCCCTGCACGTAAGGTACTACCATACGCGAGGCAAGCCAGGGGTCTTCGCCCATATACTCGAAGTTACGACCACCTAGTGGGGTGCGATAGATGTTCACGCCAGGGCCCAGCATCACGTTCTTGTTGCGATATAGTGCCTCCTCGCCCAGACTCTCGCCATACAGACGTGCCAACTTTGGCTCCCAGGTAGCAGCCAAGCAGGTGAGGGCAGGGAAGGCTACACACGAGTCGTTGGTCTGACCTGCCTGCTCCCACTCGTCCCACAACACATCAGGGCGAACGCCGTGAGGACCGTCGTCGGTCCACAGGTCGGGGAATCCCAGACGTTTCACACCAGGGCTTGAAAACTTACTCTGCGCGTGGATCACGGCAATTTTCTCGTCGAGCGTCATACGGCTCAGTGCATCGTCTATGCGCTGCTCCATGGGCTTGCTCTCGTCGAGGTACACAGGCACACTCTGTGCCTGAGCAGTGGCTGTAGCGCCTAACAGGAGTGCAGACATGATAATTTTCTTCATTCTATAATTAGTTTTATTGTTCATTATTCTCACCCTTTCACTTTTTCACCTTTTCACCTTTTCCATTCCCATGCTTTGAATGTACTCCGCCTGCGGTGTACACTTCTCAAAGCGGCAGTTTTCAGCAAACTCATTGAGCAGCTGGCGGAACTTGGCCTGGTTGGGGCGTGCCTCGCGCCACTCCTGGTAAGTGTTGCGCGACGTCTCA
>CADAOD010000050.1 GCA_902789415.1 uncultured Prevotellaceae bacterium
CTTGATAGAGAATGCTAAGCAGAACGATATTGCTATCAAGATTGATAAGGCTTTGGCAAAGGTTGAGGATAGCAACCCATCGCTGAAGGGTGCCTTGCCTAGTAACTACTATGCAGGTCTGTCGCTCGATCGTACCAAGCTGGCTGCTTTGCTCGACGAAATCAACAAGATAGATACGTTGAAAGACCCTGAACACGACCTGATGGGCCGTGTTTACGAGTATTTCTTGGGAAAGTTTGCTATTGCCGAGGGTAAGGGTAAAGGCGAATACTACACGCCAAAAACCATTGTTAACCTGATAGCAGAGATGATTGAACCTTATCGTGGTAAGATTTACGACCCCTGTTGTGGTTCGGGCGGCATGTTTGTGCAGAGCATGAAGTTTATCGAGGCTCATCATGGTAACAAACGCGATATCAGCGTGTATGGTCAGGAGTATACCAACACCACTTATAAGCTGGCAAAGATGAACCTGGCTATTCGTGGTATCGCTTGTAACCTGGGTGAAATGGCAGCCGATACATTCCATAACGACCAGCATAAGGATTTGAAAGCCGACTTTATTATGGCTAATCCACCATTTAACCAGAAAGCATGGCGAGCTGATAACGAGTTGGAGGATGATCCTCGTTGGCTGGGATACGACACACCTCCCACCAGCAATGCCAACTATGGTTGGATTCTGAATATCGTTAGCAAACTTTCTGCTAATGGTACTGCAGGTTTCCTGTTGGCCAATGGCGCATTGAGTGGCGATGGTACCGAGTTGGCTATCCGCAAGCAGCTTATTCAGAACCATCTTGTTGAGGCTATTGTGATTCTGCCTCGCAACATGTTTTATTCTACCGATATCAGCGTAACACTGTGGATTCTGAACAACAATAAGAAAGCCCGTACTATCGAGCAGAATGGCAAGATGGTAAAATACCGCAATCGCGAAAGCGAAGTGTTGTTCATCGATCTCCGCCAATGGGGTGAACCATTTGAGAAGAAGTATATCCAGTTCTCTCCAGAACAGATACAGCAGATTGCTGAGAATTTCCACAATTGGCAGCGTGAGGGCTATGAGGAAACCTATCACAATGAGCCAGAATACTGCTACTCTGCCACCATCGACGAGATAGAACAGAAAGGTTGGAGTCTTGTTCCAAGCAAATATATCGAGTTCAAGAATCGTGACGAGCAGATAGACTTCGATGCCAAGATGAAGCAGCTGCAATCAGAAATGCGTGATCTCATGCAACAGGAAGAGGCAAGCAACAAAGAACTGAAATCACTCTTTGAAAAGTTAGGCTATGGAATATAAACGATTAGGTGACTATATCAGAGAAGTGAATGTTCGTAACAAGGATTTGAAGGTTACGAACTTGGAAGGTGTGAGTATATCCAAACAATTCATTCCTTCGATTGCCAATACCATTGGGACAGATATGTCAACCTATAAGGTGGTATGTCCTGGACAATTTGCATACGGTCCTGTAACATCGCGTAATGGTGATAAGGTCTCTATTGCATTGTATAAAGGTGATAGAGATGCCATTATTTCTCAGGCGTATACTGTCTTTGAGGTTGTCGATAGTGAGAAGATGTCATCAGAATATTTGATGATGTGGTTCCAGCGTCCAGAATTTGACCGATATGCACGTTTCCATTCTCATGGAAGTGCTCGTGAAATATTTGATTGGGATGAATTGTGTGGAGTTTATCTTCCTTTGCCAGATATTGACCGTCAACGTGAAATCGTGGAGGAATACGAAACGCTATCCCGTCGTATTCGACTGAATGAGCAGATGATTGAGAAACTCGAAGCCACAGCCCAAGCTCTCTACCGTAAAATGTTTGTTGATGGTATCGATAAAGAAAACCTTCCAGAAGGTTGGAGCATGGGAACATTATCAGATATCGCAATAATAACTATGGGCCAATCTCCAGATGGAGAAACATATAATATTGATGGTGATGGAATGATTTTCTATCAGGGAAGAACTGATTTTGGTAGAAGGTTCCCTAAAGCTCGCGTATATACCACAAGCCCAACAAGAGAAGCAGAAATCGGTGATGTGTTATTAAGTGTTCGTGCTCCTGTTGGTGATTTGAATATAGCACCACACAAATGTTGTCTTGGTCGTGGCCTTGCAGGTTTACGTAGTAAAATGAATTTCCAAAGTTATTTGTACTATCAGATGGTATTCCTCTCTGATGTTTTCAAAGTATCAGACGATGAGGGAACTATTTTCGGTAGTATCAATAAAGATGATTTATACAATATTGAAGTGATTGTTCCCAACAAACAAGCTATAGAGCTGTTTAATACCGATGCTTCGATTATTGACAATCAAGTAAGAATCCTCGATAGTGAGATAACTAACTTGCAAGAACTCCAATCGCTCTTATTAGCAAAGATGGGAAATTTGAAACAATAAGAATACGATAAAAAGCTATGAGCCAGATAAAACCTAAAGAGTGCCAGAACGTTGAGTTCAAAAGCAGTTGGAACGACAAGTACCTGGAGTGGATTTGCGGATTTGCGAATGCACAGGGTGCCGTGATGTATTTTGGTGTGAACGACGACCATGAGGTTGTTGGTTTGAAGAATACTAAGAAACTGCTGGAGGATATCCCCAACAAGGTGGTGAACTACCTGGGTATCGTGGTAGATGTGAACCTCTATGAACAAGACGGACTGGAGTATATCGAGGTGATGATAGAACCAAGCAACGTGCCTATCAGCTACAGAGGTAAGTATTATTATCGCTCTGGTAGTACGATGCAAGAACTGAACGGTACCTCGCTGCAACAGTTTGTTTTGAAGAAAATGGGGCGCTCGTGGGATGATATCGTCAACGAACGTGCCACCATAGACGACTTGGACCAGAAGGCAATTGATTACTTCTTGAGAAAAGGTTATGAAAACGGACGTATTAGCGACGAAGAACGTCATGAGCCCATAGAGATGTTGTTGGAGAATCTTAATCTTGTAAATGAAGACGGCAAGTTGAAGAATGCGGCTTTGTTGCTATTTGCAAAGAATCCACAGAAGTATTTCACAAGCGTGCAGTTCAAGATTGGGCGTTTTGGTGCTAGTGAAGCCGATTTAATGTTTCAGGATGTGGTTGAAGGCAATATCATTCAGATGGCCGATAGGGTTGTTGATTTGTTAAAGTCAAAATACCTCATCATGCCCATAACTTTCAAGGGGATGAACCGTATAGAAAAGCTGGAAGTGCCAGAAGAGGCTTTGCGCGAGATTCTCTATAATGCCATCATTCATAAGGATTATACGGGTGTTCACATTCAGATGCTTGTGTGGAATGACCATGTGGAAGTGTGGAACGAGGGTGAGTTGCCTATAGGCTTTACTCCAGACACATTGTTGAAGCAGCACGCATCGCATCCTCGTAACAGGAACATCGCTAATGCATTTTTTAAGGCAGGTTTTATTGATGCATGGGGACGTGGTTATAAGAAGATACGTGAAGGTTTTGAGGCTGCAGGTTTACCCATGCCCGTGGTTGAGAATTTTTGTGGCGGTGTGAGAGTTACGTTTCAAAGGAAGAATATGAACATAGCAAAACCGGACTCTACCGACATACATGATGTCGCAGTAAATGTCGCAGAAGAACTAACTGAAAGACAGCGAATTATCGTAGATTTGATTAAAAATAGTGTCGCAGATAATGTCGCACTAAATGTCGCAGTAAACACAAAATATCTCTCGGAAAAACTGAATGTAAACAGAAAAACCATTCAGCGAGATGTTGCGCTCTTGCAAGAGAGACAACTCATACAATGGGTTGGATCAGATAAGACCGGCCATTGGGAAATAATAAACAATAAAGAATAGCTTATGTCAAACTTTAACGAACACAGTCTGGAAATGGGCATCATGGAGCTGTTTGAGCAACAAGGCTACAGCTACGTGAATGGTGAGACAATACATAAGGAATTGTCGGAGGTGCTACTACGCGACGACCTGCGTATGTATCTGATGGACAGGTACAGTAAGGAGGGAATAACACCACTGGAGGTGGATCGCGTATTGGCCAAGTTGACGGCTGATAATGGTGCGCCATTCTATGTACAGAATGCGCAGACCTATAGGCTGATGACGGAGGGCTTTGCTATCAAGCGCGAAGATGCCTCGAAGCCTGACTTGTTTGTTGAAGTGATTGACTTTGAGAATGTAGATAGAAACATTTTCAAGGTGGTAAACCAGTTGGAGATAAAGGGTGCACAGAAGCGTATCCCCGATGGCATTGTGTATGTGAACGGACTGCCTGTAGTGGTGCTGGAGTTTAAGAGTGCCGTTAAGACGGATGCAACCATCATGAATGCCTACACGCAGCTAACGGTGCGCTATCGTAGGGATATTCCTGAGCTGTTCAGATACAACGCCTTTGTGGTTATCAGCGATGGCGTAAACAATAAGTATGGTGCCCTGTTTGCTGATTACGATTTCTTTTATGCCTGGCGTAAGATAGAACGAACAGATAAGCCTGGCGAAGGTATCGACACGCTGCACACCATGATGCAAGGATTGTTCCGTAAAGAACGCCTGCTGAGTGTCATCAAGGACTTTGTATTCTTCCCAGATAACTCGAAGAACGAGTTGAAGATAGTATGTCGCTATCCACAGTTCTTTGCAACACATAGGCTTTACGAGAATATTCTGGAGCACTCGCATATTAACATTCTTGGTGATGGTAAGGGTGGTACATACTTTGGCGCTACCGGATGCGGTAAGAGTTTAACAATGCTTTTCCTAACACGTATGCTGATGCGTAGTAGGCATCTGGCCTCGCCAACCATTGTGCTGATTACAGACCGTACCGACCTTGACGACCAACTATCGGGCCAATTCCTGAATGCCAAGCAGTTTATTGGTGATGAAACAGTTGTTAATGTAGAAACTCGCAGAGAATTGGGAGAGCTGCTGAGAGGTAGAAAGAGTGGAGGTGTATTCCTAACTACGATACAGAAATTTAGCGAGGATACCGATTTGCTATCGGAACGTGCCAATATCATCTGTATCTCAGACGAGGCACATCGCTCGCAGGCAAATGTGGAACAGAATGTGAAGATTACTGATAAGGGTGTTAAGCGCAGTTATGGTTTTGCTAAGTATCTGCACGACTCGCTGCCCAATGCTACTTATGTGGGATTCACAGGTACACCTATCGATGCCACTATCGATGTGTTTGGTGATGTGGTGGATAGTTACTCGATGACCGAATCGGTGGCTGATGGCATTACACGTAGGATTGTATACGAAGGTCGTGCTGCTAAGGTGTTTACTGATGGTAAACAACTGCAGGAGATTGAGAACTACTACAAGAAGTGTGAGGAGGAAGGTGCTAACGAGTTTCAGATAGAAGAGAGCAAGAAGGCTGTTACCCAGATGAACAAGATTCTGGGCGATCCTCAGCGACTGGCTGTGGTGGCAAAGGATTTTGTAGAACACTACGAAAAGCGAATTGAAGAGGGTAGTACCGTTTGTGGTAAGGCCATGTTTGTTTGCTCTAGCCGTCAGATAGCCTACGACCTGTATAAGCAGATTATTGCTTTGCGCCCAGAATGGGAAGAAGAGCGCATAAAGATGGTGATGACCCGATCAAAGGATGACGAGCCGCAATTGTATGATTTGCTTGGTACTGATGAAGATAGAAAGAAACTGGATTTGAAATTTAAAACTCCAGATTCGGATTTCAAGATTGCTATCGTGGTTGATATGTGGATTACGGGTTTCGATGCGCCTTGTCTGGATACCATGTATATCGACAAACCGCTACAGAAGCATACACTCATCCAAACCATATCACGTGTTAATCGCGTTTATGAAGGCAAGGATAAGGGCTTGGTCGTCGACTACCTTGGTATCAAGAGCAATATGAACAATGCTCTGAAACAATATGCAGGAGGTGGCGACTTGGGCGAGAATATTGAAACTATCGAGAAGTCGCTAACGATGGTTAAGGACGAACTTGATATATTGAAACGTTTGTTTGCTCAGTTTGATTATTCTAAGTTTACTACCGGTACTCCATTAGAGCAATTAGAGTGCTTGAAGCGTGCTGCTGAGTTTATTCAGAGTACCGAAAAGACTCAGAATCTGTTTATGGGTCATGTGAAGAAGTTGAAGTCGGCATTCAATATCTGTTCGAACCACGATGATATAACCGACGAAGACAGAGAGAATATACACTTCTTTACAGGTGTACGCTCTATCATCTTTAAGTTGACAAAGGGTGATGCGCCTGATGTTACACAGATGAACCGCAAGGTTAGTCAGATGTTAGAGAAAGCGCTGCAGGCAGATGGAGTAGAAGAGGTGGCTCAGGTAAATGTTAATTCTAAGGATCTCGATTTGCTGAGTGAGGACTATATGGCCCGCCTTGAAAAGCTGGATATGCCTAACACAAAGGTTAAGTTGATGGAAAAACTGCTCCGCACAGTCATCAACGAGTTCAAGAAGGTGAATAAGATGAAAGGCGTTGACTTTACCAAACGCTTGAACTCTTTGGTGGATAAGTACAACGATCGTAGTGATAATGCTGTATTTGCCCAGGAGGTACTTAACGAGGTGGCCAAGCAGATGGCAGAACTGCTGAAGGAGGTGAATAAGGAGAAGAAATCATTCAAGGATTTAGGCATCTCGTACGAGGAGAAAGCTTTCTATGATATTTTGAAAGAGATTGCCCATAAGTTTGGATTCGAGTATCCTGAGGATAAACTGCTGGCACTTTCGGCTGATGTAAAGAAGATGATTGACGACAAGTCGAAATATACTGATTGGGCCAATCGTACCGATATTAAGGCAGAGCTCCAGATGGACTTGATTCTGATTCTGGCTGAACACGGTTATCCTCCTGTACCTCAGGATGATGTTTTCAAAGAAATCTTTGAGCAGGCAGAAAACTTTAAGAAGTATGAGAAGGCCGAGAGTGAGGAGAAAGTATCTGAAGATACCGACCTGGCCATTCCATTCAAGATGATAGATGCTTTGGTACCATCAACTGTTGATGAGGTTGCGTTTGCGATAAGTGAACCTAAGATGGCAGCCGAACCTGATACAGCAAATCTGATTCCACTCTATACGCTGCGTGCAGCATGTGGCTACTTTGTTGATGGCGAGATGGCTGAGAACGAGGGCTATATTGATGCCTCGGGGCTTGGCTTTAAACCTGACCGTGAGCGTCACTTTGCCATCCACGCAAAAGGCCACTCGATGGAACCTAAAATTAAGGATGGCGACATCTGCGTGTTTGAGTGGTATAAGGGCGGTAGTCGCGAGGGCGATATTGTGCTGACAGAGTGCCCCGATGTGGATCCAGATACAGGTTGTCGCTATACCATCAAGAAGTACCATAGCGAAAAGGTTGGTGCCGATGGCAACTGGGAGCACTCAAAGGTAGAACTCAAGCCTCTGAATCAGGACTACGATACCATCGAACTTAATGACGTAGATGACTATCGCACCATTGGTATTTTTAAAGGAGTAATAAAACGATAATGATATGTTATTAATATAAATACCTATATTATAAACAAAAAGCGAGGAGCGAACATCACTGTTGGCTCCTCGTATTACTTAAAAAAACAAATTAATCAACCATAAACATTAACTAATGCTCAGCGCATCGCTGCGAATAATGGGCATTAAAACAAATTCCTAGGTGCAAAGATAATACTTTTTGGGGATTGTATGTAATTAATCGGGAAAATTTTTGTTAATTCTATCAAATTTGTTACCTTTGCGCTCAGATAAGATGAATATCTGGAGGCATTGCACAGCTTTGGCGAATAAAAAAGATGACTTAGATTAAATATCGGAAACATTGGAAAGTAACTCGATGATTTGTAAGTAATAACGAAAACATTGAATTAAAGTAGTGCAAAATTTGCGGGTTTCGCGATTTTGCACTATTTTTGTAGGCGTTTTATTATAAAAACATAAAGATTATATGTACAACTTCAGTTATTTTAAATGCCGGTTCACAAGATGTGAGCTGGGCATTGGAGGGATACCCTCATTACAAGGTAAGGGAGCACTGGTTGATATTCTCGACGCAGACTCCCGCGAAATTGATTCTTTGATTTTTGCGCATACGCAAAAGCAACTGGTTTATTATCACGAGTATGCTATGCCGCCCCAAAACGGTTTGTTTGTGGTGAGGGCTGCTAACAATAGGGTGAGGGAGTATGTTGGCGACCACTTTGAGGTGATTACCAAGGCCGACCATCCGTATGTGTATGTGGTGATTGATACCGAGCCCGATGAGCCACTTATTGCAATTGAGAACTTTATGTTTTGCAAAAGAGCAAAGGACGAAGTAGCGCTAGTACTTGGGTACACGCTGTCTATAAACTTGGAAGGTGTGGGCTGGAAGGTGAAACTGGAACCTTATGATGCTAATCAAGAGGAAACAAGTAGGATTACGAAGGTGATGACAGAGATTAACGATCCGCAAAATGCCGAACGTTCACTTGAGAAAATGTATGGCATCAAGAAGACTGACTTCCTGATTCGTAACTATCTGCGTTATAAGGCAAAACAGATGGGGATGCGCAAATCGGATGAGTTACGAGATTATGTTTTGATTAAAGATGCCGAGCTGGTGATAGAACTGCTGGATGGGGTGCTGAGAAAACTAAAGGGATCGAAGAATGTATCGCGTCCAATCAGATTCCTGCAAGATCATGATATCATAGCCCGACCAACCTTTAAAGCATTAATAAAATGTTATCCTTACCTGAAAGACAAAGTATCGGAATCGCGATTTAACGATTATACCAACATAGATAAAAAAGAATACTTTAAAGACGATAAACTCTACGACAAATACCACGAAACATTTTCTACTATACTGAAAGATATAACAGAGTAAGAACTTACTTCAGATAACCGATTCTGGGTATTATTGGGTTGAACTGGTTTCGCTCATTAATACCCATTTTTTTTGCTCGTTGATTCGAGATAATACCCTATATTTGCCCCTCGGATTCCGAACTATAAATAATATGTCTAACAAGAAACATGTGTGGGCCCATTCTGTTTCGCAAACGTGAAGCAAGAATGAAACAAATTGTGATTGAAATTGAGGATGAGGCTTACGAGCCTTTTATGGGAATGTTGCGTCTTTGTCCTGCTGCAAAGGTGGTGGGCACGAACAGCTTTGCTGAAACACGCGATGTGATTGATCGGTGTTTTGCTGAGGCTATCATGGAGTTGCAAGCCGATAAAAAGGTGTATAAGCGTCCCAGCGACCTGGCATACATCATGATAGGTGTAAACGATGGTGTTATTAATGGTGTGGATTATTATCTAACGCCTGATGATTTTACTGGCTATCTATCACAGATTGGTATTGAGCGGCTGCCTAAACGATCAACAATCTACAATAAGGTGAATGATACCGTGGGTAAGTTCCCAGATTGGAGCTTTGTTCATGATGTAAAACCTAAAGAAAAGATAAGGAGAAAAAATCTGCTTTTGCGTTTTTCGAGTGCTTTCGGAAGGGCTAAACGCCAAAAGTTGGACGGATTTTTGGACAAGTAACCGAAAGCTGGACAAGTTTCTGGACAATCGAAAAAACGGCCATTGTCGGCTCGAAAACTTGCTATACTTTTGTCGACGTGATTCAAAAATCAATCGTTCTTTGAGGCTACGCCTCGAACATCGGCCGCGCCTCAGCAAAGCCCAAGCAAGCTTAGCTCTGCGTTCGGCTTGCACGATCTTTGACATGCTGGTACAAACATTCACCTTCCGAATGGCGGAGGGCGATATAATTGCGTAAATATGCGCACATGTGCGCACAGAGGCGCACGTACATTTTTAAACAATAACAATTTAAAATTTTAAAGATTATGAATACAATTACATTTTCAAAAACAACTTCAAGTTTTACAACCCGCATGCAAGCCCAGTTTAAACAACAGACGGCGTACATGACGTCGCTGGAGATTGCTGAGATTTGCGGGAAACCCCACAACGACATACTAAAAGCCATCAGAAAGATGGAGCCTGCGTGGGAAAAAGTATCATTGGGAAAATTTTCCCAGTCATCTCGAAAGGTGATACAACCTAACGGTGGTGTTCGTGAATTCCCCTGTTACGAACTCACCAAAACCGAAACGTTGTACATTGCCACCAAGTTTCGCGACGAAGATCGTGCAAAGCTGGTGCTGCGATGGGAACAGTTGGAAATGGAACGACTGACACAACACCAGTCGATGCGATTACTTACCACCAAGCAAGAGGTGCTGCACGAGTCGGAAGAGATAGTAGGCGAGCAGCTGGATGAGGTGAACGAGGAGAGCGACGGCTGCTTGACGGTTTCGGAGATTGCTGCCGTTTACAACATGACAGCGCACGACCTGAACTCGTTTCTGGTTGACATGAAGATTCAACGATGGCGTTGCGGACAGTACCGACTACTACCCAAGTACGAAGGGTTAGGGCTGACGGCCGATCGATTGAATGTGAGTTACTCGCTGAAAGGCAAGCTGAAATACGAAACATATCTGGTTTGGACTGAGAAAGGTCGCGATTTTATTACTAACCTGATTGAAAACGGTCATGGCTGGGATTAAACGTAAAGAATATCTGCTGTATCTGGCTAACGTGAGAGCCGAGGAGCAGCAAGCTTACGATCGCGGATATCGCATTACTCGAAAAAGCATCGAGGAAATCAGAGAAGAGTTCCAAGCTAAATACGGAAGTATTTATTTGGAATTTTAAAAATGTAAAAATGATAAAATGTAACAATTTGTTTAACAATTTAAAAAGTAAAGTAATTATGAACACAATGATTTTAAGAGTAAAAAAGTGCGGAGTGATGACTACCGTGCAGAGTGACAAATCAGAAAATGGTGTGCTGAATAAGCGAACCTTAGTGTTACAGGAACTTGGTGGCAAATATGCTAACAGCTATGTGGTTACAACACTTGGTAACCTGGCCACCATAGACTTTGCTGAAAACGAGCTGGTGGTTGCTGATTTGCGATTCCAAACTCGCGAGTACAATGGACAAGCGTTTATGGACGTGATTGCGAACGAAATCCAAAAGATTAAACATTAAACCTTTAGAAAGTATGGCAAAGAAATTATCATTGGAAGAGGTTGAACAGTTTGTAAAAGACACACTGGAGAACCCTGAGAACATCATAAAGATGATTC
>CADAOD010000051.1 GCA_902789415.1 uncultured Prevotellaceae bacterium
GGTGGCAAAGTCCTCCTGCGAACTCTCTTTCACGCCGTTTATCACGTCAAAGCGCTTCGTGATATACACCGGCTGGCCACTGTTGCTGAAACACAGACCGTTGCTGGCGGTGCGTATGCCATAGACCTGAGATGCTATCTGCATGGTCAGGTGTTCGTTGGCAGGTATCTGTTTGCGGGTGGAAAGACTCAGGTTAAAAGGTGCTGGCTTCAGGATATAGGTGGCTTGTTCGCCTTTGTGAGCCAGACGGATTTTCCCGCCATCAATGATGGCAGAGAATTTCTCCTGAGCACCAGAGATTGACATATTGTTCATGTTCTCCATCGCCTGCTGCTGGTCGCGCTCGTTCTCGAAATCGATATCAATAAAGGGCGAAACCACCACACCGTCAAACAATTCCTTGACGGCTTGGGGCGAATAGGTAGAGAAACCTGGTCGCAATGTTGATGGGCAAACTTCTATCGTCTTCATTCTTCTGGTCTTTTAAGTACAAACTTCCCGATAGCATCCATGCCGCAAATCATCTCCAGCATACCGAAGAAATCGCTCTCGTCCACCTTCCTCGCTCTGCACAATGCCCTGCGGTTGGCTCCCTCTGGCAACATATTGGTAAATACGGGGAAGATGCGCTCCGAGTGATACACCTTCTGGCTCTTGGGCAAGTTGACAGATACTGGTGGTGTACTGCCGTCGGCACGAAAAGCATCATCGTAGGTGAATACATAGTTGCCCCTTGACAACTCGACGAGCTGCCCGGCATAGATATCACCGTAATACACATTCACTTTTCTCATGCTCTATGCTATTTAACGGTCTGTTTCACTTGCAACACCATTTCCATACCTACCACATCCAGTATCTTCTGTAGTGTCTGTAGCGACGGATTGCCCACGCCTCGCTCCAAATCCTTGACTGTAGAGATGCCTACTCCAGAGTAATCCGAGAGATCTTGCTGAGAGATTCCCAGCAATGCCCTGCGCTCCTTAATCACTGTTCCTATATCCATCGGCGTATGATTTATCGTACTTTTGGTGCAAAGATACGAAGAAATACTGGTAGTCGCAGGATACAAATTTTATTTTGAAACCCGACATTCTTTGTTTAAAAATCAGCGAAAAAAGGAAATTTTTCTTGATTTTCGCTGATTTTTAAAAGGCTTACTGCTCTATTTTATGTGGAAATGGTAGTCAAAGTCAAAGGAAGCCCATGGCGGTGATGTCGATGGACGGGTAAGCGGCGAGCAGGGCATCGACCTTCGCCTTCATGTCGTTGTTGGGCGAAATGATGTTGAGGAAATACTTGATGATGCAAAGATTGAAATAGATGCGGAGGGCATCGGTAGGCAGTGTAAGATTCTGTTGCTCATCGTATAAAAATAAAACGACCCGCACATTTGAGCATCGTGGAGAGGCTTGGCGGGTTCTAGTGGGTGCAAAGGTAGTGCTTTTATTTGATACCAGCAAACAAAAATGGTGATTTTTGTTCGATGTCAGCAAACAAAGCACAATAACAGGCATGTAAATTGATCATTGTTGTTTTGTAAAATATGTGGCTAATCCTTGCCGAAAGTGATATCCTTTCGGATCAACCGAAAAAGTGTCTGCCGAGGTGAAAGTCTGAACAATGCAGTAGAGGGCAAGCGTCAATATGCTTGCCTATAAAGAATAAATATTTTTGTCTAAGCTAACTGACTATCTGATGTACTCGATGTGGCACTCGTGCTTCTTCTGTTGCTTATCATAGTTAATGCCTACAAGCAACAGATTATCAGTATAATCGGCAATCTTGGCAGGATACTGTTTCCTCTTGATCTGACTGATGGCGGTAACGGCATCCTTATTATATTTCAATTCCAACACGATGGCGGGAGAGTCAACGTTCTTCCGGGGAATGAGCACAATATCCGCAAAACCTTTGCCTGAAGCCAACTCCCGATGCATGATGTAGTCATTCTTGGCATAATAATAGGCAATGCTCAGCACGCAGGCCAGCGAGTTTTCGTCATTATAAGACAGGATGCTGGTATGCTCGTCATGTGCTACATCCACGCCACGGGCCACAGCCTCCTCGTCGCCGTCGAGCGTAGCTTGTAGCAGACGTTCCGACTGTTCCAAAGCTTTGATGACAGGCTCCCATCCCGAATCTTCTACGGCATTCGAAAGTTCGCCTGCAACCTCCCAATTGGGAACATAACAATCCCGACGAACTCTGTCGTATGAGAGGTATCCTAAATGTATTAGAACCGTCAATACATCATCCTTACTTTGTATGATAGATACATCATTCTGGAACTTAGTAGTGTTAACCTTAACCCTACCTCCACTAAGCAGGAAAACCACATCATCTTTCAGACCATCAAAGTTCATCCTGATATAGTTAGCCACTGCTTCATAAGCACCAGTGGCAGCCCAATAACTTGAGCACCACTTTTTACGCAATGCCTGCATCACACTATTAGGATTGAACATGGAGCACTCACCACCTATCTGATAGCCATCGTACCACTTCTCCAACTCATCGAAGTCGAAGCCGTACTTTTCAGCCAGAGTCTTTACTTCACTCTTGGTAAAGCCGAAAAACGACGCCATATCACCAGGGTCAATCATCGAGTACTCTGTGAAATTATTGAGCGCCGATTCGGTCTTATACTTCTTGATGGGAAGGATGCCTGTCATATACACACCGGCAAAGATCTGAGGAGTCTGGCCTCCCTTAAACATACGACGCAACCAGTTGACATAACTATTCATAGTGGCAGAACCTGAAGCAAACTCTCGGCAGATGGCATCCCACTCATCGATGATAAAGAAGAATTGCTGATTGATAGCAGCATTCACCCTGATGAGATACTTCATCAAGTCATCACCTTCCCGGACGGGTACATCGGGAATAGCAGAATGAATATCTTCAATGATTTCCGAGTCTATATGATCAAGGATACTGTCATCATGAAAACGAGTAACAAAATCTGAAGTATCTAGATAAATCACATACAACTTATTCAGATACTTCTCAAACGACGGATCATGGGCAATCTTCAGATCAGCAAAGAGATTTCTGGAGTCACACGACCGGTCGTAATATGCGTTCAGCATCTTGGCAGCCAGCGACTTTCCGAAACGACGGCAGCGCGTCACGCAGCTGAATCGTTGCTCTGTGTTCAGCGTAGCATTTACAATGGCTATCAGTCCTGACTTATCGACGTACTCACCATTGCGCGCCGACTGAAAACCAGAATTACCAGTATTGATATATGTACCCATCAGTGAACCTTTTTCTTCTTTTTGGGAGCAAAGATAAACATTTATTTCGAAACGACCAAGGAATCTTCCTATTTTGTAACTCTATACTTTGTTTTCATAAACATGCCTTACTCTTGACAACAAAGTGCTATCTTTAATAGTAGTTGTCCCCAAAAGCACTATTTGTCCCCAGCCTTTAATTATAAAGCCGCCGGTGAGATCTGGGGAGATGCTCACCGGCGGTTTTTGTATAACAGTAAAGCCCTTGTAGTGTGATACTATAGGGGCTTTAGTGTGATAGTAGATGATGTTTAGTGTGATAGTAGATAGGTGTTAGCATGGGGATAGAAAAAGCCCCGCTACCAGTGTGGAGATGGTAGCGGGGCCCGGGTTTTACTTAAACTTTATTTAATCTAATTATTAAGCTACTCTTACTTCTTAGGCTCGATTGTTGTGATGTACTTAGGTCTTTCCTCACCTGTAATCTTTGTCCAGTTTTTATTATCAGTACTACCGTAGAATGTACCAACCAGAGCACCACTTACAGCGTGATAATCCTTACTACTAGCAGTGAATTCACCCTTAGTAACCTCAACATCACCAAGAACAGCGAAATCTGTGCCTTCCATTTTTTCACCAACTGTCAGTTTTCCGTCGGTCATTGTAACCTTAGCATCTGCGATTGAGTAGTTCTTATTTACAATCTTATAGCCATTAATCTTCTTCTTAGCTACAACTTTACCACCATTAATATTCAGAGCATTTGCTGTGATATTATTTGAATATACCTCGGCTCCATTAATATTAGCTGTTTCAATATCTCCAAAGTCTACTGTATATGTAGATGCACCAATCTTTGAATCCTTATCAATGTTAAGAGTTGTAATATTACCAAAGTATGGATAATAATAAACTGTATTCGCAGGAGCTTTTGTAGTAACCTTCTTGAGGTCCAGAGTTTTAACATTATAAATATAATCAACTTCTGTCTCGGTAATGCTTGCAACTCCAATTTTCCTTACTTCTTCACCAATTGTAGCCTTTTCGACGGTAAGTGTTTCAATATTGTTCAAATTACCAACAGTACCCTTAACAGTAGCAGTAGTAACGGTATTCAAATCTCCGGCCTGGGTTCCTGCAGGAATTGTAACAGTACCAATCTTATACAAATTACCTACCAAAGGATTAGCAGCCTTTGCAACCTTCTTAAGGGTAACATTTGCAAAACCTTCAATATAACCAGCAGTACCATCAGTAACATTAACGTCACCTGTACCAACCAATGTACCTAACTTACCACCGTTGATGTTTACATTAACAACCTTATTAACATCTGTAGTCAGTTTAGATCCAATTACATTAACCTCCTTAAAGTCAACAATATTGCGGAAGTTGGCTGTACCGGTAGCATTCTTTGTCTCTGCGAAGATGTTCAGCTTGTAAGTCTGCTTAGCACTCTCATCCAGAATATCATTATCCCATACATTTGGTAATGAGCAGCCATCGCCCAGAATGATATTCACATCACCCTTAACTCGGATATTGTGCGTGAAATAGAGAGTCTGATCCAGATAATACCAACCAGCATCAAGAGTAACATCGGTAGTTATATTACCATTCTTGTCCATCAGGACTTCACTCAGATTGGTGTACTTCTCGTTATTATAGTCCTTGAACATGTACTTTGTAACAGGCTCGCCCTTTGCATCATAACCAGAAACATAAGCAACACCCTTCTTAACCTCAACAATTAATGTATCAGATTCCTGAGCCTTGGGGAACGATTTTTTCTCAAATTTAGCAGGTATCTTCTGGAATTTAGCAACAACCTTGGCTACACCTACTTTTCCAGTAAGAGAGATTTTTCCATCAGTTGTCACACCAGCAATAACACCATCAGGATCTTTACCGTCGTTATAAATCTCGAGATCGGTAGTTCCCAATACTGGCCATACATCCAAAAGTTCCTTCAGGTCGATCTTTTCCTGAGAAACGTTAAGTGCTGAATTGTAAACAGGAACTACAGCACCTTCCTTCAGAGCGATACGAGCACGCCAGTCTGTAACATTTACTGTGAAACTGCTCTTCTGGGGCTGATAAGTATTGCGACCATTGCTGTCCTTACCAGTAACCTCGGCAATAATTTCACACTTACCTCCACCAACAGCGGTAATTACACCTGTTTTTGCATCAACGGTAGCAACCTTCTCATTAGATGAAGAGTAAACAACCTCTGCACCGGTAGCAGCAATAGCTGTACGAGTTGCAGTAGCCGAATCTTTCTTATCAGCATGCAACACCAGGTTAATGTCAGATTGCTTGATTGACATGTAAGCTGGGATTGGATTGTCGGTGTCGCCGAATACGTCGTCACAGCTTGCGATTACGAGAGGAGTGCAGACCAGAACAGCAGCCTGCATCAGGCTCTTAAAATAGTTCTTTTTCATAAGCTTTAAAGTTTTAGTTAATAAAATTAAATTAATGTACTATCTTAAATTAAACTTGTAAGTTTTTAGATTTCGGTAAATAATGTACGCGCTCGGTAGAGACGCGTACCAACCTATAAGAATTTTCTTTTATAGTATTTGCTCGTTGCCATATACTTTAGATTGTCGTTAGATTGTTCTAAACTTTTTGGCAAATATAAGTAAAGTTTTAGATATAAACAAACCTTTCTACTATAATTTATCATTTTTTAACAATTTTATTAATTCGTCCTTATTTACACCTTATTTATAATATGGACCAAATGAGCCAAATAGTAGAAAAAGTTGCGTTTTATTTGGATTATTGCCTACTAATTAGTAATTTTGCCACCGATATGAAGATATTTGCTATTGGCATGAACTATGCCGCACATAACCAGGAGTTACATGGGACTCTCAAGAGACCCGACCAGCCTGTGATATTTACGAAGGCCGATTCGGCGATACTTAATCAGGGTAAGCCATTCTTTATCCCCGACCACTTGGGGCGTATAGATTACGAAACCGAGGTGGTAGTGCGTATCTGCCGCCTGGGCAAGAACATCCCTGAGCGCTTTGCACATCGCTACTACGATGCCGTAACCGTAGGTATCGACTTTACTGCACGCGATCTGCAGCGTAAAGCCAGCGAGGCCGGACAGCCTTGGACCATCTGTAAGGGTTTCGACGGTTCGGCAGCCATCGGCGAGTGGGTGCCTAAGGAGAAGTTTATGGACCTGCAGGCCCTGCACTTCCATCTGGATATCAACAACCAGACCGTTCAGGAGGGTTGCACCAGCGATATGCTGTATAAGATAGATGAGATTATAGCCTACATATCGCAGTTCTTTACCCTGAAAACAGGCGACCTGCTTTATACCGGCACCCCTGTAGGCGTTGGTCCCGTAAAGATTAACGACCACCTGGAAGGCTGGCTTGAAGAGCGAAAAGTGCTTGACTTTTATTGCAAGTAACGCAATAAAACACAGCTCTTTACGTTAATACATATAGTGAAGACCATCAGCACGTTACTTTCAGTGCTGCTCATGATTGCCTTAAGCACAACGGTCAAGGCACAAGGGCGGTATGCGGAACACTCGGTGCTCCGCGAGGGTAACTGGGCTAAAATCAGCGTAACGGAGAGTGGTTTTTACGCACTTACAGATGCATTGATAAAAAAGGCAGGCTTTAGCAATGCCAGTCGCGTAAAAATATACGGCTATGGCGGTGCCCTGCAACCCGAGCGACTGACAGGCGATTACCTAACGGCTACCGACGACCTGCAGGAGGTGCCCACCGCCACCATTGGTGGCCAGCGGGTGTTTTACGGCGTGGGGCCTGTAAACTGGAATAATAAGGAAACGCACGCGCGCACGCGTAATCCTTATTCTAATTATGGCTATTACTTCCTGACAGAGAGCGATGGCACTCCGCTAACCACCGACAGCGCCACCTTAGTAGGCCAGCACTACCCTGCCAACAACGATTACCACCAGCTGTACGAGGTGGATAACTACGCCTGGTATCACGGCGGCAGGAACTTGTTTGATAAAACACTCTACACCATTGGCACACCCCAGACCTACACGCTGAGTGCCACTGGCAGCACAGGCAGCATAGGCATTGCCCTAACAGCCGATGCCGACTACCAAGTAACCATCAGCGTAAACGATTCGGTGGTAGCCAACATCAGCAAAACCATATCGCTGGACAGCTACACCAAAGCCAACGAGCAGCTGTGGCAGTACTCATTGAATAACCTGAAGGGCAGCAACACCATCAGCATTACCCAGACCGCTGGCGGCAACCTGCGCCTCGACTATATCGACTTGCAGCACGCTGAGCCTGCACCCATCAGCATTGGCGAGCCCCAATACGTGTACCGTATTACCAACCAGGATCACCATGCCGATGCCGCCACCGATATGGTGATTATCATCCCCACCAGTCAACAGCTATTAGCACAGGCCGAGCGCCTGAAGGCCTTCCACGAGCAGCACGACAGTATGCGTGTAACCATCGTGCCTGCCGACGAGTTGTACAACGAGTTCAGCAGCGGCACACCCGATGCCAACGCCTACCGCCGCTATTTAAAAATGCTGTACGACCGTGCCACTACCGATAGCGACAAGCCCCGCTACCTGCTGCTGTTTGGCGATGGCGGCTGGGACAACCGCATGCTTACCAGCGAGTGGAGCGGTTACAATGCCGACGACTTTCTGCTGTGCTACGAGAGCGAGAACTCGTTCAGTCAGGTAAACTGCTATGTGAGCGATGATTACTTTTGCCTGCTGGACGATGAGGAGGTGATACAAACCACCAACGGCACCAGCACCACCTATGCCGGCAAGCCCAATGTGGCAGTAGGCCGCCTACCCGCCCGCACCCTGAGCGAGGCCCAGACATTAGTAGATAAGATTATCAGCTATACCAACAACGAGTATGCCGGCGCCTGGCAGAACGAGATATGCATGATGGGCGACGATGGCAACGACAACGCACACATGAAGACTGCCGACAAGGTGGCCACCCTGATTGCCAACACCTACCCCAACTACAATGTAGATAAGATATACTGGGATGCCTACCAGCGCACCTCGTCGAGCACAGGCTACAGCTACCCCGACGTAACCCGCCTGATAAAACAGCAACTGCAGAACGGCGCGCTGATGATGAACTACTGCGGTCATGGCGCCGCCTACGCCATGAGTCACGAGTACGTGATGAAGCTGACCGACTTTGAGAGTCAGCAGAGCAACTACCTGCCGCTGTGGATGACGGCATCGTGCGACATCATGCCCTTCGACGGACAGGAAGAGAACATCGGCGAGACCGTGATGCTGAACAGTAAGGGCGGCGGCATAGCCTTTTTTGGCACCACCCGCACCGTTTACACCAACTATAACGAAGCCATGAACCTGGCCTTTACCAAGTATGTGCTTACCCCAGGCATGCCCATCGGCGAAGCCGTACGCCTGGCTAAGTGCGAACTGGTAGAGAAAAGCAGCGACCTGACCTGTAACAAACTGCAATACACGCTGTTAGGCGACCCTGCCCTGCAGCTGAACACGCCCCAACAGCAGATGGTGGTAGATAGCATTAACGGCCAACCCGCCACCGAGGGCCTCAAGTTGGCAGCCGGCTCTATCGTAAAGATTACCGGACACGTAGCGCTGAACGATGCTACCGACAGCGACTTTAACGGCATAGTAACCCTATCGGTACGCGATGCCGAAGAAACCATTACCTGCCAGCTGAACGACCAATCGAGTAGCGGGGCCAACCAGGCGTTTGTGTACCAGGATCGCACCAACTACCTGTATCGCGGACAGACCAACGTTACCAATGGCACCTTTAACTTTACCTTCGCCATCCCCAAGGATATCAGCTATACCGACGGTAGCGGATTGATGACCCTGTATGCCATCAATGCCAACAAGACCCGTTCGGCCCATGGCAAGAACGAGAGCTTTGAGCTGATAGGCAGCAGCACAGCACTTACCGACTCTATCGGACCATCGGTATATTGCTACCTGAACTCGAAGGCCTTTAAGAATGGGGGCACGGTAAATACCACACCTTATTTTATTGCCGAGCTATACGACGAGAGCGGCATTAACGCCTCGGGCAGCAGCATAGGTCACGATCTGGAGCTGATTATCGACGGCGATATGAACCAAACCTACAACCTGAACAACTATTTTGAATACGACTTTGGCGACTACCGTAGCGGTAGCATCGGCTATAGCATACCCGAACTAAGTGTAGGCACCCACAAACTGCTGTTCCGTGCGTGGGATATCCTGAACAACTCGACCACCACCGAACTTACCTTCGTAGTAAGCGAGGATGCCGGCGCAGGCGAGTTTAGCGTAACCTGCACGCAGAACCCAGCCAGCACCAACACCCAGTTTGTGATTAACCACGACCGTCCCGGCAGCGAACTGAAGATAACACTGGATGTGTACGACTTGGGCGGCCGACAGGTTTGGCGACAGACTGATAGCGTAACGGCCACTAACAACACCGCTACCATCAGCTGGAACCTGAATGTAGCAGGCGGCAGCAAGTTGCACACAGGATTGTACCTGTGCCGCCTAACCCTGAATGATGGCAATAGCAAGACAGTAAAACTGCTGATTAAACATTGAAAATTGAAGATTGAAAACATTAAAGATTATGAAAGATAAAGGACGTAAACTAAGGTGGGTGATGGTGACGCTTTTCACTATTCACTATCCACTATTCACTGCATCGGCGCAGGACGATAAGAATGCACTGTTTAACCCCGTTGAGCATGCGGTTATCTCGCAAACGATAGCCCCTGATGCCCGTGGCGCCGGTATGGGTGATGTGGGTGTGGCTACCGATCCTGATGTAAACTCGCAGTATTGGAACCCCGCCAAATACCCCTTCTGCATCAGTCGTGCAGGTATCGCCCTGAACTATACCCCATGGCTGCGCCAGTTGGTTAACGATATCGACCTGGCCTATCTGGCTGGTTACTACCGCATTGGCGACTACTCGGCCATCAGCGGATCGCTACGCTACTTCTCGCTCGGCGAGGTGTTTGCCAACGACGGCATGACGGTAAAGCCCTACGAGATGTCGTTCGACGTGGCTTACTCGATGATGCTGAGCGAGAAGTTCTCGCTGGCTGCTGCCATCCGTTGGATATACAGCGACCTGCGTTACGACTACAGCGAAGACTCGAAACCCGCCTCGGCCTTTGCCGCCGACCTGGCAATGTACTACAATAACTATGTGATGTTAGGCAGCAGAGAGTGCCAGTTGGGCATCGGTATGAACATGTCGAACATCGGTAGTAAGATATCGTACTACGGCGACGACGAGAGTCAGTTCCTGCCCGCCAACCTGCGCCTGGGTGCCTCGCTCATGGTGCCCATCGACGAGTATAACCGCTTTTCGATAGCCGCCGATGCCAACAAGCTGCTGGTACCCACCGTTCCCCGACAGGAAGATGGCGAGACAAACAGCGACTACCAGGACCGTGTGCGCCACGAATATAGCGACATTAGCGCCATCAGTGGTATATTTAAGAGTTTTAGCGATGCCCCCGGTGGACTGAGCGAGGAGCTGAAAGAGATACAATGGAGCGTAGGTGCCGAGTACGTGTACCACGATCAGTTCTCGTTGCGTGCCGGCTACCACCATCAGGCCGAATCGAAGGGTAACCTGAAGTATTTTACCGTGGGTGGCGGCTTTAAGATGAACGCGTTCTCGCTGGATGTTGGCTACGTGATATCAACTGCCCGCAGTAACCCATTGGACCAAACACTGCGTTTCTCGCTGACGTTTGATATGGACGGAATTAAGGACCTGTTCCGCAGGTAATTGAAAATTGAAAATTAAAGATTGAAAATTAATAGTTATGAAGATTAGAGTTGGAATGGGCTTTGATGTCCATCAGTTAGTAGAGGGCCGCGACCTTTGGATGGGCGGCATTAAGTTAGAACATAGTAAGGGATTGTTAGGTCACAGCGATGCCGACGTGCTGCTGCATGCTGTGTGCGATGCGCTGCTGGGCGCCGCCAACATGCGCGACATCGGCTATCACTTTCCTGATACCGCCGAGTTTACCGATGGTATGGACAGTAAGGTAATCCTGAAAAAGACCATCGAGCTGATAGCCACCAAGGGCTATAAGCTGGTAAACATCGATGCCACCATCTGCGCCGAGCGCCCAAAGATGAATCCACACATCCCTGAGATGAAAGCCTGCATGGCAAAGGTGATTGGTTGCGACGAGGATGATATCTCTATCAAAGCTACCACCACCGAGAAGCTTGGCTTTACTGGTCGCGAAGAAGGTATCTCGGCTTATGCAGTAGTGCTGATAGAAAAGGCATAAAAAGAGTGATGCCACAACCCTCACGAGCTGTGGCATCACAAAAGCCTATGTTTAACTAAAAATCCTTTTCATATAAAAAAGAAATTTTCAGCCCACAAGGGCCAAAAATTTGAAAGTTTAAAAGGGAGCTTCACAGCGACCTCCAGTTATCCCACTGTTGAAAACTTTCTTTTACCAATAACTAAAAACCTAAAACTATAACGAGTGCAAAGGTACGATGTTTTTTTGAATCTCACAAATATTTTGGCAGAATAAGTGTATATTTTAACATTATTATTGACTTAGGTCAAACTATTGTGCTCGCACACAACAAATATTTACTTATTTTTACGCGGTATTAACAAAAGTTATTCGTACCTCTGAGCTTCGCTCGAAGATACTCACGCTCGAGAAAACTCAAATAACATTTGGTTTTCTTCGCGCTTATTCGTATCTTTGCACCCATGAAAGTATTGATAGTAAATACAAGCGAGCGTACGGGCGGGGCGGCTGTGGCTGCCAACCGTCTGATGAAGGCTCTTAATAATAGTGGCGTAAAAGCCAAGATGCTGGTGCGCGAAAAAGAGAGCGACACCCTAACGGTGGTCCCTCTGCCCAAGTCGCCTATGAAGCGTTGGCATTTTTTGTGGGAGCGACTGGTGGTGTTCTGCCATCTGCACTTTAGCAAGCAACACCTGTTTGAGATTGATATTGCCAACGCAGGAACCGACATCACCAACATGCGCGAATTCCAAGAGGCCGACATCATCCACCTGCACTGGATAAACCAGGGTATGCTGTCGCTCAACAATATCCGTAAGATTCTGCGTAGCGGCAAACCTGTAGTGTGGACCATGCACGATATCTGGCCCGCCACTGCCATCTGTCATGTAACGCTCGACTGCAGGCAGTTTACCACAGGCTGCCACAACTGCCGACTGTTGCCCGGCAATGGCTCTAATCACGATCTGGCTTACAGCATCTGGCAGAAGAAACAGGCCATACTGAACCAAGAGAACATCTACTACGTGGCCTGCAGCAAATGGTTGGAGCAGGAGGCCAAGAAAAGCGAACTACTGAAAGGTCAGAAGATAGCCAGCGTGCCCAACTGCATTGACACCCATATATATAAGAAAGGTAATAAACAGGAAGCCCGCCAGCGATTAGGACTGCCTGCCGACAAACAGCTGATACTGTTTGCCTCGCAGCGTGTAACCAACGAGAACAAGGGCATGAGCTATCTGATAGACGCCTGCAAGCAGTTGGCTACCGCACCAAACAAGCCCGGCGTAGTAATTTTAGGCGGACATGCCGAAGAGGTGGTAGAACAGTTGCCACTGGAGGCTTACCCATTAGGCTACGTGAACGACGAGCATCGCATAGTAGATGTGTATAACGCCGTAGATGTGTTTGTATTGCCATCGCTATCAGAAAACTTGCCTAACACCATCATGGAGGCGATGGCCTGCGGTGTGCCTTGTGTTGGATTCAGAGTGGGCGGTATCCCTGAGGAGATTGACCACCAGAAGAACGGTTATGTAGCCGAATATCGTAACGCCGACGACTTGGCTCACGGTATCAGCTGGATTCTGAACGAAGCCGATTACAAAGCCCTGAGCGAGAATGCCATCCACAAGGTGGCACATAACTACTCGCAGCAGAGCGTGGCTATGAAATACCTTGATGTGTACCACCAGGCTATGGCCTTTAAGCGCTACCGATTATGATACGGATTACTTACGTTACTATCACATACAACGCAGCCCAGGTGCTGCAGCGCACACTGGACAGTGTGCTTAGTCAGGATTATCCCCACATAGAGCACCTGATTATTGATGGCGCCTCGAAGGACGACACGCTGAAACTGGTAGATGACTATATCGCCCAATCGAACGCAGCCGAGAACGGACATCAGATACAAGTAACCTCAGAGCCCGACAAAGGTATCTACGATGCCATGAACAAAGGTTTGAGAAGCATGAGTGGCGATTACGTATGCTTTCTGAATGCCGGCGATTTCCTGCCCGCCCCCGATACCGCCAGCAAGATAGCAGAAACTATTAACTGTCAATTACCTGCCGTGCTTTACGGCGATACCGACATCGTAGATGGCGAGGGCCGTTTTTTGCACCATCGTCGACTGGCGCCACCCGAGAACCTCACATGGAAATCGTTCCGTCAGGGCATGCTGGTATGTCATCAGGCTTTTTATGCCCGTGCCGATTATGCCATTGCCACACCTTATGACATGCAGTACCGCTACTCGGCCGATGTTGACTGGTGTATACGTGTAATGAAAGCAGCTGCCAAGGAGAATGTGCCCCTGCTGAACCTGCACATGGTAGTGGCCAACTACACCCAGGAAGGACAAACAACGCTCCATCACCGTGAATCGCTGATGGAGCGATACCGAGTGATGGAGCATCATTACGGACGGGTGCAAACCTTGCTACTACACTGTTGGTTTGCCGTCCGCTCGCTTCTCAAATACTAACTAACTATCTTACTATGAACTTTTGCTTATTAATAATGTAAACCCCAGGTTTCAGCGAACTCTTGGTGGTTCCCACCTGTCGGCCCTGAAGGTCATAAACGGTATATTCGGCATTAGGGGTTGCATTATCAATGCCACGGATAGCCGTTACTGTAACAGTGGCCTTAAGACCCTCTTTGCCGAAGTAATAGCCACCATTTGTAAACTTCAGATTATCCGTCTGCATACCACCACCACTAAAAATAATGTTATCGGGGGCAGCAGAGCTCGTCACATTCCACTTCCAGACACTGTTACCGTTATCAGCCGTACCAATCTTTGTAGCATTCACACCAGGCCAACTGGTGCCAAGGTAATCTTTTCCATCACCATTGTTCATCCAAGCCCAGACAAAAATCTGACTACCCCAGCTTACAGGAGCCTCAAAGAAAGCACAGCGCTCACCCTCTTCCATCGTGCAGAACGATGGCACACCAGCATATTCACCATCCTTTTCTTCCTCCGTATTGATTTCTGGGTAAACAATAGTGGCAGGATCAATATCGCTCACATAATATACATAGTGGTAACCACTGATAACTTTCTTCCAGCCATCACCCTTGGGTTCATAGCTTGCAGCCTTGGTGCCCACTACAGCAAGCAGTTTGCCGTTGGTACCAGTTGTCTGCACAGCATAGTAATCCTTAGCTGATGCCAAATTCGTCGTAGCACTGAGGTTTGTGATGCCTACAGCCTTGCGCACGGTTATCATGTTGGCAATCTCTTGTCTATAGGCTTTCCAGTGTGTCAGGAACACACAAGGCGTGCCTGGCATAGCCAACAAGTAGGCATTGGCTGCCAAAGTATCTTTCTTGATAGGGTCCTGATCTGCATCAGGACGCTTCTCGGTATCGTGATTCTCAACGAAGGTCACTGCATACTGACGATAGCTGCCACTTTCATACTTGGCACTTACCAATGGCCAGTTACCATCATTCTGCTTTCCAAGCTGGGTCCAGTCACCATTATTTGCAGCATTTCTTACAGTATAGCGGAACTGGAAGTCGAAAGCCGCACTTGTCTTGCCCGTACCCTCAATCCAGTTCTTAATGGTATTACTACTATCCCAGCACTCACCCACCGAGAACTGAGGCTTACTATCCTCATTATACATCTTGGTAAATTCGGCACCATAGCCTTTCACCATGTCGTAGCGGAATCCGGTATAGCCCAGGTCGTTAAGAAGGAACTTGAGATAAGCCTTGACATTAGTCTGCACATTCTCGCTCTTGTGATCCAGGTCGCGCATGCCATCCCAGCCTTCGCCAGTATCCTTATTCGGACCAACCTTCTGACCGTTCTTTGCAGCCTCATCGTCGCTACAGATATCATTATAAGTCATCTGATAGGTCACCCCATTATAAGTCTCTGCAGGGAAGTCGGTCCATGATGACACATTACGACGGTGATTAATCACCACATCGGCGATGGTGCCGATACCTTTATCCTTAAAAGTTTTAATCATGGAGCGCAATTCGGCCTCGGTTCCAAACGAGCTGTTATAGTTATTGAACCAATACAGATCGTCGTAACCCATCGACTGTCCGCCACAGTATCCGCTCTGTGGGATCCATACCAAGTCGAACACCTTAGCAAGGTCGTCGGCTTGTTTTTCCAAACGCGTCCATTGGGTATCTGCATAAGAGTTCCAATAGAACCCCTGCAACATCACACCACTACAATCCTTGGGCCATCCCTGAGCCATCGTCGCCACAGCTACGAAGCAAATGATGAATGTTGAGTAAAATCTTCTCATACGCCTTTAGTTACCTATATTATTGAATTTGCTGCAAAGATATGAAAAAAGCCGCTTGGTTATTACCCAAGCGGCTCATTTTATGTAAGTTATCTTATGCAATCGGTTGCACTCAATCAGTTGCGCACAGCCACTTCCACACTGGAACTACATTAATCGTCATATCATCTACTACGATCTCGCTCTCCGTATCCCAAGTAATAATAATACCACTATACTGGTCATAGGCCTTAAGGAACTTAACCAACCCACCTACTTCGCGTTCATAAGTAACCGCATCATCAATATTATACGATACTTGAATAGCCAAATTCCGCTCAGGGATACAGAAGTCGACTTCTACCCCTTTGTTATAATAGAACAAACGCAGATCTTCATCGGTATTACGATACTGTTTATTCAAATGGACAGCTACGATATTCTCCAACAACTTAGTCTCGCCATTCATCAAAAAAAGGTTCAATATACCATTATCAGCAAAATATCTTTTTACTATGGTTTGCTGCTCAGTTAATGGAGAAACCAGATTAGGGATTGAGAATATCAGATAAGCATCTTCCATATAATCAAGGTAATCCTTAAGTACAGTAGAACTGATGGAATCGCCTGTCGACTTAATGATATGTTCCAACCTTTTTAAAGTCGTTGGCTGCATCACGCTATCAGCCAACTTTCTTGCCAGCAACCTAAATACACGCGGATTACGTATCTTGTTACGTTCCACAATATCACCCATCAGTATTTTCTGGTAAAGCGATGTTATCCACTCTCTTTTATTATCCTTATTAAACGATTCGGCAAAACCTCCATAAACAAAGTAGTTGGCAAAATGGCGAATAACAGTCAGTTTCTGCTCCGACTTGTATTCCCAGTTCTTCTCGAGTTCAACACCATGGTATTCAAGGTATTCTTTGAACGAGAAAGGATATATGTTACGCTGGATATAGCTACCACCAAGTGTAGAGGCAATCTCGCGACTTAGCATCTTTGCATTGCTACCAGTTATCATCACATGATATTTCGACTCTGCCAAACGTCGAGCAAACTTTTCCCATCCCGTAATATTCTGTATCTCATCAAGAAATATATAAGGTCGCTCTTGATGATACATTTCCTTATAAGCATCAAGTATCTCGCCAAGCTCGTCGGCACGAATAGAAGCCACTCGCTCATCCTCGAAGTTTACATAAAGGATATCTTCGATTGTTGCGATGCCAGCTGATATAATCTCTTGAATATTCTGATAAAGAGTAAACGATTTACCTGCCCGGCGAATTCCGATAAGCACATAGTTAGAGTTCTTATCAAAACATTCACCTCGCTGCAACAACTTTGCAGTACCGATTTCCTGCTGTTTCTCGGCAATAACAGCCTTTATCAATTGCTTATTCATAGAAATATTATAAAGTATACTTTGCAAAAGTAACAAATTATTCTGAACTATACTTTATAATAATTTAAAATATTCGTTGCGTTTTATTTATTTAACATCTCACTCTGACCTCAACTGAAAAAGGTTGTCACTTTTTGGAGAGTTAAACTTAACTGGTTATTACAATAATTATTATCTCACTAAAAGCGTTTACCTCTTTTGAT
>CADAOD010000052.1 GCA_902789415.1 uncultured Prevotellaceae bacterium
GGCGTGTCGTTGAATCCTGCCTCGAAACCCTCGCCTGCCTCTACTACGGTCTGCGTGTAGGGGTTAGCCAGTATCAGCGAAAGCAGGAAGTTGGAACAATACTGTGCCATACAGCCGCCCATGTACATCGCGCCGTAGTAGTCGATGTAGAAGGTAGAGCCCTTGCCCTCCAGTGGCGTGGTGGTCTCCATATACAGCAGGTCGGCATAGGGGTTCTTCTCCAGCCGTTTGTTGTTCTTGCGGATAAAGTCATCATACGCGGGACTGGGCGTGATAAACAGCCTACGCACGGTGTCGCTGGCACTCTCCATCTGGCGGAACATCGTCTCCAGATAGGCCAGTCCCTGTGCCTCGCTCTCAGGCGCCAGTTGCAGGGTGCGGAGGCCGTACTGCTTGGCAGCCATCTCCACACCTTTGTAGATCAGGTCGTTGTACGAGCGGTCGCCCAAGCCGTTAGGACCGTAGATCACCGTCACCAAAGGTGTCGTGGCGGGTTGCTCCTCGTTGGGATTGGGCTGATAGATGGTATCGCCCTCCTTGGTACAGCACGTCAGCAACAGGCTGGCCAATAATACAAAACAGTTTAGGCTCTTTTTCATTGGTTTATTCTTTCAAGCGGGATATCTCTTTGGTGAGGGTCTCAGCGGTGGGCATGCCGGTATCGGCATAGGCCACACGGATGGTGGCGCTGGCATCGTTAATAGATTCTTTTTCATTATCATTGTTATATTATTCCGCCACAAAGATAAAGGTTTTATTTGAATGATACAAGCATTTTCCCAGAAAAGTGTGTTTTTCTGTCTTGAGATGACAAAAGGAAGAAGGGGCTCATAAGTGAATAATGATGCCTTTTAGGCCGAGCGAACGCAGAATGGCCGTAAATAAAAGTGCCGAAGAAGCAGGTGCATGAGTGGAACCCGAAATGAGATTTCTGCAATTTTTCTGGGATAATCTTGTAAAGTTCAAGAAATCTTCTTATTTTTGCAGCGATGTTTGAAGATGAAATCAAAGAATATGAGAGCAAATTCTATGAAACGGAAAAGTCTTAAAGTCTGGTTACTTATAGTCGTTCTGACTATTTGTGGGACGACCTGCTTTGCCTCATGCTCTTCGAATGAGGATAACGGAAAAGTCTCAGAAATAATTGAACGCGACACAATCCTCTTTGGCACTACTGGTGACTACCGGCCATTATCCTTCTGCGAACCTGATGGCACCTATTGGGGCTTCGACATTGATGTGGCAAAGGAGATAGCAAAAAGGTTGGGAGTGACACCAAAGTTCATAAGGACTTCATGGCCTACGCTGACTGCCGACGTGATTACAGAGCCTCAGTTGTTCGACCTTGCCATCGGTGGAATCACCATTACCGATGCCCGACGTGAAACTATGCTCATGAGCGAAGGTTATCTGGCAAATGGTAAGACCATCCTATGCCGAGCATCTGAGGCTGAACGATACACCTCATTGGCCGACATCGACAAACCCGAAGTGACAGTCATGGTGAATCCCGGCGGACTGAATGAGAAGTTTGCCAACGAGAACCTGACTCACGCTCATATAGTGGTTCATCAAAAGAACGAGGAGATACCGTCGCTTGTTGCCTCGGGTGCAGCCGATGTGATGATTACAGAGATAACAGAGGCGCCCTATTATGTGCAGACCGACACCCGTCTTGCAGCCCCATTGCTGAATGCGCCATTTACTCATGGTGAGATAGGCGTTCTGATGCAGCAGGGGCAGGATGATCTCTTGCAGATGGTGAACAATGTCATCCGCCAGATGAAGTCGGACGGCTCACTACGCAAACTGCATGAGAAATATGGGCTTGTATATGCTTACGAATGATTTATTTTATGTGGATGATGTTTCGGGTGGTGCCCATCATGTGGCGTGCGGTTCGTCCCAGTAAGGTACAGGATATGCCTGCTGTGGTAAACTCTTTCTGGATGCGGAAGGGGTTCGAGGGATTGACGTTTTTCGGTCATATCCTTACCCCGTCGCAAGCTGAGGCCGATCTATTTGGTCATCATCAAGAGATGAAGAACCACGAGATGATTCATCTGCGCCAAGCCCAGTCGTGTGGCGATTCGTGGTGGCGCTTTTACCTGCTATATATATGGTACTGGCTCAAGGCCCTGCCTGCTAATCGGCAGCTAAAGCATGGCGCTTACCTGGTGAATCCCTTCGAGCTGGAGGCCTATCGCCACATGAATAATCTCGATTACCTGACCAATGGCGAGGCCACCGAATGGCGGAAGTTCGCCAAAATGTCAATCCAAGAAAGAATCAAGCTATATGAACAAAAAAACTCCAGGCTTGGGATAAAACCGTAGCTGGAGTATTAGTGCTTTTGAATGCCTACATCGTCACCGTTGTTACCACAAGGAAAAATAGTTGACAATTCCTACTTCGCTTATAAACTCCTTTTGTGCGTTGAATTAATTCAAAAAGGGTATTGAATTAATTCACGAGGGGTTTTGAATTAACTCAGGTGACATATTGTATTCTAAGTTCATGCAAAAACGTTTTTACGTTTTTTACCTTACAGGCATTTGATGATGCTTGTTACTATGCCGATTATTGTGGTGAGGGCTAAATGAAAGGCCCAGAGGATAATAGGGTGTAGCATACTGATTAAATTAAAATTGTGATTATTCGTCTCTATATTCAAGGATGTCGCCAGGTTGACAACCCAGCTCGCGGCAGATAGCTTCGAGCGTGCTGAAGCGGATGGCCTTGGCCTTACCCGTCTTCAGTATCGAGAGGTTGGCAAGCGTCAATCCTACACGCTCTGCCAGTTCACTGAGCGACATTTTTCGCTTGGCCATCTCAACGTCTAAGTTTACTACTATTTGTCCCATAGGCTTAAATCGTTAAATCCTGTTCCTCTTTCAACTTTAATCCGATAGCAAAAGCCTCGGCCATAATAAGAACAAATACGCCATCTAAAACCGAACTTAGAACATCACTCCAAGCTTCTAAAGGTCTATCAATCTCTGGCGTCATAACACCTATTACTATAATTGGTGTAAAAATGAAACACCACCCTGCAATACGTAGCAGTGATACATTATCCCATGTAAACACCTCGCCCTGATTAACGCAGAGAATAAAACGGATAAAGCAGCCAATAGCGTAGAGCCATACAAAAAAGCCAATTAGTAGCGTAAACATACACAATATGCCGTACGCCCCCATAGGTTCGTGGTTGTTGGCACCATCCTCCCAGCCTCGATGAAAGTCCTCGGCACCAGCTATACAGCTCATTACAAAGCCGGCAATCATCAGCACCAGCAACAACACACACAGGATATTCAGTTTCTTTTTCATATAATTTATCGTTTATTATTGATTATACAGTAAGTTCTTGTTCCTTCTTAAGTTTGATGGTGTCCTTGATGAGTTTAGGCATGAAGATGAAGCTAAACCCAAGGAAATAGAGTGGGGCACCATATATACTGCGGGCCATGGATGGGAAACGGTCGAGGTGTTCAGTACCAATGTGGTTGAAAACATAGTCGAGCGTATTGCCTGCAGAAATATAATAAATGATAAACACCACTACTACGAGATAATACAGCCATAGAATCCAGCGGCTGTACTGCTTATGTATATAAATAAGGTAACACACAACGAAGTAGACACACCAGGTGATAGTCTTACCAATAAACTCAACCAGGTCGCAAAGGGCTTTACAATAATCGTAATCAGTTGTAGCTCGACGCATGGTCTGGATGTCGTCAATAATAGAATAGGCTACATAGCCAAAGAAGAGCAACAATAGAATTGTGCTAACTGGGTTCTTTTTGGCATTCTGAAATAAACTTGTACTCATAATCGTATTTATCGTTTTAATTTGTTTATTTATCGTTTATCGATATGCAAAAGTAGAAATAATTTCAATACCAACCAAATAAAAACAATAAAAACTTATCGAAAAACGATAAATTTAACTTTCTGTAACTTTTTACCCTATCAGTTTCTCTATCTGCTGAATATATGCCATCAGCTCGGCTGCTGAAAATATCTCTTTAACCATTGGCTTGTCCTGAGGGTCATGTTTTCACGTAGCTGTTCACGATAGAGCCATATCTCGCGCGAGTGGTAGTTGCCTTGCTTGCCTATCAAGGGCAGCACATAGTCTTGGGCCTTGAAACCTTTTACAATCAGTAGCCCGGTAGAGATGTCAAGACTAACATTCATCGTGTCTTTCTTCTGATCGGTTACAGGCTGCAATGGCGATGGCTCGGTGATGAGGGTGGCAACGGCGCTGTCTGTGTGCCAGTTGACGGGGTTGATGGCCACATTGCTCTTCTCCCATCCCCGCATGGCACAACTGGTGTCGCGCACCGAGTTGTAACAGATGGTTACCCCCGTATCGTCGGCACCTTTTGCCGGTACAATATGAGGGTGGCTCTCGCGAATGGTAATGCCGATAGCATAGGCAGCAATCATCCGTTTATAGGTCACGTCGTCCATCTCTTTCAGCAGTTCCAGCATGATGTAGGCTCCCTGACTGTACCCAGCCAAAATGAAGGGACGCCCGCCATTGAGATGCTTCAGATAATATTGGAAGGCCCGGCGTACATCTCCCAGCGGCAGGGGCAGACGTGCCGCTTTCAGACTGTCATTCTCGAAACTCTGCAACGAACACTGTCTGTAATAGGGTGAGATAAAGTTCAATCGTCCGCTCACGAGTGTATCCACACCAGCCATTTCGCCATAGAGTGGGGCACGCAGGCTGTCGCTGTATGTATCTGCGTAGTGACCGGTTGCGCCATGAGGTAGCGCATAGTCGCCCGTCTCCGTAGAAGTGATATAGAATATATCTGCATCAGCCTTCCGGTCGGTCATATACCACTGGGTGGAATCCTGATAGTCAGGCTCTTCAGGAATCGACGCCACGCCGTTCTTATGAGACTGGCATGAGGTCCATACAACCAACAAAACGAGTATTCCGGCAATTATTTTTCTCATCATGATAACTATTTAATTCTGCTGCAAAGATACAAATAATCCCCATAACTAGAACCTATTTCTAGAAAAATAATCACAGCATTGATGCTGATGGCAACAACGGCATCGGCACAGGAGAATGAACACCACCTACATCTTCCTCAATCGCCATGCACTTCCAAAAGGCTTTAAATTGTGATTTGTTGTAGTCCTCCTTACGGATGACTGCAGTCCTGATACGAAATGATTCTAGTCCTTCCTAAGGAGGACTCGAGTCATCAATAAGGAGGACTGGCACGAGAATTAATCGTTCCAGTTCAGTTTCTCTACATAAGCATCAAACTTTAGTTCTTCGTGGCCGATGGCTTTAAGGGCATCTCATCGTAATTAATCTTGCTCATTTAAATCAGTTTTTCGTTTAACATCTCCACCTCTCACTCACATGCGCCAAAAGCCGCATCTGTGCAGAGGTTTTGGGCGAGTGAGAGGTTCGCCAAACCTCTCATACCTCAAAACTCCAGTGTTTATGCGGCTTTCGACGCATTTGAGTGAGAAGTTGAGAAGATAACAAATTTCGCTGTCTGTTTTCTTTATTACTCTCCCTAAAATCAAGTTTTCTATCTAAAGTTTGGAACTTTCGGCTTTTTTATTTACTTTTGCAAGCGAATATAGTTGTTGAAGTATGCAGAAACAAGAATTAAAGCATTATCTGATAAAACGATTAAAGAAAGAAAATGCCTTTTGGTCGTACAATCAGAAATCCATCAAAGATGTACCTGACGACATCTTGGTGGAGTTAGTAATGTTGCATCTTGACTTGGACGATATTGATAAGTTGTTTGAACTGTATTCTTCAAAGCAAATAAAGGCGATGTGGATTAAAAACGTGGTTGCTCTTGGCGAACGTTACTATGTATTGAACAGGTTTTTTGCATGGTACTATTTCCGTGCAAAGCGCCCAGGAGCATACGTAAAATCTATGGCAACCCGCGAGTTAAACAAAAAACTGGCAGCATAATATGAAGGGATTAGCACCACAAACCTCGTTAATCTTTGATGCAATTACAAAAATGGAGTGTATCAAGCCTTTTGTGCTTGTTGGAGGAACAGCTCTTTCATTGCAGATAGGTACGTGTCAGAGCGAAGACCTTGACTTTATGCGCTGGAAGCAGAATTCGAAAGATAAACTCGAAATAGGTTGGCCTGCTATCAAACGCGAACTAGAAACCATTGGTACCATCGAAAGTGAAAACGTCATGGGATTCGACCATGTGGAGTAAAATTTGGAATTTACCACTTTTTCGTGTACTTTTGCGGCGAGAATATATTTGTGATATGGAAAAGGATAAATGTATCATACTATTGAAGAAAAAAATGACTATACTTAAAGAAAAGTATGGTATAACTTCTTTGGTTCTGTTTGGCTCTACTGCAAGAGGGGAGGAGACGGAGAAAAGTGATATTGATTTGTTTGTGGAGACACAGACGGCAAATCCTTTTCTGTTGCAGGATGCCAAGGAGTTTTTAGAAAAGGAAATGGGAATTCCTGTTGATATCGTTCGTGACCATGAGAATCTGAATCCCAAACTAAGAAAACGTATCTTAAAAGATGGAATTGCTATATTTTGAAGGAATCGCTTCTGTAGTCCATCGCGCTTAGGCTATATATTCCCTAAATACACATGCTTGATGCCCTCTTCTTGGGCTATTTGCTTGGCGGCGTATAGCGTTTGGCGAGGGGTGGGGGGAATGTCTTGCATCTTATAGCGGGGGAAGAATCGGCTGAAGTGTAATGGTGATTCGGATAAGCCATTATCGTTTAGCCATTTGCACATTTCTTTAATCATCTGCATATCGTCGTTGATGCCTGGAATCACCAGGTTGGTAATCTCTAACCAAACGCCAGCATCACGCATAGCCAGAATGGTGTCGAGTACAGGTTGCAGATGGCCGCCACTCACACGCTGGTATATACTTTCGCTAAACGATTTTAAATCTACGTTGGCGGCATCAAGATAAGGTAGCAGATGGCTCAGTGGTTCCTGGCAAACATAGCCAGCTGTAACCAATATGTTCCAGAGTCCGGCTTCGTGGGCTTTTCGGGCTATATCAGTGATATATTCTATATAGGTAAGTGGTTCGGTGTAAGTATAAGCTATGCCCGGACAATGGTGCTTTAGGCATAGTGCAACCATTTCGTCAGGTTGAAGTTCGTAGTAGTTCACATCTTGTGGTGAAACCTGCGATATCTCGTAATTCTGACAGTTTAAGCAACGGAAGTTACACCCTGTACAAGCTATGGAGAGACATGTAGTGCCTGGATGAAAATGGTAAAGCGGCTTCTTCTCTATCGGATCGATGGCCAGCGAGCAAGGCTTGGCGTACACCTCGCTTATTAGCGTGCCACCATGATTACGCCTACTGCGACAGATACCTGTTTGGCCATCGCTTATCTTGCAGTGATGCGGACAAAGCTCGCATTCCACTCGCAAATCCTCCAATCGATGATAATATCTGCACTCCATCAGAAAACAATTGCTTCGTAAACATACAGTTCGGCATCGCGCCATCCATCCCAGCCTATACCTGCCTTATCTTGTGCACAATGCCCAATGAACTCCTCTTTGGTCCAGTTAACCTCATCGGCCACCTGTGGAAGAAATGTGCCGCTGCGATAACCTTTCTTAATGTAGATGCCATGACGATGCAATTCAAACTCGTCGATGCTTTGTATGCGACGCATGGGTGTGAGTACAGAAATCTCGATGTCGATATCAGCAAGTTCATCACTGGTTACAGGCATAAATCGTGGGTCTTCGAATGCTGCAGCACGAGCCATCTTGGCCACAATCTCATGCAGAGGATAATCCTCGCCAAAGTGGCCTATACAACCACGCAGTCGACCAAATTTGTGAAGCGAAACAAAGGCTCCGCACTTCGAATTGAGAATGGATGAGTGGATTGGTTGCTGTGCGATGGGCTTACCGTCAAGGGTATCTTTAATGCTTTGAAAAGCGATGCCCTTCAGCGTCTTCTTTTCATTATCAGAAAGGGTGAAACTTGTGTTGTCGCGACGCAGAATGGCAAACGAGTGATAGCCAACTACGCGACTATGATCGTAATTGTCTATATCGCCAGAGTTCTGATACATCAGATGCTTAACATCGTATTGGCCATCCATCATCAACATCAGCGTTACGATGGCAAACTCGCCGCAGGCACTGGTGGCCAGATTGCGTTTGCCGCTATTAGCATTAGCCTCAATAGTGGCTATAAACTCCTCTACATCGCCTGTTTCGATGGCTTTGCCCGTTTTGGCATCTACCTCGCAGGCATCTTGGTAGGATGGATAATGCGAGAAATCGCTGCTTATTACAAACAGATTCTCATCAGTAAAATAGGGTTTCAACACATCGGCTATTTGTTTAAGTTTGTAGTAGTCGTTGGTCGAAATGATGATAGGCACTATTGGTGGTACATCGCCCAGTCGGCGCTGCAGGAATGGCAACTGAACCTCCAGACAATGCTCTTGCGCATGAGCCGAACGGTGATAGGCAAAAAGGCTATCAGCCTTAGTCAGGTTGATGGCTGTTTCGTGATCCACTTTTACATTGCCCAATGGCGTGGCGTAAAACTCGTCCTCGGTGTTTACCGATGTACCATTAAGCCATTGGTGGTGGCTGGGACCTAACAAGAAAATACGCTTGTATTGTTTCTTGGTATCGATTGCCATATAGGCTGATGCTGCCACATTTCCTGAGAAGTAGTAGCCAGCATGGGGCACAATAAGTGCCGCCAGATTATCGTAAACCTGACTGCTGCTGTGGCGCATCAGCAAACTATCCACTTCGTTCTCAAGCTCTTGCGCATTGCCCGTATAAAAACGGTTGGCCTGTGTGGCGGGTCTTACTTGTTTTATTTCCATGTCGCAAAGATAGCAATAATCTCCAAATCATCCTAACATTTTCGCCATAAAGTTTGGAACTTCACACTTTTTTGTTTACTTTTGCGGACGAACTATAAATGATAGTGTATGGCGCATTATAATAAAGCAATCATTGCATTGATGCTGATGGCAACAACGGTATCGGCACAGGAGAATCTGCAGCGCGGAGCCATTGCTTCGCAGGTAAAGAAATCGTTTACTACGGTGAAGGAACTTCCGATTACCAGCGTGAAGAATCAATATCGTAGTGGCACCTGTTGGGCATATGCCACGCTGGGCTATTACCTGTTCTTAAACCGCCATGCACTTCCAAAAGGTTTTAAGTTGATGTAGAATAATTTAGCCTCACCAAATCGGTGAGGCTTTAATTATTATTTTAGTTTGCTGATTCGAATTCTTCGAGGAAGCGGGTGTCGTTCTCGGAGAACATACGGAGGTCGCTTACTCGGTACTTCAGGTTGGTGATACGCTCAACACCCATACCGAAGGCATAACCGGTGTACTCCTTTGAGTCGATGCCGCAGAGTTCGAGCACGTTGGGATCAACCATACCGCAACCTAAGATTTCTACCCAGCCGGTGTGCTTACAGAAGCCGCAGCCCTCGCCACCACAAATAAAGCATGAGATATCCATCTCGGCACTGGGCTCGGTGAATGGGAAGTAAGATGGGCGCAGACGAATCTTGGTGTCGGCACCAAACATCTCCTTGGCAAACGAAAGCAGTACCTGCTTCAGGTCGGTAAACGATACGTTCTTATCGATATACAGACCTTCTACCTGATGGAAGAAACAGTGTGCACGGGCGGTGATGGCCTCGTTACGATATACACGACCTGGACAGATAACGCGGATAGGAGCAGTGAGCTTGCCGTTCTCGTCGTGCATGTGCTCCATCACGCGAGCCTGAACACTTGATGTGTGCGAACGCAACAGGATATTCTTGGTAACATCGTTAGGATGCTGTGATACAAAGAAGGTATCCTGCATATCGCGTGCGGGGTGATCGGCTGCAAAGTTCATCTTGGTAAAGATGTGGTTATCATCCTCAACCTCAGGACCATCGGCGAGCACAAAGCCCATGCGCGAGAAAATATCGATAATCTCGTTGGTTACGATAGTAAGTGGATGGCGTGTACCCAGCTCAATGGGGTAGGGTGTGCGGGTAAGGTCGAGAGCCTCTTCGCCTCCCTCCTGGGTCTCGCACTCCTCGCGCAGCTGATTGATGCGCTCGGTGGCCAGTGTCTTCAGTTCGTTAATCTTCATGCCGACAGTTTTTTTCTGATCGGCAGCAACCTCGCGGAAGTCGTTCATCAGGGCTGTAATCTCACCCTTCTTGCTCAGATATTTCAGTCGGAGCTGCTCAACTTCGTCAGCGTTCTTGGCGCTCAAATTCTGTACTTCTTTCAGAAGTTCGTCTATCTTATCAAGTATCATAAACTATAAAAATTGCAATTTTGCGTGCAAAGGTACTTATTTTTTGGGATAAAAAGAACAAAAGAACAGAAAAAAGTTTGTTCT
>CADAOD010000053.1 GCA_902789415.1 uncultured Prevotellaceae bacterium
AAAAACGGTTGACGGTTGAAAACTCCTGGGGTTCTCAACCGTCAACTTTTTGAGGCTGTTCTGAAAGTAGCTTTGTAGAACTAACTTTGCTTACCATAGGGCAACTTTGCCAATACTGCCAAGGTCAAGTGTTGCCGTTGCAATTCCAAGAGCCTTGAATACTCTGCTCATGGTTGGTATGGTTATGCTGTAACCTTTTTCCAACTTTGAGATCTGAGCGCGTTTCACTCCGATTCTCTCTCCAAGCTGCTCTTGGGTAAGGTTCTGCTGAAGACGTGCTTTCTTAATGGCTTCGCCCAACCGATAGGCATGAACGGACTCGTCCACCTTGCGTTCAAATTCATCGCGCTTTGGTGTTCCGACTTTACCGAGGTCGCGGTCAAGCACATCCTCGAAATCAATGAATTTCATATCTCCAACCTTTTCCATATTCATTTTTTCTTTTTAAGTTCAAAATACAGTTTGCGAATCTCTTCAGCTTTCGCTATTTCCTTTGAAGGAGTTTTCTGAGTCTTTTTTACGATACCATGTGTCGCTATCACCAGTGTCTCAGCTTCAGTGTCCCAGAAGGCAAACAGCCTATATGCTATTTTATTGAAGAGCGTCCTGAATTCCCAGATTTCTGTTCCATCCAGTTTCTTGAACAGTTCCCTGTTCTGCTCTCCCTTTTGTATTCTACGGATATTGTAGCGAACCTTCTCCCTTGCCTTTTCCGGTATGGACTGGATGAAGCTATCAGCTTCCGTAGATAATATCAGCCGAAATACCGGCTTCTCTTCAATTTCTTCTTTCATAATGAATTGACGGTGCAAAATTAATAATTTGTTTCCAAATCACGATACAAATACTGCTATTTTTTCGATTTTGAGTGCAAGATTTAACATAATTATGCTCCTCTGCGGTGAAAAGTGGGCTGTCCAGCCAGTTCAAGTGCCATTTTCTTATCCACAACAATCTTTCGACCTATCTGGGTGATGGCTTTCTTAATTCTACCGCTCTTCTTGATACGGTTGGCTGTTGGCAGGCTGCAATGGAACAACTCTGCTATTCCGGCGATGCCATACACATATTTGTCCTCCTCGTTCTCTTGGCTGTCATCAGCAATATCGATATATGGCTTCATGGCTTTATAGTCGCTGTGGCCAGTCCATTTCATGACGACCTGGGCAGGGATGCCAAGGGACAGTGCATTACAGATGAAAGTCCTTCGGCCTGTATGAGTGCCAACCAACTCGTATTTGGGCTGAACCTTGTCTATACGTTCATTTCCCTTATAGTAGGTCTGGCGTATCGCTCATTGATTTTCGCCATCTTGCATAGTTCGTGGAGGTAATCATTCATTTTCTGATTGCTGACCACTGGCAGTACCTTGAAGTCTTCAAAGTCTGCATCCTTGTACTTTTCAAGTATGGCTTTGCTGTACTTGTTCAGCTCAATAACAAGACTATCTGTAGTCTTGATGGTCGTGATTTCTATGTGATCTCCCTTGACATCGCTCTTGCGAAGGTTCGACACATCGGAGTATCTAAGGCCAGTGTAGCAGCAGAACAGGAACACGTCACGGACTCGATCCAGATACTTTTTGTCCTCTGGAATCTTGCATTTCACTAACATAGTCAGTTCTTTGCGAGTTAGGAATATCACTTTCTTCTGAGTGCTCTTTAGCTTTGGCTTGAAGGTCTCGAAAGCCCTGTTCTCATGATAGCCTCTGTGGTAGCACCATCTGAGGAACCACTTCAGGAACGATACCTGCTTTCCAATCGTACTGTTCTTCATGTCCTCCTTCAGACGCAGGAACTCAACGTAGGCCAGCAGCCCGTTTTCGTCGAAGTAATCAAAGGTCAAATCATCCTTGAACTTCTTCAAGTTACAGGATTTAACAGCATTCCGGCAGTTACGACTGCCGAAATTACAGAAATTAACTATAATTCGCCAATTGCAATTGGCGAATTGGAATTTTAAACTTTTGAAAATCAAAAATAATCATTAGAATACTTGCGTATTTTCATATTATTATCTATCTTTGCCCAAAAATATGAGTCAAAACCAAGTGGCAAGTATGGCATACAGGAATATTGTTTTTGATTTGGGGAATGTGATTGTGAAACTTGATGAGCAGGCTACCATCAAGGGGTTTGAGCAGTTGGGCTTGAAAGAGGTTGGACATCTCAGAGACAACCCTGAGTTGCTGAAGCTGTTTCGCAATTTGGGCATAGGCCTTATCACCAACCAGGAGTTCTTTGATGGTGTACGTAGGATGGCCAACATAGCTGCTACCGATGAGCAGCTTACCAATGCTGCCAACGCCATGCTAAGATACATACCCGACGAAAAGAAGCAGAAGCTACTTGACTTGCGACGAGCTGGTCATCGCGTTTACCTGCTTAGCAATACCAACGATATCCATTGGCGATACTGTGCCGATGTACTGTTCCCCATGCAGGGTTATGGTGTAAACGACTATTTCGATGGCATATTTCTATCGCAGGAGCTGCATGTTGAAAAGCCCAGCGACGAGATATTCCAAACCGTCATTCAGGAAACAGGTATCGATCCCAACGAAACACTGTTTGTTGACGACCTTGAAGAGAACTGCCAGGCCGCCGAACGCAATGGCTATCACACATTTCATAATAAGGAATTCAACGATTGGTTGGAGATATTGTAGTACATCACTAACACATTAAACAGAAAACTCGTAATTATCTTGCGGGTTTCATTCCTTTTTTGTATCTTTGCGCCATAAAAATAAACTTAACGATGGCAAAACTAAGTATCAAACTGATATTCATCACTTTTGCTCTTGCTGCACTTGGCAGTTGCGAGCAAAAGAAACAGCATACCAATTACGAGTCGGCAGATGGTTATAACAAGGCTGATTCGATTATCTCGGCTATTAGCGACGAACGCGACTGGCCACATTTCCTGACCGTGGTCGACAGCTTTGAAGAGGCAGGCGACATATCGAGGGTAAAAGCCATTTTCTATAAAACCGTAGCTTATAACCTGATGGGCCAGTACCGTGCCTCACAGAAGCTTTACAACAAGCTGTCGGATATCAGTGTAAAAGAACTGTTAACCGAGGCCGATCTCGAATCGTACATCTACTCGAGTAAGGATTATGTACGCATGCTGTGCGATATGCGCCGCTACGATCGCGCCCTGCGACAGGCACGTAATGCCGACCACAAGCTAAGGGCAGCAGGCTACCATACGTTTACCGACCATCAGGACATAGCCCAGATGATTGGCGAGTGTCAACTATGCTTAGGGCAGAATGCCGAGGCTATGCAAAATTTCGATAAATCGTTGAAGGCCATCAAGGAGCGCCTGAAGACCAACAACGGTCCGCTCGACCTGCGCGAGTGCCAGAAAACCATGAACGCCATCGCCACCGTTTACATGCGTCGCGGACAGTATAAAGAGGTTATACCATGGATTCTGCGCCAGGACACGCTTTATGCGCAAGCCCTAAAACAGCCTAACGCCGACTCGGTTTATCTTGATGAGATGAAAGCCGAGATAAGCTATACCCGCGCCATGCAGGCTCATGCAACAGGACACATATACGATGCTGAGCAGGCTTTTGCCGACTACTCATCTACAGCCACCTCAAAACAGGCAGGCAGTCTGATTAACAGTTGCCGCTACCTGATGGCAACGCGTCGCTATCAAGAAGCCGCAAAAAACATGACTCAGCTCGATAAGTTCATGGCTGAGAGCGGATACACAGAGGCCGATCTTGAAAACATCGGGCGCTTTATGATACCCAAATTCCACGTCAACCTGTTGGCAGGTCATCGCGACTCAGCCCTTCAAGTAGCCACCCAGATAGCCAATGTGTACGATTCGGCCTTGATACGCCAGAAGATTATCGATGCCGATTTGCTTGCAACCGTTTACGATACCGAGGGCAAGGAGCGCCAGATAGCCGAGCAGCGTGCCGAGCTGAGTCAGCAGCGCATGCTTTGGGTGTTAGGTGTTGGTTTGGTATTCATTATTTTGCTGCACCTGTACCTGGTACAGCGCCGCAAAGCTTACAAGAAACTGAGCGACACCAACAAACAGCTCATCGAGGCCAACGAGCGTGCCGAGGAGTCGGAGCGCATGAAGAGCAAGTTTATACATCAGATATCGCACGAGGTTCGCACCCCGCTCAATGTGCTTTCGGGCTTTACGCAGGTACTGGCTGCCCCCGATATCGAGATTAGTGCCGAAGAGTTACAATCCATCAGCAAGAAGATTGTAGAAAACAGCGAGCGCATTACCCGTTTGGTTGATAAGATGCTCGACCTGAGTCTGGTTAACGCACGTGCCGGTGCTGATTGTACCGATAAGGTAAGCCCTGCCGATATAGCTTATCAGGCCGCACAGCAGGCTGGTATTACCCAGGCCACACACCTCGACTTTAATCTTAAGTTGGGTGCCCGTACCAGTCAGATTGTCATCACCACCCACCTCAAGTCGGCAGTCAAGGCCTTGTCGTTGCTGCTCGATAACGCCCAGAAGTTTACCCATCCCCTTGCCTATAAGGGAAAGGCTCCTGAGGGCAAAGCCAGCGTGGTGCTCAATGTAAATATCGACGATCAGAAAGTGATTTTTAGCGTAGAGGATACCGGTATTGGTGTGCCAGCCGATCAGGCCGAGAACATCTTTACCGAGTTTGTACAGCTTGATGAGTATACCGATGGTACAGGTATTGGATTGTCGATTGCCCGCTCGCTGGCGCGCAATTTAAAAGGTGATATCGTACTCGATACCACCTATACTGTCGGCGCACGCTTTGTAATGCAGCTACCGTTATAATCTACAAAATGAAAGGTTATACCATCACCTCTATCTCAATGCGATAAAAGTCACCCTCCTTCATAATTGGGTACAGCACAAACTTGGTTTCGTTATGGCCATCGCCCCAAGGGTTCGAGATGTAAATTCGCTTATCGTCGGGCTTGGTAATTACGTTAAAGGTTTTGCCATTAAACTGCACCTTCTTTTCCTGCTTTATACGAGCCAGGAAACGGTCAGCATCACCTTTGTCAACGTAATAAAGACCAGCGGTAACCGAATTATCAAAAGTCATGCAGAAGAAATAAGCGTGAGGCGATGAGGTGTTAATCTCGTAACCTACCTCCTTCTTGTCACCTTTTTCTACACCGTGACCATAAACCACCTCGGCATAATGCTTATTGCCCTGCTGCACGTCGTCACGGCAAATAAACTGCAGTGGTGTGTTTGGCTTTCTGCCCGAACCTTCGTAGTTGTACAGCAAATCAAGCATGTTGGTCAGTGTGATATCCTGTCCCGTATCATCAGACGATGACGAGAGCGAGAACGCACCAATAGCGATAACCGCCAAAACTACGAGTGTTGTTATAACCTTCTTCATTTTCCTTTTTTTCTTTTTACCTTTTGACAATAATAGGTTTAAACTGTAATGCGGGCGCAAAATTACTAAAATAAACTCATTCCACCAACATTTTTGGGAAATATTTGCTTAATTTATTTTTTTTGTAGTATCTTTGCACCGCTTTTTAACACATGCACCCGTAGTTTAATGGATAGAATAACAGATTCCGGTTCTGTTGGTCACGGTTCGATTCCGTGCGGGTGTACTGGTTTTTTATCAAACAGAACGCTAATTAGCGCTACCGAAAACATGCCAAGCAGTAATGTATAGCCTATAGCATGTAGTATGAACGAGCCAAAGCCCACTACCAAATTACAAACCGTTTTCATTACTCATCATATTTAATGGATTACCTAACAAAAATTCTCTTATTCTACGCTGCGATGCGAACTGGGGTTTAATCTTCAGATAACCCTCCATCTGCTCTTCAGTAAGAATTTTACCAATGGCTTTATCGTACTTCTGCTGTTTCTTGTCGTAATCGTACTCTTTCTCCGACGACTGACCTCCAGGCATACCACCGCCCATGGGACCGCCACCCATGCCACCAGGCATGCCGCCACCCATTCCGCCAGGCATTCCACCGCCACCAGGACCACCTTGTGGACGTTCACCCTTTGGTGGTTGTCCGTTACCTGGTGCCTTACGCTCTTCGCCTTCAATCAGCGTCTTGTATTTTTTATTCAGCTTAGCTATTTTCTTCTGCTGCTTAACATTCAGTTTCAGGTCGTTGGCCATTATCTGTGTAATCTGCTGATAGCTAACGCGTTTTACTTTGGGCATACCACCCTGAGGTCCCTGTGGTTGCTGTGGTACCTGAGCCTCCTGAGTTGTTTCAGAGTTCTGCTGCTCCTGAGCCAGCATTGTTCCGGTCATCAGGAGCATACAGAGTGTCATCATTTGTTTCTTTTGCATCTTTGTTTATTTGTTTAATTACGCTGCAAAAGTACTATATCTATCTGTATCACCGAAAATATTTCAACCAACAGGTGTTTTTATTCAGCCAATGCCCCGCACAATAAAAGTACATAAGTTCTAAACTTTACTAATAATAGCTACAAAGGCACCCATTATCGTAGAAATATAAGTATCTTTGTCGCCGTTTAAATTATAATATGTATGATGAAGAAGATTATTTTTGCACTGCTGGCAGGCATGCTGGTTTGTCAGCCTGCCGATGCACAGTTCTTTAAAAAGATTTTTAAGAAGAAAGCCAAGACCGAGAAAAAGGCCAAGAAGAGTGCCGATGGTATAGATGATAATGCCCAGATAGCCATGGGCGATATTGCCACACTGGCTGATAACACCAATAATCGCAATGCGTTTATGGGCATCCCCTTGGGCATCAAGGCCGATATGTTCGAAAAGCAGCTGATGGCGAAAGGGTTTACCGAGCGCGTGCTCGATGGCAAGCATACCGCCAAATCGTACATCTACGATGGCCAGGTGTATGGCGCCAAGTGCACCATCACCTTAGCCGTAAGCGATGAGACCGACCGTGTTTATGCCGTCGACGTAACCGAGGATACCATCTACCCCTCATTAAAAGAAGTAAAGGCCCGCTTTGCCACAGTCAAGGCCGAGCTGGTAAAGGTTTACGGTCGTGGTTTTGTAGATAATCAGGGCGAGGCCTACACCATCCAAACACAGTTAGGCACCGTTAACCTGCATTACGAGCGTGGTTCGCTTACCAGCAGCTACACCTTTGGTTTTGCACTCGATGATGCCAAGGCCTACCAGATGGCTTATAACGAGATGGACGACAAGGAGTACGAGACAGCCCCACGCACCATCGTTAGCGGACTGGCTGCAGCCTGCAACCATACCGACTTGGTTGGCTTGGGCGTATTGCTGTATCAGAACCGCACCCTGAAAGCAGCCCAATCGGTACTCTCCAACTACGATTACACCGTAGGCAAAGCCACAGCCAAAGCACTCCCCGCCACATTTAAGATGGCTGATTATCAGGCCACAGCCTCGCTCGCTCGTCGCAAGCAGGCCATCACCACCATCACCCTTACCGCTACCGACGATGCCGAGGCCCTTTGCAAGGATCTTACCACCTATGGCTTTACCAGCACCAATCAGAAAACCTGGCGCCAAGGCAAGATGACTGCCGTGGTAAGCACCAACGCCCAAGGACAGGTTGTGCTCATCATCAAATAAGGGTAATAAGTACTCTGACATTTTGTCGTGTAAATCTGTCAGATTGTCATATAAAATTTCTCTGGCATTTTAATTGCCTTTAGCATGGTGAACAACGTTTCGATATGAGACCCAGTTCACCATGATTAGTATTAACAATTTTAAAAATAGAATTAGGAGGTAAAAATTATGATGCCAGTAATGAGAAGTAACAGTTGGATTCCCAGTGTTTTCAATGATTTGTTTGATACCGAATTTATGCCGAAGGCAAATTGCACTGCACCAGCTATCAATGTGAAAGAAAGCGACAAGGCTTATACCGTAGAGCTTGCCGCACCGGGCATGAAAAAGGAGGACTTTAATGTACATATTAACAATGAGGGCAACCTGATTATCAAGATGGAAAGCAAGAACGAGAAGAAGGAGGAGGATAAGAACACCCGCTACCTGCGCCGTGAGTTCTCTTACTCAAAGTTCGAACAGACGCTTATCCTGCCCGACGATGTTAAAAAGGAGGAAATCTCAGCCAAGGTCGAGCACGGCGTACTCACCATCGAGCTGCCAAAGATTGTCGAGGAGAAGGTTAAACTCTCACGCCAGATTGATATTGCATAAGTTGTTTTAAGATATTTATTGGTATTAAGCGTCGCGACATATTCCAGTCGCGGCGCTTTTTCGTGTAAATGGTGTTTTAGGCATTAATAAACGCTATTTTGCGCCTGTTTTCCTTAGGCCGTACCGCAAAGTGCAGCCAGATGGCACCATAACGATTCTTTTCGATCAGCAACTCATCGTAATCCTGATTGCTTTCTGTGGCGTAGGCTATGAGGATGGCAGCGTATTCTATCGCCTGTTCAAAACCCGATGTGCGTATATCCACGGCACAACCGGTTAGATGATTACTAGTAGCCGCTCCGCCTACCTTGCGATTTAACTGTGGACTGCGATAACCCGAGTTAATAATTATCGAGTGCCCTACCCGCTCTCGCAACACTTCAAGCCATACGCACAATCGCTTCATGTTAGCAATCGCCACGTGACTGGGGATGTTATACACTTCAGGATACTTGCTCCTGGTAAACTCCCCCAACACAAAGTGTTGGGAGAGATTTGCTTTACTATTTAACTGTACTATTGGTTCCATACTCTTAATTTTCAATGTTAATTCTCAATTTTCAAAAGTAACTGCGTAACTGTGTCACTGCGTTAAAGCATAGCCACGCCTGTTTTCTTATACTTGGCTTTGGTAGTTCCGTTTTCTACATACTCACCCGACTTTACAACCAAGCGGTCTTTCTGCATGCGGAGCACCCTGGCATGGGCAGCGTTATTGTTCTTTAGCTTAAAACAAGCCACCACGTCCTCGGTAGTAAACTCATCAGGCAGACGATCAAAGCCCTCGTAGGTCTTTTTGCGGCGTTGTACGTTTACGCTGGCCTCCTTCAGCTTGTTGTCGAAGTAGTTCTCGGCCATGGCGCCAAAGTAGTAACGCTGACAGGCGTACTGTATGTTTACTATCAGCTCGGCCAGACGCCAATCTATTTCATCCGTCTCGAACGTACCACACCAGAATTCGCCCTCCTGATGCAACTCACCCCAGTGGCGCATTACAATGAACGGCGCTGAGAAGTTCAAACCGTGGTAGGCACAACGCTTCAGCAGCATCTCGTCGGCTTTACTGTCGTTCTCCTCAGCATCGGCCATTCGACGGGCTGTCCAGTCGTAGAGTTCATCCACCAGCTTCTGAACTGAGAGTTCGCCCTTGGTACGATCCAGTTTCTTAGCCCATTCCTTTAAGCGGTTGTCGCTGTCGTAATCCACTGTAGATTCCCTGCTCATCATCTTAAAATTGGTGGCTGGCAGAGGCACGCATGTTAGGCGGGTGGCCAATCCTGAGCCAAAGTTCTGTTCGTTCACCTTCTTTTTCAGGGCGATGGGCGTACCTGTATAGATGTAGTTCCAGGTTACGAAGAAATCCTGCAGGATAGAGTCGTTATTGCTATAAGCCTGACCATCCTCCTCGTTATGGAATGCCTTTAGCTCCAGGCTCATCTTGTCAATCCAGCTACCACCCTTCTGCACACAGATGGTGTTATCCAGCTCGGTATCAAACGTCAGCATATGCAGCTGCATGGGCTCGCCATCCACCTCCTCTACACTGTTCACCATGTCCTGAATAAACTGGGCATTACTGGTTCGCGCAGGGTGTACACGCACTATTACTTTGGGTTTCTTTGGCTTCTCCTTGTTGGCACCCTTGGTGCGCATCTGCTCACGATAGGCGTTAATGGCCTCCTTACCTATTTTATCAGCCTCGATGATAGGTGCCGCCAGCAACTTAAACAAGCGGGTGGCAAACGATTTACCACTGGCTGGGTCGCCGATAATCAGGGTTGAGTTGTTCAGGCGTCGCAGCTCCTCGGGGCGATGGTAAAAGCGATAGGTGCAGCGTGTCATCAGCGTCATCATCAAGCCGCCGGCTACAAACAGGGCTGCTGGGTACTGGTTGTGCTTTAAGCCCTTGCACACATCCTTCAGGGCAGGATAGTACTCGCTCAGTTCCTCAATCTCATCGCCCCATTCCCACAGCAGCTGGGTGATGGTATCATCCTTCAACGTTACCGCCGCCGTCTGCGTTTGCGTGATTTCCTGA
>CADAOD010000054.1 GCA_902789415.1 uncultured Prevotellaceae bacterium
GGTAACCACATTCTCGTCGGCATACTTCAAACGACTCAGGTGATTCTGATAGGCCTTGTTCAGCAAGTTATCGGCGGTGATGTATAACTCTGCTATCTTCTTACCTTTTACCTGAATATCGGTTCCTGCCGAGAGATTCAGCAGCGCATAGCCGGGTGTGACTGTTTCGGTATCGTCGGCGCTATAGATATGCGACTGCTTCAGATAACAGTCGAGACCAGCTGCAATATAAAGGTTATTCAGCACCGAACGGTGAGCTGCATCGGTAGTATGGTGATGATTTACTGTGGTATGCGAGTGGTGGAACAGCTCCCACTTCAGTTCCGAAGCCCATTTGGGTGCTGGCGTAAAGGGCAGATACTTGGTGCCAGGATCGGCATGCATCTGCTGTGCATCAACATACGAGAAAGTGTTCGAGAAATGCACGCTGTGTACAGGATGTAAGTCCACGCCAGCCTCGAAGCCTAACAAGCGGGCATCGCCCTGGGTATAGGCATAAGTCAGGTAGCCTTCTTCAATCTCCTCGGCCAATCGATGGGTGAAAATGTAATTATCGATGCGATTGGCAAAGAGTGCCAACTGTGCTGATACATATTGCGAAGTAAACTCCAGTCCCAGATCGGCCTGCATACTATATTCAGCCTTCAAATCCTGGTTACCAATCTCGTAGCGCAAAGAACCCTCGTGTACACCGTTCGAAGCCAGTTCGCTCATGTTTGGTGTGCGGAAACCGCGGGCCAGATTCAAGCGTACATTAAAATGCTCGTTAATGTTGCATACAGCACCGATGCTACCTGTTACACCATTGAAATGGCGACTGAAGTTGGCGAAACGAACGTCGCCATCCTCCATCAGCTCGTAACCGTGCAGTCGGCGATGATCGTAGCGCAATCCACCGTTCAGTGTCCAGTTGTCGCCAAGACTCTTGGTGGCGGTGGCATAGAAACCGAAGTCGAACAGTCGGTAGTCGGGAATCAGATACTCCTCGCCCTCGTTACCCGACTTCTGATACATACCACCAATACCAGTCGACAGTTTCCAGCCGTTAAACTCGTTGGTAACGTAACGCAGGTCGTATGTCAGTGTGTGCAACTTGAAATACAACTCGTACTCATCCATCTCTTCCTCGAACTCCTGACGGCGGTTCTGCTGGTAGCCGATGATGGCCTTCAAGTAGCCCGACGACAGGTTCAGCGAGTTGTCCCATACCACCTTGTAGTGCTTTACCTGCTGGAATGGGAGTGCTTTCGAGTACTGATGTCCGGTCCAACCCTCTTCGTGTTCCAGTTCACCAGTCTCGGCATCACGCTCTCCTTCAACGATTCCCGGTGTTAAGTGATAGGCGGTCCACGTCAAGCGCGAGTGCCCCCACCCTTTGTTCAGTCCCAGCATCAGTCGTCCTGCTCTTTCGCGGAACTGCGAGCCAGGCACATAGCCATCGTACTTATTCTTATAGGCATGTGCCATCTTATCGCTATAGCGGGCGTCCCACACAAAACCTTTCTGGTTGCCTGCCATTTGCAATGAGTAATTAAACAAACCATTGTTGGTTTGGTATTCGGTACTGATATTGCCTTTCAGCTCGCCCTCGGCCAATGTGGGTTGAGCGTGCAGGATAACCACACCTGCCATAGCATCCGATCCGTACATTAGCGAGGCAGGACCTTTCAGTATCTCAACACTGCCCACGCTGCTGCCATCTACCTCAACGCCATGCTCGTCGCCCCACTGCTGTCCTTCCTGGCGCACACCTTCGCTCATCACTACCACGCGGTTATAACCCAGTCCGCGGATGATGGGTTTCGAGATGCTACCACCGGTAGTGAGCTGACTCACACCTGGCTGATGGGCGATGGCATCGATGATATTGGTAGAGGCCGTGGCCTTTAATATCTGTGGTGTAACAATGCTCACGGGTGCTGTAGCGTGTTTCAGTTTTGTATCGCCCGTTACGCCTGTTACTGTTACTTCGTTTAAGTTCAGATGGCGGAAAAACACATCTGTTGAATCTTCAATATGGTGATGTTTACTATTATCCTGAGCTGCCACGGTCATGCATACGCACAACAATGGCAGAATGATATATCTTGCTTTCATTCTGTTTTGTAATTAATTGTATGTTATATATATATGTATGTAAATAATCCGAGGTAATCAGAGTGTTGGAGGACCTCGGGTTACGATGTTGCCACAGCTGTTGGTGCGAAAACCGCACAAGGGCTGGGCATAACTCTTGATACATACATGAACATATAACGTAACAGCCATCACAGCGGCTGCCAACATAGTCAACGTCAGGAACTGGCACAGCACGCAGTCGTGATCCCACGAGGCCACCGACGAAAGGTGACCATGACAACTATGGTGTACGCAGTCGTTACACTCGGTAGTTGTTGTATCGCCAGTTTCATGAATGTGAATAGACGACAGCAGCAGTATTGGCACAAAAACTGCCAATAGCATCCAAGCCGCCATATGTCGTTTATTCGCTAGTTTCATATATTCGGCTGCAAAAGTACGAAAAAAACAGCTACAAAGTAACTTTTTTACTTTTTTTTTCGTATATTTGCCACAGATATGTACAATGGAACGATGAAAAAGATTATTCAAACTGCTTTATTACTGACACTGACAGTACCTCTGACAGCACAGACGTTACGCGACTCTACGTCAGTGACGGGAGCCACGAGTACGGTAACGCAGGAACGCATGAACAAAGGTATGATAACCAACTCGCTCGATGCTCTCAGCGGGCAGGCCGCAGGTGTGCAGGTGCAGTCTGGGGGTAATCACGAGGCCATGCTGTCGGCAGTACGAGTACGTGGTACCACATCACTCACAGGTGGCAACGACCCGTTGGTGGTGATCGACGGTGTACAATCCGACATCATCACACTGAGCACCATCTATCCTGCCGACATCGAAAGTTTTACTATTCTGAAGGACGCATCCGAGACATCACAATATGGTAGCCGCGGTGCTGCCGGTGTGATACAGGTGGTAACGCGCAAAGGTACAGCTGAACAGTTCCATATAGCCTACGACGGTAGCGTTGGTTTAGAGAGCACCTACAAGAATCTACACATGCTCAACGCCAGTCAGTTCCGACAGGCAGCCAGCAATTTGGGTATGAGCATACTCGATAAAGGCGCTGATACCGATTTTACCAAAGCCCCTATCCGTACGGGCCTTGTACAGACTCACCACTTGGCCTTTGGTGGTGGTTCGGAAACGGCCAACTATCGTGCCTCAATTGGTATGACCGACCAAAAGACTACCGTTAAGAACTACAATCTGCGTAACTACATAGCCAAGCTCGACTTGCATCAGAAGGCTTTCGACAACCATCTGACAGTTGATCTCGGCGTATTAGGTTCGTTGCAGAACAATAATGTTATCCCTTCCAAACAAAAACTATTCTATTCGGCAGCCACCTTTAATCCCACCATCCCAGCTGGAACCAATGCCTCTGGTGGTTACGACGACGTAACCGAGGCCTGGTGGATTAATAATCCTTATGCCTTGCTCACCATGAAGGAGGATGAAGACGATGCCCACGTGAATGTACACGCCAAGGCAACCATCAACTTGGGTTACGGTCTCACCTTGGGCCTTTTCGGTAGCTACTCCTATTCCGACTTTGGCAACGCCCACTATTATCCCACCTACGTGTGGAGTCATGGCGAGGCCTATCAAGGCGACAAAAAACGCATAGAACTGTTAGGTAATATAGCTATGGGTTGGAACAGACGTATAGCCATGCGCCACCAGTTGGAGCTGCTAGCACTGGTAGAGGGAAGTCGGGAAAGGATTAAAGGATTCTATGCCACCTCGTCGAACTTCAACACAAATGCCTTCGGTTACGACAACCTATCTGCTGGATCTATCCGCCCTTGGGAAGGTACCAACTCTTATAACTATAGCTCGAGCTTAACATCGTATCTGGCTAAGGCACAATATACTTACAACGATCGCTACACACTTAACCTCAGCACGCGTATCGATGGCTCCTCAAAAGTGGGCGAAAACAATCGTTGGGGTTTCTTCCCCTCTGTCAGTGCCGCCTGGAACGTTTCTAAAGAGCCTTGGATGGCGCCGCTCAAGCGAATTATCCCGAAACTCAACCTGCGTGTAGGCTATGGTAAGAGTGGTAATCTTGGTGGTATCGATGCCTTCCTGTCGCAACAGCTCATTCGCCCCAACGGCGTAGTGAGCGTGGGTGGTATGCCTACCACTACCTTAGGTATCATTCGCAATGCCAATCCCGACCTGAAGTGGGAAATCAAGCGCACCTTCAACGTAGGTGTGGACATGGCCTTCTGGGACCATAGGATTGTGCTAACAGCCGATTTCTATACCTCGCGTACCACCGACATGCTCTACAACTACACCGTACCCGTACCACCTTTCACTTACGACCATCTGTTGGCCAACCTCGGCAGAATGCGTAACCACGGTCTGGAGATAGGCTTTGGTATCACACCGTTGCAGAAACAAGATATCGAGCTGAACATCAACATGAACTGGACCTTTGAACGCAACAAGCTTGTAACCCTCAACGGATACTATCAGGGACAATACATTACAGCGCCCGACGTGCAGGGCATCAGCGATCTCTATGGAGCCGGCTATCATGGGGCCAGTGGTGTGTGCTTCCAGATTGTAGGTCAGCCGTTAGGCGTGTTCTATCTGCCTCACTGCAAAGGCTTTACGATAGCAGATGACGGTTCGAAGCGTTACGACCTGACATCAGAGTCATACATCTGTGGACAGGCAACCCCCAAGGCGTTGATGGGTTCAAACTTTGCCTTCCGTTACAAGCAGTTCGACATCACCATGCAAGTAAACGGTGCCTTTGGTCACAAGATATACAACGGTACGGCGCTGGCCTACATGAATATGGCATCGCTACCCAACTACAACGTGATGCAGGGAGCACCCGAGATGAATATTCAGGACCAGCACATCAGCGACTACTGGTTGGAACCCGGCGACTATGTAAACATCGACTATGTCACGTTGGGTTGGAATGTTCCCAACCGCTCCCGCTACATCAGCAAAATGCGCGTGGCCTGTTCTGTAAACAATCTCGCCACCATCACCTCTTATTCAGGTCTTACACCTATCATCAACTCATCGGTAGTAGATCCTACACTCGGTGTCGACGACAAGCGCACTATACCGCCCTACCGCACCTATTCACTCGCACTTAGCATACAGTTCTGATAATTGATTTTATAAAATGAAAAAATATATAACCCTCTGCATCATCATTGCACTTGCCTTTACGTCGTGTTCGCTCAACGAAACACCAAGCAGCGAGTTACCCGAGAGTGAGGCCTACACATCCAAGGAGAACTTGTATCTCAATACCGTTGCCACCTTATATAATTACATAGGCGGATACGAAGATGGTCAGGGACTGCAAGGCACCTGTCGAGGTATCTACGATCTGCAGACCTTTGGCAGCGACGAGGCCATGATTCCCCAACGTGGCGGCGACTGGTACGATGGTGGTCTGTGGCAAGCCATGTATAAGCACTCGTGGACAGCTGGTCACGATTTGATGAAGAATTCATGGATATATCTCTATAAGGTCATCACCCTTTGCAACAGATCGCTCGAGACACTCGACACCTACAAAACTCTGGCAGGCGAAGATAATCATCGTGCCTGGACAGCCGAGGTGAGAGCGTTACGTGCCATGTATTACTGGTATCTCATCGATCTCTTTGGCGATGTGCCTTTAGTTACCAACAGCAGCGTTTCGATGAACGAGGTGAAGCGCGAGCAGCGCGCCGTTGTGTTCAACTTCTGCGAAGATGAACTCCTCAGCGTTCTCAACTTCCTTCCCGACAAAAACAGCACCCACGAGGGCGACTACTACGGGCGTATTACCCAACCCGTGGCATTCTTCATTCTGGCTAAGCTGATGCTGCAGGCGGAGGTATATACAGGTGTGCCCCGATGGAACGATTGCATCAGCTACTGCAACGAACTGGATTTTCTGGGTTACAGTCTCGAACCTGTTTATAGCTCTAACTTCCAGGTTTACAATCAGAATTCAAAGGAGAACATCTTCACCATCCCCATGAACAAGAATCTCTTCTCAAATCAGCAGCAGAACATCATCCGATCGTTGCACTACCGCCATGCAGCAGCCTACGGTTACAATGGCGAAAATGGTGCTTGCGCCACGCTTAAAACACTACAGGTGTTTGGATATCCCGACGACCTTGATCCACGTTTCATCGACTGCTACCATTACTCAAAAGTATATGGCCCAGAAGGAGAACATGTAACCGACCGGACAGGGAACCCACTGACGTACGAACCCGACAAGATACAACTTGACCTCAGTGGTTCGCCATACGTAGAGACTGCAGGCGCCCGTATGTTCAAATACCAGTTCGACAAGAATGCCATCAAGGATGGCAAACTGGTCGACAACGACATCGTACTTTTCCGCTATGCCGATGTGCTGCTGATGCGTGCCGAATGTAATGTGCGATTGGGAAAGGATGGCAGTGCCGACTATAATGCTGTGAGGAAACGAGCCGGTGCTACAACTCGGGAATGCACTCTGGATAACATCCTCGACGAGCGCTTGTTGGAATTAGCTTGGGAAGGTTGGCGCCGCCCCGACTTAATCCGCTTCCATCGTTATGGGTCGCTTTACGAAGGACCTGATGCTATCAATGAGTCGGATGGCCACACCGAGGTATTCCCCATCCCAGCCGATGTACGGGCATTAAACCAAAATCTTACTCAAAATCCTGGGTATTAAATAAATTCTATTGAGATATTCAATGCTTTTTCGAGGTCATGATGTTCAAAACCATATCATCGGTTTTACACATGGCCTCGGCACCAATGCTGGTAAGATTGTGGATGCTCTTGTCAACACAGTCGTCCACGATACCTTCGTCCTGCGATACGCATTTACCCTCCATAGCCAGCAGTGCTGACAACAAAGCCGTGCTGACGCCACTGGTAATCTTCAACGAGCACGATGGTTTGGCACCATCACAGATCATACCCGTCAGATTGGCAATCATATTCTTTACAGCATAGCAGATACGCTCGTAGTCGCCTCCCATCAGGTAGGTAATGCCACAACTTGAACCTATCGAGGCTACCACACAACCGCAGAGTGCCGACAGCTTTCCCAGACTCTGTTTGATATAGATGGCCGTCAAATGACTCAGCATCAGGGCACGCAGCAGTTCCTCCTCCGTATTCTCGTTTTCTTTAGCATACACACATACGGGGTTTGTGGCACAGATGCCCTGATTACCCGAACCTGAGTTACTCATCACGGGAATCATGGCACCACCCATACGGGCATCACAAGCCGAAGCTGTTCGCGAAATAATGTGCGAATAGATGCTGTTACCGAAGATGCCTTTGGCCAGCGGACGATCGATGGTCTTACCCAGATTATGACCGTGGTTGCCCTTCAGCGCCTCGCGGGCAGCATTCATGTTGTAGGTGCGTGCCTCCTCAATAAAACGTATCTCGTCCAAAGGAGCGGTAGTTGCAAAGTCGTACACCAGTCGCATGTTCAGTGCTATCTCGTCATCTTCATCGCTCGCCGCAGTCCTGGCGTAACTGGCATCACCCGAAACAAAATGGGTATGACTGCCTGCGATGATAGCCGTTTCCTGTCGGTCGCCTGCCGATGCAATAATCTCAATGTACAGTTTGTCGCACTTTCCATCCTTTAACCGGATGTCAATTCTATCCTCCGTGATATATTGTTTGCCCTCTTCAAGTGCCTCAGGAGTAAGGTCCTTCAGCACCTCCAACTGGTATTCGCTCTTGCCTATGAGCGCACCCAGAGCGATTGCAATGGGAAGTCCTATCATACCTGTGCCTGGAATACCTACACCCATGGCATTCTTTAGGATATTGGCACTCAGCAGGGCCACAATCTTTTCTGGTTTACAGCCTAACTGCTCTTTAGCTTTTGCCGTACACAGTGCCACCGCCATCGGTTCGGTACACCCGATAGCAGGCACCACCTCTTTATGCACCAAAGCTATTATCTGTTCGCGTATATCTTTACTTATCATAGATTTTTAATAATATTGTCGCAAAGTTACAGCACAATTTCCATGGTTGTTTTCTGTACTTTCATACCCATGTTTTTGTAGAAGGATAATGCGGCATCGTTGCCCTCCCACACATTCAGGGTGATGTTGTTACAACCAATCGATGCGGCGTAATCGCGCACGTATTCGTACAAGGCTTTGCCCACATGCTGGCCGCGTGCATTTTCATCTACACAGATGTCATCTATATACAGTGTTTTGATGTCCTGCAGCAACTTGTCGCCCTTTACTTCGGTTATCTTGCAGAAAGCATGGCCTAACACTCCCCCATCTTCGAAAACAAAGATAGGTTTGCTGTCATCGCCTATCAGAGCCTCCAGTTCCTGCTCGTTATACTTGGTGGTATAGGGCTTGAACAAATCGGGGCGTAATACATGATGCACCATGTTTACCTGATGCAACAGTTCAATAATACCTGGTATATCTTTTATTTCTGCTCTTCTAATCATCGTTTAAATTAATTAATTATTTAGATAACTCTTTTTGCATCTCCAGTCCTATCTTGTTCCAATAAGGTAGGTGCTACTTTCGTCCCTTGAACGTATAACCAATACCTTCAACCGCTGTGCGGATGGCCTCTTCGGTGGCAGTACCTTTGATAGTAAGGGTGTTGGCAGATGCACTGGCCTTAGCTTTCTCAACGCCAGGCAAATCCTCAACGGCACGAACCACGGCTGCCTCGCAATGACTGCAATGCATGTCCTCAACGCGATAGATGGTTACATCGGGGGCTAACGTTTTTTTGGTGGTAAACTTGCTAAAAAACTTCATCATAAGCGCAAATATAATTAATAATGTTAATACTGTGGCACAAACAATCTTGAACACACTTGGCATAGCCGATTCATTCATGCAGCAAGCATCCTGAACGGCAACGGCAAAGTCGAGCCCCGTAGCATTGAGCAGCAGGCCGAAGAGAACGGCAAAGCCTACGATGGTCATCAGATAAATCGATGTAAAACGACGCCCCATCGACTTATGAACCACCAGGATTGATGCGAGATTAACGGCAGGCCCTGCCATCAGCATCACCAATGCTGCACCAGGCGAGAGCCCCTTCATCATCAGCGCGGCTGCCACGGGGATGCTACCCGTAGAACAGATATACATCGGCACTGCAATGATCAGAATCACCAGCATCTGCAACAATGGCTGACTGCCGAAACTGAGGAAAAACTCATCAGGCACAGCCACCTGAATCAGCGCTGCTACAATCAGTCCGATAAGCAGTCGCAGACCAATGTCGCGAAGCATATCGTAATAGGCATATCGCAGAACACGCCAAATTCTGTTTCCACTTTCCACCTCACACGAACAGTTGTCGATGCTGGAGATATCATCCTCGCGTACCAGTCGGTTCACCAGCAGTCCACCACAAACACCGGTGATAAGTGCAGCCACAGGACGGATAATGGCAAAGCCAAGTCCCATCAGCGAGAATGTGGCTAGGATGGAGTCGATACCCGTCTGTGGTGTGGCAATCAAGAACGAGGCAATGGCTCCCTTCGAAGCCTTCTCGTTCCTCAAACCAATAGCAGTTGGGATTACTCCGCACGAACACAGTGGCAGGGGTACACCCAAGAGTGCCGCCCAAAGCAC
>CADAOD010000055.1 GCA_902789415.1 uncultured Prevotellaceae bacterium
AGTTAATCGTTGAGTTGTACTCTAAGAACTAAAATCATTTAAATTAATGGCGATATTAGCATTTCAAAAACCCGATAAAGTCGTAATGTTGGAGGCCAATGACAAGTTCGGCAAGTTCGAATTCCGTCCATTGGAGCCTGGCTTTGGTGTAACCATTGGTAACGCCTTGCGTCGCATTCTGCTTTCATCACTCGAGGGTTATGCTATCAACACCATCCGCATTGCTGGTGTTGAGCATGAATTCTCATCAGTTCCCGGTGTAAAGGAAGATGTAACCAACATTATCTTGAATCTGAAGCAAGTTCGATTCAAGCAAATAGTAGAAGAATTCGAGAACGAGAAAGTAAGTATCACGGTCGAGAATTCTACAGAATTCAAGGCTGGTGATATCAGCAAGTATCTTTCTGGATTTGAAGTGTTAAATCCCGATTTGGTGATTTGTCATTTAGATTCCAAAGCATCGATGCAGATTGATATTACAATCAATAAAGGTCGTGGATATGTACCCGCTGATGAGAATCGCGAGTTCTGCACCGACGTGAATGTAATTGCAATCGATTCTATTTACACTCCGATCCGTAACGTTAAGTACGCTGTTGAGCCATATCGTGTTGAACAGAAGACCGACTATGACAAGCTGGTACTCGAGGTTACTACGGACGGTTCCATCCACCCAAAGGACGCACTGAAAGAGGCTGCTAAGATCCTCATCTATCACTTCATGCTGTTCTCTGACGAGAAGATCTCTCTCGAGAATTCGGAGACTGAGAGCAACCAGGAGTTCGACGAGGAGATCCTGCACATGCGCCAGCTGCTTAAGACTCGTCTCGTTGACATGAACCTCTCGGTTCGTGCACTCAACTGCCTCAAGGCCGCTGATGTTGAGACACTGGGCGATCTGGTACAGTACAACAAGACAGACCTCCTGAAGTTCCGTAACTTTGGTAAGAAATCGCTCACTGAGCTTGATGATTTGCTCGAGAGTCTGAATCTGTCGTTTGGAACTGATATTTCAAAATACAAACTGAAACTGGACAGAGAGTAATCTCTTGCCCAATAAAAGCAAAAAATAATTATGAGACATAATAAGAAATTCAATCATCTCGGTCGTACTGCATCTCACCGCAGTGCCATGCTCACTAACATGGCTATCTCGCTGATCATGCACAAAAGAATCACTACGACCGTAGCAAAGGCTAAGGCCCTGAAGAAGTATGTAGAGCCCCTGATCACTAAGGCTAAGGAGGATTCTACCAACTCTCGTCGTGTAGTATTCAGCTACCTGCAGAACAAAGAGGCTATCAAGGAGCTCTTCTCTACTGTAAGTGAGAAGGTTGGCGATCGTCCCGGTGGATACACTCGTATCATCAAGCTCGGTACTCGTCAGGGTGACGCTGCTCAGGTTTGCTTCATCGAGCTGGTAGACTTTGATCCAGAGATGGCAAAGGATACTAAGAAGAAGTCAACCCGTCGTTCACGCAAGGCTGCTCCTAAGGCAGAGGCTGCTGAGGCTCCCGTAGCTGAGGCTCCTGCTACCGAGGCTCCTGCTGAAGAGGCTAAGGCTGAGTAATCCGTTAGAAGTTTATTTCTAATTATAAAAGAATAGGGATTTTCCTACCAAAGTGTGGGGGAATTCCTTTTCTTTTTTTTGTATATCTGCGTATCTTTGCACCGAAATAGTTAATTAGTTAGTTATAATGGTTATGAAGAAGTTGTTTGTTATGTCGCTTGGTGCCATGCTGCTGTTGAGCAGCTGTGGCACCTATACAGAGACAGGAGCTACCACAGGTGCGTGGTTCGGATCGATTATCGGTTCGGCTATCGGTGGTATTACTGGCGGCCCTCGTGGCAGTGATGTAGGCACGCTCATTGGCATGGCCGGTGGTGCCGTGGTTGGAGCAGCAGTAGGACAAGCAGCTGAAGATGCGCACCAGAAGAAGATGGAGACTTATCAGCAGCGACGTAACGCTGACTATAACTATCCTGACGACCGTATCTATATGGATGATACGCCGGATGCCTTGGAGATTCGCCGTCCAATGCTGATTGACAGCAATCGCGATGATGTGTTGACACGTGGCGAAGAGGCCCGAATAGTGTTCGAAGTTTACAATACTACCGATAAACCTATCTTCCGTATACGTCCTCAAGTAGTTGAAGTGACCGGAAACAGGCATATAGAGGTGTCAGAGGGCGTTATGATAGAGAGTATAGCACCAGGTAAGGGCATAAGATATACAGCGCTTGTACGGGCCGATAATGGCTTGAGAGATGGCGAGGCTGTTTTTCGTATAGGTGTTTTCCAAGACCGTAAAGAGATTGTTTCGCAAACAAAGAATTTCAGGATTAAAACAAGTAAGCGATAGGGTAGTTCCTATCGCTTCTTTTTTTCTTTTTGCTCCTGCTGCTTTTTCAACTTTATCTGTTCGTTCAGCTCAACCCAGATAGGTGTGGCGGCATCGCCATCGCTGGTACTTAAGTCGAGCTCGGGCTTGCTGAATACCTCGGCGGGTTTGAACGGGATGACCGACTCGTTATACTCTTCGACAATCACAGGGGCTATGCCCTGGGCAATGATGCCTAACTCTTTGGCTGCACGATGCGAGAGGTCGATGATACGGCCCTTTACGTACGGACCACGGTCGGTTACCTTTACGATAACATGGTTACCATTGGCTGGGTTGGTTACTAACAGCAGCGTGCCAAACGGGTAGGTGCGGTGGGCGCATGTAAGACTGTCGTGATGCAGTCGCTCGCCGCTGGCTGTTCGGCGTCCGCTGGAGCTTTTTGAATAAAAAGAAGCCTTACCGCTCTCGGTTTGCGCCTGAGCGGTAAAGCTGATTATTAGTGTTAGTGTCGTTAATGCGACTGAAATTATTTTGTTTTTAGAAATCATACAATACCTTCATGCCGAAGCATGGCAGTATAGACCTTGGCTATCGCCGAGCTCTACACGATGCCCTGTGCGAGCATAGCCTTGGCGACCTTCATGAATCCGGCTACGTTGGCACCCTTTACATAGTTAATATAGTTGCCTTCCTTACCGTACTTCACGCACTGCTCGTGGATACCACTCATAATCTGGTGCAAGCGCTGATCAACCTCCTCGGCGGTCCAGCTCATGCGCATTGAGTTCTGGGTCATCTCCAAGCCCGATGTGGCTACACCACCGGCGTTAACAGCCTTACCAGGAGCAAACAGCTGACCAGCGGCGATGAACTTGTTGACAGCCTCGGCTGTGCAACCCATGTTAGATACCTCGGCTACGCAGAGTGGCTTGTTGGCCAGAATCATGTCGGCGTCGGCACCGTTCAGCTCGTTCTGGGTAGCGCATGGCAGATAGATATCGGCCTTCTGCTCCCAAGGCTTCTTGCCTGCGAAGAACTTAGAGCCCTCGAACTCCTCCTCGTATGGCTGACATACGTCGTTGCCACTGGCACGGAGCTCCAGCATGTACTCGATCTTCTCGTCGTCGAGACCTGCGGGATCGTAGATGTATCCATCAGGACCAGAGATGGTGATAACCTTGGCACCCAGCTCGGTGGCCTTCTTGGCGGCACCCCATGCTACGTTACCGAAACCTGACAGGGCAACAGTCTTACCCTTAATGTCGAGTCCGTGAGTCTCCATCATGTGATGTACAAAGTAGAGTGCACCATAACCTGTAGCCTCGGGGCGCAGGATTGAGCCACCCCATTCCATACCCTTACCTGTGAGGGTAGCGCCATGGAACTGGCTGGTGAGCTTCTTGTACATGCCGAACAGATAACCAATCTCACGACCGCCAACACCTATATCACCGGCAGGTACGTCCATATCAGGACCAATCACCTTGTACAGCTCGGTCATGAAGGCCTGGCAGAAACGCATAATCTCGGCATCGCTCTTACCACGGGGAGCAAAGTCGGATCCGCCCTTACCGCCACCCATTGGCAAAGTGGTAAGTGCATTCTTGAAGGTCTGCTCGAAACCGAGGAACTTCAGGATGCTGAGGTTTACTGATGGGTGGAAACGCAAACCGCCTTTGTAGGGGCCGATAGCGCTGTTAAACTGCACACGGTAACCGATGTTTACCTGTACCTCGCCCTTGTCGTCGACCCAGGGCACACGGAAGGTAGTGATACGCTCAGGTTCTACAATGCGCTCTATGATCTTGGCTTTCTCAAACTCGGGGTGCTGATTGTACACATCCTTAATGCTTTCCAACACCTCTCTTACTGCCTGTAAGTACTCCATTTCGCCTGGATGCTTCTGCTCCAAGGCTTGCATAATTTTCTCAACTTCCATTGTCGTTAAAACGTTTTTAGTTTACATTTTGTTACTTATTATGATGCAAAAGTAGGAAAATTATCGATATCCTCCAAGGAAAATCCGGAAAATTTTTGCTCTAAAGTTACATTTTGTTAATTGTGCGCGTTTCCAGGAATTTATGGAAGGTATCTTGGTAGCCATCGGGCACGTGAATAATCTCGTTTCCGATGTATATGCAGTCGTTGCGGTCAATCTTTCTTATCTTGTTTACCGCAATAATATATGATCGGTGTACACGCAGGAACTGCTCGGGTGGCAGCATCTCCTCTACGGCTTTCATCGTGAGGTGGGTGATGAGTGGTTTTGCCTCGCCTTCGAGGTAGAACATCACATAATCCTTCATGCCATTTACATAGATGACATCGCTGATGGTGATGTTGCGCAGCTCGCCATCTACACGCACGAATACTGACTGTGGCTTAGTAATCGTTTCTGTACGATTACTAAAATGCAACTTGGCCTTATCGACGGCAGCGATGAACTTATTGTAGCGGATGGGCTTGAGTAGAAAGTCGAGGGCACTCACCTCGTAACTCTCAAAGGCATACTCCTTGAAAGCGGTGGTAAACACCACACGGGTTTCGGTTGGAATCATGTGGGCCAGCTCCATACCATTCAGGTCGGGCATCTGTATGTCGAGGAACAGCAGGTTAGGTTTCAGTTCCTTAACGGCGTTGATGGCCTCTACCGAGTCGGTATAGCTGCCAAGCAGCTCCAAGTCGGGTGTCTTGGCAACAAACGATTCCATCAGCTTTACGGCCAGTGGCTCATCATCTACTATAATACAGGTTAATGGCATATCTAATGTTCAATTTTCAATGTTCAATTTTCAATGTTATCTTCACGTGATAGATGTCGCCCTGGAGTGATTGCTCCCAGGTATAACGGCCTTTGTACATCAGGTCGAGGCGGCGACGGGTGTTCTCCAGTCCAATGCCCGAACCACTGCGGTCGGCATCATCCTTGGGGAAGTTAGTGTTATCGCAGTTGAATATCAGTTCGTCAGCGTTCTGCAGCAAACGGATGTCAATCTTCGACTGTCGGTTGCTGCTCACGCCGTGCTTGAAGGCATTCTCGACCAGCGAAATAAACAGCAATGGGGCAATCTCCATGGGCTGTTTTACATCGAACGATGTGGTTACCTCGGTCTTTTCGTTGCAGCGCAGTTTCATCAGTTCGATGTAGTTACGCATAAACTCCACCTCGCCCTCGATGGGTACCATCTTTTTGTTGGTCTCGTACATAGCGTAGCGCAACAGGTCGCTCAGTTGGGCGATGGCATCTTGTGCGGCATCGGCATCAATCTGACACAAGCTGGAGATGTTGTTGAGCGTATTAAATAAGAAATGTGGGTTTATCTGATTCTTCAACCATGCCAGCTCGGCCTCGGTGCTTTTAGCCTTCTCTTCTTTCAGTTGCTGCTTAATCTGTCGGGTGCGCATAAAATGGCGGATGCCGATGGCAATACCAGCCACCATGCAGTTGAGGAACAAGAACATCAGGAATCCTCCAAAGAAACCTATCCACATGTTGGTAGTCATGGCTGGCATCGATGGCAGGTTGTTACGGTTCAAGTATACGTAGAAGAACTGAGAGTTCAGTCCGATAATCAGCACCAGGTTGGTTAGGAAGAACCATAAGTAACGATGCTTGAAGAAGAGATATGGGCCCAACACGTAGAAGTTCAGAAAATAAATCACCACGGGAGATTGAAACAAGCCCCATACCACGAAGAACGATGTGCGTGTGGCGTGTGGGTCCCTAGTACTTAAATATGTAGCCAGCGGCATGGCAAACAATATTGCCGACCATACTGCCACTTGCGCAATCAATAGCCAGATGTCTTTTTTCTCTATCTTCTTCATAACGCTTGCAAATATATGAAATAATTTAGAATAAAGCGCCCTTTTTTGTAAAAAGAACGCTTTATTCAATCTTTTTTCTTACATATCGCTGCCGATGCTGTTCAACATCTCGCCTTGCGACTGCTGCTCGATGAAGTCGTTCTGTACGCGGCTCTGATGCTGCTTCTGTGCCATTCTTGAGTTACCGAAGGTGTAGCTAACGGTGAAGGTTACGCCGTAGATGGGCACCTTGATATTATTATAAGAGGTGAAGTCCTTACCGCGGCTGCAGGTCTCGATGTTCAGGTTGCCACCCTTGTTCAGTCCCATCAGTCCTGAAATGCTCAGGTTCAGCTTATCCTTGAGCAGACTCTTCGATACGCTGGCTGTTACCAGGTTGAAACCACCGCTGTAGCCCTGCAGGTTGTAGCTCTTGGTAGAGGTGATGGCAAAGGCGCTCAGTTTCAGATTCCAAGGTAATGTATGCTGTATGCCGGCCATGATGTTAGCTGTCCAACCGCTATTTTTTTGGTCGAGAGCAGTGCTGCGCAGATCGGTGTAGTTCAGACCGCCATTGAAGAAGATACGGGTATCCTTTGTGAGCAGGTAGTTAACATAGCCGCTCAAACCAGTCTGATGACTCTTTACCACGTTGCCGTAGGTGGTGTTCAACAGGTTGTCGGTATCGTAGAAGCTGTACTGCGAGATGGCGTTATCTACAAAGTTGTGATGCAGGTTCAAGTTCACCATCAGCTTAGATGTAAAGGCATTGTAAACCAATGATACGTTATGTGCCTTCTCAACATCCAGGTCGGGGTTACCGTAGCTCAGAGCAATGGGGTTGGACTTATCAACGTATGGGTTGAGGTAAGAGATACCGGGGCGAGAGATGCGCATGTTGTAGGTAAGACCGAGATTTGAACCCTGCGAGATGGTGTACTGCATGCTGGCTGTAGGAACCAGACTACCGTAACTGGTGCTGAAGTCCTGACCGTTACCCAAATGGTACTCTACATCCTGCCAAGTGTACTCGTAGCGCAGGCCAGCCTTAAGACCGAACTTACCAAAGTTGCCTACATACTCGCCATAGCCAGCCAGGATAGAGTTCTTGTACTCGTAGTCGGAACTTGAACTTGGATCGTAGGTGTCCTTCAGATAGTACTTGGCATCGGATGTGGCATCGTGCAGTTGCAATTTACTACCCATACTCAGTGTTTGTCCCTGTGCCAGCGGCATGGTGTAGTCGAGCTGGAAGATGTGGTTGGTGGTCTTATCCTTATTCTCCGAGTAGCGGTTGGTCAGGTCGATATAGCTCGATGAGCCCAAGAAATTGTTGGTCATCTCGGTGGTGGCGGGGCTGTAGTTAAGCTGGTAGGTGAATGCCAGACTCTGGGTGTGCTCCTTGTTGAAGAAGCGCTGGTAGTCGATGCTTCCGCTGAACGAGGTGCGCGAGTTTTTCATCTCGGTGGTGCTGCCGTAGCTGAATCCATCGCCATATGCTGCACCGCCCATGGTGGTGTAAGTGGTACCAGTACTCTTCATGTTCATAGAGTTTACCTGTGCAGTCAGGTTCAGAACACTCATCGAGTCGAGCTGATACCCTAAGGTCAGACTACCCATGGTGAATGGGGTCTTCACGTCGTTCTCCGATGTCAGTATCTGGCTAACGCCATTGTCCTGTATCTGCTCCATCTCGGTGGTGGTGTTACCGGGTTTGTTGTAGCTGGTCATTACGTTGGCGCTATAGCTCAGTTTGCCCTGCTGTCCGTTCAGGAACAAACTTCCGCCCAACTGCTTGTTGCCAGCCGATGCACGTACTGTTCCGTTATAGCCGTTCATGCTCTGTGCAGCCTGTGGATTCTGTTTGTTCATCACAATGTTCAGCACGCCGGCAGCACCCTCGGCATCGTATTTGGCACCAGGATTGGTCATCACCTCGATGCTTTTAACGGCTGAGGCTGGCATGCTTTTGAATACCATCGATGGATTGCTCGAGAACATGACGTTGGGCATACCATCTACATAGACCTTAAACGATGAACTACCGTTTACGGTGATATTATCCTGTCCGTCAACCGTTACCATGGGCACCTTGCGCAGCATATCCAGTACGGTGCTCGACTTCGAGTCCTCGTCCTCGGCTACGTTGTAGCTCATCTTGTCGACCTCCATTTTTACCAATGGCTTCTGAGCAACAATCTCAACGCCTTTCAGCATGGTCTCGTTCTCCTTCATGAAAATGGTGCCAAGGTCGATTGGTGTTTCTTTTCCCAGTTCGATGCTCTGTCGCAACTCTTCCTTACCTACGCTGCTAAACACGATGTCGAACTTGCCCTTACCTTTCACCTCCTGCTGGAAGTGGCCGTTCTCGTTGGTGATAAACATGGCGATAGGCTTATCGCTTTTGCCAGCCTTAAACACACGAACGGTGGCAAATGGTTCGCCCTCGTTCAGGGTCTTGTCCATCAGCACACCACTTACGGTGGTCTTCTGTGCCATTACTACTGCTGAGAGTGTCAGCATCATTGTTACCAGGAAAAATCTAATCTGTTTCATACCTTTTATATTTTTAATTTTTACATTCTTGAATTTTTAATTTTTTCTGCTGCAAAGGTATGAAGAAAGGGGGCAAACGTGAAATTACTTTCGACGTTTACCCCCATGTGTTTCGACGTTTGCCGACGGCTTATATCTTTTCGAGTGCCTGCTTGATGTCGTCGAGAATATCATCAACATCCTCGATACCTACCGACAGACGAATCAGGTCGGGTGCAACACCTGCCTCGCGCAGCTGCTCATCAGAGAGCTGACGGTGGGTGTGACTGGCAGGATGCAGCACGCAGGTGCGGGCATCGGCCACGTGTGTCACGATATTTATCATCTCCAGCGAGTCCATCCACTTAATGGCTGTCTCGCGTGTACCTTTTAATCCGAAGGCTATCACGCCGCAGCTGCCGTTGGGCAGATACTTCTGGCCGCGTTCATAGTTGGCATCGGTGGGCAGGCCGCAGTAGTGCACCCATGCCACCTTATCGTTGGCATTCAGGAATTCGGCCACCTTCTGAGCATTCTTGCAGTGCTGTGCCATGCGCAGGTGCAGCGTCTGCAAGCCCATGTTCAGCAGGAATGAGTTCTGCGGTGCAGGTATCGAGCCCAGGTCGCGCATCAGCTGAGCCACCAGCTTGGTGGTATAACCCATCTTGCCGAAGGCTTTCACATAGGTCAGTCCATGGTAGCTCTCATCGGGTGTGCACAGTCCGGGGAACTTCTCGGCATGAGCCATCCAGTCGAAGTTGCCGCTATCCACAACACAACCGCCAACTTGTGTGGCCAGTCCATCCATATACTTGGTGGTACTGTGGGTTACGATATCGGCACCCCACTCAAAGGGGCGGCAGTTAACTGGTGTGGCAAAGGTGTTATCGACAATCAGGGGTACGCCATTCTTATGAGCGATACGAGCAAATTTCTCAATGTCGAGCACGGCGCAGCCAGGATTAGAGATAGTCTCGCCAAACAGCGCCTTGGTATTGGGGCGGAAGGCCTGCTGTATTTCCTCCTCGCTGGCTTCGGGCGAAACGAAGGTACACTCAATACCCAGTTTCTTCAGCGTAACGCCAAACAGGTTGAAGGTGCCACCATATATCTCGTTAGAGGTGACAATATGGTCGCCAGCTTCACAGATATTGAATACAGCATAGAAGTTTGCTGCCTGACCTGATGAGGTGAGTATGGCGCCTACACCGCCTTCGAGTGCGCATATCTTAGCTGCCACAGCATCGTTGGTAGGGTTCTGCAGACGGGTATAGAAGTAACCCTCCTTCTCCAGGTCGAACAACTTCGCCATCTCTTCAGAGTCATCATACTTGAATGTAGTGCTCTGGATGATGGGTAACTCTATTGGTTCTCCGTTTTTGGCTTTGTAGCCAGCCTGTACACAAAGCGTACCTTGTCTTAATTTCTTAGCCATTTTAAAGTTTTGTTTTACAATTTGCCGGCAAAAGTACAAAAAAGATAGCAATATGCCAAATATTGCGCGCTTTTATTTTATAATATGAACTGTAATATAAAAAATGGATACGGTTAACGATAATTAGCACTTGATGCTAATACGTACCCTCTTATGGGGGCTTCTCGCCCCCACACCC
>CADAOD010000056.1 GCA_902789415.1 uncultured Prevotellaceae bacterium
TATTGATGTTGTGCTGTTGCTTTTTACTGAAAGCTGCTACTAACGACTCATAAATCTACCCTTAATCGTGTATTGGATGATAGTTGCGGATTTTAGGTAAAATACTTTTTTAAGATGTTTGGATTAGGATTCCAGGAAATACTGGTTATAGCATTGATAGTATTGCTGCTCTTTGGCGGCAAGAAGATTCCTGAACTGATGCGTGGCCTTGGCAAAGGCGTAAAAAGCTTTAAGGAGGGAATGAACGAGGTTACAGACTTGAAAGAAGAGGTAGAAAAGGACGAAAAGAAGCATGAGTGATACACCCAGCATGACGTTCTGGGATCACCTGGACGAACTGCGTGGGGTGATTATCCGAGTGTTGGTGGTAACGGCTTTAGGTGCTGCGGTCGCCTTCTGCTTGAAAGATGAACTATTCGCCATTGTATTGGCACCACGCTCGAGCGATTTCATCACTTACCAACTGATGGGGGTAGAACCATTCAGCATTCATCTGATGAACATTGGACTAACAGAACAGTTCATGATTCACCTTAAAACGGCTTTCTATGCTGGCATTTTGGTGGCTTCGCCTTACATCATCTACCAACTCTTCCGCTTTATATCGCCAGCGCTCTATGACAACGAGAGGAAATATGCCACACTGCTTTGCTTTAGCGGCTACCTGATGTTTATGCTGGGCACAGCACTTAACTATCTGCTGATATTCCCACTAACCGTCAAGTTCCTTGGCACATATCAGGTAAGTCCAGATGTGGCAAACATGCTCACTCTGCAGTCGTATATCGATACTCTGCTAATGATGAACCTGGTAATGGGCATTGTGTTCGAACTACCTGTAGTAAGCTGGCTTTTAGGCAAAATGCGACTGATTAATGCTGTGATGATGCAGAGCATACGCCGACATGCAGTAGTAGCGATACTGGTGGTAGCAGCAATTATCACACCCACTACCGATGCCTTTACGCTCTTTGTGGTAGCATTGCCCATCTGGTTGCTCTACGAACTGAGCATTGTAATAGTAAGAATAACTGAATAGAAACAAATACTTATATAATAAACGTATGCTACGTAAAATCAGAACCATCCTTGCAGGGGTAATGTTTGTATTAATTACCCTGCTGTTCCTCGACTTTACAGGAACATTGCACCATTGGCTCTCATGGTGTGCCAAGATTCAGTTCTTGCCAGCTGTGATGGCACTCAATGTGATAGTAGTAGTGGTGCTGCTGGCGCTCACCATTATCTTTGGTCGCATCTACTGCTCCATCATCTGCCCGTTAGGAATATTCCAGGACTTGCTGGCCCGATTGCACCGAAAGAAAAACAAATACTCATATTCTAAGGAGATTAGCTTACTGCGTTATCCCATGCTAGTAGTGTTTATCATTGCTGGTGTGGCCGGTATTGGTTCAGTATTCCAGCTGTTGGCGCCTTATAGCAGCTACGGACGCATAGCCACCATGCTGCTACAGCCCGTTTGGAAAATGGGTAACAACCTTTTAGCCATACTGGCCGAACGTGCCGACAGCTACGCTTTCTACACCGTCGACACCTGGATGCGCTCTATGCCAGTATTCGTGATTGCAATTGTTACTCTGATAGTAATATTTATATTGGCTTGGCGAGGCGGACGTACCTATTGTAACACCATCTGCCCTGTAGGTACCATCCTGTCGTTCTTTGCCCGTTTCTCTTTGTTCAAAATCCGATTTAACGAAGATAAGTGCAAAAACTGCTCGCTCTGTACCAAAAACTGTAAGGCTGCTTGTATTGATTTTAAAACTCACAGTATCGACTATACCCGCTGCGTGGTTTGTGGCAACTGTATTGATAGCTGTAAGTTTGGTGCGCTGAAGTACACAGCCGCCGGTCCATCAAAAAAGACTAATAAAGCTAACGATGGCAGCACTATCGATACCTCAAAGCGCTCGTTCCTGCTGGCTACAGCCTTGGTATCAACAGCCGCTCTAGCCCAGAAAAAGAAAGAGAAGCTGATGGATGGCGGACTTGCCGAACTCGAAGATAAGGTAGCTCCTGAGCGCCAAACACCGCTAACGCCTCCAGGTTCTCTATCGTTCCAGAATCTGGCCACACGCTGCACAGGCTGTCAGCTTTGTGTATCAGAGTGCCCTAACCAGGTGTTGCGTCCTAGTAGCGACTTCATGCACTTGATGCAGCCCACCATGTCGTACGAACACGGCTATTGCCGCCCAGAGTGCACACGTTGCTCTGAGGTTTGTCCGGCAGGTGCCATCCAGAAGGTTGATAAGGAGGAAAAAACGGCCATCCAGATAGGTCATGCAGTATGGATTAAGAAAAATTGCGTACCCATCACCGATGGAGTTGAGTGTGGCAACTGCGCCCGACATTGTCCGTCGGGTGCTATCGAGATGGTTCTACTCGACGAGAACGACGAGGAATCGCCTATGGTTCCTGCTATCAACGAGGCTGCTTGTATTGGTTGCGGCGCCTGCGAGTATGTTTGTCCGTCACGTCCATTCTCGGCTATCTATGTCGAGGGCCACGAGGTTCACAAAAATATCTAAGGAGGATACAATATGGAGAAGAAGAATATAACACGCCGTGCGTTCCTGAAGCTGTTTGGAGCAGGAACCGTAGCTACCACTGCTACCTTAGTTGGCTGCAAAAGCGGCAATAAGGCCGGTAGTCAGGCAAAACAAGAATATAAGAACCAGGTTGAACCACCTGTTGGAAAGATGACTTATCGCATTAACCCCAAAAATAAGGACAAGGTATCTATCCTTGGCTATGGTATGATGCGCCTGCCATCAAAGGTGGATAACAGCGATGAGTTTGATCAGGACATGATTAACAAGCAAATCGATTATGCCTTGGCTCATGGCCTGAACTACATCGATACATCACCTGTATATTGTCAGGGAAAGTCAGAGCGCTGCACAGGTATCGCCCTCAGTCGCCACAAGCGTAGCGAGTACTTTGTAGCTACCAAACTCTCAAACTTCAACCACGACTACTGGTCATTCGAGAAGTCGAAGGAGATGTACCACAACTCTATGAAGGAGCTGCAAGTTGATTACATCGACTACTACCTGCTGCATGCCGTAGGTGGCAGCATGGAGGAGTTTAACGGGCGCTATGTGGATAATGGCATTATGGACTATCTGCTGAAGGAGCGCGAGGCAGGCCGCATTCGTAACCTGGGATTTTCGTTCCACGGTAAGCAGGAAGTGTTCGACGAGGTGCTGGCCCTCGACGAGAAGTACCATTGGGACTTTGTACAGATTGAGTTGAACTATCTGGATTGGGATTATGCCAACGAGATTAGCAGAACCAACGTTGATGCCAGCTACCTGTATGCCGAACTGCATAAGCGCAACATACCTGCAGTTATCATGGAACCGCTGTTAGGAGGACGATTGGCCAATCTGCCACAATATCTGATGACAGAACTGAAGAGTCGCGACCCAGAGCGCAGCGTGGCATCATGGGCTTTCCGCTATGCAGGCACCAACGAGGGCGTACTTACCGTACTGAGTGGTATGACCTATATGGAGCACCTGAAGGATAACCTGCTCTCGTATTGTCCGCTGAAGCCACTTACCGAGGAGGAGATGCGATTCCTCGATAAGGATATCGCCCAGAAGATTGTAGGTCTCGAAAACATTCCTTGCAACGATTGTAAGTACTGCATGCCTTGTCCTTACGGTGTGGATATCCCAGCCATCTTTGTACACTACAACAAGTGCAAGAACGAGGGTTCGCTGCCTATGGGTGTGGGTGATGCTGAGTATCGCAAACATCGTCGCCAGTATCTTATCTCGCTCGATAGGGTAGTACCTCGCGATCGTCAGCCCGATCATTGCATACAGTGTGGCCAGTGCGAACCTCATTGTCCGCAAAGCATTCGCATTCCACGCGAGTTGGCAAAGATTGATGAGATGATTGAGAGCTTGAAGCGCAACCCAGAGGGCCCAGAAGTATAAAAAGTGTAGAAAATTTGGTTAATTGCCTAATTTGCAGTACCTTTGCACCCGAAATAAACGTTTATAGAAGAAAATGGCATTAAAATGTGGTATTGTAGGACTGCCTAATGTCGGCAAGTCTACCTTGTTTAATTGTCTGTCGAGTGCAAAGGCTCAGGCAGCAAACTTCCCTTTTTGTACAATCGAACCCAATGTGGGTGTAATCACTGTACCTGATGAAAGACTTACCAAACTCGCTGAGTTGGTACACCCAGGACGTATCGTTCCTGCTACTTGCGAGATTGTAGATATTGCCGGTCTGGTAAAAGGTGCCTCAAAGGGCGAGGGACTGGGCAACAAATTCCTTGGAAACATTCGCGAAACCGATGCAATCATCCACGTGCTGCGTTGTTTCGAGGACGAGAATATCACTCACGTTGATGGCACTATCGACCCCATCCGCGATAAGGAGATTATCGATACAGAGCTTCAGCTGAAGGACCTTGAGACTATCGAGAGCCGCTTGGCTAAGACCGAGAAGGCCGCAGCTGCTGGTAATAAGGACGCAAAGATCGAGGCCACCGTACTGCACGCTTATAAAGAGGTACTTGAGCAGGGTAAAAATGCCCGTATCGTAGAGTTCGAGAGCAAGGACGAGCAGGATTGCGCTCGCAATCTGTTCCTGCTTACTTCAAAGCCTGTACTTTACGTTTGCAACGTAGGCGAGGCTGATGCTAAATCAGGTAATGCCTTTACCAAGAAGGTTGAGGAGCTGGCAAAGGAAGAGGGCGCAGAAACCATGGTTATCGCCGCTAAGACCGAAGAGGATATCGCTGAGCTGGAGAGCTACGAGGACAAGCAAATGTTCCTTGAGGAGCTGGGTCTGGAAGAGAGTGGTGTAAACCGTCTGATTAAGAAGGCTTATGCGCTGCTTAACCTCGAGACCTTTATCACCGCTGGTGAAATGGAGGTTAAGGCTTGGACCTACAAGAAGGGCTGGAAGGCTCCACAGTGTGCTGGTGTGATCCATACCGACTTTGAGAAAGGCTTTATCCGTGCCGAGGTAATCAAGTACGACGATTATATCCAGTATGGCTCAGAGGCTGCTGTGCGCGAGGCAGGAAAACTGGCCGTTGAGGGTAAGGAGTACGTAGTACAGGACGGCGATATTATGCATTTCCGCTTTAACGTATGATGAATCTACTCAACTATATCCTTTGGGATCCAGACCTGATTGCTTTTAAGCTGGGACCTATTTCTGTTCGTTGGTACGGACTGCTATGGGTTATTGGCTTAGCATTGGCATATTTGGTGGTTCAGCGCCTCTACAAGGAACAGAAGATTAAGGACGAGTACTTCGATCCACTCTTCATCTACTGCTTTGTAGGTATTCTAGTAGGTGCGCGCTTAGGTCATTGCATCTTCTACGAGCCCGATTATTTCCTCACTTCAGGTAAGGGTTTGATAGAGATGATACTGCCGATTAAAATACTGCCCGAAGGCGGATGGAAGATTATCGGCTATGCAGGCTTAGCCTCGCATGGCGGAACATTAGGTTTGATGATTGCCCTCTGGATGTATGTACGCAAGACCAAACTGAGCATCTGGACAGTGCTCGATAATATCGCTATTGCTACAGGTACCACAGCCTGCTTTATTCGCTTGGGCAACCTGATGAACTCAGAGATTATCGGTAAGATTACGGATGTGCCCTGGGCATTCATTTTCGAGCGCGTAGATGCCGTTCCACGCCATCCAGGACAGCTTTACGAGGCCATCGCCTACGCCATCCTGTTTGTCATCATGTGGCAGTTCCACAAGAAGATGCCCGAGAAAATTGGCACCGGCTGGTATTTCGGCTTCTGTCTGACGTATATCTTCACCTTCCGATTCTTCATCGAATATACCAAGGAGATACAGGAAGCCTTCGAAGCATCGCTCCCCATCGATATGGGACAGATACTCTCTATCCCCTTCATCCTCCTGGGAGCCTATTGCATGATAAAAGCTAAGAAGAAAACATTATAATATAGTACTTCAAAACAAATTCACTGAAATTGGTCAGTAAATTCACTGAAATTGGTGACCAAATTCAGTGAATTTGTTATTTTCCTGCAACTATCCGCTTGATATCATTAAGTTTGTTGAGAGCTTCAAGAGGCGTGAGATTATTGACATCTAAGCCAAGAATCTCATCGCGCACCTGACAAAGCACAGGGTCGTCGAGCTGGAAGAAGCTCAACTGCATGCCCTCGCGAGAGCCTGCTATCTCTTTAGTAGGCTTGCCAACGGTGCCTACCTGGGCATTATCGCTCTCCAACTGCTTCAGAATCACGTTGGCACGCTTCACAATGCTGCGAGGCATACCTGCTATCTCGGCCACATGGATACCAAACGAGTGCTCACTGCCGCCTCGCTCCAGTTTGCGCAGGAAGATAACCTTGCCATCAACCTCTTTTACGCTCACATTATAGTTTTTTATGCGACTGAAGTTCTTCTCCATCTCGTTGAGCTCGTGATAGTGAGTGGCAAAGAGGGTTCTGGGATGTCCCTTGGCATTCTCATGCAGATACTCCACAATCGCCCAGGCGATGGAGATACCATCGTAGGTAGAAGTACCACGCCCCAGTTCATCAAAGAGCACCAGCGAGCGACTGCTCACGTTGTTCAGGATGTTCGAAGCCTCGGTCATCTCTACCATAAAGGTTGACTCACCCAGCGAAATATTATCTGAAGCACCCACACGGGTGAAGATTTTATCCACCAGACCGATTCTGGCGGCCTCTGCAGGCACAAAGCAACCTATCTGGGCCAGCAACACTATCAACGCCGTCTGGCGCAACAGCGCCGACTTACCGGCCATATTAGGACCTGTGATGATGATAATCTGCTGGCGCTCGTTGTCGAGCAGGATATCATTGGGCACATAATATTCGCCAAGCGGCAACTCCTGTTCGATGACAGGGTGACGGCCCTGCTTGATGTCGATGACCTCCGATGAATCAATAACAGGACGTATGTATTTGTTCTCCTCAGCTGCCTTGGCAAAGCTCAGCAGACAGTCGAGGTGGGCGATGATATTAGCATTGATCTGTATCTGCGGGATAAACTCCTGCATCGAGAGAATGAGGTCATTGAAGAGTTTGGCCTCCAGACTCAGAATCTTATCCTCGGCACCCAGAATCTTCTCTTCGTACTCCTTCAGTTCCTGGGTGATATAGCGCTCGGCCTGGGCCAGAGTTTGTTTGCGAACCCACTCGGGGGGCACCTGTTCCTTATAGGTATTGCGCACCTCAAGATAGTAGCCAAACACGTTGTTGTAGCCTATCTTCAAGCTCTGGATACCCGTTTTCTGAGCTTCGCGCTCTTGTATCTTCAGCAGATAGTCCTTACCAGAATAGGCTATCTGGCGCAGTTCGTCGAGTTCAGGATTCACCCCGTCGCGAATCACGCCTCCCTTGGCCACCAACTGTGGGGGATCGTTCTGAATCTCCTTCTCGATACGGTCGCGCAGCGACTCGCAGAGGTTCAACTGCTCACCAATGCGGTTCAGCGTCTCGTTCTTGGCATAGAGACAAGCCGTCTTGATGGGCTGGATGGCCTGCAGAGCAGTCTTGAGCTGCACCACCTCACGAGGTGTGACGCGCCCTACGGCAGCCTTGGATATGATACGCTCCAAGTCGCCGATACGATGTATCTGATCGTCGATACACTCACGAAACTCAGGCTCGCGATAGTAGTATTCCACCACATTCAGACGGTCGTTGATGGGCTTTTCGTCCTTCAAAGGGAACACCAGCCAGCGGCGCAGCAATCGGCCACCCATCGGCGATACGGTCTTATCAATCACATCGAGCAGCGACTTTCCATCTTCCTGCATGGGGTTTATCAACTCCAAGCTACGGATGGTGAATTTATCCAGTCGCACATACTTATCCTCTTCGATACGCGATATCGACGTGATATGACCTATCTGAGTATGCTGTGTCTGTTCCAAATATTGCAGAATGGCACCTGCAGCGATGATTCCCGACTGCAGATGATCCACACCAAAGCCCTTCAGGTTCTTCACCTTAAAGTGGTTCAACAGTTTCTGCTTGGCAGTCTGGTCGGTAAACACCCAGTCGTCCAACTGGAAGGTGAAGTATTTCGTACCAAAGTTGAGCTCAAACTCCTGTTTCTTATTGCGATCGAAGAGTACCTCCTTTGGCGAGAAGTTGCCTAATAGTTTCTCCACGTAATCGGCTGTTCCCTCACCAGTCAGGAACTCACCTGTAGAGATATCAAGGAAGGCCACGCCCATACTCGACTTACCAAAATGAATAGCTGCCAGAAAGTTATTCTCCTTGTAGTTCAGCACGTTATCGCTCATGGCCACACCTGGTGTTACCAGTTCGGTAATGCCACGCTTAACAAGCTTCTTGGTTAGTTTGGGGTCCTCCAACTGGTCGCAAATGGCCACACGTTTGCCAGCGCGAATCAGCTTTGGCAGATAGGTATCCAAGGCGTGATGGGGGAATCCGGCCATCTCGTCGCCCTTGCCACCAGCACCGTTGTTACGATGCGTGAGCGTGATACCAAGAATCTTCGAGGCGGTGATGGCATCTTCGCAATAAGTCTCATAGAAGTCGCCACACCTGAACAGCATGACTGCATCAGGATGTTTCGCCTTCAAATCGAAGAACTGTTTCATCATCGGAGTCAATTCCTTGCCTTCTTTTGCCATATCTCGCCTTCCTTAATTTTTAAAATTTATCTGAGCCGCAAAGTTACTTCTTTTTTCGCAAACAGCAAAATTTTAGGGCAAATTCTTTTTTTGTTTCAGAAATAATCCTTATCTTTGCCATCCGATTTTAGCAAGACAAGAAGTATGCATTACTGGATGCGGTTTTNNACACACGCATCATGATGCTGTCATTACCGATGCCACCCAACTATACCGCATTTGTACTTCGCGTCCGCAGCGTATAGTCCCCACTCAAAGTTCACAGCCAGAGCGACTGTCCTACTCGCTATCCGCTTGTGCGCTGCGACATAGTGTCAAACCCTTTAAATCCATTTACGACAGCAGAACCAGACTTGAGACGTCTCCTTTCTGTGTGTCGGCCTCACGTGATTATTATGTCATCGCGCTGAGGCACATCATTCGTTAGCCATCTTGTTGTATTTGTTAGGGACACACCGTTTTTATCATCACATTTTTTATTAATTAGAATACAACAACTATGCCAAGCATAAAGAACTTGGAGATGGCTGCTGCCGTCTCTTCATATAAGAATATAACTGTCAAGAAATCATGGTTTTCAACAAAGGTCATCTACACACCTACTCAGAGTCCTGTAAAAGTTATCATACAGGAGTATAGCCCTGCGGAAGGCGAGCGTTTGGAGCGCCTGCTCAATATGCCACTCGACAGAATGGCTGCAGAGATACAGCAGAATGGCAAGCCTGCTCCAGCTCAGATAGGTCATTATCGACTGGAGACCTGCCTGAGCGACGACCGTCAGTTTTGCACCTTACAGCTGTTTCGCTTTGTAGATTTCAAGAACAGTGCCGTGTTCGAACCTCGCATCTATGAGGGTATCGATGCCGAACGCATCGCTCAGATTCTATAATGCTAATTATGCGGGATCTGATACGGGAGGGTATTACAATTCACCCTCCCGTTTAGGCTCCCGTCAGCCCTCCCGCATCATGCTTTTATTCTAAAGTATCTCTCTGGCTATCCAGGCGCAGGCTTTTGCATCAGCGAATAAGAGCTATCCACTATCTCCCTATCACGCACTGTCTGCATTCTTTTGCCGCAAAGTTACAACATTTTTCCATAAAACCTTGCAGTTTTCAGAATTAATCCCTATCTTTGCCCCACATAAAAAGAATAACGCTTATGTTGGACAGAGCACAGACAATAGAAAAGTTGAAGTCAACACGCCAGTATCTCAGCGAACATTATGGCGTGAGTTCGATGCTTCTTTTTGGTTCAGTTGCCAGAAACGAACAAAAGGAAGACAGCGATGTTGACGTATGCGTTGAGATGAAACCGAACCTTTTCAATCGGGCTGGTGTAAAAGTTTATTTAGAAGAACTATTAGGTTGTTCTGTTGATGTTGTACGTTTAAGAGACGGTATGAATCAACTGCTCAAAAACCAAATATTAAAGTATGGAATTAGAGTCTACTGATAAAATAGCAATGGTCTATGAGACCCTCAATAATATAGAAATAGCCATAAGCAGATTGGTAGAACGAAATGTCCAAGTTCATTCTGCAAACGACTTTTTGCTTTCTCCATGGGGAATGGAAAAATTAGATGCTGCATGTATGGTAATAATCGCCTTAGGAGAAAGTGTAAAGACTCTCGATAAACTAACAGAAAAGAAACTGTTTCCTACATATCCGTCTATTGACTGGAAAAAAATTATGGGAGCGCGAGACATCATTGCCCATCACTATTTCGATGTTGACGCAGAAGAAGTTTTCAGTATTATAAAAAACGACCTCGAACCATTGAAGAAAGCTATTCAATTCTTCAAAAATCAACTTTTCACAGATAAGAATGATTAATTGTTTATAGTATCTGCATTATTTTTATACACACATTTTGCAAAAATATACAAGTGTTTTTGTGTGGTAGGATTGCATTATTTTTAATGGATAATGTCTAAATAAAGTAAAAATAGGAGAATAGCCAATTGGTTATTCTCCCATTCTTATGTTTCACTTTTTTATTCAACCTTTAACTTTGTGTTAGCAGCAACGTTTGCTACAATCTCATATCCAGCAGGCATCTCGGCCTTTGAACCACAAATAGCACAACCTGGAATAGTAACAAATAAGAATAATACAACTGAAAGTGCAGTTCTGTTCTTACCCTTGATTTCGAAATTTCCATTCTGGATGGGAATAACAGTACCATCAGGCATTACAATCTCTGTGATTGATGCAGCCAAACGTCCACGTGTACCCCACCACGATGATTTCTTGGCTTTTGTAATAGTTGCATTAGCCATTGATCCATAAGGAATTGCTGTTACGCCGTCTACAACAATGTCGCGAGCTACTCTGAAATTCAGTTTCTGACCCTCGTCAACATCAGCAGCCTTAACTGTGTTAACAGCCTGGAAAGGAATGAGTGTTCCTGCCTTGATTGTTACTTCTTTCTGTGCAAATGACATAGCTGACATACAGCACAATGCTAAACTCAATAATACTTTTCTCATAACGCTTATAATTTAGAAGTTAATAAATAAGGGAATGCAAGGGGGATACAAAGAATGGCGTGGCCATCCTTATGCACTTACCTAAGGGGCGAGCCTAGGAAATGGAACCCCTCACTTCGTCTAAGAATGCTCCACGCCAAAAGCGTGTGCATAGCTAAGTTGAAGTGAGGAAATGCCATTCAGGCTTTTCCCATGCTCATAAATCGAACTATTCCAAAATAAGTTTCCTAGGCTTCTTCGGTAAGTGCGAAATAATAAGCTAATGCATTAAATCCGGATTTCTCCCCGAATTTTCTGCAAAAATAGAAAAAGAATTCAAAATAAACAAATAAAATGCTTACTTTTTTACAAAATTCACAAAAAATAGTACTACAAACAGAATAATGATTGGAAATCATGGGGTCGGAGAAAGTGATTACATAGTCAGCTCACCCGCATCATACTTTTATTCTAAAGTATCTCAGCAAATCTTTATACATATCCTGAGCTGTCAGACAAGTGTCTGTCAGATAGCCGTCAATATGTCCCCACTCCTTGAGGCCGCGATAATAAAACATCTTCAGTTCATCGGTAATGATAAAGGGCACGATATGATTGGCCAGACACTCCTTAAACATCAGCAATCGACCAACACGGCCATTACCATCTTGGAAAGGATGAATCTGTTCAAAGCGTACATGGAAATCGAGAATATCCCCGAATGATATATTTTTTTTCTGGTTATACTCATCCAATAAGGCTTTCAGCTGCTTGTGTACGTCCTCTGGCGCACAAGTATCCTGTCCACCAATCTCGTTTGGCAAGCGTTTATAATCACCCACAGCAAACCAATCCTTACGGCTGTCTGAGGTTCCTGATTTCAGCAAAAGGTGTAAATGCTTTATTAAATCCTCAGTCAATTTATCTTCAGTATGGTCAATGATATAGTCGATGCAACGGAAATGGTTAACAGTTTCAACTATGTCGTCCACATTCACAGCCGTATCCGTTATGCCTATTGTGTTTGTTTCGAAGATATATCGCGTTTGGTCGTGCGTCAGTTTGCTACCTTCAATATGATTAGAGCTATATGTCAAGTCAATCTGTGTGCGATGGTAAATACCTCCCTTCAGCTTCGAGGCTTTCTGTTCTCTTAGTGCAGATAATAGTGGCGATACCTTTTTCTTTGTTTCGCCACGTTTAGGGACGATGGCATCTGCAGGAATATTCCAGGTCTTTCCTGTTAAGAAAGCCCCCTCTATCTTCCCCTGAGCACAGTAATTTCGAGCCGTACGCTCAGAAATACCATACTTTTCTGAAAACTTTCTAACTGATATATACTCCATGTTTCAACGCTATCGGCAAGTTTTTACGCCAATTCACGCCACAAATATACAACTTTTTGCCGATACCGGCAAGTTTTTGAAACAAAAACCTCTAAATACTTCACTTTTTTACTCAATGGATCATGGGGGAGGTTCCATGATTTCCAGTAAATTCGACAGAACGGCGTTTTTTGTTCCCAAGGTGGGAATGGATTGTTCCCTAACTGGGAATAAAGTGTTCCAACGAAGGGAATACCCCCTAAGGAATAGGTCGAACACCTTGTAGGCATAATCTGAATCACTTGTAGACATAATTTGAACCAATCATAGACATAACGAGAATACAATAACCTATTTTTATATAGTTTATCGAATTTTTCTCTCATCTCTCAATAAATCGCTCAAAACCCGCATAAACACTAGGGACTCGAGCGATGAGAGATTCTGGAAATCCCTCCCTAATCTCTCATATATCTCTCACCCGATTCCTCCAGAAACACATACCTCAGCCAGATTATAACATTTGAAGAAAAAATCGAAAATAATAGCCAAAAAACTTGCAAAACTTCCTGTGAGGGTTTCCTGAGAGATTGTTGAGAGATTAGGGAGAGATTCAAAAAATCTCTCACCCATCTCAAACCCTTTGTACACGGGCGTTTCGAGAGATTTCTTGAGAGATGAGAGATTTTTTTAATATGATATAACAAAAGAAAGCCGCAACCTTTTTACAGGGTTGCGGCTCTTTTTATTGTAATCGCTATCGACTTATGCGAATGGATTCTCTGTGGGATAGAAATCGCCCTTGGGGAAGTTGTAGTCGATCTCCTCAACGGGGATGCCCATGTACTTGAGAACCTCCCACAGGTACTTACCAGCGTGATCGAACATCACAGCGCAGTGGTGTGGGAAGTGCTTCTCGATGAGCACGTGACGATAGAAGCGGCTCATGTTCTTGATACCGAAGATACCGATAGAACCGAATGAGCGTGTAGCTACAGGAATAACCTCACCCTGAGCGATGTAAGCGCGGAGCTTGGTATCGGCTGTGCTCTGCAGACGATAGATAGTAGCCTTGCCTGGCTTGATGTCGCCCTCGAGAGTACCGTTTGTTACCTCTACAGGCAGAGCGCGTGCCATAATGCGCTGGAAGCACATGCTGCAGTTGCAAACCTTAGACGAAGCGGTGTTACCACAGTGGAAGCCCATGAAGATCTCCTTGTCTGTGTACTCGTCGCACAGGAACTTCTTGCCCTTGATGCTCTCCTCGTACATATCG
>CADAOD010000057.1 GCA_902789415.1 uncultured Prevotellaceae bacterium
CTTATCAAGTATCATAAACTATAAAAATTGCAATTTTGCGTGCAAAGGTACTTATTTTTTGGGATAAAAAGAACAAAAGAACAGAAAAAAGTTTGTTCTGATGTACTTATATCTAAAAAAATGTGTATCTTTGCCGAAATTTTGAGAGAAATAAGTAAGATTAGGGTACTACATTAAGTAGATGAAAAGGTTTTTTATCGCGATTTTCGCAACGGTACTGATGATGTTCTCATGCACAGGGAACAAAGCCAATCAGACAGAAGAGGTGCCAGCCGATAGTGTGGCTGACTCTATTGACACCACGGATGTTGACTCGATGGAGATGCTGATTACAGAAACTCCAATGCCAAGAGCTGCTGATGCCATGTTCGACGATTTCTTATTTAACTTCCTGGCTAACAAGAAGCTGCAGAAGGAACGCATTGTTTTCCCACTCAGAGTGACCGAAAACGGCAAGACGACCACAGTTGAAAAGGACAAATGGAAGATGGAACACCTGTTTATGCGTCAGGGGTACTATACCTTGTTATTTAACGACGACAAGCAGATGCAACTGATGAAGGATACTGCCGTGAGCGAGGCTGTGGTAGAAAAGATACTGCTGGCAAAAAAACAGGTGAAGAACTATAGGTTCCAGCGTGTTAAGGGGGCTTGGCTGTTGCTGGAAATAAGGGTAACACCGCTGCAGAGTGATGCTAACGCCTCGTTCCTGAGCTTTTATCACCGGTTTGTGACCGACTCGGCCTTCCAGATAAAGAGTCTGAGTGAGACGGTTGACTTTGTGGGCCCTGATCCCGACGACGACTTTAATATGATGGAAGGTGTGATTACACCAGATACATGGGAGGCCTTTGCGCCAACGCTGCCACATAAAACCCTTTATAACATTATTTATGGCAAACCACAACCAGAGGGAAAACAGAAGATTTATCTGCTGCGAGGAGTGGCTAACGGACTTGAGATGGAGTTGCGTTTCAGAAAAGAAGGTGGCAAATGGCTGCTGAAGAAATTATCGACATGAGAATTGAGAACGATTATAGCTTGAAGCAACATAACACATTTGGCATTGAGGCCAAGTGTGTACAGTTTGTGGAGTATAGCACCGAGGCCGAAGCAAAGGAGGTGGCTGAGTTGCTGCGTAACACGCGCGTACCTTATATTATAATAGGTGGTGGCAGTAATCTGCTGTTAACGCGCGATTACGAGGGTATTGTGGTTCACTCGGCCTGCAAGGGTATTGAGCGCCATGGCAACCGCTTGGTGTGTGGTAGCGGCGAGGTATTCGACGATGTAGTGGCCCAGAGTATTGAGATGGGACTTTATGGCGCCGAGAACCTGTCGCTGATTCCTGGCGATGTGGGTGCGAGTGCTGTACAGAACATTGGCGCTTATGGTGCTGAGGCTAAGGACTTAATTCGGAGCATACGTGCTGTAGAGATTGCCACAGGAAAAGTGTGCGTGATTGAGAATGCTGAGTGCGAATATGGCTATCGTCAGAGCAAGTTTAAGCACGAGTGGAAAAACCAATATCTGATACTGAGCGTGACTTACGAATTCTCGACAACATTCGAGCCCCGTTTGGACTATGGTAACATACGCGCTGAGTTGGAGAAAGAAGGTATCAGCCAGCCTACAGCCCAGCAGCTACGTCATACGATTATCCGTATTCGTGAGGCCAAATTGCCCGATCCAAAAGTGTTGGGTAATGCAGGCAGCTTTTTTATGAACCCTATTGTGACTCGCCAGAAATATCATGAACTGGCTGCTCAGTATGAGGGTATGCCGCACTACGATATTGATGCCGAAAACGTGAAGATACCTGCTGGTTGGATGATTGACCAGTGTGGTTGGAAAGGCAAATCGATGGGTAGGGCAGGCGTGCACGATAAGCAGGCTTTGGTACTGGTGAATCGTGGTGGTGCAACAGGTCAGGAGGTGGTGGCACTTTGCCAGCAGATTCAGGCCGATGTAAAGCAAAAATTTGGTATTGATATTTATCCGGAGGTGAACGTGATATGAAACTGACGTTTTTAGGCACAGGAACCTCATGTGGCGTACCCGTTATCGGGTGCCAGTGTAAGGTGTGCAAGAGCGCCAACCCTAAAGATAAGCGTACACGCTGTTCGGCATTGGTCGAAACAGATAATACGCGTATATTGATAGATTGCGGTCCTGATTTCCGCGAGCAGATATTGCCACAGCCGTTCCGTAAGATTGATGGCATACTGATTACCCATGCGCATTATGATCACATGGGTGGTATGGACGATATACGTCCGTATTGCCAGTTTGGTGCCATTAATGTGTATGCCGATAAGCTGGCCAAGAAATCGCTGAAGGAGATGCTGCCTTACTGCTTTGCCGAGAACCGTTATCCAGGTGTTCCAGCTATCGGTTTGCATGAGATAGGCCCCCATGTGCCTTTGCAGATAGGCGATTTGGAAGTAATGCCTATTCAAGTGATGCATGGCAAACTGCCTATTTTAGGCTATAAAATAGGTAAGCTGGCATATATCACTGATATGAAGACCATTGATGATGGTGAGTTGCCTTATCTTGAAGGTACGGAGTTACTGGTGGTTAATGCTCTGCGTTTCGATAAGCCGCACCACTCGCACCAGCTGATGGACGATGCCATTGCTTTTGCCCGTAAGGTGGGTGCCAAGCAAACACTGATTATACATGTTTGCCACGATGTGGGGCTGCATGATGAGGTGAATTTGAAACTGCCAGAGGATATTAATCTGGCCTATGATGGACAAGAAATATATCTGTAATTATGTAAAATAGCTGCCAAATGTTCTTAAAATAGTTTAATTATTGGCGATTTTTTTAGGGATAGTTTTGTTGGTATCGAAAAAAGTAGTACCTTTGCAGCGTGTGTTTTTCATAGTATTAGATTTAAGGTTAACAAAGGTTAGGGTCACAGCGGTGACCCTTTTTTTATATCCATCTCCGGCGTTTGGTCTTTTGCTTGCCAAATAGCGAGCTGTAGCCCTTCATGAGTTTACGCACCAGCAAGATCGCATCTACTGCCATAAAACCATTGCTTACCAAGCTGGCTATATAGTCGCCTTTCGACACTTCGTCGCGTTTCAAGAACGTCTGGTTCCAAAGCGCAGAAACCTTGTCTTTGTCTTTCTGAATCTCATCAAGCAAAGCATCCTTACGCTCGCGAATCTCTTCGAGCGTATGGAAATCGTTGGTTGTTTTCTTATTAATCGGCATAGTGCTTATTTACTGAGTAACAAACCTGCCAAGAACCTAACCAAAGGCTTCTCGATCCAAGGTTTGCGGAAGATGAAAAATAGAATAAATAGCAGCAGATAGAGTAGAGATACAATGAAGAAGGCCCAAGCCGTACCTGTAAACGTAGCCAGCCAGTAGGCAAAGGCAAACGACAGATAGGTAAGGCAAGCCGCAATCATCAGTATAAACACAATAGCCAAGGCGGCAGCCGTAAGCAGGCGCACCACCTTGTCTATCATATCGAGCTTTACGTATTCAGTCTGTAGCCCGAGATAGTGCTTTAGCACCTCTATCAGTTGTGCTATATTCTCAACGTTCTTATCGCTCGACAGCATGGGTTACTCCTCCTCTGCAGCTGCGTCCTGAATGTCGTCAACAAGGTCAACAACCTCTTTGCGGCTCAGTTTGATGTTGTGCTTCTTTAGGAAGTCATCAACAGCATCAGTGATACGTACGCGAGTGTCCTGTCCCTTTTCGGGAGCTACCAGAATACCAAGAGCTGCGCCTGCAATGGCACCGCCAAGAAATGCGCCAATGTAACCTAAACTTTTCATAATCTTAATCCATTTAAAATTAATACTAAATTCAAAAAACTATTTGTCTGCAAATATACGAAAGTTTTCGGTTGTTATGCAAAAAACAGCCAAATTTTTAATAAAAAAGTTGTGATTTGCCCGATTTAACAAACTTTATGTGGTGTTTTGGCTCGCTTTTGAGCAATAATTAGTAATTTCGCACACAAAATATTGAATCAATAAGTAATTAAAAAATAAAATTTAGGAAAAATGAAGAAGTACACTGTATTATGCGCAGGCTTGTGCCTGGCATTGGCAATGACAAGTTGTAAGACTAACGAGAGTGCCTATAAGAAGGCTTACGAGAAGGCTAAGCAGTACGATACCGCTCAGCAGCAGGCTGCTCCAGCTGTTGAGACTGCACCCGTAGTAGCTCCAGTAGAGGCTAAGCCAGCTACCGAGACCCAGGTGGTTGACAATCTCGACAATGTGTCTGTACGCCAGGAGAGTGTATCGCTGGTTAGTGGTAGTGGTTTGAAGGCATTCAGCGTAGTTGTTGGCTCGTTTGGCGTTCGTGCCAATGCCGAGGGTCTGATGCAGCGCTTGAAGAATGCTGGTTACGATGCTCAGGTTGTTAAGAACGACGAGAAGAATATGTATCGTGTTGTTGCCTCTACCTTTGCTGATAAGGCTGCAGCTGTTGCAAGCCGCGATCAGATTCGTGCATCTTATCCCGATGCTTGGTTGCTGTATAACGCTCGTTAATTAGCAGCATTGGCAAGAATATTATCAATAGATTACGGTAAGAAACGTACCGGACTGGCAGTCACCGATCCTCTGCAGATTATAGCTGGAGGATTGGCGACTGTTGTTACGTCGGAACTCTTCGACTACCTGAAGGCTTATATCGCCCGCGAACAGGTAGAGATGATAGTAATTGGCGAGCCACGACAGCCTAATGGTGAACCCAGCGAGAATCTGGCACGTGTGCAGCAGTTTGTGAACCGCTGGCGTAAGGCTGTACCCGAGGTGCCTATTCAGTATTACGACGAACGTTTTACCTCGGTACTGGCTCATCAGGCCATGCTGGATGGTGGACTGAAGAAAAAAGCACGCCAAAACAAAGGACTGGTAGACGAGATTTCGGCCACCATAATCCTCGAAGACTATATGCGTTCGAGGAAATAAGTTGTAAAATTGTAAATTGTTAAATAGTAAATTATAGATGATATTACCTATTTATATATTTGGTCAGCCTGTTTTGCGTAAGGTGGCCGAAGACATTACGCCCGATTATCCACAGTTAAAGGAGTTGATTGATGATATGTGGGAGACACTTGCTGAGTCGGAAGGTATCGGACTGGCTGCCCCTCAGATTGGTAAGGCTATCCGATTGGTAGTTATCGACCTGGATGTATTGGCCGATGATATGCCTGAGTATAAGGACTTTAAGCATGTGTATATAAATGCTCACATTTTAGAGTACGACGAAGATAATACCGATGTGTCGGAAGAGGGTTGTCTGTCGATTCCTGCCATCCACGAGAAGGTAACTCGTCCTACCCGTATCCACGTAGAGTGGGATGATGAGAACTTTGAGCATCACGACGAGTGGGTTGATGGTTATCTTGCTCGTGTTATGCAGCATGAGTTCGACCACCTCGACGGTAAGATGTTTGTCGACCGTATCTCGCCACTCCGCAAGCAGCTTATTAAGAGTAAGTTGCGTGCCTTGACTCAGGGCCGTTTCCGTTGTGGCTATAAGACCAAAGTGCCCAGAAAGTAAAAATGCGACGCATTTTCCTGTTTCTGGCATTTCTGCCGTTATTGGTCCAAGCGCAGTTTAACACTGATCGCTTGGTGATGATAGGGCGCTCGGCACTCTATTACGAAGATTACGTACTGTCGATACAGTACTTTAATCAGGCCATCAGCATGAAACCTTGGCTCTACGAGCCTTGGTTTTTTCGTGGGGTGGCCAAGTTTTATTTGGATGATTACCGCGGGGCCGAGAGCGACTGTACTGAGGCCATTGAGCGTAACCCCTATGTGGTGAGCGCCTACGAGTTGCGTGGCTTGTGCCGCATCAATCAGAAAAAATACAGCGCAGCGGTAAGCGATTACGACCGTGCCCTGCGCTACGATCCTGACAATCAGGGACTTTGGCACAATCGTGTGCTCTGTTTGATTCAGGATAAGAAATACGATTTAGCTTTGGCGCAGATTGATACGATTTCTACCCGTTGGTCGAAATATGCGCGTGCCTATTCGATGCAGGCCGAGATTTATCTGTTGCAGCAGGATACTACCAAAGCTGTAAAATCGCTTGATAAAAGTTTGGAACTCGATCCTTACGATGGCGGCATCTGGGCCGAGCGAGCCGTGATTAGTCTGGCTCGCCAGAAATGGAAGGAGGGCGAGGAGTTCCTTTCTAAGAGTATCCACCTGTTGCCAAAACATTCGGGCAACTATATTAATCGCGCACTGGCCCGATTTAATCAGAATAACCTGCGTGGTGCGATGGCCGATTACGATACGGCACTTGATTTGGATCCAAACAACTTTTTAGGTCACTATAATCGTGGACTGTTGCGTGCCCAAGTGGGCGACGATAACAGAGGTATTGAGGATTTTGACTTTGTGCTGAAGTTGGAACCCGACAACCTGATGGCGCTGTTTAACCGTGCTTTGCTGTTGGAACAGACGGGTAATCTGCGTGCTGCCATCCGCGACTATTCGAAGGTGATTGAGGAGTTTCCTAACTTCTGGTTTGGCTTGCAGCATCGTGCCTCGTGCTACCGTCGATTGGGCAATACCAAGCAGGCCGAACTTGACGAGTTCCGTATTCTGAAAGCCCAGATGGATAAGCGTTACGGCAAGCAGCCACGCCTATCGAAAAAGCAGATGCGTAAGCGTAGCGATATAGATCCAGATAAGTACAACCAGCTGGTTGTGGCCGATGAGCAGGAGGTAGAGCACGAGTACAAGAGTGATTATCGTGGACGTGTGCAGAATCGTAAGGCCGCCGTGAGCTTGCAGCCCATGTACGGGCTTACCTTTGTACAGCCACAAAACGACGTGAAGGTTGATACCCCATACGAAAACAGTGTGGACGCCTTTAACCAGGCTTCAGGCTCGCATACTGTTTATCTCTCGTGCGAGCAGCGTAACCTGAGCGAGAACAGAATGAAGCAGACATTTGCTTATATCGACTCGTTGAGCAATGTTATCGATCAGACGAGAGTTACGGCAAAAGTGGCACCCCTGCTGTTGCTGCGTGCCATTGCTTACGCTACCATCCAGAACTTTGATAATGCAATCGACGACCTGAGTATCTGCTTGCAGATTGACTCTACCTCGTCGTTGGCTTATTGGCAGCGTGCTGTTTGTCAGGCTAAGATTAATGAGTTTAATGCCTCTGAGGGTACTAATGTAGATTTGAAGTCGGCTAATGTGCTTGGCGATTTGTCGGATGCTATTGCGCTGGCACCACATAACGCGTACCTATATTATAATAGGGGTAACCTTTATGCTCAGCGTCGCGACTATCAGCGTGCCATCGCCGATTACTCGCAAGCACTCAAGCTGAACCAGGATCTGGCCGAGGCTTGGTTTAATCGCGGACTGGCCAAAATCTACGCCAAACACGTAGATGAAGGTGTAGAGGATCTCTCTAAAGCAGGCGAATTAGGGCTCTATCAGGCCTATAGTGTCATCAAAAAGTATCGCGATAAGTAAATTTTTCGATAATTTCGCATTAATTTGGAATAAAAGCACTATCTTTGCACGCAATTTCAAAATTCAAACATATATTGTAGATATGATGATTAACATTACATTCCCAGACGGATCTGTTCGCTCGTATGAGCAGGGCGTAACTGGTTTCCAGATTGCAGAGAGTATCTCTCCGGCTCTCGCACGCAGCGTTGTAAGCTGTGGAGTAAACGGTGAGACAGTAGAGCTGAACCGTCCTATCAATGAGGACGCTACTATCGAGCTCTACAAGTTCGACGATGAGCAGGGTAAGCATACCTTCTGGCACACATCGGCCCACTTGCTGGCCGAGGCGTTGCAGGAGTTGTATCCTGGCATACAGTTCGGTTTCGGACCTGCTGTCGAGAATGGTTTCTTCTATGATGTATTGCTGAAGGACGGCGAGAGCATCAAGGAGAGCGATTTCCCAAAGATTGAGGCTAAGATGAAGGAACTTGCTGGTAAGAAAGAGCCTGTTGTTCGTCGTGAGGTACCTAAGGCCGAGGCTCTGAAGCAGTTTGCTGAGTGGGGACAGACCTATAAGTGCGAGCACATCGAGCAGGATCTTGAAGACGGTTCAATCACCACCTATACACAGGGCAACTTTACCGATCTGTGCCGTGGTCCACACCTCGTGGATACTGGCGAGATCAAGGCCGTTAAGCTTACCTCAGTAGCAGGTGCTTTCTGGCGTGGCGATGCTAACCGCGAGCAGATGCAGCGCTTGTACGGTATCTCATTCCCAAAGAAGAAGATGCTCGACGAGTATCTTGAGATGCTGGAGGAGGCTAAGAAGCGTGACCACCGTAAGATTGGTAAGGAGATGGAACTCTTTATGTTCTCAGAGAAGGTAGGTAAGGGTCTGCCTATCTGGTTGCCAAAGGGTACCGAGCTCCGTCTGCGTCTGCAGGATCACCTGCGTAAGGTGCAGAAGCGTTTCGGCTATCAGGAGGTTATAACCCCACATATCGGTTCTAAGAACCTCTATGTAACTTCTGGTCACTATGCACATTATGGTAAGGATTCGTTCCAGCCAATACATACACCTGAGGAGGACGAA
>CADAOD010000058.1 GCA_902789415.1 uncultured Prevotellaceae bacterium
TATACAGCACAAGATTTTAAGAAAGGCCAGCCTCGTTGGTGCCCTGGTTGTGGCGACCACTTCTTCCTGGCTTCACTCCATAAGGCTATGGCCGAGATTGGCGTAGCTCCCGAGAACGTAGCAGTTATCTCAGGTATCGGCTGTTCAAGCCGTCTGCCTCACTATATGGCCACCTACGGCATGAACACCATCCACGGTCGTGCCGCTGCCATCGCTACCGGTGCTAAGGTGGCTAACCCCGACCTGACCGTATGGCAGGTATCAGGTGATGGTGATGGACTGGCTATCGGTGGTAACCACTTTATCCATGCCAACCGTCGTAACATCGACCTGAACATGATTCTGCTTAACAACCGTATCTACGGTCTGACCAAGGGACAGTACTCTCCTACTTCACCCCGTGGTTTCGTATCTAAGTCGAGCCCTTATGGTACCGTAGAGGATCCATTCCGTCCTGCCGAGCTCTGCTTCGGTGCCCGCGGACACTTCTTCGCACGTTGTGTGGCTACCGATGCTAAGGGTACTGTTGAGGTTCTGAAGGCAGCTTACGAGCACAAGGGTGCCAGCGTTACCGAGGTTCTGCAAAACTGTGTAATCTTCAACGACCACTGTCACGATGTAGTTTATAACAACGAAGGTCGTAAAAAGAACGCCATCTATGTAAAGCACGGTGAGAAGCTGGTATTCGGCGAGAACAACGAGTTCGGACTGGTACAGCAGGGCTTCGGACTGAAGGTGGTTGAGATTGGCAAGGATGGCTACACCATCGACGATGTACTGGTACACGATGCACACTGCGAGGACAACACCCTGCAGCTGAAGCTGGCCATGATGACACCTGAGGATGGATTCCCCATCGCCCTCGGTGTGATTCGCGATGTTGAGGCTCCTACCTACAACGACGCCGTTCATGCACAGTTGGCCGAGGTAGCTGCTCAGAAGAAGTATCACAACTTCGAAGAGTTGCTCGAAACCAACGATATCTGGGAAGTGAAATAATCCCTGATTAACCAACGAGTTTGTAAACTCCACATATCAATCATCCCCATGGCAAATCGCCGTGGGGATGATTTTTGTGTAAAAATACACTCAATCATTCAATTTTCTCTTAACTATTAATTCTTAATTCTTAATTTCTTATTATCTTTGCGCTCGATTTTTTACTTAAAACCAAATATTAAATAATAACTTTCAAACAATATGTTTCACATTTACGAAGGATTTCATCTCGTTGAGGCGTATCACAAAATGCGTCACAATCGTAAGTACTATCCTGCCGATGGTACCAAACGAGCTATCAAGATTGCACTGGTAGCCCTTGTTACATTACTACTTTGGAATATGCCTGCCGAATGGTATGGTATCCAGAATCTAACTGTTATTCAACAACGCATTATCGCTATCTTTGCGTTTGCAACACTGATGTGGGTTCTTGAGATTGTAAGCTCGTGGGCCACATCCGTTGCCATTATCGTGCTCATGCTGCTATTCTGTACGGATAGCGGTATCCTGCCAATGGTTAACGAAGAAGAAGTTGGTAAACTGCTGAGCTACAAAGGCGTGATGGCTACTTTCGCCGACCCAGTTATTATGCTGTTCATCGGTGGATTCGTACTGGCTATCGCCGCTACCAAGACCGGTCTCGACGCTCAGTTGGCCAAGGTGTTGCTGAAGCCTTTCGGCACACGCAGTGAGATGGTGCTCTTAGGCTTCCTACTCATCACAGGTTTGTTCTCGATGTTCGTATCTAACACAGCTACAGCTGCCATGATGCTGACATTCCTCACACCTGTGTTCCACCAGTTGCCTCCCGAGGGTAAGGGTCGTGTAGCCCTGGCTATGAGTATCCCTGTAGCTGCCAACTTAGGTGGTATGGGTACCCCTATTGGTACACCTCCAAACACTATCGCACTGAAATACCTGAACGATCCAGAGGGACTGAATATGGGTCTCGGCTTCGGTCAGTGGATGATGTTCATGTTCCCACTCGTTATCCTGCTGCTGTTTATCAGCTGGCGCTTGCTGCTCAAGGCATTCCCATTCACACAGAAAACTATTGAGCTGAACATCGAGGGTGGCATGAAGAAGGGTTTCCACTCTACCGTGGTTATCATCACCTTCTTTGTAACCGTAGCTCTATGGTTGTTAGACCGTGTTACTGGTATCAACTCATATACTGTAGCTATGATTCCATTCATGGTATTCGCCCTGACAGGTGTGATTACCAAGCGCGACTTGGAGCAGATTAACTGGAGTGTGATCTGGATGGTTGCCGGTGGTTTCGCACTGGGTTACGGTCTGAACGCTTCTGGTTTGGCTGCTAACGCTGTTGAGAGCATCCCCTTCGGCGAGTTCTCACCGCTGCTCATCCTGTTGATGGGAGGCGCTATCTGCTACCTGCTCAGTAACTTCATCTCTAACTCGGCTACTGCAGCGCTGCTCATGCCTATCCTGGCTATCGTTTGTGGTGCTATGGGCGACAAGCTGGCTCCTATCGGTGGCACATCAACCGTACTCATCGGTGTGGCCATCGCAGCATCAAGCGCTATGATTCTACCTATCTCAACCCCACCAAATGCGCTGGCATTTGCCACAGGCTATGTAAAGCAGAACGACATGGCTAAGATGGGTATCATCATGGGTATCATCTCAATGGTATCAGGCTTCGGTCTGGTTTACCTGATGGGAACATTCCACCTCATATAAATAACTTAAAAATAAATCCCGTTCAAGTTTGAACGGGATTTATTTTTTTATAACTTCTCACCGTAGCACAGATCACCGCAATCGCCGAATCCTGGTACGATATACTTATGCTCGTTCATGCCAGGATCGACAGCAGCGCACCAGATGGTACTACCATCGGGGAGTGCACTCTTAACCACTTCAAGACCCTCGGGAACAGCTATCACACAAGCAATATGGATTTTCTTGGGCTTACCAGTCTTAACCAATGCCTCGATGCTGGCTGCCATAGAGCCGCCTGTAGCCAACATGGGATCGACAATCACCAATGTTTTTCCTTTAGCGCTTGGAGCTGCCAGATACTCGGTATGCACGCCCACCTCGGTATGCTCACGGTTGGTGTACATGCGATAAGCCGATACGAAAGCATTGTCGGCGTGGTCGAACACATTGATAAAACCCTCGTGGAAAGGCAGACCGGCACGCAGCACAGTGGCTATCAGCAGGTCTTCCTTTGGCAGCTGGATATCGATGGTGCCCAATGGTGTTGTAATAGTCTTGGGACGATACTCCAGAGTTTTCGACAACTCGTAGGCCATCATCTCACCCACACGCTTGATATTATGACGGAACAACAGACGGTTCTTCTGATAGTTCTTGTCTCTCAGCTCCGACATGTACAAATTGATAACCGAATTGGTTTGGCTAAAATCTACTACTTCAATCATATACTTACATTTTTGCGGCAAAAGTACAAATTTAAAATGACAGTGACAAGTTTTAATAGGAAAAACATGCTGAGTTAGGACAGATCGGAAGGACTGATTCCAAATTCATCCTTGAAACACTTGGTAAAGTAGCTGGGGGCGGTGAAACCAACCTCGTAGGCTACCTCGGCGATGGTCTTATCGCCTTTGACCAGTAACTGATAGCCGCGATTCAATCGGGCAGAACGCAACAGCTCGACAGGCGACGAACCAGAGATGGCCTTAACTTTACGGTACAGCTGTACACGACTCAGGTTCATAGCAACAGCCAAATCATCAACAGTCAGATCACTATCGGAGAGACGGGCCTCGACCACATCCTTGAAGCGCACGATGAATAGCGGCTCCTTGGCCGATTCAGCAGCCTCATCTACGGGTTGTACGATGGGCTGTGCAGCCGTAGGCTGTTGATCGGCAGGCCGTACCGGCTCAGCTGGTGCCTTCATGTTCCACAGGTTATTGACAATACGCTCGCGCTGGGCCGACACTCTAGAACGATGATAGAGAATAAAGAGTACTAATATAAGTAGCAGCAATGCCAACAAGACGAGTGCCAGCAACGAGATGGTGCGCTGTGTTGACAGTTGTTCAAGATAGCTGGCGGCTTTTTTCTGAAGTTTAATCAGATTATGCGCCTGGCGCACCACTTCGTCGCTTTCGAGTAACAGCACCGTAGCATTATCGCGGGTTACCAAAGCCGAGGTAAACAAGGTTTCTCTTGGATATTCTTTGCCATCGAGGATGTCGAGGGCCAGTTGTAGCAGTTGGTCGCCATGTGTAGGATAGATATACGAGGCATCGAGGAGCGAATCGCGCACCTGTTGGATACCACCATCAGGTCCTGGCAAGGCATCGATACCACAGAACATGGGCAGTTTGGCACCTCGTTCTACGAAAACCTTACGGGCACCAATGGCCGAGCGGTCGTTATGACCAAACACCACATCGATGCTGCTCATATCGCCTTTCCATTTTTTCACTTCCTCGTAAGCCTTCGTTTCAGTCCAGTCGCCTTGCAACTCGGCTACCACCTTAATATCGGGATAGGCAGCTAAGGCCACGTGGAATCCATTATAGCGTTCTTCGGCTGGCGAAGAGCCTTTCAGTCCTTTCACTTCCATTATCTGCCCCTTACCACCAAGTTGGGTAGCGATGTATTCTCCCATCAGGTGTCCCATCTCGTAGTTATCAGCACTTACAAAGGCCGTATATTTACGCGAATCGGTCTTACGCTCGAACACGATAACGGGTATGCCCTTATCGTAAGCACGGTCGATAGCAGGCGATACAGACGAGAGTTGGTTAGGGGCCACAATCAGCAGATTGATACCACTTTCCACCAGACTGTCTATCTGGTTGCTCTGAAGTTCAGAATCGTCGTGAGCAGCAGTAAAACGGAGTTCTACCCCCTCATGAAAGTTGGCCTCCATTCTCATTTCGGCGTTCTGCCAATCGCGCCAGATATCCTCAGAGCATTGCGATACACCTATTATATATTTGGGCTCAGCTTGCTCACATCCCATGAACAGGATGACCATAAACATTAAAATGGAAATGAAAGATTTTCTCATCATATTTCTTTGTTTTATGCAGGCAAATATACGAAATAATTGCGAAACACGGGAACAAATTGATATTTTTTTGTATATTTGCCAAGAGAAAATAAGAATATTCGTTCATAAATTAGCAAAAATGTTTCATTGAAACAAAAATAGCACGTAATGAACGATATTTTAACACTTTGCTAACGATACATTTGTACTTTTGCAGCAGAATTTCAAATCAAATTGAGTACTAACAATTAAAACGATCAACAATGGAACAACTAAAGAAAATGTTTCTGAGTTTTACACTCTTGCTGATGAGTACTATAATGTACGCGCAGACAGAGATCAGTGGTACGGTGGTCGACGCTACAGGAGAATCGGTCATCGGTGCTACAGTAAAGGAGAAGGGGACCACGAACGGTACAGTAACCGATTTCGATGGAGCCTTCACCATCAAAGTGAACGAGAATGCCACTCTGGTTATCTCGTACATCGGCTACCAGACACAAGAGGTACCTGCGAAACAAGGTATGAAGGTAACTATGAAAGACGACAGCGAACTTCTGAAGGAGGTTGTGGTAACAGGTTATACCACCCAGCGCAAGGCCGATCTGACGGGTGCCATCTCGACCGTAAGCGTAGACGAGATTGCCAAGCAGAACGAGAACAACCCAATGAAGGCACTGCAGGGTCGTGTACCAGGCATGAATATCACAGCCGATGGTAATCCTTCGGGTGCTGCAACGGTCCGTATCCGTGGTGTAGGAACCCTGAACGACAACGATCCACTTTACATTATCGACGGTGTGCCCACAAAGGCTGGTATGCATGAGTTGAACGGTAACGATATCGAGAGCATCCAGGTGCTGAAGGATGCAGCCTCTGCCAGTATCTATGGTAGCCGCGCCGCCAACGGTGTGATCATCATCACCACCAAGAAGGGTAAGGATGGCAAGGTGAAGGTGAACTTCGACGGTAGCGTTGCTACATCATTCTATACTAATAAGATTGAGACAATGAACGCCAGCGAGTGGGGACGTGCATACTGGCAGGCTTGCGTGAACGATGGTGTGAACCCAAGCAACAATAACCTAGGATACAACTACGACTGGAGCTACGACGCTAAAGGCAATCCCGTACTGAATAATATGACTATGAACATGTATCTGGACGAGAACGCCAGTGTACGTGCAGGTGATACAGACTGGTTCGATGAGATTACGCGCACAGGCGTGGTACAGCAGTACAACCTCTCGGTAAGCAACGGCTCGGAGAAGGGCAGTTCATTCTTCAGCATTGGCTACTACGACAACCAGGGTACCATTAAGAAGAGTAACTTCAACCGTCTGTCGGCTCGTGCTAATGCAGACTATAAGCTGTTCGATGGCAAGGTAGTGATTGGTGAGAACTTCACCATGAACCGTACCAAGGGCAATGACGCTCCTGGCGGAGTGCTGGAGCACGCACTTGAGTTTAACCCTAACTTCCCAATATGGGCAGAGAACGGTAAATATGCTCAGGCACTGGGTGCCTACTCTGAGCGCGAGAACCCTCTGAGCATGATTGATAATAACAAGGACAACGAATACACCCAGTGGCGCTCATTCGGCGATGTGCACCTGAGCATCACCCCATTCAAGAACTTTATGGTTCGCACCACACTGGGTATGGACTATACACAGAAGGAGCAGCGCTTCTTTACCTACCCTATCGAAAATGGTAAGGTTAAGCGTACCGATAGCGCTGTTGAAAGCAAGCAGGAACACTGGATGCGCTGGATGTGGAACGCCATTGCTACCTATAATCTTGAAATCGGCAAGCATCGCGGCGATGCCATGATTGGTACAGAGGTGAACCGTCAGGACTATAAGTGGAATAGTGCCAAGCGCTATGAACTGGCTATTCTGAACACCGACTATATGTGGCCAAGTGCTGGTGCAGGCAAGCAGTTAGCCGAAGGTTCAGGCGAAGGATTCAGTCTTCTGTCATTCTTCGGTAAAGTGAACTACACCTACGACGACAAGTATCTGGCATCTGTCACCATCCGTCGCGACGGTTCGAGCCGATTCGGTAGCAACAACCAGTATGGTACATTCCCATCAGTATCAGCCGGTTGGCGCATCTCAGAAGAGAAGTTTATGGCTAAGACAAAGAGCTGGCTCGACAATCTGAAACTTCGCTATTCTTGGGGACAGACTGGTAACCAGGAAATCTCGAACACTGCACGATATACCCTCTACAAGAGCGTAGTATCTACAGGACTCTGGGGCAGCGGTCAGGCTGGTTCTTCATACGACATCAGCGGTAAGAACGGTGGTTACGACCTGGCTAACGGTTATGTACGCAATCAGCGCGGTAACGACGACATCAAGTGGGAAACCACCACACAACATAACATCGGTGTTGATTTCGCAATGCTGAGAAACGAGATCTACGGTAGTTTTGATTGGTTCAATAAGAAGACCACAGACATTCTGCTCTTCATGGAAGGTATCGCTGCTATGGGTGAAGGATCTGGTCAGTGGATCAATGCCGGCGAGGTAAAGAACAACGGTTGGGAACTGAGCATTGGCTATCGCCACCAGTTGGAGAACGGTTTTTCGTGGGATATCAACGGAAACATCAGTAAGTATGTGAATGAGATTACAAAACTGCCTGAGACAGTAGCTGCCAACGGTAAGTATGGTGGTAACGGCGTGAAGAGTGTTGTAGGTCATCCTATGTTTTCACAGGTTGGCTACATCTACGACGGCATCTTCAAGAGTCAGGAGGAGATTGACAATCATGCCACACAGGAAGGTGCAGGACTGGGCCGCATCCGTTATAAGGATCTTAACGGCGATGGCATCATCACAGAGGCCGATCAGGACTGGATATATGACCCAACACCCGACTTCACTTGGGGATTGAACATCTATCTGCAGTATAAGGACTGGGATTTGACTATGTTCTGGCAAGGCGTACAGGGTGTTGATGTAGACGAGCACTCGATGCTTGGAGCCCAGCTAATCCTAGCAGCAACATCCCTGCACTCACCACATCGGATACCAACAACGAGGGTCGTGTATCATCTTACTACATAGAGAACGGTAGCTACGTGAAGCTGCGCACCATACAGTTGGGTTACAACATACCTAAGAAGGTGACAGACAAACTGCACACAGACCGCATACGTCTTTACGCATCGGCTCAGAACCTGCTCACTATCAAGAGCAACAAGTTTACAGGAGCCGATCCTGAGAACCCAGGATTCAATTATCCTATTCCTCTCAATCTTACATTCGGACTTAATGTTTCATTCTAAAATATAGCTACGATTATGAAAACGATATATAGAACAATCTGCGCAATCTGCGTAATCTGCGGTTTTACAGCCTGCTCTGACTTCCTGGAGGAACAGGTGCCACAGGCAACGCTGACTCAGGACGAGGTAAAGAACCCTGAGTATATCGACAACGTGCTGATTTCAGCATATGCCGGACTGGTTTCGATTGAGGATATGAACGCATCGTTCTCACTCTGGAACTACGACACACGAAGCGACGACGCATACGTTGGCGGTTCAGACTTCTCTGATGGTGAGCCATTCCACAGACTGGAAAAGAGTACTGGCGTGATGACTACCGACTGGCCTTTCAGCTCTATCTGGACTCGATTCTACAATTACCTTAGCCGCGTAAGTCTGTCGCTCGACATTCTGGCCAGCGCCGATCAGGAGAACGCCACCATCAAGCAGCGTACTGCCGAGATGAAGTTCCTGCGTGCTTACGGACACTTCCAGCTGAAGCGCCTGTTCAAGAAGATTCCATTCGTGAACAAGCCCAATATGCAGGAAGAGGACTACAACAACCTTTCGAACACGGAATACACCAACGACGAGGGCTGGCAGCAGATTATCAACGATCTGGAGGATGCCTACGCCGTACTGCCTGTTACCCAGGCCGACAAGGGACGCCCCACAAAGGCTGCATGTGCCGCATTCCTGGCTAAGGTTTATCTCTATAAGGCTTATCATCAGGACGATGCCAACAGCAATCAGGTGACATCTATCAGCGATGCCGACCTACAGAAGGTGGTAGAATACACCAATCCATCCATCTACACTGCTGCCGGCTATGGTCTGGAGCCCGACCTGCACAATAATTTCCGCCCTGAGGAGCAGTATGAGAACGGCAAGGAGAGTATCTGGGCCATCCAGTACTCAAGAAACGATGGTACCGTATATGGTAACCTGAACTTCTCATACCGTCTGATTGTACCATGTATTCCAAAGGTACACGACTCTGGTTGCGATTTCTACAAACCATCACATAATCTGGTAAGTGCTTATCGTACCAACAGCGACGGTCTACCTATGCTCGACACCTTTGCCGACGAGGAATATACCGTTGGTTCAGCCCAGACTGTAGATCCACGACTGTTCGTAACAGTAGGCGTTCCAGGTACACCATATATGTTTAACCCAAGCTTTATGATTGCCGAGAGCAACGCTTGGAGCCGCAGTGGTGGTACATTCGGATACTTTGTATCGCTGAAGCAGAATGTTGATCCTGCACTGACAGACAGCTATCTGTATCTGTGCGATTCACAGTGGGCAAGTTCGATGAACCGTATCGTCCTACGCTATGCTGACGTTCTGTTGATGCGTGCTGAAGCACAGGCTCAACTGGGACAGACTTCTGAGGCTATCGCCCTGGTAAATCAGGTTCGTGAGCGTGCAGCAGGTATGGCTACAAGCAGCGTAGTATCCAACTATTCTAATAAGTATGGTGTACACTATGCAGTAGGTAAGTACAGTGGCAGCTACAGCAAGGACGAGGCCATGAAGATCATTAAGATGGAGCGCCGACTGGAGCTGGCTATGGAGAGTGAGCGTTTCTTCGACCTGGTACGTTGGGGCGATGCAGCTACAGTACTCAACAAGTACTACTCTACAGAGAGTGAGAAGATGAACTTCCTGAGCGGATCGCAGTTTACAGCCAACAAGAATGAGTACCTGCCTGTACCATTCGAGCAGATGGCAGCATCTAACGGACACTACACTCAGAACTGTGGACAGTGGTAAGAAACGAATTGATAATTGATAATTGAAAATTGATAATTATATGAAAACGATATATAGCATTATCTGCGCAATATGCATCGTATGCGGGTTCACCGCCTGTAACGATGACCATACAGGCAGCATCGACGTGAGCGGTTCATGCCTCGTTGAGAAGTTCGTCCTGAACGGACAATACGAAGGTACCATTAATACTGAGAAGCGACTAGTAAAAGTAAAAGTGCCCGTAGATTTCGCCCAGAAGGGTGATATGGAGATAACAAGTCTGACAGTATCTGCTGGCGCACAGACCAATATGAAGGTGGGCGACCACATCAACTTTGATGCCGATCGCAATCTTCACATCAGCAATGGCGACTTGGTAATGGACTATCAGGTAAGCGTACGTAACGACGAGGCCTTGATGTCGCTCTTCATACTTGAGGGTGTGAAAGGTGCCATCAACCAGCAGGACAAAACTATCACCGTAAGCGTGATGGCTAACAGCGGTATCGACCTGAGCAATGCTACCTTCGAGGTTGAATGCAGCGAGGATGCCACATGTAGTCCAGCAAGCGGCACTAAGGGCAACTTCACTGAGCCATTCCAGATTACACTCAACGATAATACTGCTACCACAGTTTATACGGTTTACGTAACACTGATTGAGGATCCTATCGCACTGTTCGTTGGTGATGCTGAGAACATCGAACTGCTGAACGATGAGGAGAAGGCCGCTGCCAAGTGGCTCACTGGTAACATCGCAAGCGCTGCCTACGCATCGTGGAGTGACTGATATTCTTCCACCGTCATTGCTCTTCATTCGGCAACTACAACGGATTTGCAGAGGCCGAGCAGGGTGCCATGACAGCCCTCTCTAAGATGAAGGAACTCTGGCAGCGCGGCGTAGGATTCGTATTGGGACGTTCGGCCGTGAACTATGCCATTGCTCTGGGCGCTATGCCTGAGGACGCTTATCCAAACAATGTTTGGGGCGGCGGAGGCGGCGAAGGCTCCGACCTGATGGGCGACGATCCTTGGCACACATGGGCCTACGACGCTGCTCACCCACTATGGAAAGGACTCACCACCTATCCAGGAGCACCTGAAAACGCCATCTACACACTCGACAATGGCTACACCATCTGTAACACCACATCACAGTACGGATTCTGGGATACCTATCAGGATGGTAAGGATGCATTCGAGGCCAAGACTGGTGGACGCGCACTGACTGGCGACAACAGCGTGAACGCCTGGGAGTTGAAGAGTGCTAACGGCGAATTTGGCAAGGGTGGTATCATCTGTCTGGGCTCAGGCCTCTACGACTGGAACTCTCCCACTCCATACGAGTCGATCTATCACGAAAACATGGGCAAGATTATGCTCAACGCATTTGATTATCTAACAAAATAAAAACAGAAAGTTATGAAGACAATGATATATTCAGTATTCGCACTCATGCTGTCAGCCTCTGCGCTGACGGCGTGCAGCGACGAGGAGTTCAACGGCGATCCCGCTAAGGACTGGAACGGCACAACCACATTCTTCGCTTCGACTGATGCTGCCGGCTTTGGCACATTCTATACACCAGCTGTTGGCCGTGTAGGCGACCCAATGCCTTTCTACGATCAGAAGAGTGGCGACTTCAAGGTGCTCTACCTGCAGGAGTTCATCAACAACATGACTTATCGTTTCCACCCCATCTGGGCTGTATCTACCAAGGATGGTGCTAACTACGAGTCGATGGGCGAATTGCTGGCATACGGTGCTAACGACTATCAGCAGGATGCAGCACTGGGTACAGGTTGCGCCTATGAGAAGGATGGCACATATTACATCTACTATACTGGTCACAACGGCAACTGCAAGAACCGCGAAGTGGTGATGCGTGCTACATCTACAGACTTCAAGACCTGGACTAAGGACGAGCTTTGGACTCTGAATGGTCCTGACTTTGGCTACTCAGGTAATGACTTCCGCGATCCACAGATATTCGTGGCCGACGATAACCTCTATCACATGGTTATCTCTACCTATCCTAATGGTGGTGGCGACCCTGTATTTGCAGAGTTCAAGTCGAGCGACATGAAGAACTGGGAGCATGTAGGTCGTATCCGTATGATCTGGGACCGCATGTTGGAGTGTCCTGACATCTTCAAGATGGGCAACTACTGGTACATCGTGTTCAGCGAGAGCTATCGCGCCAGCTGGAGCCGTAAGGTGAAATACATGGTAGCCTCAACCTACGAGGAGCTGAAGAGTTGTTTGAACGACGGACCAAAGTGGGCTCCTGACGGACACGAGGGTGTGCTCGACAGCCGTTCGCTCTATGCCGCCAAGACTGCTTCTAACGGCACAGACCGTTACATCTGGGGATGGTGCCCATTCCGTTCTGGTAGCGATATTCACGAGAAGAACACCAACGTAGGTGCTGGCGACGGCAACGAGCCTAACTGGAGTGGTGCACTGGTTTGTCACAAGATTATCCAGCACAGCGATGGTACACTTACTCTGGGTGCTGTGCCTGCAATGGCTGCCAAGTACAATCAGACTGTTAATGCTACAGTGATGGAATCGAATGGCTACAACAGTGGTTCACTGAGCGGCGATGGAGCATACGTACTCTACAACCGTCTGGGCACATCCAACCACATCTCGTTCACCGTAAAGACTTCTAACGTCTGGGATAAGTTTGGTGTATCGTTCGTACGTGGCACAGATTCTAAGAAGTACTATACCATCGTAGTGAACCCAGAGGACGATAACCACCGCAAGCTCAACTTCGAGCAGGAAGGTGCAGAAGGCAAGGGCTTCATCGAGGCCGCTGATGGCTACTGGTTCGAACGTCCAGCCGACAACGTGTACAATATCGACATCTACACAGATAACAGCGTTCTGACACTTTACATTAACGATGTATGTGCCTACACCCAGCGCATCTACGGCATCCAGAAGAACTGCTGGAGCATAAACAACTACGGTGGCTCAATCACAGTTAGCGATGTGAAGGTAAGCCAGCAATAAAATCTAGCAAATGGTTAAATGTTAGTTAGTAATAAGGTAATAGATTGGTTTTGAGTAAGAACGGTGCGGCTCATGAGAGCCGCACTTTTTTTATTAAGTGTAGTATTTGCAAAGTACCTAGAAAACAATTGCACGCCAGGTACTTTGCAATTGAAAAGTAGTTAGAGAATTAAACCTTTCAATTATCGTTCATTGCATATAAAATTGTTGCAATGAACGATTTTTCTTAAGAAATGAAACATTATTTATAGGATATACACGCGATTTGACTTAACTTTGCAGCAAAAATCTAAAATCGTACAACAAAAAATGAATAGCAGAATGAGGAAAACAGTACTAATGACAGTTGCCACAGTGCTGACTTATGTATCGGCAATGGCACAGGTAACACCTATGGTGCTTGGCGAAAAGCATGCGATGCTACGAGTGGAACAACCAAGCAAATACTTGCTGCTGCCTGTACAGGAGACAGAAGACATTGCGGCGATTGCCGTACTGAACGGGAAGAACGAGATGGTGCAGCGCATCAACGTGAAGTTGGCTGTAGACCGTGTTGACTACTATGTGCCCTACGAGCTGAAGAATGCCAAACTGCTCGACATCGAGTTTCATGGCGACCGCCGCCTGAAAGGTGCCGTTGGCGAGTTTGCCTGCTGGAAGGAAATCAAATATTCTGATACATTCGACACTACAAACCGTGAGTATTTCCGTCCTGTATATCATCATACACCAGTTTATGGTTGGATGAACGATCCCAATGGCATGTTTTATAAAAATGGTGTATGGCATCTCTTCTATCAGTACAACCCTTATGGTTCACAATGGGAGAACATGCACTGGGGGCACTCTACGTCGAAAGACCTGGTGCATTGGGAAGCACAACCATTGACTTTCGAGCCCGACTGGTTGGGTAGCATCTTCAGTGGCTCATGTATCACCAACGGAGATGATGTAGTAGCCTTCTACACCTCAGCCGGTCACCACCAGACACAGTCGATGGCTATCTCTAACGACGGTGGAATGACGTTTAAGAAATATGAAGGAAACCCTATACTGACCAGCGACAAACCCGACTTCCGCGACCCCAATGTATTCTGGTTTGAGGGCACCAAGCGCTGGGTGATGATTCTGGCAGTGGGTCAGGAGATGCAGCTCTACTCGTCAGAGAACCTGAAAGACTGGAAATACGAGTCTGCTTTCGGTCAGGAGTATGGCAATCACGGTGGCGTATGGGAGTGTCCCGACCTGATTCAGATTGGCGACAAGTGGGTGCTTATCTGCAACATCAACCCTGGAGGACCTTTTGGCGGTAGCGCCACACAGTATTTCGTTGGTCAGTTTGATGGCCATAAGTTTACTTGCGAGTCGATGCCAAAGGTAACTAAATGGATGGACTATGGCAAGGATCACTATGCTACAGTATCGTTCTACAATGCACCTGAGAAGCGGCATGTAGTGCTGGCATGGATGAGCAACTGGCAGTACGCCAACCAGGTGCCTACCAAGCAGTATCGCTCAGCCAACTCTATTCCTCGCGACTTAGGTCTCTTTACCTGCGGCGAAGAAACCTACGTCAGTGTGACACCATCGAAAGAGATGCTGGCCGTTCGTGGCGCAAAGATAAAGAAACCGACAGATGCCTGTGAAATAGTGATCGACCTCAAGAATCAAGCAGAAATCATACTGTCGAACGCTAAAGGTGAGCAGGTAGTGCTGACCTACGACGCTCCCAAACAGTTGTTCAAGATGGACCGTACCAAGAGCGGTATCGTTAACTTTAGCGAAGCATTCCCTTGCGTGACCACAGCCCCGACCTACGGCACCATCAAGCAGTTACGTCTGTTTATCGACCGCTGCAGCATTGAAGCTTTCGATGCCGAAGGCAAGATGGCTATGACCAATTTAGTATTCCCATCCGAGCCTTATAATAATATTAAGGTAAAAGGTGGCAAAGTAACAATCTACGAAATAAAGTAAAGACATATGAAGAAATTTGCGCTTATCCCTGTGATGTTCTGCTTCTTTGCCATGGGCTTTGTTGACCTGGTGGGCATTGCATCGAACTATGTAAAAGAAGACCTCCAACTGAGTGACTCTGTAGCCAATGTGTTTCCATCACTCGTCTTTTTCTGGTTTCTGATCTTCAGCGTGCCAACAGGAATGCTGATGAACAAAATAGGCAGAAAAAACACCGTACTGCTATCCCTTGCAGTAACGATCATATCACTACTGCTACCCCTGTTTGGAGAGACTTTCGCTATCATGCTCTGTGCGTTTTCGCTTCTGGGTATTGGAAACGCCCTGATGCAGACATCGCTGAACCCGCTGGTATCAACCGTGATGAGAGGTGGCAACCTGGCATCGACACTCACCTTTGGGCAGTTCATCAAAGCCATCGCCTCGTTCCTGGCACCATATTTGGCTATGTGGGGTGCCACACAGGTTCTACCCTCATTCGGATATGACTGGCGCGTACTCTTTGCCATCTACTTCATCGTAGGTATCCTGGCAGCAGCGCTGTTGGCAGTAACCCCAATTGAGGAAGAGGAGAAGAGCGAAGGTAAGGCTTCGACATTCACTGAGTGCCTGAAACTACTGGGTACCCCTATCGTACTGCTGTCATTCTTCGGAATCATGTGCCATGTAGGTATCGACGTAGGTACCAACACCACAGCACCAAAAATCCTGATGGAGCGATTGGGGCTGACCCTGAACGATGCTGCGTTCGCTACCAGCCTGTACTTTATATTCCGCACAATTGGTTGCCTGACCGGCTCTTTCTTCCTGCGTGTATTGCCTAACCGCACCTTCTTCGTAATAAGCGTAGTGATGATGGCGCTATCGATGTGCGGACTCTTTATCGGCACAGAAAAATGGATTCTCTACGCAGCAATCGCACTGGTGGGCTACGGCAACTCAAATATCTTCTCTATCTGTTTTGCACAGGCACTCACAGCCATGCCACAGAAGCAGAACGAGGTGTCGGGTTTGATGATTATGGGCTTGTTTGGAGGCACGATTTTTCCACTGATGATGGGATTTGCCAGCGATGCCATCGGACAGGCTGGAGCAGTAGCAGTAATGGCTGTTGGAGTGATTTATCTGTTTACCTATATTAAGAACGTAAAAAACAACTAAGTATTATGAAGAGATATATAGTAGGCCTCGGAGAGGCATTGTGGGACGTACTTCCCGAAGGAAAGAAACTTGGTGGCGCACCAGCCAACTTCGCTTATCACACAGCACAGTTTGGATTGGACACTATTGCCATCAGCGCACTTGGCGACGACGCGCTGGCCGAGGAGACCATTGAGGCGCTGAAAGAGCACAACCTCAACTACCTGATGCCCAAGGTACCCTATCCTACCGGTACGGTACAAGTGACGCTAACGGGCGACGGCATACCCACCTATGACATTAAGGAAAACGTAGCATGGGACAATATCCCCTTTACCAATGAGATGGAGGAGATAGCCAAGAATGCCCGTGCCGTTTGTTTCGGATCACTGGCACAACGCAACGTAGTAAGCCGAGAGAACATCCGTAAATTCCTGGACGCCACGCCAGAAGACTGTTTAAAAATCTGCGACATCAACCTGCGTCAGCAGTTCTACTCGAAAGAGATTCTCGAGGACTCGTTCTGCATCTGCAACATCCTAAAAATCAACGATGAAGAGTTAGTTATTGTCAACCGCATGTTTGGCTACGACAGTCTGGACATGCGCGACACTTGCCGTCAGATTGTAGAGGACTACCACTTAAAAATGCTGGTACTGACCTGTGGCACCAATGGCTCGTATGTTTTCACCGACGATGGTCTGTGCTCATTCCAGGAAACACCAAAGGTGGAGGTAGCTGATACCGTAGGTGCCGGCGACTCGTTTACAGGCTCTTTCTGCGCCTCGATCATCAACGGTCTGCCTGTTCAGGAAGCTCATAAAATCGCCGTCAGAGTAAGTGCCTTTGTATGCACCCAGAACGGCGCCATGCCTGTGATTCCAGATGAGCTAAAAAAGTAAATATCCAAAATCAGAAAATGATATGTCGGAGTGGCAAAAGTGCTACTCCGACATTCTTTTTTAGCTTCTTTAACCTAAAAAGAATTGTGTGCGCACAAAATATTGCTAATTGCCACTTGTAATTCAAGAATTATTTGTAACTTTGCAGCGCTTTTTAGAAAGTTATATATAACAAAAGGATAATATTCACAACTTAAAATAAAGATTAGTAATATGGCAAAGTTAGATTTGACTCAGTATGGCATTACAGGTTCTACCGTAATTGCACACAATCCATCGTATGAGGAGCTCTTCAAGGAAGAGACAAAGGCTGGACTCGAGGGTTACGACAAGGGCGTAAACACCGAGCTCAACGCTGTAAACGTTATGACTGGTATCTACACCGGCCGTTCTCCTAAGGACAAGTACATCGTAAAGGATGCACAGAGCCAGGACAAGGTATGGTGGACTTCTGAGGAATATAAGAACGATAACCACCCCATGAGCGAGGAGGTTTGGAAGCAGGTTAAGGACATCGCTATCAAGGAGCTCTCTAACAAGAACCTCTATGTAGTAGATGCTTTCTGCGGTGCTAACGAGGCTACACGTCTGGCTGTTCGCTTCATCGTTGAGGTAGCATGGCAGGCACACTTCGTAACAAACATGTTCATCCAGCCTACTGCTGAGGAGCTGGAGAAGTTCGAGCCTAACTTCGTAATCTATAACGCCTCTAAGGCTAAGGTTGAGAACTACAAGGAGCTGGGTCTGAACTCAGAGACTTGTGTTGCCTTCAACACAACAAGCCGTGAGCAGTGCATCATCAACACATGGTACGGTGGTGAGATGAAGAAGGGTATGTTCTCTATGCAGAACTACTATCTGCCTCTGCAGGGTATCGCTTCAATG
>CADAOD010000059.1 GCA_902789415.1 uncultured Prevotellaceae bacterium
AAACGGTTTGTTCATTTACCCAAGTACTTCGAAAAGTACTCGCTTCTTGTACTACTTCTGTTTATGTAAATCTTTCAAAGAACTCTTTCTTTTAGTGCTATCGTTTTTAAGCGAAAGCGGGTGCAAAGGTACGACATTTTTTAATACCATCCAAATATTTTCGAAAAAAAATTCCCAAAAACATAAAAGTTTTCGGGAATATTTACATATTTAGTATTTTTATCTCTTATTATATATAATGTACGCGAAAAGACTATTCTCGACGTCCAAAAATACGCAGCAGATAAATAAAGAGGTTGATGAAGTCCAAATAGAGGGTCAAAGCACCCAAAAGTGCAATCTTCTGAGCAGCCTCTCCAGCATCGGGTGCCATCAAAAGCATATTTTTGATTTTCTGTGAGTCGTAAGCAGTAAGACCCACGAATATCAAAACGCCCAGATAGCTTACAATCGTCTCAAGTCCAGAACTCTTTAGGAAAATGTTCACAACCGTAGCAATAATAATACCAATCAGCGCCATGAAGAGAATCTTTCCCATCGACGAAAGATCGGTCTTAGTGGTATAACCAACAAGTGCCATAACAGCAAAAGTTCCCGCAGTAATAAAGAACACACTTGCGATACTAGACATTGTATATACCATGAAGATAGACGAGAACAGAGCACCATTAATAACCGAGTACAACACAAACAGCAGTGTTGCTGTAGTGAGCGACAGTCGGTTAATGGCCGCACTTACACCAAACACAATAGCAAACTCGGCTATCATCAATCCCCATAGGAGTACACGATTAGAGTACAAGGCCATAAGAACCCCAGGACTTGTAGCCACACCATACGCTGTAACTCCTGTAAGCACAAGAGCCAACGTCATCCACACATACACTTTCCGCATCAAAGCGGGAAAAGCAGCCGACATAGAGAGCTCTCGCTCACGTGTCAGCCCATCAAAATTCAATTCGTTATAATTCATACTCAATATTAATTTTCTAGATTCATATATATCACCGCAAATATGATGCCACAAAGATAAGCATTTACTTTTAATAAAACATAAATAAGCTGTACAAAAGACCTATTTATTAGCATTTTTGGATATTTTTCACTATATTTGTACCCAAGAATAACTAAAATAAGAATATAATAATACACCTACAAAAATGAAGATCGGTTTATTTATTCCCTGCTATGTAGATGTGGTATATCCCCAAGTTGGAGTTGCCACGTATAAGCTATTAAAACATCTGGGGTTAGATGTGGACTACCCACTTAACCAAACTTGCTGCGGACAGCCTATGGCCAATGCAGGATTTGAGGGACAGGCCATCCCACTTGCCGAGAAATTTGAAGAAAAATTTAAGGGGTTCGACTATGTTGTATCGCCCTCGGTTAGTTGTACCGCATTTATCAAGTTAAACTACCCACGATTACTAAAAGGAAAAACAGAATGCGAAACTGCCCAAAAAGCGATGGACGCAGTAGAATTCCTACACGATGTTATCAAGGTTAACCACCCGTTAGGCACATTTCCTCATAAGGTAAGTTTGCACAACTCTTGTCATGGTGTAAGAGAGTTAGGATTAAGTTCGCCAAGCGAAGAGAACATTCCAAAATTCAACAAAATCAAGGATTTACTAAATCTTGTAGAGGGCATACAGGTATTAGAACCAGAACGTCCTGACGAATGTTGCGGTTTTGGCGGTATGTTCTCGGTTGAGGAAACCGCGATTAGCGAACAGATGGGTATCGACAAAGTGCAGCGCCACATGAAGACAGGTGCGCGGTTTGTAACTGGCCCTGACTGTTCGTGCCTGATGCACATGGCTGGTGTAGCTAAAAAACAAGGATTGGATGTTGAGTTCAAGCACGTGGTTGAAATCTTAGCAGCAGGACTGTAAGATTATCATTAAACATTAAAGATTAAACATTATGAGTACAACACATAGTAACGCAGCAAAGGAGTTCTTAAAGAACCAAACATACGCCAAATGGCACGATGCCACTTTTTGGGCAGTACGCACCAAACGTGACAATATGGCATACGGACTTGACGAATGGGAACAGCTACGCGAGAAGGCCAGCGCCATCAAACGCCACACCATCACCCATTTGGACGAATATCTTGACCAGTTTGCCACCAAGGCCGAGGAAAACGGTTGTATTGTACATTGGGCCAAGGATGCTCACGAATTCAACGAGATTGTGTATGGCATTCTGAAGAACCATAACGTTAAGAAGCTCGTAAAATCGAAATCGATGCTAACAGAAGAGTGCGGCATGAATCCATACCTTGAGCAACACGGTATCGAGGTGGTCGAGACCGATTTGGGCGAGCGCATCATCCAGCTAAAGGGGCAGGCACCAAGTCATATTGTGATGCCAGCCATCCATCTGAACCACGACGATGTAGGCGAACTGTTCGAAGAAAAATTGGGTAGTGAGAAGGGGAACCACGATCCCACGTACCTTACTTATGTAGCGCGATTGAGTCTACGCAACGAGTTTCTTACCGCAGATGCAGGTATGACAGGTGCCAACTTTGGTATCGCTGAAACTGGTGACATTGTGGTTTGCACCAACGAGGGTAATGCCGATATGTCGACTTCATGCCCCAAACTGCACATTGCAGCCATCGGATTGGAGAAGATTATTCCTAATTACGATTGTTTGGCCGTATTCCAACGCATGCTTTGCAGAGCAGGAACAGGCCAGCCAACCACCACGTTTACCTCGCATTTCCGTAAGGCTCGCCCAACAGCTAATCCCATGCACATTGTGTTGGTAGATAATGGACGTAGCGAATGGGTGGGAAACCCCGACCACTGGGAAGCGCTGAAGTGTATCCGTTGCGGTTCGTGTATGAACACCTGTCCTGTTTATCGTCGTAGTGGCGGCTATTCGTACAGCTACTTCATCCCAGGTCCCATCGGCATTAACCTTGGTATGCTTCGCGATCCACAAAAGCATTCCGGTAATGTTAGTGCCTGCACCCTGTGCAACTCCTGTCAAACGCTCTGCCCCGCCAAGGTAAACTTGGGCGACCAGATTTACATGTGGCGTCAGCAGTTAGACGAGTTCGGTACTGCAAACCCGCAAAAGAAGATGATATGTAAGGGCATGAGCATGGTATATGGCAACGAGGACGTTTACAATCTTGGTACGGCATTGGCTCATTGGGCCAACCTCATTCCATCGCCACTTATCAACTGCAGCATGAATCCATGGGCCGAGGGGCATAAGATGATGAAATTCCCTAAGGAAACGTTCCATTCGTTATGGAAGAAAGGAAAAGTAAAATAATATGAGACATTAAACAATAAACATTAAAGATTACCCATGAGTAATAAGGACGACATATTGAAGAGATACAGGGCAAACGTAAGAGAGAAATACGACATGCCCGATTTGAGTGACATCAAAGCTACCACCTACCCCAACCCACTGGTTCAGTTTGTGAAGATGACAGAGATGGTGGGCGGACAAGTGATAGAAGTTGATCCCGGCCGCGATATCAACGTGCTTATCAAAGAGTTGTTTCCTGACGCCAACGAGATTGCCTCAAATCTGCCAGAGATATCCATCGCCACCAGAAATCCAGATACTGTTGACAGAGCCCGCGATCTGAACGGAACAGATGTTGGCATTATCCGAGGTAAGTTTGGTGTAGCAGAAAACGCGTGCATCTGGATTCCACAAACAATGAAGGAGAAAGCCGTTTGCTTCATCTCCGAAAATCTGATCATCCTACTACCTAAGAGTCAGATTGTAAACAACATGCACGAAGCTTACAAACGCATTGAGTTTGATAACGAGTACGGTGGCTATGGTACATTCATCAGCGGCCCATCAAAGACGGCAGATATTGCACAAGTACTGGTGATGGGCGCCCAAGCGGCCCGAAGCGCCACCGTATTACTACTGCCAGAATAAAGGTATAAACATTTAACATATTCAGAAGGTCGATCATCGTGTCGACCTCTTTTTTATGTCATAAGTCGTACTCATAAATGTCATAACACAGTCCACGTCCACCAAAACCTTCTTTTTGGAACACCAATTTCTCATTCAGTCCACTACCATCAGGATGTTCTGTTGAACGACCAAAATCGAAATAAGGATAGCCTTGATAATCACTAAAGATACGGTCGTAAAGCAAATCGATAACGCCCAGTTTTTTCCCCTCTGGAGTAGCAGAACTATACTGAGCATGCACCACTTGCTGAGAAACATAGAGCACAACACCGCCTAACACCTCTCCTTCCTTCACGGCTTGATACAGTTTGATATTCTGAGGGAAGCGACTCTGCAACAGCGTAATCTCCTTAAGCGTATGTACAGGCATCACACCATACTTGGCATGAAGATTCGCAGAAAGAATGTCCCAGAATGCAGCATAGTTATCAGAGCATTCTACTAATACGCCAGCATTTTGAGCACGAACTACGCCACGACGCCGAATACGTTCCCAACGCATCTCGGCAGATAAGAAGATATTCGTGGCGAAATCCCTCGCCACAATACGTGCACGACATTCATGGAACAAGGCATAGATATCCTCGTCAGCTGAGAGACGATGATAAACCCATGGAATACATTTGTAAACTACATGCCGGAAACCATCACAGCGAAGCAGTTCGTTTAGCTCACGAAACAAATTCAATGTCTGAACAATCGTCAAACGAGGACTCATCACCAATCCGCCATAAGTCAACCCTTTATGCGAATAAAGGGTATCGTCCGATGCATGTGCCGGCAAAACAGCCAGCAAACGATTACCTATATAAAATAGCAAAGAATAATCGTTAAAGCGATCCGAATGGTAATCCATATAACGACGATCGAAGAGAAATGTACCGTTCTTCGATTCTGCCACGAACTGATTCCATTCGTCGGCCATTTCTGCAGTGTATCGCTTTATTTCGAACATCTAACGTATTCTAAGAATTCCTCGTAGTCATAAATATAATCATCCTCATCGTAATGTTCTGATGCCAGCACCAGACATACGCCTCCCGTCGAGAAATCATCGAGTGTTCGCCAGATATTGGTATCAATCAGTAAGCCCTGCCAAGGATGATTCAACAGCACGGTCTTACGTTCGTAACCATTATCTAATGTTACATGGAATGAACCGCTTAGAGCAATCACAAACTGTTTCAGTCGCTTGTGAGCATGACCACCACGACTCTCGCCACCGGGCACATCATACACCCAATAGGCGCGTTTGATGTCGAAGGGTACCATCGATTGGGCCTCTGCAAAAGTCAGATTGCCACGCGGGTCAGTAATCTTTAGCAAGTCTACGATTCTTACATCTAAGCGGTTCATTCGCAGCAACACTTATTTAGTGCTCAAACTTAGTGTATGGGTCGGTGCCCAATACGGTCTTGGCCAAGCGCTTAGCTTTTTCGCGCAAGGCGTTTACGTCGTCGCCAACCTCGCCGTAACACAATACCACACCCATACGGCGACCCTTATGGGCCTCGGGCTTACCAAAGACACGGATACGGGTGCGATCCTCCTTCAGCGCCTCATCGAAGTTATAGTCGAGCAATGTACGGTCAACAGGTGTTGAAGCCTCCTTTGGAGAGAGGATAACAGCCGATGCACCTGCGTGCTCCAAGTGGATAGCGGGGATAGGCATTCCCATTACAGCACGGAAGTGCAGTTCAAACTCGCTCAAGTTGGTGGTATGTCCCAGTGTTACCATGCCCGTATCGTGTGGACGTGGACTGAGCTCACTGAAGATCACCTCGCCCTGTTTGGTTAGGAAGAACTCAACGCCCCAGATACCAGCACCAGTAAGCGCCTTAGTAACCTTATCGGCCATTATCTGAGCCTGCTTCAAGGCCTCGTCGCTAATCTTATATGGCTGCCACGACTCACGGTAGTCGCCTGCCTTCTGTACGTGTCCGATTGGAGGACAGAACAGGGTTGGCCAACCATTCTTCTGAGTAACAGTAAGCAGTGTGAACTCTGAATCAAAATCGATAAACTCCTCAATGATTACCTCCTTCACGTCGCCACGACTGCCTTCCATAGCCTCCTTAAAGGCCTGCTCCAGCTCATCATCGTTGTGTACATAGCTCTGACCATGACCTGATGACGACATCAATGGCTTAACCACGCATGGAAAACCGATTTCATCGGCTGCCTTCTTAAACTCATCAAAAGTCTTAGCATAGAAGTACTTTGCAGTACGCAGTCCCAATTCCTTCGAAGCCAAGTCGCGGATGGCACGACGGTTCATGGTAAAGTTCACGGCACGAGCCGAGGGTACTACCTGTATGCCCTGCTCCTCGAACTTAAACAGTCGTTCGGTACGTATAGCCTCAATCTCAGGCACGATGATGTCGGGCTTATGCTTGTTTACCACAGCCTCGAGTGCATCACCATCCAGCATCGAGAACACTTCGCGCTCATCAGCCACCTGCATGGCTGGCGCATTGTCGTAACGATCGCAGGCAATTACATACTGGCCTGCACGCATAGCGGCTATTACGAACTCCTTACCAAGTTCTCCTGAGCCTAAAAGCAATATCTTTTTCATTTTCCTATTGTTTGTTTCAACATTTGCCACTCGGGGGTTACAGCCAACTTGCGTACACACTGGTCGATACGCGCCATCGCATCTTCCTGACTCATCTTCAGCTCCTTGGCTATTTCCTGCAGCGATTTGCGCTCGCAGCCAAAAAGTCCATAATAATGTGTCACAGCCTCCTCTTCCTCAGGTGGCAACAGGTAGAGCAGATGCTCCAGATAGTGTTCCATCTGGGGGGTGATACTGGTGGAATTAATACCAATTCGCACCAGATACGAGTGGAGTTCTTGAGTTAAATTATCTGTTGGCATACATGTTCTCGTAATACTTCTCGTAATCTCCGCTAGTAATGTTATCCAGCCACTCCTGATTGTCGAGATACCAGCGAACGGTCTTCTCGATTCCCTCTTCGAACTGCAGCGATGGCTCCCAACCCAGTTCTTTCTGGAGTTTTGAGCTGTCTATAGCATAACGCAAATCGTGTCCGGCACGGTCGGTAACGTAAGTAATCAGGTCCATATCCTCGCCTTCCTTACGACCCAGCAAACGGTCAACAGTCTTAATCACCACCTTGATGATATCGATGTTCTTCCACTCGTTAAAGCCACCGATATTATAGGTATCGGCAATCTTACCCTCGTGGAAAATCACGTCGATGGCACGAGCGTGGTCCTCAACATACAGCCAGTCGCGAACGTTCTCGCCCTTTCCATAAACAGGCAGAGGCTTGCGATGACGGATATTGTTGATGAACAAAGGAATCAGCTTCTCGGGGAACTGGTAAGGACCGTAGTTGTTAGAGCAGTTAGTTACTACTACAGGCATGCCGTAGGTATCGTGGAATGCGCGAACAAAATGGTCGCTCGAAGCTTTCGAAGCCGAGTATGGTGAGTGAGGATTGTACTTGGTAGTCTCCAAGAAGAACTTATCACCATAAGCCAGATGATGCTCTGAGCTTGATGCGGTAGTTGTGAATGGAGGCTCGATACCCTCGGGGTGTGTCAGCTCCAATGCGCCATATACCTCATCG
>CADAOD010000060.1 GCA_902789415.1 uncultured Prevotellaceae bacterium
TTGCGCCTTGGCTTTCTCATCGCCTTTGCGCGCTTTCGCTAAGTTGTCTAAGTTCTCTTTGGTGTTTCGCAGCGATAAGAAATCTTCACGATTCTTTACTTGGCAAGCAAACTTTTTACCCTTGTTTTCTATGCGGTAAATCATTTACTAAATCCTTTCTTTTGCAGGTACTTTATAATCTGGTTTATGTCCTTACGCAAGATGGTTGGTAACTGGCCACGCAGCTCGTTAGGCACCACAAAGGTCACGCGATCGTTTCCATCAGCACCAAACGACAAGCTGGCGTACGTACCTTTATATTCAGGTTTATGGCGCAATCGCTTGGTTCGCGTAAACTCAAACGAGCCATTGCTCAGCAGTTGGCCCAAGCCGCGCCCACGGAATGCCTCCATTTGTCCCACACTCGGATTATCGGGCAAAAACTGCACGTAATCCATTTCCAAATCACTTTTGGTAACGGCCATCACGCCGTTAATAGTCTTTGTTTTGTTAACTGTTTTCTTCATTTTATTTTGAGTTTTAAGCGAGCAGAAGTTTCGGATTCTTTGGCCATTTACTCGAGAATATCCTCCTCACCTCAACTCAAATAAGAAATTATGAAAAAAGAAATGTTCAACGTTTTATTCTGTACATTTCGTTCGCAATCACGTCCATGAAAACCTGCCCGTTGTACTCGTGGGTACGGAAACTCAGCGCACATGCAACCAACTCTCCCTCGGCCCACTCGATGGTAGCCAGACTGCCCAAGGCAGTTACCACATAGCAATTCTCATACTTGCCGCCCAACTCCTGCAGTACAATTGTACGCTTGTCAAGCACGCCGTTCTCACTTTTCTCACTCTGTACGGTAGTCATTACCCCGCACTTTTTCACTCTTAAAATCATTGTGTTCATAATTGTTTTGTAAATAAATAATGTTTATAAATTAATAAAAAAACTATTGTTTTCTATTTCAAATTCATCTCTAATCTCTTCTATTGACTTAGCGGCTATTCTTAGCCCCAGATTTCTGGCTGTAGCCTCGCGGTCGCGCACCTCTTGCAAAAAGTTAAAGTAAGCCTTACGCTTCACACGACCCTGTGCCGACCCTGCCTTTTCCAATCCAGTTCTAAGTTGCCAACTGTTGCAAACGTCAGTAGAAGCAACTTCCTTATTGTCGAGCATGCACGTTCTGAACGTGCCTTTGGTTGTAATCACCCTTGCATCACACGATGCGCAGCACCTTCTGATTCGTACGCCATACTTATTTGTAAATCTTCTTATCATATCAATTATCTATTATTAATACTTAGAATCTTCAATATTCACTAAATAACCATATTTGTCACGAATCTTAATATCTGTTTGGTCAAAGAATTTTGTATTAGCTATTTCATCAAATTCAATAATCTTATGACTTTTCCAATAAAGATCTATTCTGTGCTTCAGCCGATACAGAGAAGTTGCCAATTCCATAATTTTACGGCCATTTTCTTCTGTTCTGTTTTCATGATACGTGTTAAATGCTTCCTTATACTTTTCTATAATCCTGCTTTCTGCATGAGTCATTACTATATCTTCGGGAATGCTACCTGGTAGTGCTGCAAGGTATGCTTCCACAAATAAGAATTCGTCATTACAATAACCTGTATAAAGTTTTAAGTATACTAATTCTGACGCCATTCCATTTATGTTGAACTGGCAAAAATCGGTATAATCCTTTATTATCTCCTTTTTCTTTTCCACAATCATTTTCTTAATGTTCTTGATTGCCGCTTCATGTTTCAACACCTCGGCCTCTTCTTTAAGAAGGTCTTTAGCCAACTGTTTGCAAATACCTTTTGATAATACAATGTTTACTTTCTTTTCCATTTTACTTTTAATTTTTAATCTTTATCAGACGACTATCATCTGATTTTCGAGGGCAAAATTAGGCATAAAAAAACGGCGACGGAAGTAAAATTCCATCGCCGTAGCGTTTCTGAGAGTTTCTTGTAGTGTTCTTAAGATCTCTGAGAGTTTTAGTATAAATCAGATGTTTTTCTTGAGAGTTTCTGAGAGTTTTCTGAGAATTTCTCCTACCCCATCCCCATTGCTTTCTAACAGGGCTAACATTCCAAATCCTATCTCCTGATATTCCATAAATCGCTTACGCTGGCTTATGGGTGCATCTTTGATATTCCACTTTTCTATGGGCTTACTAAAGCTAAGTATATCCAGTCGGCTCAGTTCCACAGGGTCTGGCAAATGCTCATGGTTTGGCACTTCTCGTCTAATTCGTTCGCAAAAACCTTCATAATCACCTTTGGTATGCACCTCAAGCTGCACCATAGCTTTATATACTGAGAACCACCAGCGATTGGTTGTGATGGCGGGCTGAATTTGCTGAATAGCCCACGACACATGTATTTGTTCAATTACTTTTGGCTTCTGTAGCTCTTTCATAGCCTCATCAATCAGTTGGTTACATACATGGGCATCCACTTCTACCTCGCGTCTTTCCAATTTCTGCACCCTTCCTACAATCTTAGCGTCTTTATCGTCGTTCAGGTAAATCTTACGATATCGCTTATTCATAGGCAGCACCCAGGCGTTACCATCTTTATCTTTACAATACACACCAACATACGTACGGCCTTCATAGTACGCCAATACTACTTTACCATCTGTTACTGGCGCGTTTAGCCTAGCCTTCATCGAATCGAATTGCATAATACCCGCATCTATCATCGAGTCATCACGCATTTCAAACTCTACAAACATCGATTCTCGAATGTCGATATCTTTGGGTAGTTTCTTTTCTTCTACCCCCGATTCGCACACCATCATGTTACTGCTATAGTCCCAGTATTCGCCCGACAATTCATCAAGCAAACGTGGGTTCCAACTGGCCTCACCCATCTGGGTAAGGATCTTGTTCAATTCGTCTCTGGTCATTACAATCTTTTTACTTAGTTAATTAAAAAATGATTTCCTTTTTTCGGCTACAAAATTAATAAATCTCAGCGAAACACCAAAGATTTCTCTGAGATTATGCTGATATTTTTCTAAAATGTTGTACTTTTGCAGTCGATTGAACACATTCGCCCTTTTATCGCAGCGATGCGCTGGGTGTTAGTCAATTCATTCATACAAAAATAGTTTTAAGGTAAATAACACGGGGAGCCAACAGTGATGTTCGCTCCTCGATTTTTTATTCTTACTCCTCGGCGGCCATGGGGAGGGGGGATTCTTCGTTGAGATTGGGGTATGGTATCACACCCTCTATCAGATGGTGCATAAAATCTACGTAGTTGGCCACTTTGGCGCGGTTGTCGCCAAAGGCCAGTTGCCAGTTGAATTCGCGATACGGGTCCTGGCCCAGGGTGCGGCGTTCCATATCGCCATTAGCACATACGTAGTTCAGTATGCTGTCGAGATATTCCTCCTGCATGGCTGTCAGTTGCTCTGAGCGGATAAACTCGTAGAACTTCTGATGGGCTTTTGTCCTGTCGATTCCACACAGCGAACGTATCAATGCAGCCACATTACCACCATAAATCTTGCGCTCACGCTGGCAATAGGCATCATACTGCTCTTTGGTGCCCAGTTCTTCCCACATAATACGCTCCAGCTCGTGCACATCGGCTATGGTCAGTTGTTCCATATTGTATATCTTCTGGAACACCTCGTCACCACGATGCTCAGCCAGATAGTCGAACACCTTCTGGCTATAAGTCACGTTCTGAGGTTTAGGTGTATCTACGCGCGGTGCATCAATAATATCCTTGATATCCACATCAAACGTCCGGTTGTCGTTCTTATCGATGGCAAATCGCATCAACTCTCTCAGCACCTTGCGCACACGTTCCATGTCCTGTAGTGTGGCCTTCTGCCAGAACTCGTCTGTCATCACCTCATCTAAGGTTGCCATCTGCTCTCTAACCTGTGGGATGTTGCTCTTCTTAGCTTTCAGGAAGAAACACAGTTGCTTAAGTTTCTCAACAACAGCTGATGGCATAGCTACCTTTCTGAGATATGCCAGTTCGCAGGCATACATCATCACATCCAGCATCATTGCCATTTCGTCGCCCGATGCCACCAGCAGCGGGGCGATGGTATGCTTCAGCACAGCGATATCGGCCTCTTGCAGATTGTTCCAATACTGTTCGGCACGGAACGGGTCGATCTCTGCCCCATTCTTGCGAACCAGAATTCGCTCAAATCCAAGCCCATCTACCTGCTGCCATAACTCGTGTTTCATCTCACTGTGCAGCTGGCGCTCAAAGTCTTTATTACCCTCGCGCTGCAACAGCAAAGTCATATCCGACTTCATACCGAAAATACGCTCTGTAAGCGATACTGGCCTTGAAGTTGTGGCACCATTCGGATTCTCGTCGAAGTAATCAAAGTTGTTACAGAAGTCGAAAATCAGGAATTTCTCCTTATGTTTGCCTGGTCCTAACAGGTTCTCGCACAGTCGGGTTCCACGTCCCTTCATCTGCTCAAACTTAATCTTCGAGTGTACGGGTTTAAAGAACACCAGATTCAGTATCTCGGGCACATCGATACCCGTATCCATCATATCCACGCTTACGGCTATACGTGGTTCGTGGTCAACCTTCTCAAACTCACCAAGCAAATACTTTTTCTGAGTTTCCTGATAGTCGATTACTTCGCAATAGTCAGCGCCCAGTTGCGGATACAGTACAGCAAACCGCTCGGCTATCTTTGCTGCATGTTTGTGGTTATAGGCAAATATAATGGTCTTACCTATATTCTCGCCGCTATCCACACGCAGTCCCTTTTCCATCAGTTCCTGCAGCACCTTGTCGATTGTATCAGTATTATAGATATAGCGGAATATCTCGTTGTTGTCGATATCTCGTTCGCCAGTACCCTCAAGTTCAAAAATGGTATCCAGTTGTCGTTTCTCATCCTCTGTACGGTCGTTGTATTTGATACCATGCTTCAGGATGTCGGAATCGTAACGCAACGCCTCGAAATCCACCAAATGGCCATCTCTCACGGCCTCGCTATACTCATAATAGTCGTTAGGCACACCTTCCTCCAGTTCCAGCAGGCGGTAGGTGCTGCGGTCGATTTCCTCGCGTGGTGTGGCAGTAAGACCTACCAGCAGTGAGTCGAAATAGTCGAAGATGGCGCCATACTTACCAAATACCGAGCGGTGGGCCTCATCGATGATAATCAGGTCGAAACGTCCCACGCTGAATGTCTTCTCCTCAGTATCGATGAAGCTGATCATCGTCTGATAAGTTGAGAACAGTATGCGCGCATCAAGGTTGCGGCCTTGCAGCGGGTCGCAGAGGTTGCATTTGGTTTCATCGGGCAGATAGGTGTTAAACTTACCAAAGGCCTGCTCTACCAGCGCTGTGCGGTCGGCCAGAAACAGAACGTTCTTCACCCAGTTGTTGCGCAGCAGCACCTCCACCAGAGCTATCGACACACGTGTTTTACCTGTACCCGTAGCCATCACCAGCAGACCTCTGCGATGCTTCTGGTTGAAGTGTTCGCAGATGCTCTTCACGGCTCTGGTCTGGTAGGGACGGTTCACAATCTCGTCCTTAGCCTGCATATCGATGATATCCTGGCGACCACGCTTCTGTATCAGTTTCTGAAGATCCTGACGACTATGGAAACCATAGATAGTACGGGCAGGATAACCTAATCCGTCGATGATGTTTGTCTCAAATCCGTTGGTATAATACACCACTGGCTTTACGCCGTATTTAGCCTCCAAGCACTGGGCATAAAGTTCAGCCTGCGCCTTGCCCACCACGGGATCGACCGTTGTTTTCTTTGCCTCAACCACAGCCAAAGGCATACCATCGGTATCAAACAGCACATAGTCGGCATAGCCCTTGCCTGATGCGTTGGGCATGCCGTGCACCTCGATTTCGATGCAAGCCTTTCCGCTCACGATAGCGTTATCGGTTTCGGATATCTCCCACCCTGCCTCGCGCAGCATCTCGTCGATATACAGCTTGCGGGTTTCGGCCTCCGACAGGTTCTCAGGATTATGCGCCACCACCACCTGCGATGCAGGAGTAGTTACGGGTTGGGCTGTTTTTGCTGCCTCATCCTGCTGTTTGGCTATTTCTTCGCTGGTAGCACTAATCACCATTACTGGTGTACCCTTATCAGGAATCAGCGCTTTATCAAACTTAGGATAACGCTCTATGAAGCCCAACAGCATCAGAACGTCGCCCACGAAATAGTAGATATCTATGACGGCACACTCGCTGTCGCGCTTCGACACCCCGCCCACGTGTGCGGCACGATTGCCCACGCTGCGCACAAAATGCAGTTTCTGCATCAAATCGCGCGAATTGATAAACTCGGTAAACTTCGAGTCCTTAACCTTTTCAAAGAGCGTTGCACGGGGCGACACCTCCCAATGCTGTACCCGATAAATCAGGTCGACAGTCCACTCCAGCGAACGTCGGCAAGCCATTGCCGATTTATCTGGGTCGGCCTTGCAGCAACTTTCCGCCTTGTCGCACTGGTTATACAGCGTCGTAAACAGCGGCAGTTCTTTTAGGTAGTCGAAGTTCTTCATATCATTGTTGGTTATATTTTAATCAAAATAATAATCCATTCTACTATCAAGCAACTGCTGAGTTTCAGCAATGCTCTTTTTCACCAGTTCCTTCTGCGCCTCAATCGCCTGAATCTTTTCAGCAAATTGCTGCTGAAGAGCGAGAGGGGGAAGAGGGATCTCTGTTTTCTCCATTCCCGCTTTAGTAAGATGAACCATAGTTACTCCATGAACATTTTCTTTGAATTTCTCAGTCAGCACATTCAACAAATAACACAGAAATAACTTATTATATCTCTTCACATCATAATTTACCTTCCATATATGATAATGATATATCACTTTTTCACCTTCCCAAATTCTCGCACCAAATGATGCAGACCATGTATATAACAAATCCCCCGCTTCACAATACTTGTCATTTTCCAATTCTAAATCAGAATAATAATAAGTAGAATTTGAGAAGAAATTACCAACCCTAATCACTTTATACTTTCCATCTGATAGCAATTCATCTTGTTTATATGCCCTACCATTTATTAAAGTAACGTTCTCTTCTAGTCGGTTAATATCCCACCCCTTTTCATTAGCAACAGGATTCCCAAACATATCATAGAAGATTGACTGAGCGAGTTTATCGAACTCCTTCAACTGCTCTTGCTTCAAAGCAATCATTTCGTTCAAGCAATCCAACTCCGCCACAATCCGCTGCTGGTCACCAACGGGTGGTATTGCTACAGAAACTCCTCTAACTAATTGACTATTAAGATTGTTAACTACACCTCCAACAGCCAGTTTCTTAAAAGTATTGTATGTTGATGGAGAACTTAAATAATAATAGAGAAAATCTTTATTAAACCTTAATTCCGCAACACTTTGATTTAACTTTATTTATAAGTTCCTGAGCAACAAAAAGTTGCTCAGGATTTTGCCATGTCAGATTTTTCACTTATC
>CADAOD010000061.1 GCA_902789415.1 uncultured Prevotellaceae bacterium
ATTACTCGATTTTGCCTGATATTTTTTAATATCAAGGCCTTTTCGAGATGTTAATATATGTAACCCTGCTTCAAAAAGAGCTACTTTTTCAGTGGGCTCCTTACGGGGGCATTTTTTTATATGTTTTAGCAAAAAGAGGGGGTAAAACCTCTAATTACAGCCTAATTTGCTCCCAACGAAAGTCATGGAAACCATACGAAAATAAAGCTTAAACAACTATGAATTCAGCTTTTAAACTTTCCTTTTACTTTCCCCTAACGAGTTCTTGAAAAAAAAGCAGTTGCGAAATCTTCGTAACTGCTTGATTTTCAGAACTTTTCTTTGGTAGCGGGACCCAGGATTGAACTGGGGACCTCATGATTATGAATCATGCGCTCTAACCAGCTGAGCTATCCCGCCTCATTGCTGTTTTGCGGGTGCAAAGGTACATCTTTTTTTGAAACTACCAAAATTTTTCGGCAAAAAGTTTTGTATTTCGTGGAAAATTTGTAATTTTGCCGCATAAAACAAGACTAAAATCAGTTATTCTAACCCAATATATATATGGGAAAGCAAAAAATAAACATCGAATATCCACTGGCCACAGCATCGCCAGCAATCATCTGGGAACAGATTAGCAGCGCTCACGGATTGGAGCGATGGTTTGCCAACCACGTTAACGAAGAAAATGGAGTTTTCACCTTTACCTGGGGAGAACCTTGGACCGAACAGGATATACGACAAGCTCACATTGTTGAAATCATCAAGCACGACCACATCCGTTTAAAATGGGACCACGAAGATGAAGATGACGATGAATCGTACTGGGAAATGAGCATACAGAAGAGCGACCTGACCCACAATCTGAACCTGGTAATTACAGATTTTGCCGACGATGACGATATCGATGGACTGAAAATTCTGTGGGAGAGTTGTCTTGACCAGCTGCACCGTGCCAGCGGCCTGTGAAAAGGTGAAAAAGATAAAAATATTATAAATAAGGTGTGATTCTTAATTTTTATTTGTAATTTTGCAGCCAAAATTGCAAAATAGCAAATGTTTCGAATCAAGAAGCTAGATATATTCATAGCCAAGCAATTCGGCTTGCTGTTCGTAGGAACGTTCTTCATCTGCCAGTTTGTGCTGATGATGCAGTTCCTGTGGCGCTACGTGGACGAGTTGATTGGTAAAGGCCTCTCGTTAGAGGTGATGGCCCAGTTCTTCTGGTACATGGGCTTAATGCTGATGCCACAGGCTTTCCCTCTGGCCATCCTATTGTCGTCGTTGATTACCTTTGGTAACTTAGGCGAGAGCTCGGAGCTTACAGCCATCAAGGCTGCAGGCATATCGCTTATGCAGGCCTTCCGCTCGCTCATCATCATATCGGTAGTGATGGCGGGTGTATCGTTCTATTTCCAGAATGTGATTGGCCCACGCGCCAACCAGGACTTCTACCGCCTGCTGTTAGGCATGAAGCAGAAGAGTCCTGAGCTGGAAATCCCCGAAGGCGTGTTCTACGATGGCATCCCAGGCTCGAACATCTACGTACAGAAGAAAGACCTGAACACAGGTATGCTGTACGGCATTATGATTTACCGCATGACGGGCAGCTACGAGGACCAGGCCATTATCCTGGCCGACTCGGGTATGATGCAGAGCACAGCCGAGAAGAAGCACCTACTGCTGACGCTGTACAATGGTGTGTGGAACGAGAACATGCGCTCGCAGGACCTGGCTGGTACGGCCGATGTGCCCTATCGCCGAGAAACATTTGTTACCAAGCGCATCGTACTCGACTTTGACAACAACTTCAGCATGGCCGATATCAACGACATTGCCGGCGATGCCCGTGCCAAGAGCTTAGGCAAGATTCTGCACGACAAGGACTCGCTGCAGGAGTTTAACGATAGCGTAGGTCGTGCCTACTACAACGACTCAAAGGACTTCTACTTCAGAACCAACATGGTTTCGGCCGACGACTCTATCAAGATATCAAAGCTGGTAGCCGAGGATAACACATCGATCGACTCGATGTTCCTGCAGCTGAATGATGCCAAGAAAAAGTCGGTTTTGCAGTCGGCCATCGGCAGTGCCCAATCGTGCGCTACCGACCTGGAGATGAAAGGCGCTTATGCCGAGAGTCTGCACCGTTACTACCGTACGCACCAGATTCAGGCCATCCTTAAGTTCACGCTGGCACTTACGTGTATCATCTTCTTCTTTATCGGAGCCCCATTAGGCGCCATCATCCGCAAGGGCGGACTGGGCGTACCTGTTATCATATCGGTATTGGTATTCATCGTGTACTACATCTTAGACAGTACCGGACAGAAGATGGCACGCGACGACCAGTGGACGGTATGGTACGGTATGACGATATCAACCGTGGTGCTGGCACCTATCGCCTGTTTCTTTACTTACAAGGCTAACAACGACTCAGTGGTATTCAACATCGACATGTACAAGCAGGTGCTGATGCGCATTCTGGGATTGCGCACCCATCGCCACATCTATCGCAAGGAGGTGATTATCGAGGATCCTATCTACGCGCTCGACTCGTACCACCTACTGCAGATAAGCGTGCAAATCAAGCAGTACAGCGAAGAGCACAAGCTGCTGCATCTGCCTAACCCCATCCACGTATTCTTCCGTCCTGGCGACGACCAGACCATCGAGAAGATTGTGGGCCAGCTTGAAGATGTTATCGACGACTTAGCCAACACCAAGGACGCACAGATACTGGGCTACTTGAACCACTATCCCGTAGTGGCCACCCATGCCCACACCCGTCCGTTCCGCCGCAAGTGGCTCAACATTATTTCGGGTTTGATTCTGCCATTAGGCATATTCTTCTACTGTCGCATGTGCCGTTTCCGACTGCGTTTGCGTAAGGACTTGAACCGCATTCTGGAAACCAACCAGCAGGTAATTGAGCGCGTGGCCGTATATGCGGCGCCTGCCCCAAAAACCATGGAAGATTTGGAGAACATGCCATTTGTAGCCGAACTGGTGCGGGATTTTGAGACAAGAAAACATAAGGATTAACTACTATATATATAAATAAGGTGTAAGAAAATGGAAGAGATGAAGTTGAACAGCATAGAAGAGGCCGTAAAGGACTTTGAGCAGGGCGAGTTCGTAATTGTAGTAGATGACGAAGACCGCGAGAACGAGGGCGACCTGATTATCGCTGCCGAGAAGATTACAGCAGAAAAAGTAAACTTCATGCTGAAATATGCACGTGGCGTGCTGTGCGCCCCTATCACCATCGATAGATGCAAGGAGCTCGACTTGCCACATCAGGTGCAGGACAACACCTCGGTACTGGGCACACCCTTTACCGTAACAGTCGACAAACTGGAAGGCTGCACCACAGGTGTAAGTGCCCACGACCGTGCCGAGACCATCAAGGCACTGGCCGACCCAACATCAAAAGCCGAGACATTCGGACGTCCTGGACACGTAAACCCACTTTATGCTCAGGACAATGGTGTGCTACGTCGTAGCGGACATACCGAAGCCGCCATCGACCTCTGCCGTATGGCAGGACTCTATCCCGCAGGAGCGCTGATGGAGATTATGAACGAGGATGGCACCATGGCCCGCATGCCCGAGCTGATGAAATTTGCCAAGGAATGGAATCTGAAGATTATCAGCATTAAAGATATGATTGCCTACCGCCTGAAGAAGGAATCGCTGATTGAGGTGGGCGAAGAGGTAGAGATGCCTACCGACTACGGTCATTTCCGTCTGATACCTTTCCGCCAGAAGAGTAACGGACTTGAGCACATGGCCCTAATTAAGGGCGAATGGAAAGAGGACGAGCCAATCCTGGTACGTGTACACTCGTCGTGCATGACTGGCGACATCCTTGGCAGTAAGCGCTGCGACTGTGGCGAACAGCTGCACAAGGCCATGCAAGCCATCGAGAAAGAAGGAAAGGGTGTGGTTATCTACATGCAGCAGGAAGGTCGTGGTATCGGATTAATGAACAAGATTGCCGCCTACAAACTTCAGGAAGAAGGACTGGACACAGTGGACGCCAACATTCACTTAGGCTTCAAGCCCGACGAGCGCGACTATGGTTGCGGCGCGCAGATGCTGCGCCACTTAGGTGTACACAAAATGCGCCTGCTTACCAACAACCCCGTAAAGCGCGTGGGATTAGAGGCATACGGCCTTGAAATCATCGAGAACGTACCCATCGAGGTTACTCCAAACAAGTATAATCTGCGCTATCTGGAGACCAAGAAGAACCGCATGGGACATACGCTCCACCTGAAATAACTCACAATTTGTCGCAAATTCACCCTCAAAAAGTGAAAAAGTGGCACATTTGTTTCGTTTTCAAAAATAAAATGCGTAATTTTGCACAAAAATTTTTAATCATATGGCACAATTATCTAATCGTCTGCAGCGTCTGGCTCCATCGGCCACGCTGGCAATGTCTCAGAAAAGCTCCGAAATGAAGGCGCAAGGTATCGATGTTATCAACCTGAGTGTCGGCGAACCCGACTTCAATACCCCTGATGCTATTAAGGAAGCTGCCAAGAAGGCAATAGACGACAATTACTCACGCTACTCACCAGTACCAGGTTATCCCGATCTGCGCAAAGCCATCGTGGCAAAGCTTAAGAACGAGAACCAGTTGGACTATACTGTTAACGAGATTCTGGTGAGCAACGGTGCCAAACAGAGCGTGTGCAACACCGTGATGGCTCTGGTTAACGACGGCGAAGAGGTGATCATCCCCACCCCATACTGGGTAAGCTATCCCCAGATGGTGTTGTTGGCAGGTGGTACACCTAAGTTCGTAGAGGCCGGATTCGACCAGAACTTCAAAATGACTCCCGAGCAGCTCGAGGCAGCCATCACACCCAAGACACGCATGATTATCCTCTGCTCGCCCAGCAACCCTACAGGCAGCGTGTACAGCAAGGCTGAACTGAAGGCACTGGCAGATGTCATCCTGAAGCACGACGACCTGTTTGTGCTGGCAGACGAAATCTACGAGCACATCAACTATGTGGGTAAGCACGAGAGTATCGCCCAGTTCCCTGGCATGAAAGAGCGCGCCATCATCGTAAACGGTGTGTCAAAGGCTTATGCCATGACAGGTTGGCGTATTGGCTACATTGCCGCCCCAGAATGGATTGTAAAAGGCTGTAACAAGCTGCAGGGCCAGTACACCAGTGGTCCATGCTCAGTAAGCCAGAAGGCCGCTGAGTTTGCATACATTGCCGACCAGCAGTGTGTAGAGGACATGCGACAGGCATTTGAGCGCCGTCGTAACCTCATCGTAAAGCTGGCTAAGGATATCCCCGGCCTGGAGGTAAACGTGCCCGAGGGCGCCTTCTATCTGTTCCCCAAGTGCAGCAGTTTCTTCGGCAAGAGCGATGGCGAAACAACCATCAACAACTCTACCGATTTTGCTATGTATTTGCTTGAAAAAGGTCACGTAGCAACCGTTGGTGGCGATGCGTTTGGCGATCCCGAATGCTTCAGAATGAGCTATGCTACAAGCGATGAAAACATCGTTGAAGCAATGAAGCGCATCAAAGAAGTGGTAGCAAAACTAAAATAAATCGGAAATTCATAGTTAAAATGTATTAATTAGGCTTGTATTCCGCTTTATTTTGCTACTTTTGCGATGTGAAACAAATCTTTATTTATTTATAATAACTAAAAAATTAATTATTTTATGGCAACAACAACAAAGGCTGCAGCCCCAGCCAAAAAGAATTCGGGCTTTGGTGGTATTAAGGCAGCATGGATTATCCTGGTAATTTGTGCATTAGCTGGTTATGGTGTATGGTACTTCGTTATGGGTAACCCCGACAACTTCGTTGGTGGCGATCGCAGCGGTCATCCTGCAAACCTGCTGGGTACTGTTTATAAGGGAGGTTTCGTAGTAGGTCTGATCCTGACTCTTCTCTTCACCGTTATCTGCCTGGGTATCGAGCGTTTCTTCGCTATCAAGAGCGCTTCTGGTAAGATTAACCTCGCTAAGTTCACAGCACAGGTTAAGGAGCTCATCAAGGCTCAGAAGTTCGACGAGGCTGACAAGCTTTGCGACAAGATGCAGGGTTCTGTAGCTAACGTAGTAAAGGCTTCTATCGCCGCTTATAAGGACGTTGAGGGTAACGACACTCTGAAGAAGGCTGCTAAGGTTGCTAAGATCCAGCAGGCTCACGAGGAGGCTACTCAGCTCGAGATGCCTACTCTGCAGATGAACCTCCCAATGGTTGCAACTATCGTATCTCTGGGTACTCTGACCGCTCTGTTCGGTACCGTACTTGGTATGATCGGTTCGTTCCAGGCTCTGTCTGCTGGTGGTGGTGCTGACTCTATGGCTCTGTCTGCAGGTATTTCTGAGGCTCTGGTTAACACAGCTTCTGGTATCTTGACATCATCGACAAGCTGACATACGCTCTCGATGAGATTGGTTACACAATCGCCGCTACATACGATTCTAACCACAACGAGGCTTAATATTTTACCATTCATTTATTAACGCAATAAAGCATTTAGAGAATGGCAAAAATTAAGATACAGAAAAAAGACATCTGGATTGACATGACGCCAATGTCAGACGTGATGACGCTGCTTCTGTGTTTCTTTATGTTGACCTCAACATTCTTGACACCAGAACCAGTAAAAGTCACAGCGCCTAATTCTGTGTCGGAGGTTAAGATACCAGAGCAGGATGTGCTCAACATTCTGGTAACTCCAGAGGGACGCATCTACTGTGGTACCGAGAACAAGAATAACATGCAGGCCATGTTGGAGACCATGACTGACAAGTTTGGTATCCAGCTGAACGCCAACCAGATTAAGCACTTCCGCGAGGATGCTATGGTTGGAGCTCCTATGGCTCAGCTTGGTAACTATCTGAACCTCGATACAGAAAAGATGGGTGAGGCAATCCAGAAGCTCGGTCTGCCGCTTGATAGTATCAACGGTGGTAAGAGCGAGTTCCAGGAGTGGGTTACCGCTGCACGCGATGCAAATCCTGATATCAAGCTTGCTATCAAGTGCGACTCTAAGACCCCATACGCTTCAATCAAGAAGCTGATGTCAGAGCTCCAGGATATGAACGAGAACCGTTTCCAGCTGATTACGAATCTCGATGTTAAACGTTTAAACGACTAGTAGTATTATTAGACATGATGATGCTTCTTATTACCTTCTTCATGCTGTGTACTACACTGGCTAAGCCACAGGCTATGCAGTTGACTATGCCATCAAACGATGACACATCGCAGCTGAAAGAAGAAGAGAAGCAGGTAACAAAGGCTTCGCACACCATCACACTCTATCTGGGTGCTAACAATAAGGTATGGTATGTAGCTGGTCTGCCCAACTACGACGATCCTTCATGCGTTAAGCCAACCACTTATGGTAAGGATGGTATCGAGAAGGTTCTCAACGAGCACACTACCGAAGAGGGTATCAACCCAATCGCCAAGATTAAGTTGGCTAAGAAGGAGCTCGATGCGAAGAAGAATGAGTATAACTCAAAGATGACCGACGAGCAGTATCAGGAGGCACTGAAGAAGCTGAAGAAGGGTGAACTGCCCTCAGGCGAGAAGGTTCCTACTATGACCGTCATCATCCGTCCACTCAACTCAGCTACCTATGAAAATATGGTTGCTGCACTCGACGAGATGCTCATTAGCAATATTGATAAGTATGTGATTGACAATGTCGACAAGATGAATGACGATGATAAGGCACTCATCGAGAAGGCAGGCGTCAAGTAACCCCTAAAATGTAGAATAGACTATGGCAAAAATAGATCTTATTGACAACAGCTGGGTCGACCTCGTATTCGAAGGTAAGAACCAGGCATACGGAGCTTATCAATTGCGCAAGAAAACGGGAACCCGTAACTTGAAGGCCCTGCTTACAATGTTTGCTGCTTTTGCTATCATTGCAGCCATTGTTATCGCAAAGGTGCAAATCGATAATTACATCGCTGCCCGTAACGCCGCCATGGTAGACGACGTTGAGCTGACCAGTTTGGCTGAGAAGAAGGAGGCCAAAGTGGAAAAGAAAGATGAGCCCGAACCCGAGAAGATTGAGGTTGAGCGCGTGAAGAGCTCTGTAGCCTTCACTGTTCCTGAGATTAAGAAAGACTCTGAGGTTAAGGAAGACCAGGAGATGAAGTCGCAGGAAGAACTGCAGGAAACAAACACTGCTATCGGTGCCTTCAACGTTGAGGGTAACGATGAGGCAGCTGGTGAGGTAATGAAGGTAAAGGAAACTATCGCAGAACCCGAGCCACCAAAGGTTGAAGAGACCAAGGTGTTCGACGTGGTAGAGGAAATGCCTCAGTTCCCTGGCGGTAGCTCAGCTCTGTTCGAGTATCTGTCAAAGAATATCAAGTATCCAGTAGTAGCCGAGGAGAACGGTGTACAGGGTCGTGTAGTTGTAACCTTCGTTGTAGAGCGTGATGGTTCTATCACCGACGTTAAGGTTGTAAAGAGCGTTGACCCATCACTCGACAAGGAGGCACAGCGCGTTGTTAAATCAATGCCACATTGGATTCCTGGTAAGCAGAACGGTAGTGCAGTACGTGTAAAGTACACAGTACCTGTAACTTTCCGTCTGCAGTAATACTCAACAAAATCTTTTGAAATGAACGCATTCAACAAAATAACGCATTTAGTTGGATTAACACTGATATTAGGCTTGCTCCACGCATGTGGGAGCAAGCCTAATCCTGAAAAGGAGAAAGCTTATCAGAAGGCTGCCAGCATACTGACGGCCGATGAAAGTTTCTACCCCATCATCGATGAGGAACTTTATTATTTTACCAATCAGACTCTCGACTCTATCACACCCGTTTATATCAACGAGCAGGATGCAGTTAAGAAACTGATGAAAAAGGAAACTTGGCTGGCATTTACCACACGCGACTTTACACAGAAAGAGCGTCAGGACCTGATTGCCCAGAAATTCCTACCCCGTGCCATACCCATCGCTTACGACGGACTGGCCATTATCGTAAATAACTCGAACCCAGACTCGTGCATTACCATCAAGGATTTTGCACGTATCCTGAAGGGCGAGATTACCAAGTGGGACGAAATTTACCCACAGAACAAGCTGGGAATCATCGACGTGGTATTCGACAATCCACTCTCGAGCACCGTTCGCTGGTGTGTTGACTCTATCCTTGGTGGCAAACAGTTTAAGGCTCCCAACATTGGTGCTACAAAAACAAGTGCTGCCGTTATCGACTATGTTGAGAACCACCCCAACTCATTGGGCATTATTGGTTCGAACTGGCTGAACGACAAGCGTGATACCACCAACGTTACCTTTAAGAAGAATATAACAGTGATGGGCGTTTCAAAGCTCGACTCAGCAACGAAGCATAACAGCTGGAAGCCCTATCAGTACTATTTATATAATGGCAACTATCCCCTGCGCCGCACGATCTATGCCCTACTGAACGATACCCGCAACGGAGTACCAAGCAGCTTTACCCACTTTATACAGCTACCCAAGGGCCAGAAGATTATACTGCGCTACGGACTACTGCCACGTACAGCAAATATGAATGTTAGAGATGTGATTGTAAACAACAAGTAATTAAACCAAACATAGCATCAAACGTCATAAGAGAGAGAACAGTAAACAATAAGTTGAACTTAATAACAAAAGATTATGAAAGCTATTAAATATCTAGTAATGGGTGCGTTGCTGACAGGTTTCAGCGCCACCGCCAATGCACAGGAAGCAGAGCTCAACGCAGCTCTCGACGGTATCAAGTCAAAGGCTCCCAATGTAGCCGAGTTAGCAAAAGCTGCCTACAAGAAGAACAAGAAGAATGCTGCTGCGCTGATTAAGATTGGTCAGGCCTTCTATGCTCAGAAGGACACAGCAAATGCCCGCTTGTTTGCCAACTACGCTAACGAAGCCGGTAAGCCTAAGTATCAGTTCGCTCCTGCCTATCTGCTGTTAGGCGACATCGAGTCGGCTTACGGTACAGATGGTGGTAAGGCTGCAGGTTACTACAACCAGGCTATCACTTTCGACCCAAAGAATCCTGAGGGTTATAAGAAGTGGGCAATGGTATATCGTAAGATAAGCCCAACTCAGGCTGCTAAGAAGCTTCAGGACATGAAACTCCAGTGCCCCAACGAGGATGTTGACGCTATCACAGCTCACATCTACATGCTGGCTGGTGATGAGAAGCAGGCTTACGAGAACTACACCAAGGCTGATATCAACAAGCTGGACAAGCTGGGACTGAACGAGTTCGTACGTTGTAGCTACTTTACAGGTCACTTCCAGGATGCACTCCGTGCTGCCGAGGCTGGTATCAAACTTGAGCCACGTAACCCAACATTTAACCGTTTGGCTATGTTCTCAAACTACGAGCTGAAGAACTACGATGCAGCTAAGAGTTACATCAACAAGTACTTCTTCGAGACCGACAGCGCCAAGGTATCTGAGTACGACCACTTCTACACAGCCCTGATTTATCAGGCTCTGGAGGATAAGCCCAACATGTACAAGCACTACGACGAGGCTCTGAAGCTGGTTAACGATCAGTCGATGATCAAGCGCTGGGCTATCCTGAAGAGTGTATCTGACTCATACCTGAAGGATAAGGAGTTTGAGAATGCCCTGAAGTACTACGATCAGTACCTGGATTGCAAGCCAAACCTGGACTCTGACGATATGGAAGGTAAAGCTAAGATTTACTCTAAGTATGCCGACGAGGACGAGGCTCACAAGACAGAATACATCAAGAAGGCTATTGAGACATATCACGCAATGGCAGAGAAGTTCCCTGTACAGAGCACATACGCTGCTTACCAGTGCGCTACTATGAACAACAAGCTTGATAAGGGCGGTGAGAAGGGGCTTGCAAAGCCCGACTACCTGAAGGTTGTTGAGCTGCTCGAGGGTAAGGCTGATCGCACTAAGGGTGAGGATATCATGCTGAAGTACAGCTTGCACTACCTGATGTCGAATGCATTCATCAATGGCAAGAACAAGTCTCTGGCTAAGGAGTATGCTAACAAGATTCTGGCTATCGACCCAGAGTATGCTGCTGCTAAGCAGATTCGTGATCTGAAGTAACTCAAGAATTACCATACAAAGAAAGAGGTGTTCAGTAATGAACATCTCTTTTTTTGTGGTTATTTTCCAATAAAGAAAACAGGTGTTTCCTTATTGGAAACACCTGCTATACTTTCAATATGTCCTATCTTATTAGGGAAGGCTGATAGCCTCAGAGGGACAAACAGAAGCACAAGTACCACACTCTGTGCAGAGATCGGGGTTGATAGAATACTTCTCACCCTCAGAAATAGCCTCTACTGGGCACTCACCCTGACATGTACCGCAAGCGATGCAGTCGTCACCAATTACATATGCCATAATTCTTAATCAATTAAATTGTTAATACTATTAATACTTATTTTTGATGATGCAAAGATACGACAAATTTTTGTTCATACCAAACTTTAGGTAGAAAATTTAAGTAATTTATACAGTGTCGAAATAAGAATACATATAATAATCTGGCATTTTTTGCGTTATTATATATAGATGAGACTTAGAATATTATACATCATAGCAGCACTCAGTATAGCAACAAGCTGCTTGGCACAACGACGATACGTGGTACAGCACAAGCCATACATTGACTTGCGCCCTATGCACTTTGGTATAACTATAGGCATGAACCTGCAAGACATTGAGTTTGAAACAAACGCACCTGTGGTGGGCGATGCCGATCGATGGAATACCGGATTCTCGGTAGGCGTATTGTCAGATATGCGCTTATCTAACCATCTAAACCTGCGCATAGTGCCAACCATGCACTTTGGCGCCAAACATCTCACCTTCCTGAAGACAGATGAGTTAGACTCCCACGGCAACCCAAAAACCGAAACTCAGGACCTGAAGAATACCTATCTTGCAGTACCCATCAATCTAAAGTTCTCGGCCCAAAGATGGAACAACATTCGTCCATACATGATGGCGGGTGTAAGCGGCATGGTAAACCTGACCAATAAAAGTCAGGAGATTGTACAACTGAAACGTACCGACCTGATGCTGGAGGTGGGCTTAGGTTGCGATCTATATCTGCCTTTCTTTAAGTTAGCCCCTGAGCTAAAATTCTGCTACGGCTTGGGCGACAGGATAGACAAAAGCCACGTGGCGGATATTAAGGACGACTATAAAAAAACGTATGCCAACTCTATCATGAGCGGGCATACGAAGATGATTGTATTATCGTTCTACTTTGAATAAACTTACTTCTCGAAAGTAAGCACCATTTTACCAATAAACACCCCGTGCTTACCATTCTGGTCGTCAGGAATCTGCTTGCCAGTCTTATCAGGTGCATACTCTAAAGTAGGCATATAGGTATGAGTATGTCCACCCAGCACCAAGTCGAGTCCCTGAACCTCGCTCATAAACTTATGATCGGGATACTCAGATATCTCCCATCCTAAGTGTGAGAGGCAGATAACCACATCGCACTTCTCACGATTACGCAGGATATCGATATACTTCTTTGAAGTCTCAATAGGATCGAGAAACTTTACGCCTTCGCAGTTCTTATTAGCCACAAGTCCCTTCATAGGAGCACCAAGGGCATAAACGCCAATCTTCAAACCATTACGCTTCAGAGTGATATAATCCTTTACCAAACCTTCGCATGGTGTACCTGTAAAGTCGTAGTTCGAACAAACAATTGGGAAATTGGCCATACGGAACAGCTTGGCCATATTCTCCAAACCAAAATCAAACTCATGGTTACCGATGGTCACAGCATCGTAGCCCATCTGATTCATCAAGCCAATCTCAACCTCGCCCTTGAAGAGGGTATAGAAACCTGAGCCCTGCGAGAAATCGCCTGAGTCGAAGAACAACAAATCGGGATGCTGCTGACGCTGTTCTTTAATCATATTGATACGACGCAGGAACCCTCCACGACCAGCCAAGTCCTTATTGTCGAGATTCTCGTTAAGCGGCATAATGCACGAGTGGGTATCATTAGTGTGCAGCACCACAAGCTGCTTCTTGGTTTTAGCACTTACTGAAACAACAGCCAGGAGCGCTATACATATAATAAGGTGTAATTTACGCATAACTTATTGTATTTTAATACGTCCTTCTACTTTTGAATCTACCTCCAAACCGCGAGCCTGATGATCCTTGAAATAGTTCATAATCAGGAAACGGGTGTTATTACTCTTTTCGGATGGAGCAATGATATCCCTACCCTCTTTAAGAGCTGGCATACCATCGTTACCCTCAATCAGGTAGTTAATAGTGGCTATGCGATAATCGGCCTTAGGGTCGATATCCTTTCCATGCAACTTGGCCGAGAGAAGTTTACCATCCTCGGTAGCCACAATCTCTACACCATGACTCACACCCTCGCCACCACGATGGGCAATCTGAGCATATAGCTTAAGCATCAGCTCGCCCGTAAGCGTAATAAAACAAATCTTGTTTTCGAATGGAGCCACATCCAGCACATCGCCATAGGTTACCTTACCCTTTGTTAAATCGGCACGGATACCACCCATGTTATAAACTCCCATCACAGGACTCTCGCCATAATCTTTACCTGCCCACACCAAAATATCGGCCAGCAAATTAGACAGATCGCTCTCGGGGCGTGTGGCATGCATATTATGAGCCACTGTACCAACTATGGGTCCCATAATGCTGTCGTTTACACGTTTGTAAGGTTCAAGAAACTTCACAGCAGCCTCATCAGGATTCTGGTCGTAGTGATTATCTACAATTACGCGAGTGCGTTCAATACCAGTTAGTTGGAATTGTTTTGGTGCACACGAAACCATCAGTAATGAGGCTAACGAAACATAAAAAATATGTATTTTATTCATTTCTACTTAATTTAATAGTGCAAAAATACAAAAAATATCCGAAATATTTCTTTGATTCCAAAAAAAGTTGTACCTTTGCACCCGCTTTTCGGCGTAATCGCTGGCAGGAAGTAACGAGAGGCCTGTTATGTTGCGTTGGAACGATACAACAATTTTATTAGTTATAAAGTACAATGGATTTAATTAAAGTTGCTGAAGAAGCATTTGCAACCGGCAAGAAGTTCCCAGAGTTCAAGGCTGGTGACACAATCACTGTCGCTTACA
>CADAOD010000062.1 GCA_902789415.1 uncultured Prevotellaceae bacterium
AGGGATGGGAATCGCGAAATTCCATTTCCCAAAGTTCATTTGTACGGTTTAACTCATAAAGTACAGATTATCAACACTGTATAGATATTGCGTGGGAAAGTAATAAATTATCAACAACCTTAATCCATATAAATAGGGATTGTGTATATCGGCATAATCCCGTACCTTTGCACCCACAAACAAAACGAAAACAGAAATAAGAATATGAAAATGGATTTTAAAAAGATTGTTTTAGGTGCAACCATGATGCCTTTATGTGTTTATGCTAACGAAAATGTGGATCCTGCTGATACCACCGTGGCCAGACACTTTGACATGGATGAGGTAACAGTAGTAGGATTCAAACAGGATGCATTGGGACACGACCCGATAGCTGTGACATCGTTCTCAGAAGCCTTTGTTCACAACGCAGAAATGACAAGTATAAAGGATCTGGGCTATACCGTTCCTAACTTCTATATTCCTGAGTATGGTGCTCGATGCTTTTCACACCATGCTGAAATATCCTAGACATATTGAGCCCGACATGATCCGCATCTTCCGTCACGAGCGTGCCATCCCCCAGTACGGAGTGGATAGCGGCGACCGTTTTGTAGCAGTAGAACGTCTGCAACAGCAATATCCTGGCCTGACATTAGCAGGAAACCTGCGCGATGGCATCGGCATGGGCAACCGCATCCATCAGGGAGCAACCATCGCAGCCGGGTTTTGTTTATAAACTATCCTAAATAACGCCACAAACATAGTGATTATTCACGGATTTTGTGTAACTTTGCAAAGAATAAATGATGAGAAAAGATAATGGATAATTTTGAAGAGCAGTTAAAGAAAGACCTGCACCTGTTTTTGCAGAGTATAAACGAAGTTGACGAACGTATGCCCGAATGCCCCGATGTTGAGGACAAGTGGGAAGAGATAGCTAAGGCTTATATCCCCGACGGCATCCGCGAGTTTCAGGCTTTCCCATCGGCCTCGCTGGGTTGGATGATGTACATCGGCATGGCCGTAGCCAAGATGTGGGACACCGAATGGGACATCTACTCAAAGATTGACGACCTGTATGCCTACATGCGCGACAAGCGTGGTTACGATGCGATGGACGAATATATCCGCGAAGAAGTGCTGCTGTTGCAGGGCGATGATTATACCGCTTTAGAGAAGGTTACAGGCGAGTGTGCCTCGCGTGTGTATAACGCCCTAATGCACCAGCGACTGGAACCAGGCACCAAGGAGGCTTTCAACGGCTACGTTGCCTGCTTGCATCAGCTGTACCTGATGGGAGCAGCTATGCAATTAAAACGCATGGGGTATCACATGACAAAGATGTGATACCCCATGTAGCTTGCCTAAGCAAGAGTTATATTTTATTTATTCTCCTTACCATGAACACTCTTAATCTTCATACCCAACTTACCAGGCAGTACAGCGTTCATACCAACACCAATGATAGCCGAAAGGGCCAAGCCCGAGAAGTGTAACGGTCCGATGGCCACATCGTCGTTAGCGCCATATTTTACACCGATGGCAACCACCAGAATCAAGGCTGCCACAAACACGTTACGCGAAGAATTGAAATCTACACTATCCTCAATCAGGTTGCGCACCCCCACAGCCGAAATCATACCGTAGAGAATCAAGCTCACACCACCGATGGTAGCAGCTGGCATCAGACTAATCAAGCAAGCGAACTTAGGACAGAACGACAGCAGGATAGCAAAGAGAGCTGCCAAACGAATCACAGCAGGATCGAACACCTTGGTGAGATTTAGCACACCAGTATTCTCGCCGTAAGTGGTATTAGCTGGCGCACCAAACAGCGAAGCAAAGGCTGTAGCCATGCCGTCGCCCATCAGCGTACGATGCAAACCTGGCTCCTTCAGGAAGTCTCTACCTACGGTTGAAGAGATGGCACACATATCACCGATATGCTCCATGATGGTAGCGATAGCGATAGGCATGATGGCGATGATGGTAGAAATAAGGAACGTAGTATCCAGATTCTCGAACACAGCCAGCACGGTCTGATCCTTGCTGAATGGCAGTCCTACCCAATCGGCCTCGCCCAGCGGTGTAAAATCAACCTCGCCCAAAGCAACGGCCAGCGCATAACTCACTACCACACCTAATAGAATAGGTACAATCTTAATGATGCCCTTACCGCAAACGCTGGCAACAATAACCGTTGTAAGCGCTACGATAGCCAAGAGCCAGTTGGTGGTACAGTTCTGAATAGCGCTACCCGAGAGCACCAGACCGATGGCGATAATCATCGGGCCTGTTACCAATGGTGGGAAGAAATGCAGCATGCGCTCGATACCGAACGACTTGATGAGCGCAGCCATCACGAAATAGCACAAACCGGCAAAGAACACACCGATACAGGCATAATCCAAAGCCAGAGTCTCGGTCATACCCTGCTCAACGCCTAATGCCTTTACCGACATGTAGCCGCCCAGGAAGGCAAACGATGAGCCCAGGAAGGCTGGTACCTGGAACTTACTGATTGCATGGAACACTAATGTGCCGATACCTGCAAAAAGCAGGGTCGACGACACAGAAAGACCGGTTAACACGGGTACCAGAACGGTAGCACCAAACATAGCGAACAAATGCTGGACACCCAAAATGGTAAATTTTGGAATGCCCAGTTGTCTGGCATCAAAGATACCCTCTTTTTCTTCAATCTGATTCATTTTATTTTTTAGGTTTTACTCTTCCATCAATTTACGGTAGCGGGCACGTTTGGGCTCCTCCAGACCTAAGCGCTGCGCCTTGTTGCTCTCGTACTCGCTGTAGTTACCCTCGAAGTAGAACACGTTTCCTTCGCCCTCGAAAGCCAGGATGTGTGTACAGATACGATCCAGGAACCAGCGGTCGTGACTGATTATAACAGCACAACCAGCAAAGGCCTCCAGACCTTCCTCGAGTGCACGCAGGGTGTTTACGTCGATGTCGTTGGTAGGCTCGTCGAGCAACAATACATTACCTTCTTGTTTCAGGGCGATGGCCAAGTGCAGACGGTTTCGCTCACCACCTGAGAGCACGCCACATTTCTTTTCTTGATCGGCACCGCTGAAGTTAAAGCGCGAAAGATAAGCACGCACGTTTACATCCTTACCGCCCATACGGATAGTCTCGTTACCCTGACTCACCACCTCGTAAACCGATTTGGTGGGGTCGATATCCTTATGCTGCTGATCCACATAGCTCAGCTTCACGGTCTCTCCTACTGCGAACTGTCCGGCATCGGGCTTATCCAAGCCCATAATCAGGCGGAACAACGTAGTTTTACCCGCACCGTTAGGACCAATCACACCTACGATACCGTTTGGTGGCAGGTTGAAGTTCAAGTCGCTAAACAGCGTCTTCTCGGGGAACGACTTAGCTACGTGCTCAGCCTCGATCACCTTATTACCCAAACGAGGTCCGTTAGGAATAAAGATTTCCAGTTTCTCTTCCTTCTGTTTCTGCTCCTCGTTCAGCATCATCTCATACGAGTTCAATCGAGCCTTACCCTTAGCGTGTCGGGCCTTGGGCGCCATACGTACCCACTCCAACTCGCGTTCCAGCGTCTTGCGGCGCTTCGAAGCCGATTTCTCTTCCTGAGCCAAGCGCTGCGATTTCTGCTCCAGCCAGCTTGAGTAGTTTCCCTTCCAGGGGATACCCTCACCGCGGTCCAACTCCAGAATCCACTCAGCCACATCATCCAGGAAGTAACGGTCGTGCGTTACGGCAATCACCGTACCCTCGTACTGCTGCAGGTGCTGCTCCAACCAGTCGATACTCTCAGCATCCAGATGGTTGGTAGGCTCATCGAGCAGCAACACATCGGGCTTCTGCAACAACAGTCGGCACAAAGCCACACGGCGGCGCTCACCACCCGAGAGGTTCTTCACGCTCCAATCGCCCGGAGGACAGTTCAATGCAGCCATCGCGCGATCCAACTTCGAGTCCATGTTCCAGGCATCGGTGGCGTCGATGATATCCTGCAGCTCAGCCTGTCGCTGCATCAGCTTATCCATCTTGTCGGCATCCTCGTAATATTCTGGTAATCCGAACTTTACGTTTATCTCGTCGTACTCAGCCAGCGCATCGTACACGTGCTGCACGCCTTCCATCACGTTCTCCTTTACCGTCTTCTCCTCGTTCAACGGTGGCTCCTGTGGCAGATAGCCCACGCTGTAGCCGGGACTCCACACCACATTGCCCTGATACTGCTGATCCAGTCCGGCGATAATCTTCATCAACGTAGATTTACCAGCACCATTCAAACCGATGATACCAATCTTAGCGCCGTAGAAGAAACTCAGGTAGATGTTTTTAAGTACTTGTTTCTGGTTTTGCTGGATGGTTTTGCTCACGCCCACCATCGAGAAAATCACTTTCTTGTCGTCAACTGTTGCCATATTGATTATTGATTTTTATTATTTGGCGCAAATTTACTAAAAAACCTTGAATTGTGATTTGTTTTCGCAAAATTTCTTTGCCAAACAGATTATTTTGCCTATTTTTGCACCTAACAAACATTTATTTTTTAAGGTTATGGTAAAGCATATTATTCTTTGGACATTGAATCCAGAACTGAGTGACGAGGAGAAGCAAAAGGTTAAGGCTGGTATCAAGGCTGGTCTTGAGGGCTTGGTAGGTAAGGTTCCCGGACTGCTCGATGTAAAGGTACATATCGATGGTCGCCTGGCATCATCAAATGCCGACGTGATGCTCGACAGCACACTCGAAAGCGAAGAAGCGCTGAAGGGCTATGCCGTTCACCCCGAGCATGTAGCCGTAGCCAACGGCAAGGTTCGTCCTTACACCGTTCAGCGCTCCTGCCTCGATTTCGAGATTTAAACAATATTCTGTGGTTTCCCGCTGATAAAGCAGCGCACATTTTCAGTTGCTATCTGTATCAGTCGCACTCTTGCTTCGGTACTTGCCCAAGCAATGTGCGGCGTGATATAAGCGTTGGGCTGCTTCTGCAGTTTATTATCAGCAGCAGGCGGTTCAACGGTCATCACATCAGCGCAGAAGGCACCCAGGCGTCCTTCTTTCAGCGCTTCAGCCACAGCATCGTCGTCAATCAGCGGTCCGCGACCCGTATTAATCAGGATGGCCGATGGCTTCATCTTCTTCAGACTCTCTTTATTAATAAGGTGACGCGTGCTGTCGGTTAACGGACAGTGCAGCGACAGCACATCTACTGTAGCCAATAGCTCGTCCATGCTCACCTTTTCTATACCAGCAGGCAACTGCTGCTTGCTGCTAAAAGCTTTTACCTTCATGCCGAAGGCCAAAGCAATCTGGGCAACACGCATACCGATATTGCCCAAACCCACGATACCGAATGTTTTACCAGCCAGCTCTGTAATCGGGGCATCCCAGTAACAGAAATCCTTACTCCTACTCCACTTGCCCTCACGGTTCTGCTGGGCATAATGCTCGGTGCGGTTAGTTACCGTTAGCAGATGCGAGAACACCATCTGTGCCACGCTCTCGGTGCTGTAAGCCGGCACGTTGGTTACCACAATACCACGCTCATGAGCCGCCTCGATATCCACCACGTTGTAGCCCGTTGCCAACACGCCGATATACTTCAGCTTGGGCAACTGTGCCATCACCTCGCGGGTAATCAGCACTTTGTTGGTCAGCACCACTTCGGCATCAGCCGCTCTTGTTACCGTTTCCTCGGGCGCCGTACGCTCATACACCGTTACATCGCCCAACTTCTGCAGCTCGCTCCACGACAAATCGCCAGGATTAGCTGTAAAACCATCTAAAATAACTATCTTCATACGTCATATAATTTTGGTGCAAATATACAATATTATTTTGATATTTGCCTAAATATGAGCACAAAAAAAGCCCCGCATAATCGGCGAGGCTCAATTAACTATATTTCAAGAAAATAATTTTATTTCTTGTTCAGGGCGAGGTCGATAGCAACGGCTACAGAAACAGTTGCACCTACCATTGGGTTGTTACCCATACCCAGGAATCCCATCATCTCAACGTGTGCAGGTACTGATGAAGAACCAGCGAACTGAGCGTCAGAGTGCATACGACCCATGGTATCGGTCATACCGTAAGAAGCAGGACCGGCTGCCATGTTGTCTGGGTGCAGTGTACGACCAGTACCACCACCAGATGCTACAGAGAAGTAAGGCTTACCAGCGAGTACGCGCTCCTTCTTGTAAGTACCAGCTACTGGGTGCTGGAAACGTGTTGGGTTGGTAGAGTTACCAGTGATAGATACATCTACGTTCTCCTTCCACAGGATAGCTACACCCTCACGTACGTCGTCGGCACCATAGCACTTAACCTTCAGACGGCTGGGGTTGTTGCCATAAGGAACCTCCTTAACAACGTTGAGCTCGCCGGTGAAGTAGTCAAACTTGGTCTGTACGTATGTGAAACCGTTGATACGGCTGATGATCTGAGCAGCGTCCTTACCAAGACCGTTCAGGATAACACGCAGAGGTTTCTTACGAACCTTGTTAGCCATCTCAGCAATCTTGATAGCACCCTCAGCAGCAGCGAAGCTCTCGTGACCAGCGAGGAATGCGAAGCACTCAGTCTCCTCGCGGAGCAGACGAGCGGCGAGGTTACCGTGACCGATACCTACCTTACGATCGTCGGCTACTGATCCGGGGATACAGAAGCTCTGCAGACCGATACCGATG
>CADAOD010000063.1 GCA_902789415.1 uncultured Prevotellaceae bacterium
CAGACCCATGATGTGCAGGATTGAAGGAGCCACGTCGGCCAGACGTCCGTCCTTAACTGTAGCCGAGTTGTTGTTGGTTACATAGATGAAAGGAACGGGGTTCAGTGAGTGAGCGGTATTTGGAGTACCATCGGCGTTGATAGCGTTATCGGCATTACCATGGTCGGCAATGATGATAGCCTCGTAATCGTTGGCCTTAGCAGCCTCGATCACGTCCTTCACGCAGTTGTCAACAGCCCAGACAGCCTTGGCAATAGCGTTGTAAACACCTGTGTGACCCACCATGTCACCGTTAGCAAAGTTTACAACGATAAAATCGTACTCCTGTGTATTGATGGCCCCCACCAGCTTATCCTTTACCTCGAAGGCGCTCATCTCAGGCTTCAGGTCGTAGGTAGCAACCTTTGGACTTGGCACCAGGATACGATCCTCGCCCTCGTATGGCTGCTCGCGACCACCGTTGAAGAAGAATGTTACGTGAGCATACTTCTCGGTCTCGGCAGTATGCAGCTGCTTCTTGCCCTGCTGAGAGAGATACTCACCCAGTGTATTCTCTACGTTCTCCTTAGGGAAGAGGATGTTCACACCAGTGAAACTGGCGTCGTATGGAGTCATGCAGTAATACTGCAGTCCAGGAATCGTCTTCATGCCCTGCTCTGGCATATCCTGCTGTGTAAGCACGATGGTGAGCTCCTTAGCACGGTCGTTACGGAAGTTGATGAAGATTACTACGTCACCCTCCTCAATACAGCCGTTCACGCTGCTATTGTGAATAGGCTTGATAAACTCATCGGTCACACCGTCGGCATAGCTCTCCTCAACAGCCTTCACCATATCGGTGGCCTGCTTGCCAGTACCGTTCACTATCAGATCATAACCTTCCTTCACGCGCTCCCAACGCTTGTCGCGGTCCATAGCATAGAAACGACCGATAATAGAGGCGATGGCAGCATCGTTGTCGGCACAAACCTTTGTCACCTGCTCGATGAAGCCCTTACCGCTCTTTGGGTCGGTATCACGACCGTCCATGAAACAGTGTACGAAGGTCTGGTTCTTCAGACCATAGTGCTTACCCACCTCGATGAGTTTGAAGAGGTGGTCGAGGCTTGAGTGCACACCACCATCAGAGCAAAGACCCATCAGGTGCAGTTTCTTATTATTCTCCTTGGCATAGGTATAAGCAGCCTTTACCTGAGGATTCTCAACGATAGAACCGTCCTTGCAGGCACGGTTGATCTTTACGAGGTCCTGATAAACGATGCGTCCGGCACCGATATTCAGGTGACCCACCTCAGAGTTACCCATCTGTCCGTCGGGCAGACCAACGTCCTCACCCGAAGCCTGGAGCTGAGAGTGAGCCGAAGTAGCTGTTAACAGATCGAGGTAAGGAGTTGGAGTGTTGAAGATAACATCACCCTTACCATGCTTACCGATTCCCCATCCATCGAGAATCATCAAAAGTGCTTTCTTTGCCATAATCTAATATCTATTTTTAAACGTACGTTCTTAAAATCGCGTGCAAAGTTACGAAAAAAAACTGTCATAGCATAGCTATGCCTCGATGTTTATTGATAAAAAATCAAAAAACACGGGATATCAGCACGATAGGTTGGTGCTAACAATTATCTTTGCAACGTCAACTTAACAAAAATGTGATGGGCCGTTAGCCCGATAAGCTAACGGCGATGCGGCACGCGTTTGCTCTCGCCGATGGCACCGGCAGGACATACCAGGCAGCACAGATGGCAGCCCACGCAACGACTACCCACCAGGCGCGGCTTGCGGGTTTCGTGATCAAAGATGATGGCCTGATGACCGCCATCGCTGCACGATATCTCGCATCTGCCACAGCCCACGCACTGTTCCTTATTAAACTGCGGGTAAACAATAGTGTCGCGATTAAGCGAATCGGGATGCAGGAATAGCGGTAGCGACTCGCCTACCAGTGGCGCCAACTCCTTTATGCCGCGTTTGGCCAGATAGCGGCGCAATCCCAGCACCAGGTCGTCGATAATGCGATAACCGTACTGCATCACAGCGGTGCACACCTGCACGTTGCTGCAACCCAGTTGTATAAACTCCAAGGCATCGCGCCAAGTCTCAATGCCGCCAATGCCGCTCAGCACAGGCTTTTCGGGCATCTGTGCCAGCTCCAGTACATGTCGCAGGGCAATGGGACGTACAGCCCTACCCGAGTAGCCCGAAATGGTACGCGCGCCAGCCACTTCGGCCCTCGCATCCATCGTTACCGACTTGATGGTGTTGATGGCCGAGATGGCATCGGCACCCGCCTGCAAGCAAGCCTGGGCAGGCTCGGTAATATGCGTAATGTTGGGCGTCATCTTAGGGATAACGGGTATTTTTACGCTGCGCTTTACACAGGCGGTAAAGGTGTTTACCAGCTCGGGACTCTGCCCCACGTCGCTACCCATACCCTTGTGTTTCATCTGCGGACACGAGAAGTTCAGCTCCACCGCATCGCAACCAGCCTCTTGGGCCATCTTGGCCAAGGCTACCCACTCCTCTTCGGTCTGTCCCATAATGCTGGCCACCACCACTTTTGTGGGATAGTTCCACTTCAAGCGGTGCAGTATGTCAAAGTCCATCTCAACGGGGTTCTCGCTCAACTGCTCCATGTTGCGGAAGCCGTAGAAATCGCCGTGTGTGGCATTGTTGTGCATAGCATCGAAACGGGGCGATACCTCCTTTATTTCCTGCATGCAGATGGTTTTGTAAAACACACCAGCCCAGCCAGCGTCAAAGGCATTGGCCACCATCTCGTAGTTGGTGCACACAGCCGACGAGGCCAGGAAGAACGGATTTTCGCACTTAATACCGCAGAAGGTGATATCGAGTGGCGGATACTGGCTATCGTCCACATCGTCGGGGTGTATGGCGCGCATCATCTCACGTATGCAAATAGGCCAGTTATAGTGTATGCAGGCCTGCTCGGCACGTTCCAAGTCGGCATCGCTACAGTCCTTTACCCAGCGCAGGGCGGGCTTGTGGTTATCAAACCTGATGGCACGGATAGCGCGTGCAGGATCGCCCGTCTGACAAGCCTTGGTGCAAGGTGCATCCTGACAAAGCAGACATCTATTGGCTTCTTCGTAGATATTCATAATTGCAATTGTTTTAGGTTTCTGCTGCAAATATAACAAAAAAATCGTCACTAACAAAAAAAATCAGCATAAAAACACACGCCTTTCAAAATAAACAGTTACCAAGAAGATGTTTGGCGACTACGGCATTTATTGCGATGGCAAGATATTCGGTCAAGGAAACCTGTAAACATCTTCCTGAGCCCAAGCCCAGGAAGAAAAAAAATGAGTAGTTAGGTTTTACGGTACAAGTTCTAAGGAAAACAGGTACAACAAGTAAGGAAAACAGGTACAATGAGTCTACTCATCTATCGTTTGCCTATACGCAAACGATTATTCGCCTATACCCAAACGAATGTGCGCCTATACGCAAACAATCGTTCGGGTATAGGCAATTCAAAACTAATTTTCGCTTCCTAAACCTCTGTGTATACATGCTCTCTGCCCATCTGTGTCTTCAGCAGTTTGGGATTTTTGCCAAGAGTCCACAAGTTGAGCTGTTTGCGCGCGGAATAGAGCGTAAGACCAGAAACACGCGAGAACATACCTGCTGTAATATAACCCGTACGCTGGACAACGCCTCGCATTATCTGCTCTAATTGTTCCTTATCGGCCATTAGTTCTTGTGTATCTGGATTATGATAACGACGGAATCCGCTCAGCCACTTCTTTATCTCTTTATCCCACAGTTTTCCTGGATTGTACTCTACACCTTCCAATCGTACATCGCGATCTTTCACCTCGCTGGCATCGGTTATCTGCTTGGTAAGAACCAATCTTGGAGCAAACGAGCCTATAGGTGTATCAATACGATAACCTTCGGCAAGAAATCTTCCAGCCGCTCTTATAAACGCATCGAAGGCGCGACTCAATTCGCCATACCGCAGAGAATTCATTCCCTCGCAGTAATCCTCTAACTCGCTCATACTCAACTTCAGTCCGCTTTTGGGGCGAACATAAACCAAGTTCTTCCCATCTGCGCCTTTCACTGGCGTAGGGTGAACCTCATACCACATTCCACTATTTTTTCTAGGCATCTTTATAGTTTTCTAAACAAACGCCTGCCACAGAGTCCCCAGGCAGGGGGTGCTAACTCCTAATTTTTTGGTTATACCACCTTAAACCTATAGCCAGCAGGGGTAGGAAGATGGCGAGTAATAGCAAGCAGTACTTTGTGGGGATATCGCCAGTTGGGTCATTGCTAAACGCAACTATACAGAATACTGTGGTGTTATTGGTAATATGAACAAGGATACCAGGCAGAAGGCTCCTGGTGCGCCAGTAGAGCCAGCCACAGATGATGCCAAAGATGGTGGTGCCAACAAACTGCGTGTAGGTACCGTGGGCAAGACCGAAGACAAGGGCTGGCAGCAGGATAGCAATCCAAGGTTTTAGTCGCATACGCAGCATTCCGCCTACCAATATGCCGCGAAATGCAATCTCTTCGGTAATAGGTACCAATATGCCTGCGGCGATAAGGCCCAGAGGGGTCGACAACATTTTATTCATCATATCAAAATGTTCTTCCTCCTCAGGAAACATCTTATCGATACCCATGAGTTGTATGGCAGCCCCCTCGGTAAACTCCCAGCCCCAGGCTATCAGCATGGCAAACCCTGCAGCCTTCAAGTAGTTACTGGGTGCTATGCGTCCGGGCTTAAAACTTACATATCGTTTCTTCTGGAATACCGCTATCGTAATAATGCAGCAAATTATCATCACACATAAAGCACCGCTCGAATTGCTAAGATAATCCTGCAAAGCCGGTCCTTTCAGCCCTTTATGTATGGCATGAAACATAAATGGAATCATCAGCAACACTGCGATTCCCTGATCCAGAAAGAGGTATAGCACCAACTGCTTTACCGTTATCACAAATTGTTTCTTCATTGCTTAAAGCAAAAATAAAAGTTCGTAAATAAGTTAATTAACGCCCGCAAAAGTACAAAAATTATCCGATACCACCAAACATTCAGGCGATTATCGCACAAAAATAATTAGCAGCGGCGAGATGTCAGAGAACCGTCCCCTGACAGGGGACAGCGATAGCAACGGCACTGGGCACCACCAGCTGCATGGGCCACGGACCATTCTAAGGATGGTTTAGCCCCAACCACAAGAGGACCGACATTCACAAC
>CADAOD010000064.1 GCA_902789415.1 uncultured Prevotellaceae bacterium
ATAATTAGATAAGATGGCAAGTAACCAGAACCAGAATTCTTCGACTATAACCGGCGACGTAAAAAGCCGTATAGATAAAATTTGGGATACACTTTGGGCAGGTGGAATCACCGTGCCCGTCACTATCCTTGAACAGCTTACATATCTGTTTTTCATTAAGTTGCTGGATGATAAGCAGCGACGTGAAGAGAGCAATGCTATCGAGTTTGGATACGAACTCGAAGACCCTTTGTTTAAGAAAGGGCAGAAGTGGACCAACCCCGAAACCAACCAAGAGGTACCTTACGAGGAATTGCGCTGGTCGGTATTCAAGAGCTTCTCGGCTCAGAATATGTTGCACCACGTGCGTAATAATGTGTTTGTGTTTATCAAGGGTATTGGCAAGGAGAGTGGTTCGGCTTATAGCCGCTATATGCAGGATGCTGTGTTCAGCATTCCAAAGGCAGATGTGCTGCAGTCGGTGGTAGATGATATCGACTTGCTGGATATGGAAGATGCCGACACGATGGGCGATGTGTATGAGTATATGCTGGCGCGCATGTCGGAGAAAGGCCAGAACGGACAGTTCCGCACCCCTCGACATATCATCCGCATGATTATCACGATGGCCGAGCCTAAGATAGATGATGTGATTTGCGACCCTGCGATGGGTAGTGCAGGATTCATTATGGAGGCTGCCCGACAGATTTACGACCAGAATCGCGCCACCATCCAGGCCGATGCTGATGTGCGCAAGCGCTATTATTCTACCATGTTTAATGGTTTTGATACCGACCAGACCATGCTGCGTATTGGTGCGATGAACATGCTGCTGCATGGCATTCCTTCGCCCAATATCAAGTATCAGGACTCGCTCTCAGAGGATAATACCGATCAGAGCCGCTATACACTCTGTGTGGCCAATCCGCCATTCTCGGGTAAGGTACTCAAGGGAACTATCAGTAAGAGTCTGCTCTCGATAGCCAATACCAATGCTACCGAACTGCTGTTTGTGGCGCTGTTTGTTCGCTCGCTTAAGGTGGGTGGTCGATGCTTCTCGGTAGTACCCGATGGCGTGCTGTTTGGTAACGATAAGGCCCACATGGCCATCCGAAAGGAGCTGGTTGATAAGCAATGCTTACGTGCCGTTATCTCTATGCCTGCTGGTGTGTTCCAGCCATATAGCGGTGTTTCTACCGCCATTCTGGTGTTTACCAAGACCGATGCTGGTGGTACTGATAAGGTGTGGTTCTACGAGATGCGTGGCGATGGCTTTACGCTCAATGCCAAGCGTACACCCTGCAGCGATGATGATATCCCCGACCTGTTGCAGCGTTGGCAGAACTTGGATGCTGAAGCTGATCGCACCCGTAAGGACCAAAGTTTCATGGTGCCAGTTGATGAGATACGACAGAACGACTACGACCTGACCTTTAATAAGTACAAGGAAGTGGTTCGCGAAAAAGTGGTTTACGACGATCCCAAGGATGTGTTTGCCCGTATCGAGGCCCTCGAGGATCAGTTTGCTGCTAAGCAGCAGGAGTTTAAAACCAAGTATTTGTAATATTGTACGCACTGCGTACACAATTAGAAAAGGCAATGAAGGAAATCGAAGATAAAAAGCAAATAGTCTCATCACTGACGGGACAATCTCTGATACAGGATTTGCGTCAGATCATTGAACAGGCGCGTGGACAGGTAGCTGCTACAGCCAACTATGCCCAGACCATGATGTACTGGCATATTGGCGAGCGCATTAATCGTGAAGTGCTTGGAAATCAGCGCGCTGAGTACGGGAAACAAATTGTCGCGCAGGTGGCGCGACAATTACAAGAAGAATTTGGCCGGAAAGGATTTGATGAGAAAAGTATCCGTAGGATGATGCAATTTGCTACACTTTTTCCCGATTCTCAAATTGTCGCACCACTGGCGCGACAATTGTGGTGGTCTCATTTTGTAGAAGTTATGCCACTAAAGGATGAGCTGCAACGTGAGTTCTATCTGACGATGGCAGCATCGGAAAGATGGAGTAAAAGAACCCTTCGGGCAAAGATTGACGGTATGCTCTTTGAACGCACAGCTATCAGCGGCAAACCTGACGAGTTCATTAAGAAAGAACTATCCACATTGCGCGATGATAACGTGATGAGTCCCGACTTGGTTTTCAAGAGTCCTTATTTCTTGGAGTTTACAGGCCTTAAAGGCTTTTATAGCGAAAAGAGTTTGGAAGATTGTTTAGTGGCTCATTTAGAGCAGTTCATCATCGAGTTGGGTAATGGCTTTAGCTTTGTGGCTCGTCAGAAGCGTATGATTATCGATGGCGAGGACTTTTATCTCGATCTGTTGTTCTATCATCGTCGCCTGCATCGCTTGATTGCCATCGACCTAAAGAAAGGCCGATTCAAGGCCGAGTACAAGGGCCAGATGGAACTATATCTGCGCTGGCTTGAGGCTAACGAAATGGAGCCAGGCGAAGAACCGCCACTTGGACTATTACTCTGCACAGAGGGCAGTGAGGAACAGATAGAACTGTTGCAACTAGACAAGGTAGGTATTAAGGTGGCCAAGTATCTTACAGAACTGCCTCCACGTCATGTGCTGATGCATCAGATTCAGAAATCGTTAGAGGCAGCGAAAGCGCGACTCGACAATTATGGCGAATTCGCCACAAATAAAGATGAATAGATTCTAATTGTACCGAAATCGGTGCATTTAACTAAGATATATGGATAGAAGTAAGTGGGAATATAAGAAACTTGGAGAGGTTTGTACCATTGAAAGAGGTGGCTCTCCAAGACCGATAGCAGACTATATTACAGATAAGTCCGATGGTATAAATTGGATTAAGATTGGTGATGCTGTTGAAGGGTCACGTTATATTACTCAAACGAAAGAGAAAATAAAACCGGAAGGTGTTAAGAAAAGCCGTCTTGTACATAGAGGCGATTTTATACTCTCTAATTCAATGAGTTTTGGTAGACCATATATATTGGATGTTGATGGTTGTATTCATGATGGATGGCTTGTACTGCATGATAATGAAAAAAAATTTAACCTAAAATCCGCAACTATCATCCAATACACGATTAAGGGTAGATTTATGAGTCGTTAGTAGCAGCTTTCAGTAAAAAGCAACAGCACAACATCA
>CADAOD010000065.1 GCA_902789415.1 uncultured Prevotellaceae bacterium
TAGGTATAATAAATATATAACAGCAGCTATAACATATGAAGTTATAACTGCTGTTGTTATATATTAGGTATTACTATATGCAGTTTATCGAATGCTTACAATAAATAGTATTTTATGCCGATTTTCTTTCGGCCTTACCGCAAAGTGTACCCAGATGGCACCATAGCGATTCTTTTCTATCAGCAATTCATCAAACTCCTGATTACTTTCTGTAGCGTAGGCTATTAATATGGCTGTATATTCAATGGCTTGTTCAAAGCCCGATGTGCGTATATCTACGGCACAGCCCGTTAAGTGATTACTGGTGGGTGCTCCCCCAACCTTCCGATTCAACTGCGGCGATCGATAACCTGAATTAATCACGATTGGATGCCCAACCTTATTTCGCAATACTTCTAACCAAACACACAATCGCTTCATATTAGCAATCGCCTCATGACTGGGCACATTATACACCTCAGGATACTTACTCCTGGTGAACTCCCCGAGCACAAAATGCTCGGAGAGGTTTGCTTTACTATTTAACTGAACTATCTGTTCCATTCTTCAATTTTTAATTATTACATTCTTACATTTTGCTCTATGCAACTGTGCAACTTTGCAACTCTGCAACACCGTTAAAGCATCTGTATACCCGTTTTCTTGTACTTAGCTTTGGTGGTTCCGTTTTCAAAATACTCACTGGCCTTTTCTATCAATCGGTCTTTCTGCAATCGGAATACCCTTGAACGGGCAGATGAACTGCTATTCAGCTTAAAACAGCGCACCACATCATCGATGGTAAATTCATCAGGTAGGCGGTCAAAACCCTCGTAGGTCTTTTTGCGGCGCTGTACGTTTACGCTGGCCTCCTTTAGCTTGTTGTCGAAGTAGTTCTCGGCCATGGCACCAAAGTAGTAACGCTGACAGGCATACTGTATGTTCACTATCAGTTCGGCCAAGCGCCAATCGATTTCGTCAGTCTCGAACGTGCCACACCAGAATTCGCCATCCTGATGCAACTCGCCCCAGTGGCGCATTACGATGAACGGCGCTGAGAAGTTCAAACCGTGGTAGGCGCAGCGCTTCAGCAGCATTTCGTCGGCTTTGCTGTCGTTCTCCTCTGCATCGGCCATGCGGCGGGCTGTCCAGTCGTAGAGCTCATCTACCAGCTTCTGAACTGAGAGTTCGCCCTTGGTGCGATCCAGCTTCTTAGCCCATTCCTTTAAGCGGTTGTCGCTATCGTAATCCACATTGCTTTCACGACTCATCATCTTAAAGTTGGTAGCAGGCAGCGGAATGCAGGTCAGGCGGGTGGCCAGTCCTGAGCCGAAGTTCTGCGCGTTCACCTTCTTTTTCAGCGCGATGGGCGTACCCGTGTAGATGTAGTTCCAAGTCACGAAGAAATCCTGCAGGATAGAGTCGTTGTTCGAGTAAGCCTGACCGTCCTCCTCGTTGTGGAACGCCTTCAGTTCCATGCTCTGCTTGTCGATCCACGAGCCGCCTTTCTGCACGCAGATGGTATTATCCAGCTCCGTATCAAACGTCAGCATGTGCAGCTGCATGGGCTCGCCATCCACCTCCTCTACACTGTTCACCATGTCCTGAATAAACTGGGCATTACTGGTTCGCGCTGGGTGTACACGCACAATCACCTTGGGTTTCTTTGGCTTTTCCTTGTTAGCACCCTTGGTGCGCATCTGCTCACGATAGGCGTTAATGGCCTCCTTACCTATTTTATCGGCTTCGATGATAGGTGCTGCCAGCAACTTAAACAAGCGGGTGGCAAACGATTTACCACTGGCTGGGTCGCCAATAATCAGGGTTGAGTTGTTCAGGCGTCGCAACTCCTCGGGGCGATGGTAAAAGCGGTAGGTGCATCGTGTCATCAGCGTCATCATCAAGCCGCCTGCCACAAACAGGGCTGCTGGGTACTGGTTGTGCTTTAAGCCCTTGCACACATCCTTGAGTGCAGGATAGTACTCACTCAGTTCCTCAATCTCATCGCCCCATTCCCACAGCAGCTGGGTGATGGTATCATCCTTCAACGTTACCGCCGCCGTCTGCGTTTGCGTGATTTCCTGA